>NZ_JACJVR010000058.1 GCF_014212175.1 Cohnella xylanilytica | reverse complement strand
CTATACAGGAATGTTTAGAGAGCGGGCCTATGAGTCGGAGCCATGGAACTTCGAATTGAAACCATGTTTTTATGAAGAAGTTGCTACATTTTACAAAATCATTAAAACAGGAAGCTGCACTCGTCGATAAAGATAAGGCGTGTGGAATTCAATATGAGTTCGAGGGAGAAGCGGTCGTGCGTGATCTTGGGGACTTCGTCAATGAGACGGGGATTCTTCTTATTGCCGATCCCGGGCATGACGAGAGAAGCGGAATTCTCTTGGAGCAGACCCGGAAGGGGACTTGGCGGGGGTATTCGCTGGGGAATAAAGACGGCGTGCTTATCGCCGCCCTGTATGCCCGGCACTCCGATTGCGAAGCGCTGTCGGCAGCGGAATCGGATTGGGAACCGCTGACGGCGTCCTTAGGCGTGGACAGCGGGATGGCCGGGATCTTCGACGTCGACTACTTCCGATTCGGCGATATCATTCCGGAGGAACCGCGCTGCAAGTACCCGGGGCTGTCGAGGTGGTACCGCGCCTGCATGGATCAAGCCGCGTCGGAGAGCAGGGCGGGCGTCATTCCTTATGGCGTCGTCTCCGAAGCCGGTTATGGGGACGGCTTGTACTCGGTATGGGTTTGCAAGGATAGCGATGGCTGCATATGCGCCGTCAAGATCGATTTTATTCCGATTCCTTAAGCCGTTTATTCAGAAGGAGGTCTCGTTGTGGCAAGACCGGACATCATCGAAGAGATCGAGAGAATAAAAGAGAAGCTCCACGCTCCCATTACGGAGCTGGGACAATTGCTGTCGAGTTACGTATCGGAGGCGCACGACAGCCATCAAGTCGCGGTAGCCCGAGCCTATTTGGATGACGTGGACGATCCGGACGGGGCTATAGGGGATGGCGGCATCCAGACGCCCATCGAACCCGTTATTCGCCATGACAGCAGCGCGACGGCCGCAGGGTTCCGGCAGCTGTTCCGGACCGCCGTCGATCAGGGAGTACCGTTAAGGATGCTGGAATACCGCTTCTCCAGAAGCGAGAGCGGTTGGGCTTACTCCGTAACGTTGGAGACGAAGGACGCCTACCGGAAGCTGGCGGAGGAGAGAGAAGCGATCGATCGGGAGATTTACGAGGCCATGCTGCAAGCGGCGGGCGAAGGGTGGGAGCGAATCGGCTTCGAGCAGCGCAAACCCGGGCCGCCAAGACTTCTGGCGATGAGAGTGTTGGAGGGCAAGCGCGATCGCCATGAAGTTCCCGTTACTCCCGAATTGGAGAAGCTTCTCCAACGAACGGACAAGCTGCACTCGGACTACGGACGGGAACTTATTTATCCGAGATGGTCGCTCGACAAGATCCGCCGCGGATACGAGAGAGAAGCCAATATCTATTATTGATCGGGAGAGATGAATAGCCTTGAGGGAAAAGTTCATGGAGCTGTGGGAGCGGCATTCGGACATTCTTGCGCATTCGTGCGGAATCAGGGAACCGCTCCTATCGCTTGATCCCGTGTTGGAAGCGTACGGAACGCCGGCCGACGCAGGAGATAACCCGCGCCTGGCCGCCCACTATAAAGCGCACCATCGGATGTTCGAGAAGTTGGATTTTTTCGCCGTCACCTCGAGAGGGGAATTTTTGGCGTTCTACCGGACGGAAGGTTATTCGGGGAATCCTCCGGTTGCGAAGCTGGATTCGGAAGGCCAGTACGGTTGGGCCGGGGCGGATTTGGCGGATGCCTTATATTGGGCCGCGGAGGATGAATGCTCGGATCTAACGGGTTGGCTTAAGGATCAAGGGTTTGCTTGCCCCGAGGGCTTCGTATTGGGCGCGTCCACGCAGTTCCTGCCCGGCATCGATAAGTGGCACCTTCGGTTCTATCGGGAATGGCTTGGGGAGCTTGTTCGCAAGGACGAGGATTCGCCAAGCGGCGAACCGGACGCTTACGACCCGTCGACTTGGTTAGGGCACAAGGGCGAAGCCGTTCGCGACCTGATTGCCCGGGCCCACGGGGAGGATGAGCTTCGAAAGTATTGGGTGTCGTGCGACGCCCGAGGATTCGTCCATTCGGCAAGGGTATTGAAGCCTTCGCTAGGCGTCGCTGGAATCACGCTGGGATGCAGCCGCGAGGAGTTGTTGCGGGCTTTCGGGGAACCGACGCAATCCGGAGCGATTAGGCTCTATTACGATAAGGGGCTTATTCGCCTGCATTTTACGATTCAAGACGAACGCATCGTCAAAATGATGTGCATGACGATCGACGACTCTCAATAAAGGCATACTGGGGACGACCTGAAGACGTCATTACTGACAGAGGGTCGTCCCCTTTTTCTGTTCATATGGCCTATTCCGAACTTGTAATCCAAATCTAGGCGGAAGCCTAGGAGCGGGGCATGACATTGACATTCGCGGCATAGTTGTGGATAGGGTGCGTAAGAGGAGCGCGAGTGTAACCGGCGATTATTTCCCGGGAATTGTCCAAGGACTTGCTTGGGGAAAAGGAGAGGACGGCGGCATAGCGGGAAAGGAGGAGGACTTTGCGCATGCCGACGGGATCAAAGGCCGCCCCGCACCGGAGCCGGAACGGCGGGGGGACGGACGAAGCCGCTGGCCGGCTGGGCGTTGGGTTCATGGGCAGCGAGACGAGATCATTGGGTTCGCGGAAGTCTCGGGAAGCGGCGAGAGGAATAGATTTCTTCGGCAAAATAGAGGGGGAGTGGAATGAGATCGGTTCTGCGGCTGGAGCTGGAGGAAGCGAAGGTCATGGTTGAAGCGGCCAAGCGGGCTTCGCGGGAGGCCGGTGCGTTCGAGACGATCTGCGTCGTCGACGGCGGAGGATACGTCATCGCCTTGGAGAGAATGGACGGCGCCCGGCTGACCGGGCCCGAGCTTGCTATCGCCAAGGCGTTCACGGCGAGCAGTCACAAGCGCTCGACCCATCTGTTCAACGAGCCCGGCGGGCCGGCGACGCCGACGGGAGAAGCGTTCGGCATTCACGCGATGTTCCCGGGCAAATTCGCCATCTTCGTCGGGGGGTTCCCCATCGTCGTGAACGGCGAGGTGATCGGGGGCATCGGCGTCAGCGGCGGCAGCGGGGAGCAGGACAAGGCTGTCGGGGTCGCCGCTTTGCAGGCGCTGCAGGAGCATCTGGGCGACGGGTATGAGGTGCTCGTGAAGGCGGATATCAAGAAGTGAGGGAGCCGCCTGGCGAGGGTGCGGGGCCGAGCGGAGCGTCCAATGGCGAAAAATTCGCCATTCAGGCGCGTGAAGGTCGCGCGAGTCACACTTGAATGGCGAAAAAATCGCCATTCAAGTGTGAGATGGCCATGCGAGGTACTCTCAATGGCGAAAAATTCGCCATTGACTCAAAAAACAAGGGCCGAACAAGCGGCGAGAGACCGCTTGTTCGGCTAGCCGACCCGAGGCTTAAGCCGCCTCGGGCGTGCGTTCGCCGATCGCGTGGCGAATGCTGTCCTTGCGCCGGTAGACGCCGAGGATGACGCCCATCGCCGCGAGCTCGACGACCGTGTTGAAGCCGTTATAGCCGATGAACGGCAGGGTGATTCCGACGTAGGGCAGCAGCCCGACCGACATGAGCAAGCTCCAGGCGAGCTTGATCGAGAGAATGGACGCCATTCCGAGGACAAGCAACCGCGCGAAGGGATCCTTCGCTTGACCGGCGATTCGAGCAGAGCGCAGGATGAAAAACACGACGAGGACGGCAAGCAAAGCGCCGACGATCCAGCCCAGGCCATAAACGAGGAAGGCGACGATATTCTCGCTCTGAGCAAAGGGGAGCCATCTAATCGGAAATTCGCTGAATCCTTGGCCCCACAACCCGGCCGATCTAATTATTCTCAATGAATAGCTCGCTCTGCTAAAGGATAAATCCGGATCATCGAAGAACTGTAAGTAGGTTTGCAGTTGGGACCGATAGGTCGTATATAATCCGGTTGCAGCAACCAACGGAGAGCTAAGGAAGACAACACCAACCCCTACATATCCCGCCCAACGCTTCCACCCGCCCCGCGTAAAGAGCAAGACTATCGACATTGCGACGACATGCACCAAAAGCGATATGAGAGAGGGAGACTTCAGATACAGATAGGCGGGGACCACATAGTAAAGGGCCAACTCTTTGGCATACCCGCGTAGTTTCCCGTAACGACCGCCAGTACTTCCTGGGCCTCCCGAGATCAAGTAGCCTGCATAAGCGATTGCGAATAAATAAGGAGCGACGGCCGTCGTATCGATGGAGATGCCTGCATGTGAAAATCAGTAGTAAAAT
>NZ_JACJVR010000057.1 GCF_014212175.1 Cohnella xylanilytica | reverse complement strand
CGGGAACAGCTCCTTCGGCTCGTGGCCTTGGTAGAGCAGCGTAGCCTGGTACAGGCGGCGCTCGTAGTTGGCGGGATCGTAGATATCCGTGCCCTGCACGAAGCTGTCGCGGTATTCCTTCGGCATGTAGAAGTGGCCCATGCCGCTCCAGCCGGCGTTGCGAGGAGCTTCGCCCTCGACCGCCGGAATCGTCGCCACTTGCGGCGTCACGCCTTCGCCGAGAGCGACTTCGCCTTCCTTCGGCTTCCGCCAGTCGATGCCTTCCATGCCCGAAGCCGCGTTCGTCTGCCCTTCCGGCGTGAACATGTAGTCGACGAGCTTGATGAGGGCGATCTGGGCTTCCTTGCTCGCCTTGTTCGTGATCGCGAACTTCGCGCCCGGCGAGACGCCGCCGCCGTCGTGCGTCGTCAGCGAGACGCCGTTCGGTCCGGTCAGCGGAGGCACCGGGTTATAGTCCTTGGCGTTCTTGTTGCCGGCGTCGATGTTGACGAAGATCGCCGGGTGCATGCCCGCGCCGGCCCCCAGAATCTGGGCGTCGCCGTTCTCGCCGATTTTCTTGAACGCTTCGGCGTTCTGCGTGAACGCGCCCGGATCGATCAGCCCTTCGTCGTACAGCGACTTGATGTAGGCGAGCCCTTCCTTCCACTCCGGCGTCACGGCGGCCGAGCCGACCTTGCCGTTCGACAGCAGCAGATGGTTGCGGTCGTCGTCGTACACGAACGCGTTCATGAGGTAAGGCACGACGCGCACGCCGAAGTCTTCCGTCGAACCGCTGAGCGGCACTTCGTCCTTCTGCTTGTTGCCGTTCGGGTCGCCGTTCTTGAACGCTTCGAGCGCCTTCTTGAAGTCTTCCGTCGTCTTCGGCATCTCCAGCTTCAGCGTCTCGAGCCACTTCGTGTTGATCCACATCTTGTTCGGGTAAGAGCAGTGGAAGCATTGGGCGTAGGCGGGCAGCCCGTAGATGTTGCCGTCCGGCGCGACGGCGAACGCCTTGAAGTCCGCGTTCGAATCGAGCGCCTTCTTGATGTTCGGCGCGTACTGGTCGATCAGGCCGTTCAGCGGAATGAGCACCCCTTGCTTGCCGTACTTGAGAAGATCCGCCTGGGAAAATTGATCGATATAAGCCGTCAGCATATAAGCGTCGGGATAATCTCCGCTCGCCAGCGAGATCTGCCGCTTCTCCTTGGCGCCGTCGGATGGAACCGCCTCGAAGTCGAACTTGAGGTTGAACTTCTCCTCGGCGAATAAGGTGAACTTGTTCGTCGCGAGGTCGATGTTCGGCTCCTGCACCGCGAACATCTTGATCTTCACCGGCTCGCCCGACGCTTCGGAGGAGGCGCCCGATCCGCCGGACGCGGCCGGCGAAGAAGAGGACGCGTCGCCGTTGTCCCCGGACTTGGCGCAAGCGGCCAGTACCGAACCGAGCAGCAGAACGACGGCCACGAGACTTGCGATTCTCTTTGTCATGAGTTTTTTTCTCTCCCTTTTCGAGGTATGGTTCGTATGGAATCGGCGCGGCTCTATCGCCGCGTTCGCGCGGCGTCCCGCTACATGACGATCACCCCTTCCGATGAGCCGGCGCCTCCGCCGGTCAGCCCTTCACCGAACCGACAAGCATCCCTTGCACGAAATGCCGCTGAACGAACGGATAAATCAGCAGCACCGGCAGCGTGGCGACGACGATCAGCGAATACTTGAGCAGCTCGGCCAGTTGCTGGCGCTCGACCTGCTTCATCGCGTCCATGATCGAATTGCCGCTGTTGTTCTGGATGATGATGCTGCGCAGGATGAGCTGCAGCGGGAATTTGTCCGCGGTCTTCAGGTAGATGAGCGCGTCGAAGTAGGCGTTCCACTGTCCGACCGCGTACATGAGCAGGAGCACCGCGAGGATCGGCTTGGACAGCGGGAGGACGACGCTCGCCATGAAGCGCAGGTCGCTGCAGCCGTCCATGTCGCTCGCTTCGACGAGCTCCTCCAGGATGGAGGATTGGAAGAAAGAACGGGCGATGATGACCTGCCACACCCAGACCGCGTTCGGAATGAGCAGCGCCCACCGGGAATCGATCATGCCGAGCTCCTTGACGACCATGTACGTCGGGATAAGCCCTCCGCTGAACAGCATCGTGAAGGTGACGATCATCATCAGCGCGTTGCGGCCGGCGAACGTGCGGCGGGACAGCGGGTAGGCCAGCATCACCGTCAGCGTCACGCTGATCAGCGTCCCCGCCGCCGTGTAGAACAGGGAGTTGCCGTAACCGGTCAGTACCTGAGGGTTATGGAACAGAGTCTCGTAGCCCTTCAGCGAGAAGTCGACCGGCCACAGCCAGACCCGCCCCGCCGAGACGGCCGCCGGACTGCTGAGCGAGCTGCTTATAATGTAGAGAAGCGGATACAGAACGACGACGAGCACGACGGTCAGGATGGCGTACACCGCGAACAGGAAGGCGCGGTCGCCGGTGGATTCCTTGATTTTGCGCGTGGCGGCTGCCATGGGAAGATCACCTCTTGTTTTCTACCAGATGCTGGATCGAGAGAACCGACGGGCCAGAGCGTTCACGGAGAACAGGAGAACCAGGTTGATGACCGAATTGAACAGGCCGACCGCCGTGGCGAAGCTGTAATTGGCGTTCAGGAGGCCGATCCGGTACACGTAGGTCGCGATGATCTCCGAATTGGCGATATTGAGGTTGTTCTGGAGCAAATAGATTTTCTCGAAGCCGATCGCCATGACGCTGCCCACGTTCAGAATCAGAAGGATCGTGACGGTCGGCAGAATGCCGGGCAGGTCGACGTTCACGATCTTCTGGAACCGCGACGCCCCGTCCACCTTCGCCGCTTCGTACAGCGTCGGGTCGACCGCCGCCAGCGCCGCCAGGTAGATGACCGCGGAATAGCCGGCCGTCTGCCAGATGTCGGACCAGACGTAGATCGAGGAGAACATCCCCGGGCTGCCGAGGAAGTTGACCGAATCGAGCCCCAGACGGTTCAGGAACACGTTGACGAAGCCAAGCCGCGGCGCCAGGAACAGCATGATGATGGACACCATGACGACCGTGGAGATGAAGTAGGGCGCGAACGTCACGAGCTGCACGGCGCGCTTGAACTTGCGGCTTCGCACCTCGTTCAGCATAAGCGCCAGCACGATCGGAATCGGGAACCCGGCGAGCAGCAGATAGAAGCTGATGAACAGCGTGTTTTTGACCAGCGTCCAGAACATCGGGTTCTCGAAGAACAGCTCGAAGTTTTTGAACCCGACCCAGGGACTGTCCCAGATGCCCTTCGTGACGTAGTAGTCCTTGAAGGCGAGCACCGCGTTGAGCATCGGGTAATATTTGAAAATCAAAAAGAACAACAATGGCGGCACGACGATGAGATACAATTGCCAGTGTCTTGCGATGCTTCTGGTTAGGCCGTGACGTTTGCCGGCGGCTTCCAAGTCGGATCCCCTCCCGAATGATGGCGCGACGCGATGCGATGAGCACGGTGCGGCTTGCCTGGATGTGATAGCGCTTTCCACACGAACGATCATAGGGGATGAGCCGGGCTTCGAGGTAGGTACAATTGCGTCGTTCGGGGTACAGATCTCCCGATTCGCGGGGGCCAATTCCGCGCGGGGAGGCCATTTGTTCGGCAGCGCCCCTCCTAGCGGCGGGAATGAGGCGGAATCGATTGGCAGCGGCGGCAAACCAAAAAAAGGCCGAACGCGTTCCCGCGATCGGCCCACTCCAAAAAAGATTATCCGTTCTCGCCCTTCCAAGCGTCATAGGCGCGCTGCATGATCTGCACGTACCGGTCCGCGCCCAGCGACCGGAGGCCGGCGACGTATTCGTCCCAGTCCCGTCCGAGCTCCTTGTCTCCCATAATAAACTGAAGCGCGCCCTGATCGATGCCGTTCCGCAGATTCGCCTGCAGCATGCTCGCTTCGTCGGCGTCCTCGGCGTCGATCCAGACCGCCCAAGACGGGAACAGCTCCTTCGGCTCGTGTCCATCGTATAGCCGAGTCGCCTCGTACAGCCTTCGCTCGTACCCGTCCGGGGAGTAAATATCCGCGTCCTGCACCCAGCTGTCGCGATAAGACTTCGGCATGTAGAAGTGGCCCATGCCGCCCCAGCCCGAGTTGCGCGGCGGATCCCCCTGCTTGACGGGAATTCTCGCGAACGAGGCCGGGCTGTCCGGTCCGAGCGCCAGCTCTCCCGGCTTCGGCCGGCGCCAGTCGACGCCTTCCATGCCGACCTCGGCGTTCGCCTGTCCTTCCGGCGTGTACAGATAGTCGGCGAGCCGGATCAGCGCGACTCTCGCTTCCGGGCTCGCCTTGTCCGTGATCGCGAACTTGGCGCCCGGCGTCAGCCCCGCCCGGAAGTAGACGGAGTAGTCGGCGTGCGGTCCCCGCAGCGGAGGCGCCGGATCGTAGTCGCTCCCCCGCTCGTTGCCCGCGCCCGTATCGACGAAGATATCCGGGTGCATCGCCGCGGCCGCCCCGAGAAGCTCGGCACCCTTGTTCTCTCCCAGCCTCTTGAAGGCGTCGGCGTTCTGGGCGAAGGCTCCCGGATCGATCAGCCCTTCGTCATACAGCGACTTGATATAGGCCAGCCCTTCCTTCCACTCCGGCTTGACCGCCGCCAAGCTCACCTTCCCGTTCCGGACGGTCAAGTACGTCCGGTCGTCGTCGTAGACGAAGCCGTTCATCAGATAAGGAACGAGCCGGACGCCGAAGTCCTCGGTCGAGCCGCTGAGCGGAATCTCGTCCGCCAGGCCGTTCCCGTTCGGGTCCCGGGTCTTGAACGCGCGCAGCACGTTCCTCAGCTCTTCCGTCGCGGAAGGCATGCCGAGCCCCAGCTTGTCCAGCCACTTCGCGTTGATCCACAGCTTGTACGGGTACGAGCAATGATAGCAGTCGCTGAAGGCGGCCAGCCCGTAGATGTTGCCGTCGGGAGCCGTGTTCAGCTCCCTCAGCTCCGGATCCGCCTCGAAGGCGGCTTGGATATGGGGGGCGTACTTCTCGATCAAGTCGTTAAGCGGGTAGAAAATCCCCTGCTTCCCGTATCTAAGCACGTCCTCGCGCGAGAACTGGTCGATGTAGCTGGTCAGAATGTACGCGTCGGGATACTGCCCGCTGGCGAGCGAGATTTGCCGCTTCTCCTTGGCCCCTTCGAACGGAACCGTCACCCAGTCGAAGGCGATCCCGAACCGTTCCTCGGCCAGCTTCGTGAAGCGGTTCGTCCGGAGATCGACGGCCGGGTCCTGCTGCGCGAACGCGCGGATGCGGATCGCGCCCGCCGACGCGCCGTCCGCCGCCTCTGGTCCGGCGGACCGGCAAGCGGGCAATAGGGCGAGCATGGCGAGCGCGATAACGAAGCCGAAGAAGACGGCGGCGCGGGCCGGCGGGCAGGAGGAGCGGAGGCGTCGAACGGGTCTCTTGGAAGGTCCGGCATTCTTCATCGACATCGCGATCTCCTCCTTAATCCTCGGCGGTCTGCCGGTACGAGCTGGGAGAGACGCCGGTCACCCGCTTGAACGCCCGGCGGAACGAATGGGAGCTGTTGTAGCCGACGCGGGAGGAGATCTCGTCGACCGTATACCGGTTTTCCCGCAGCAGCCGAACCGCGTTCTCCATCCGGACGCTCTCGAGATAGTCGGACAGGTTCGTCCCCGTCGCTTCCTTGAACAGCTGCGAGATGTACTTCTCCGGCCGCTCCGCCCGCTCCGCGATCCGGTACAAGGTCAGGTCCGCGTCCGCGAAGCTCTCCTCGACGAACTTCTTGATCTGCTCCACGATCCTCGTATGATGATCGTTCTTGCGGCTGACGACGATCCCGCACAGATCCGCGGCGATCTCTTCGATCTCGGCCCGGAACGAGTCGCCGTCCGCCGCCTGAACGGCGATGATCCGATCCTTCAGCGGCTCGAACCGGCCCGACTCCAGGAACGTCTTCCGGTCGAGCAGCTTCAGCAGCGTGCCCTTCACTTCCCCGACGAGCTGCTGCCACATCTCGAGGCTCAGCTCCCGCTGCTCCGTATTCTGCGCCACGACGGAGCGGACGAGCTTCTTCGCTTCCTCCGCTTCGCCCGCCTGGATCGTGCCGATGAGCCGCTGCTCCACCTCCATCGGATAGTAGTAGGTCGCGCTCTCCATTCTCGTCTCTTCGTACCAGACGACGTCCGTCCGGTTGGCGTGGAGGGCGTGCTCCAGCGCCTGCTTCGCCTGCTCGTAAGACCCGCTTACCTCCGTGTCCGCCTGGAACCGGCCTCCGAGCGCCGCGGTGAACGTGATGCGGTACTCGGCGAACGCCTTGCGCGAGAGCCGGCCCAGCAGCTCTTCGATGTCGGCGCGTCCGAGCTCGCCGCCCGTCTCCGCTTCGCGGGAAGCGAACACGATGACGATCCGGTCGGAGCCCCAGTCGGTCGTCAGAGTGAATCCGGCGAGATCGAGCAGCGCCTGCTTCAGGACGAGCCTCGCGGCGTTCAGCTCGTTCAGGATCTCGACGCTGTCCATGCCGGAATAGCCCTTGATCTGCAGGATGCAGACGTAGCCCGAATGGCCGTAGATGCCGGTGTTCGCCTGAGCCGCCGCGGCGGCGATCTCTTCGTGCGTCTGCAGCTCGCCGGCGAGCAGCCGCTTCAGGAAGGCGTCCCGAAGCAGCGGCACCTGCCGGAGCAGCTCCGATTCGAGCCGGTTGTTGTTGCGGATCATCTCCGCGATATTTCCGTGCAGGAAGTCGTATTCGTCGCGGCCCGCCGACTCCTGCATGCCGAGCTGCTCCTTCATGAAGCCGACGAGGCGGCGGATCGGCGCGCTGTTGCGGTAGGCGAGCAGCAGGCCGACGAGCAGGCCGACCGCCAAGGCGATGCCGGTGACGGTCCACGTCATGAGCTTGATCCGGTTGGCGTTCGCCAGCAGCGCGTCCCGCGGAATGCCGGCGCGGTACACCCAGCCGTTCGCGTCGGAGCGGATCGTAATGACGAGGTCGTCGTCGTAATACTGGCTGATCTTGCCGCCGTCGAAGCCCGGGGCCTTGCCCAGGCTCTCCATGTCCGGCGCGCCGCTTCCCTGCGGCGCGATGGTCTTGCCTTCGGCGTCGCTGACGCGCGCCCAGCCGCCGTATCGGTCGGTGATGCCGGCGAGCAGGCTCGCGATCGTCCTCTCGTCGATGACGACGACCGCCACGGCCGGCGACGAGCCGCTGAAGCTGTCGAGCGGGAACGACTGCATGTACGTCACCACGGACGTCTTCGTCCCCTTGCCGACGTACGGCCTGAGCGGCATCGTCTCGCTCCGGTGGGTGCGGCCGAGAATCGTCTGCTTCCATTCCGCGAGCGACTGGTCTTCGTAATGGAAGCTGTCGTAATAATGCTCCGGGCGGACATAAGCGGACCCCGGGGTCAGAATGACGTTATAGTTGCTCAGATAGATATAGAATTGTTGGAGAAAATCGTTCGTCTGCCCGAACGTCAGAACGTCTCTCAGCATTTTCCAGATGCCGTAAACGTTCGTCCGGTCGTCCGCCACCTTCTCGTTCATGAGCACGTTCAAGTCCGGGTTGATCGCGAGCTGCCTCGTGAACCCTTCGACCTCCGCCATCCGCCGCTCCAGGATCTCTTGGCTCTTCTGCAGCTGCGTGACGCTGTTCTCGATCGACTGCTCCTCCGTGACGGAGATGGACGTGAGGTACGACATGTAGCCGGCGATGCTCGGAATGATCAGGATGACGATATAAGAGATCAGGAAGCTGCGGAACGCGCCGGACATCTGGATCATAGCCCCCCCTTGCCACTATGACAGCGCTATCAACGAATCTGACTTCATTATCGTACAAAAACGATTCAAGCGCACTCCCGATTTCCCTCCGGAAGAGAGGAAAAAGCAACCGCGACGGTCCTCGTCGCGGTCGCTTCCTTGTCGGCAGGCGGCTTTAGCCTTCCGTCCGTCGCAGTTCCCCGTCCAGCGAGACGGCCTCGCCAGGCTCCAGATCGAGGAGGACGATCCGGTCCCCGTACCGAAGCTTCGTCCGCAGGCGGGAGAACGCCTTCACCCGGGCCCCGGCCAGCTTGCCGTCCGCCCACGCCGCGTCCACCTCCGCGTTCCCTCTCGCCCTCAGTCCGGCGAATCGTCCCGCGGGCCAAGCGGCCGGCAGCGCCGGCAGCAGATGAATCTCGCCGGCGTGGCTCTGGACCAGCATCTCGGCGAGGGCGGCGGCTCCGCCGAAGTTGCCGTCCGCCACGAAGATGAACGTCTCCGCTCCGGCGATGCCGGGCTTCGAGAACGTCAGCAGATTGTCGAAGCACAATTCGCCGATCAGGTAGGCCAGGTGCCGGGCCGCCTCATCCCCGTCCCTTAGCCGGGCGCGGCCGGCCGCGAACAGGGCGAGCGTGAACTCGACGTCCTCCAGGCCGCTTCCGCGCTGCCGGTTGACGAGCGTCCTCCGCGCGGCCGCGGCGAGCTCCGGCGTCCGGTCGGGCGTAATCTCGGCACCGGGGTACAGGCCGTACAGATGGGACAGGTGACGATGGTCCGGCTGGGCTTCGAGGTTATCCTCCAGCCATTCCCGGAGCTGGCCGTCGCGGCCGGCCGCGAGCGGCGGCAGCAGCGCCAGCGCCTCCTCCAGCCGCTTGCGGAACGGCTCGTCCGTCCCGAGCTTCATGGACGCCTCGCGGCAGAACCCGAACAGCTCCCGGACGAGCATCGTGTCCATAACCGGGCCCATCGACAGGGCGTACGAGCGGCCTTCGGCTCTCGCGGCCTCGTCCGGGTAGAAGCTGTTCTCCGGCGAGTTGGACGGCCCGGTTACGAGCCATCCGCCGGCCGGGTGAACGGTCATGTAGTCGAGGTAGAACTCGGCCGCCGACCGGAGGACGGGGTAGGCCGTCTCCCGCAGGAACGTCTCGTCGCGGCCGAATTCGTAATGTTCGATCAGCTGCGCCGCGAGCCACAATCCTCCCGTCACGTTCAGCCCCCACGAATAATGCCAGCCCGGCGCCGCGAACCCCCATGCGTTCGTGAACACGTGGGCGACCCAGCCCTCGCAGCCGTAGAAGTCGCGCGCCGCCGCGCGTCCCGCTTCGGCCAGCCACTCGACGAACCGAAGCAGCGGCTTGTGCGAGTCCGCCAAGTTGCCCGTCTCGGCGGGGTAATAGTTCATCTGCGTGTTGACGTCGAGATGATAGTCGCAGCTCCACGCCATCCGGTTCGCTTCCCCGTCGTTCCACAGCCCCTGGAGATGCAGCGGCAGCTTCGAATCCTCGCGCGACCCGGCGATCGTCAAGTAACGTCCATACTGATAGAAAAGCGCGAACAACGACGGATCCCGCTCCGGGCCGTCATCCCTCAACCTTCGGATCCGGACGTTTGTCGGCAGCTCTTCCCGCTCCGACGTTCCGAGCTCGAGCGTCACCCGGGCGAACAGCGGCCGGTAGTCCGCCAGATGGTCCTCCTTCAGCCGCTCGTAGCCTTTGGCGGCCGCGCGTTCGACGGCGAGGAGCGGCTCCGCCATCCAGGCCGCGCCGGTTCTCCCGTAGTCGGTCGACACCGCCAGGAAGAGCCAGGCTTCGTCGGCCCCGGAGACGGCGAGCGCCCCCGTCGCGTCGTCCGTCCGCGCGCTTCCGCCGCGCAGCGCGATCTTCAAGACGCCGGCGCCCCTGACTCCGCACTCTCCGTCGCTGTGGACGCGTTCCGTCGCCTGGCCTTCGAAGCGAAGCGATGGCCCGCCTTCATCGGCTTGGCCGGCGAAGCTCTCGGTCCGGCCCCGCAGTTCCGCCCGGAAGGCGAGGCTTCCCGGTCGGTCGGCGCGAAGGCGCGAGACGATTACGCCGTCGGCATGGGAAGCGAACGTCTCCCTCTCGTAGGCGACGCCTTCGCAGCGGTAGCTGGCGCGGACGATCGCGTCGTCCAGCGACAGCTCGCGTGCGAATTCCTCCTCTTCCGCGTGTCCGAAGCTCAGGACGACGTCGCATACCGGCATGTTCGTGCCGAAGTTGCCTTTCTCGGGCTGCAGGAGCTCGCCCGCGAGCCGCTCCCCGGCTTCGTAATCGCCTTCGAAAAACAGCCGCCTCATTCGCTCCAGATCGGCCTTCCCGTTGGAACGGCTCGGCGTGCGCTCGCTTCGGCCCGACCAATACGTCGACTCCGTCACGCACCACGTCTCGGCGCCGCCTCCTCCGAAGACGACCGCTCCGACGTTCCCGTTCCCGATCGGCAAGCCCCGCTTCCAGTCCGTCGCGGGACGATCATACCGCAGCTTCATGTTGTCTCCCTCTTTGCTAAGTTATCGAATGATCCGTCGTTTGTTTGTTTCTCTTTCGCGAAAGGTTCCTCTATCGTATCATCAAGAGAGGATTCTGTATTTGCTGGCGCATCCAATCATTTGACGATTCATCCGCCAACGCGAGAGGGAGCGACGAGTTGAAGAAGCTAAGCGAGATGACGCCTTTCGTAGGGGACTATATGCCGTATCTGTACGACGGGAGCTCGAACGAGGGGCTTCGGACCAGCAACGTATACGCCATTCATCTGTTCCCCGAAGGTCCGGGCGAGATGGAGGTCGACGGCGTCCGCCACCCGATCGGCAAGAGGACGCTCGTCTTCCTGCGCCCCGGGCAGCCGCACGCGTTCCATATCTCTCCGCGCCAGCCGCTGTCCTCGCACAATCTGTACTTCGACCTCTGGGAACGGGAGCGGCCGCGGTCGCTGAACCGGATTTTTTTCCGCTATCCCGAGATCTATGAGCCCGAGACGGGCACGCCCGCGCCCGCATGCGAAGAATTGGACGCCCTGCCGAGCGTCTCCTCGCTCCAGGCGCATCCGCATCTGTACGACCTGTTCCTGACGATCGCCAGGCAGTTCGAAGGCTTGTCCCGATACCGCTTCGAAGCGGTCAACGGCCTGTTCTACTCCTGGATGCTGAGCTGGCACGACGCGATCCATACCAGACGCCCGAGCGATTACCGGATCGTGCGGCTGCTCGAGAGGCTGGACGCCCGGCCCGAGCTGCGGGAGCCGGTCGCGGACTGGTGGAAGTCGTGCGGGCTGAAGCGGACGTACTTCCACGAGCTGTTCCTGCGGGAGACCGGGCTGACGCCCAAGGCGTACCAGCACAAGCAGCTCATGAAGCGCGCCGCCCAGCTGCTGCAGGAGAGCGACCTGAGCGTGACGGCGATCGCCGAGAAGCTCGGCTATCCTTCGATCCACCCGTTCACCCGGCATTTCGGCGCCTATTACGGCGTCAGCCCGCGGCAATTCCGGCTCGGCCCCCGCGGCGGCGTTCGCTAGCCCTCTCGTCGCCTCTCCGCCGGTCCCTCGATCCTTCCCCCTCTCCTGCTCCCTCTCCCGCTCCCTCTCCGTCCACTTCGCTTCCTTTCACTCCCCTCCCTTTCACTCACGCTCCCTCTCTCGCTCCCTCTCTCTCCGCTCCCACTCTCGCTCCCTTTCCGTTCGCTCTGCGCTCAGCCTCATCCCTCTTCTTGTTCGTCTCCTAACTCCCTTGCCCCCGTCGGCTTCCGAATCCGGACGCTGAGGACGAATCCGGCGACGGAGATTCCCGCGAGGAGGAGGAAGGCGTCCCGGAAGGCCGGAGGCCAGGCGTCGTCCGAAGCTCCGCCCGCCCCGGAGTAACTCGCGAATCGGCTCGCGATAAGCGTCGCGAGCGTCGAGACGGCCAGCGCGACGACGACTTGCTGGATCGAGCCGGACAGCGAGGTGACCCGGCCGATCAGAGGCGGAGGGGACAGCTTCATCAGATGCGCGGTGAGAGGCATGACGCAGAACCCGACGCTCGCGCCGATCACGATCAGGCAGATGACGATTCCATACGCGCTCGTCTCGCCGCTCACGGTGGACATAAGGAGCATGGCGACGCTCAGAAGTCCGAAGCCCGTCAAGGCGACGGGCCGGATTCCCCGCCGGTCGTACAGCCGGCCCCCGATCTGATTGGAGATCGCGGCGAAGAGGACGTACGGCAGCAGGATCAGTCCGGCCTCGGACGGGCGGAATCCTCTGGCGTACTGCAGCGCCTGGGGAACGAGGAACAGCGAGCCGAATTGCACGAACACCGCGATCCATAAGACGACGATGTTGACGGCGAAGCCCCTCGCTCCGAAGACGCGCAGCTCGAGAAGCGGATCCCGCTTCTTCAGCTCGACGGCGACGAAGGCGACGAGCGCGGCCAGTCCGATTCCGATGCCGAGGACGGCCTTCGCCGATCCCCAGCCGCTGCCGCCTTCGCTTATGCCGTAGCACAGCCCGGCGAACGCGACGGGAGCGAGCAGCATGCCGGGAAGATCCAGCCTGGCGACGGGCTGCCGTTCGAGGGCCGGAAGCTTGCGGATGCCGGCCGCGATCGCGATCGCTCCGATCGGGACGTTCACGGCGAAGATCCAATGCCACGAACCGCTATCGGCGATCCATCCGGACAGCACCGGCCCGAGAGCCGGAGCGAACAGAATCGGGATGACGACGATGCCCATGATCTTGCCGATCCGGTCGGGGGGACTGATCCGGTAGGCGAAGGCGAACAGAATCGGGACGATCATCCCGCCGCCGAGACCCTGCACGATCCGGCTGGCGATCAGAGTCTCGATGCTTGGCGCCAAGGCGCATAGCAGGGAACCTGCCGTGAACGTTCCGATCGCCAGCAGCGAGATCCGCTTCGTTCCGAAGCGGTCGCACAGCCAGCCCGTCAGCGGGATGACCGCCGATTCGGCGAGCACGTACCCCGTGACCGCCCATTGGACGACGGGGTAGGAGCTGCCGAACTCCTCGATCAGGCGGGGAACGACCAGATTGACGGCCGTGCTGTCGAACATGACCATGAACGCGCCGGCGATCAGCACGGCTAACGGGACGAGAATTCGGACAAGCGAGCTTGGCGGCCTCTCCGCCGACGCCTGCGCGGCGGCCGGTTCCGAAGCGGTTGAGTTCTGGATGGACATTGCGGGCACCACCTCCATATGATTTAATTGACATTGTAATCCAGTCGGAATCCGCGCATAAGAAGGCAAAAATAGATGATTACCGCGTATAAATCTGACTTGCTTACTCGGCGGATAGCGAGCGGAATCGAGGGAGGAATCGGAATGATGCCCGCAACGGACAGGGAGATCGACGGGGCGGCGGAATGCCAATCCGCGATCGAGGAGGTTTTGGAGGTAATCGGGGGCAAGTGGTCTTTTCTCGTCATCGCCCATCTGAAGGGAAGCCCGGTGCGCTTCAACGAATTGAAGAGAAGGATCGCCGGCATCAGCACGCAATCGCTTGCGGTGTTCCTGAGGCAGCTGGAACGGAGCGGAATCGTCCGGCGAGAGGTGTTCCCGACGCTGCCCGTCACCGTGGAATACTCGCTCACCGAGAAGGGGATGGATTACGCGGGCTTGATCGAAGCCATTCGCCGCTGCGGCATCAAGTGGAGAGGCGGCGCGCAATAACGCGAAGAGGGGCCGTCCCGGAAGGTCGAATAACCTTCCGGACGGCCCCTCCTATCCCTATCCCTTGGTCGCTCCGGCGGTCAGGCCTTCGACCAGATATCGCTGGAGGAACAAGAACAGCAGCGTCACCGGCACCGCGACCAGCACGGCCCCGGCGGCGAACAGCGTGAATTCCGTCGAGTTGCGCTGGCTCACCATCCGGTACAGGCCGACGGCCAGCGTCCGCTGCTCCTCGGTTCGGAGGATAAGGTCCGCGAAGATGAAGTCGACGAACGCCCCGTTGAAGATCATCAGGCTGGCGTACGTCAGCATCGGCTTCGACAGCGGCACGATCAGCGCCAGGAACACCTTCATGTGGCTGGCGCCGTCGATTCTCGCGGCGTCCTCGAGACTGCGCGGAATCGTATCGAAGAACCCCTTGGCCACGAATACGTTCGCGATGACCGATCCGGAGCTGTACACGAGAATCAGCGCGAGATGGGAGTTCAGCAGCCCGATCGCGTTCAGCATGACGAAGATCGCGATCATCGCCATGAAGCCGGGGAACATCTGAAGGACGAGGAACGCCTTCAGCGTCGTCTTGCGCCCCGCGAATCGGAACCGCGAGATCGCGTAGGAAGCGATCAGCAGCAGGAACGTGCCGATAACCGTCGAGCATGCGGCCACCTTGAACGTGTTCAGGAACCAACGGAGATACATCGTCCTCTCGAACAAGTCCTCATAATGAACGAGCGTCGCTTCCCGGGGGATGAACGTGTCGCTGTACAGGCTGTTGCCGGCCTTGAACGAGGAGAGGACGATCCACAGGGCCGGATACAGGCTCGCGAACGTCAGCAGACACAGGATGGCGTACGTGAGGACCAGCTTCGCATGGCCGGATCTCGTTCTCATTGGATCATGTCCTCCTCCCGGTACGATCGCGTGCGCGTATAGCTCCAGACGGACAGCGAACCGACGATCAGGAAAATGAAGATGCCGATCACCGACGCGAAGCTGAATTGCGACTGGTTCAAGGCGAGCTTGTACAGCCACGTGACGAGCAGGTCCGTATCGCCGGCGAACTGGTAGCGAACGTTGACCGGCTCCCCGTTCGTGAGCAGGTAGATGACGTTGAAGTTGTTGATGTTGCCGGCGAATTGCATGATCAGAATCGGCGCGGTCGCGAACAGCACCATCGGCATCGTAATGGATCGAAGCCGTTGATACGAGCCCGCTCCGTCCACCTCCGCCGCCTCGTACAGATCCCTCGGAATCGTCGTCAGCACCCCGACGGCCAGGATCATCGTAATCGGAATTCCCATCCACATATTCGCGAGAACGACGGTGACCTTCGCCCAGAACGGATCGGTCAGCCACGGCGGGCCTTCCAAGCCCAGCTTCCGCAAGTATTGGTTGATCGGGCCGAACTGATTGTTGAACATATTGCGCATGACGAGCAGCGAGACCATGTTCGGAATGGCGAACGGGATCATGAGCGCCGTTCTCCAGAACTTCTTGAACCGGACGCGCGGCTGTTGAATGAGCACCGCGACGAGAATCCCGCCGACGTACGTCGTCGCCGTGGCGAGAATCGCCCAGACGACCGTCCAGCGAAGGATGCCGCCGAACGTGTAGCTCCACTGCTTCAGCGACAGCATCTTCGCGAAGTTGGCGAATCCGACCCAATCGACGAGCTTGGCGGGCGGCAGAATCGGGTCCGCATAGTTCGTGAAGGCGATGAGAACCGAGAAGACGAGCGGCAGCACGGTCAGGAACGCGATCGCGACGAGAGGCGGAAGCAGCACCAGGTACGCGAAGTGCTTCTGGCCCAGCATGGCGAGCGATTGCCCGAACCGGCGCGGAGCCGTCCCTTGGGCGCTCGCCTTCGCCACGAGATACGCGTCCCGGACGTTCAGGACGTAGAAGAAGACGAACAGCAGCGCGACGACCAAGGCGACGAGCCCCTTGATCATCATGAAGATGCTGTGGTCGCCCTCCACCATCTTCGTCAGCTTGCCTGTCTTCACGAAGCCGGAAGGCTGCGTCCCGAGCGTCGTCAATCCTCGCAGCAGATCGAACAGCTCGAAGACGAACAGATAAAGCCCCGCCGCTCCGAAGGCGGCGAATAGAATCCCTTTGATCCACTGGCGGTTGTACGCTTGCCCGAATCCGATGAAGACGACGGATAGAACCGCGGCGACGGCTGGCTTCTTCATGGCGGCGAAGACCTCTCTCTCTGACAAGGTGAAGGGCAGACCCGCGCCGCTTCCATTCGGGGAACGGAAAAACGCGAGCCCGCCTCTTAAACGTTTAAGTTCAGCCTTTGGATGAAATGCCGTCTTCGATCTTCTTCACCATGTCGTCCAGCGTCGATTGGATATCGAGGCTCGGATCGTCCCAGAGAGAGACGAAGGTCGCCTTCAACGCATCCCAGGCGAGGTCGACGCCCGGGACCGACGACATCGGCACCGAGCGCTCGAACTGTTGGAAGAAGCCGCTCGTGATCGGGTCGCCGGCGATGGCCGGATCCGCCCCCGCTTCCTTGTTCGCCGGGATGGCGCCGGTCATCCGATAGTTCTTGAGCTGGTTCTCCTTGCTGCTCGCGAAGCGCGCGAACAGGCGGGCGGCCTGCGGATACGCGGTGTACGAATTGACGTAATAGGACTTGATGCCGGAGAAGGACATCGCGTCGTTGCCGTTCGGAAGCTTCGGCAGCGGAGCGACTCCGAAGTCGACCGAGCCCTTGAACGCGGCGACGGACCAGGGGCCGTCGACGTTCAGCGCCAGCTTGCCTTCCTTGAACAGCTGCGTCTTGACGTCGTAGGTGATGTCGCCCGCGTTCATCGGCAGAATCTTCTTGAACTGGCGGAGGAACTCGAACCCCTTCGCCGTGTCGCCCTTGTTCAAGCCGATGTCCTTCGCGTTCGTGTTGTCGTCTCCGAACATGTATCCGCCGAAGCCGCCGATGAACGGATACGAGTAATACCCGACGAATTCCCACATGATCGCGTACTTCTTCTGGCTTGCCTCGGTGTACGTCTCCCCGAACTTCAGAATCTCGTCCCAAGTCTTGGGCGGTTCGGGGAACAGCTTCTTGTTGTAGAAAAGCGCATAGGTCTCGACCGACTTCGGATAGCCGTACAGAACCCCGTCGTAGGTGGAGGCGAGCACGGCCGTCTCGGCGGAGGACGCGCGGGTCTCTTCCTCGAACGCGTCGTTCGGAAGCAGAAGTCCGGCCTTCGCGGCGAGTCCGAGCTGGTCGTGCGGCAGCGTCAGGATGTCGGCCGCCGTCTTGGACGGACCGTCGGTCGCGAGCCGCTTGCCCTGGTCTCCGCCCGCGACGACCTCGACCGTGACGGGCACTCCGTACTGAGCTTCGAAATCTTGGCCGATCGCCTTCATGTACTCCAATTGCTCCTGGCCTTCCCATACGACGAGCTTCGCGCCGGATTCCGGCTTCAGCTCGTCCTCCCCTTCTCCGGACGATCCGGCCTGATCTCCGCCTTGGGAGGCGGATGCCGACGAGCCGCCCGTCGGCTCCGAACCGGAATTCCCTCCGCTTGACGAGTTGCCTCCTCCGCAGCCGGCCAGCACCACTGTAAGCGCTGTCAACAATGCGGCCAAACGAATCCTTTGCTTGCTTCCCAACATGAACATCGACTCTCCCCTTCTCTGGATTGGCACAGGCCGAGGCTATGCTAACGACGTTTGCGCAACAGCAAAAAAAGGCACAACCTCGGCGGTAAGGGACCGTACCGAGGTTGTACCCTGTCGGGTAGCATGGCCTTCAACTTGTGCCTTGATTATAAGGCGGCGGATAAAACGCTTGCAATTGGCGTTATTTCCAAGAGATACCGGTTTCCCTCTCGTTTGCTCGGGAATGCTCGACCTTGCTCTCTCATTCTTATTTCTAATTTTTGTATTTTCGGTATTCATCCGGGAGATCGACCTCGGAATGCCAGAACCTAGCTCGCCGCGCCCGGACTACCACAAATACAAATCGTCGCCCTTCAGCTTGAACACGGCTTCCATGAAGTAATAGTCTCCGTAAATAATCGGCGTATGGCGGTTCGGATTGTGATACGCGGCCGAGCCGTGCGTCACGAGGTGGTCGACGTCCCCGGACCAGTCGCAGCGCCGCTCGTCCAGCGTCTTCAGCAGCTTCAGCGCCGCCCGCAGATAGACCTCCTTCTCCCGCTCGCCGACCGCCTTCGCGATCTCGATCAACCCGCAGGCGGCGGGCGGTCGAGTCCTCATAGGCGGGCTCCGGCGGCTGGCGGAAGTCGATCGGGACGAGGCCGCTCTCCGGGATGTTCGCCATGAAGTAGTGCGCGATTCGCTTCGCGGTCTGAAGGTACTCTTCTTTTCCCGTATGGATATAGCTCATCATGAAGCCGTAGAGCGCCCACGTCTGGCCGCGGGTCCAGGAGGAGCCCTCCTCGCAGCCCTGCCCGCCGTACGTCTTGACGACGCCGCCATGGAACGGATCGAATTCGACGATGTGGTTAACGGAGCCGTCCGGGCGCACGAACGCCGTCATCGCCGTGTCCGCGTGCTTCATCGCGATCTGCTGGAAGCGGGGGTCTCCCGTCTCCTCCGTCGCCCAGTAGAGCAGCGGAATGTTGAACATGCAGTCGACGACTCCGTCGACGCTGCCGTTCCGGCGGCAACGCCGCGATATCATCGTCTTAAGCGATACGCTTCAATTCGTTGGTTTATCCGTTCCTGCTGCCGAGAGGCCGGAAGAGACGAAGCGGCCGTCGTACGAATAAACGATATGTTCGTCCAACCGGTCTCCGGACAAGTGCCGGCGGACGAGCTTCCGGCCAAGCTCAGGGGTGATGCCTTTGTACCAGATCCCGTCCGGGTAGGCGATCACGACGCAGGCGTCCGCGCAGCGGCCGTTGCAGCGGGTCCGCGTCGTATGAATCCGCCGGTCCGCGCCAAGCGACGCAAGCTCATCCCGGATCGCTTGCGTGACTTCGTCCGCTTGCTTCGCCATGCAGCTCCCGCCGTTGCAGATGAGCAGATGGCAGCGGGTCTCCTCCAAATTCCACGTCGTCATGTCTGGTCTCCTTCTCGTCCTCGTTCAAATCGCGTCTGATCGTTTTATGCGAGACCTTATATGTAATTGTTACGATTATATACGGGAACGAAGCGGGTTTCAATGCTTGCGCCGGATGTCGAGCCTGGCGAAGCGAGTTCCCCCTGCCCGAAGGAACCCGACATCCGGCGCGATGGATAGAGTTCAAATCGAACGAAAATAACGCCGTACGACCGAATAAGCCAGCTTCGGCCGCCGGTAGCGGTCGACGACGCCCTTGCTGTTCTGCGTCCCCGCCCGGGTGAGGAGCCATCCCGTGTCTTCGGTCACGCGGCAATCGCAGAACTGCCAGATCAGCATGCCGGACAAATACGGGCGGGCGGCGTAAGCGGCCAGGTTCGCTTCCAGGATGTCGGCCTGCCTCTCCTCGGTGCCCCGTACCCGCGACGGATCCCTCAGCCCGTAATAGCCGTCGGCCCCGAATTCGCTCATGATCATCGGCTTGCCCGCCCCGCCGCTCGCGTCCGCCCAACCGCGGGCCCGGTCGCACAGCTCCCCGGGATCTTCGTCCGTATACCACCCCGGGTACAGATTGAACGAGACGATATCGGCCAGGTCGAAGCAGATCTCCTTCTCCCGGTGGTGCGAAGCGAACGTCAGGGGGCGGGACGAGTCGAGCGCCCGGAGCTGCTCCAGCTGCCGCTTGTAGTGAACCCGCCCCTCCTCGCAGTCGCTCGCGCATTCGTTCAGTATCGCCCAGACGATGATGGACGGTCGATTGTAATGCTGCGTCGCCATCTCTCGGTTCACCTGCTCGCACTGCCAGACGAAGTTCGGATTGCGCATCTGCTCGATGCTAAGACCCCGGGCGTGGTTCTCCTCCCACACGAGCAGTCCCCTCTCGTCGCACAGATCGAGGAAGCGTTCGTCGTTCGGATAATGGCTCGTCCGCACCATATTCGCGCCCATGTCCAGCATCAGGTCGATGTCCTGGTTCATCAGCTCCGGCGTCAGCGCCGCCCCCGCCATCGGATGATCCTCGTGCCGGTTGAACCCCTTCAGCACGATGTCCCGGCCGTTCAGCTGGATGCGGCCGTTCTTCGCCGAGACCGTGCGGAACCCGATCCGGTCGATCCAATCGTCGATCGCTCTGCCCGTCTCGCCATCGAGCAGCCGAACCGACAGCTCGTGCAGCGTCGGCTTCTCCGGCGACCAGGTCTCCGCCCCCGGGAAGTCGTATTCGCCGCCGAGAACGATCGTCTCCCCCGCTTCGATCCGGACCGGATTCCACTCCAGCTTGCATCCGGCCAATTCCGCCTCCGGTCTCACCTCGCGCGCGGCGGCCGAAGGATTGGCCAGCGTAATCGCCAGCCGGCCCTTCCAGGCGCCGTCTTCCCCGGAAGGCGTGAACGCGGCCCTCTCGACGAACGGACCTTCCAGCTCCTCCAGAACGACCGGCCGGATGAGACCGCCGTACGTATAGTAATCGTTGGGAACGTGCAGCGACGAGAATTCCCCGAACGAATTGTCGACCCAGACGAGCAGCTCGTGCTCGCCGGCCGGCGCGTCGGGGACGATGACGCTGAAGGCCGTATAGGCATTATAATGACTTGCGATCTCCTTCCCGTCCCAGTACACGCGGGCGGTATGGCTGACGCCTTTGAATTCGAGCCGCGCCGGTCCCGAACGTTCGATCCGAACCCTTCGTCGGTAAACCCCTTGCCCCCGATACGTCCGCAGCTCCGGATGCGCCTCCCAGCACCCCGGCACCATCAGCCGGTAATCGAAGCCGAGCCGGCCGAGACCCGTCGCGGAAGGAGCCCCTTCCGTCTTCGCGAATTCCCACAGCCCGTCTATCGTCCGGCTGCTGCGTACCCGATGATTCCTGAACATTCGTTCCATGCGGATTCCCCCTAATTCGGATGATGTCGGAAGCTCTCCCTGTATTGAGTAGGAGTCAAGCCCGTCTCGCCTTTGAACAGCTTGTTGAAGTACGAATGCTGGTAGCCGACCCGCTCGGCCACCTCGTTGATGCGCAGCGTCGTCGACAGCAGAAGCTCCTTCGCCTTTGCCAGCCTCAGGTTCTGAATGTGTTCGACATAGGTAACTCCGAGAACCAGCTTGAACGAGCGGCTCAGCGTATAAGGGCTCGTATGCAGCTGCTCCGCGCATGCTTCAAGCGGCAAATCCTGCGCATAACGTTCGCCGATCCAATCGACGGCTTGTTCGACCAGCCTGCGCGCCCCGACGTTCTGCGCCTTCCCGTAATCGTCCAGATACGGCCGAACGATCCGACGCCACATCCAGCTTCTCACCTCTATGGGATCGGGGAGAGACAGCACTTCTTCATAGACGCGGCCCTCAACGATTAGCGGATGCATCGTGAACCCGAGTTCGATCAACATTCCCCGTACGCGGCCTAGAAGCTGCAGGCACGTATTCCGGAAGTCCGCATCGCTCTCGCTGATCTTCTCCACCTCGTCCATGAAGAGCTCATACCGCGATTCGGATTCCTCCGGAAGCCCGAGCCACATCGCATGGAGAAGCTCGTCCTCTTCCGCGATCGGATACCGGGCCGAGGCCGATCGCGGCGAACCGCTGCCGAACTCGTCCAGGTCGATCACTTGGTGGATCTCTTGCAGATCTCTGAAGCTCACCGCTTTACGGGCTTGTTCAAGCAGCTCCGGCACGCTGCCGAGTCTGTCCGTCCAGCGGCTGACGATAATCGTCGCGTGCATGCGCAAGACGTTCGACAGCGCTCCGATCAATCGTTGCGAGTACGCAAGCAGCTCCCGCTTGGCCTCCGCCGGGTCCTCACCGTTCTCCTTCCAATGGAGAAGGCCGACAGACAGGTTTTGAAAGTTGATCGCGCTGGCGGCTAAACCTTGTTCGTCAGCCAGTTCCTGCGCGATATTGGCCGCAGCGAAAGAGACCAGTTGGCGGTCGTTCTCCCGGAACCTTGCTTGCTCGGCGGATAAGCCGGACAACTGGATAAGCAGCATGGCGAACCGGCTATCTCTTGCGGGCCAGCCGAGATGCTCCATCCGCTCCCGGAGGTCGGACTCGCTAAGGGCGTACAGATGTCCTTGAACGAGCTGGAGCAAGAACCCTTCCCGCAGCGAGGGCTCGGCGCGCTTCAATCGGTCGCGCAGCGTCCGGCTCTCGTCGCCCAACCGGGCCCATTGGAGCTCGAGATATTCGAGCTCATGAAGCTTCTCCTCTTCCTGCGGAATCCGACCGTCCCCGAAGAGGCGAACGAGCCGCCGAATCGGCCGGTGCAAGCGTTCGGTCGCCACCCAGGACAACGCAAGACCCGCCGCCAGGCCGACGAGTCCCGCCGCGGCCAGCCAACGGGACGTCGCCAGCACCGGCTTCAAGAGCTCTGAGACCGGACTCGCCGTCACGTACATCCATTCCGCCTGAGTAACCCGGCTGAACGAGACTTGGTAATCCTTCCCCTGCCACTCGAACGGGAAGAATCCTTCCTTGGAGTCTGCGCGATCCAGCACTTCGCTCCGCAACGCGTCGGACAACGCCGACGCCCGCTCTTCCGGCTTCGTGATCCATTCGCCGTTCTTCTGCATGAGGAAGGCCGCTCCGCGTTCGCCCGTCTGCAAGTAGCCGACCGACCTCTCGATCTCGGGTCCGCTCAGATTCAGCACGAAGGCTCCGAACGGCTTATCCGCATACCAAGGCAGCTTGAAGATCATGGAGACCGGTGCGATCGCCCCCTTGTCATTCAAGGGCAGGTCATAGGCGAGGAATAGTCCCTCATGCTGTTTCAGCAACCGGCTGTAGGCTTCCAGACGGGCTCCGGACAAGGACTGAATGCCTTCGGCAGACACGAGCGTGCGTTGCCGTCCGAGATACAGCCGCGCTTCGTCGATGAACAGGTTCGAGCCCCCAACGACGGTCAGCGACTGCATCAGTTCTTGCGATTGGCTTATATTCTCAAGGAACGAGAATCGATCCAGATAATCGCCGAATAGCGGGTTGGTCGACCATCGGCTCATTACAATAGCAATCTGGTCGAACTGATTGGCGAGCATCTCCGACACCTGCTCCGTTCGAAGCTGGTGCGAACGGATCGCTTCCTTCTCGATCTGCCGAATGCCGATCCAGTAATTGCTGACCGCGATAAATAGAGACGGCACGCTCGCGATCATGAGCAGCAGCGCCAGGCTGCGGCGGAAGTAACGGCCTTTCCCTCCGCTTCCGCTCATCTTCGTCCGTTGGTTCCCCACCGGCAACTCGCCACCTCCGCACGCGGCATCGGGCGCAACGGAGAACGCTCTCGCGCCGGCGCCAAGTCCGGGCGGGAGCGTTCCATCCCCTTGTTACGGGTTCGCGTTAGCGCGGGCTTGATAAGCCGCGTTAAACTCTTCGTTAATTTTCAGATACGTCTTGTCGGTCTTGAGCTGTTCGACCAGCTTGTCCCAGTCCTCGAGGCTCCGGTCTCCCATGATGACCTTCGTCTTCATGTCTTGGATCTTCTTGCTGTAATCGCTGCCATTCGTCAACGCGGTCTCGGAGGTAAGTCCGTTGATCGGGCTCGTCACGCTCGCTTCCGCCGCCTCGTCGATCAGCTTGCGCTCTTCGGCCAGCTTCGCGGCGGGAAGACCCGTTCCGAGGTTGGCGTATTTATCGAACTTCATGAAGATGTTCTGCATGAATTGGAAGCTTGGATCGTTCTTCGCCTTGTCGGTCAGCTCGTAGCTTCCGTCCGCAAGATTGAACTCGATGCCCGGGCGTCCGTAATTGGCGAGCTCGTGGCCTTCGTCCGAGGCGCCGTAATCGAGGAATGCGAGCAGCTTCTTCATCTTCTCCTCCGGCACGGTCTTCGGAATGACGAACATGCCGAAGTGCCCGTTGCCCTTCGAAGCGAACTTGCCATTCGGTCCTTCGAGATAAGGAAGCCATTCCAGATCGGCGTCCTTCTGGCCCGCCTTCTGCAGTTCCTGCAGCATGCCCGGAATTTGGTTCGGCTTGTCGGAGAACATTCCCGCCCTGCCGGCGTAGACCAAATCCTTCGCTTGGTCGTGCTTAAGCAGCGCGAAGTCCTGCGGGATCAACTTCTCTGCGTACGCCTTGCGGAACCATTCGAGCGCCTGCCGCTCGCTCGGCTCGAGCGTCACGTCGACAAGCCGGCCGTCCACGACCTTGTACTTGCCGCTCGTTCCGTTGAAGGCGTCCTCGATGAAGCCGAACTGGCCCATGTTGTCCTGGTTCACGTAGCCGGATAGACCGATCGTACCGTCTTGGCCGTCCGGCGCCTTCTCCTTGAACGCTTGCATTACGGCGTACAGCTCGTCTACTGTCTTGGGCATCTCAAGCCCCAGCGACTTCAGCCAATCGGTGCGGATCAGCGGTTGCGCATTACCCTCCGTCGGCCTCACCCTCGGTACCCCGTATAGTCTACCGTCGATCAAATTGTTTGTAAACGTAATATCGGGGAACTTCATCAAGTTCGGATAACTCTTAATCAACTCGGTCAGATCCCAGAACGCTCCCTGCTGAGCCATCGCCCGAAACGCTGCGTTGCCGGTATCGGTCACCAGCGTCAAATCCGGCATTGAACCCGACGCAAGGGTCACGTTGACCTTCTCGCTGAAGCTGTTCGGCGTCACCCAAGTGATGTCGAGCTTCGTATTTGTGCGCTTCTCCACTTCCTTCAGAATCTCGTTGTCCGCGGCCGGGGGCTCCTTCTGATAGAAAATCGAGAGAATGCTGATCTCGGTAGGCGAACCTCCCTCCAGTGCCGACGCCGGGGAGCTTCCGCTCGCTCCGGGCGGACTCGTATTCTCCTTCTCGCTGCTGCCGCTGCAGGCGCTAAGCATCGCGGCCAATGCCGTCGTCGCGGCGAGAAGACCTGCGACTGTTTTTCCTTTACGTTGCATGTGACTGCCTCCCTCTATCTTCTATAATGTCATCATTCCTTCACGGAACCAACCATCGCGCCCTTGGCGAAATGCTTCTGAAGGAATGGATAGACCAGCAGGATCGGTACCGTCGAGACGATGATGGCGGCCATCTTCTTCGTCTGCGAGGGGATGTTCTGAAGAGCGGAATCGCTCATGGCGCCCAACGAGGTAGAGGAATCGATAAGCAGGTTCTGCAGCAATATCTGCAGCGGCCATTTGTCGGGTTTATTGATATACAGAACGGCTGTAAAAAAGGTGTTCCAATAAGCGACGGCGAAGAACAGGCCGAACGCGGCGAGCGACGGAAGCGACAACGGAAGAATAATCCGATACCAGACGCTCATGTCGTTGCAGCCGTCGATCAGCGCGGCCTCCTCCAGTCCGGCCGGAATCGAATCGAAGAACCCCTTCATCAACAGTACGTACCAGCCGCTCGTCAGCACGGGCACGATCAGCGACCAGACGCTGTTAATCATCCCGAGATCCCGGACCACCAGATAGCCGGGAATAATGCCGGGATTGAACAACGTGGTCACCAGGATCAGCAGCAAGAGCGTCCTTCTGCCCTTTAATCGCTTGCGGGAGAGCCCGTAGCTGAGCATCGAGGTGATCAGCAGGCTGCAGACCGTGCCGACGATCGCGAGGAACGCGCTGATCCCCGCTGCTCGAACGAATGCGTCGGTCGAGAACAAGTAGCGGTAAGCATCCAGCGTCCACTCCTTGGGGAACAACAGCAAACCGCCTTGACGCACCTCCCAGGGAGATGCGAACGAGACAACGAACACGTAGTAGAACGGGAACAAGCAGATCAACGCAACGGCGACCAGCAAGACGGCATTGACCCGGGCGAACCAGCGGTCGAACGCGCTCTCCATGGCTCTGGCTCTCATTAGTACATTCCCTCCTCGCCGAACATCTTGGACAGCCGGTTCGCGATAATGACCAGCGCGAGTCCGACCACCGATTTGAAGAGGCCGACGGCCGTGCTGAAGCTGAATTGGCCTTGCAGGATGCCGACCCGGTATACGTATGTGTCGAACACCTCGGCCACCTCTGACACCGCTCCGTTCATCATCAGGTATACCTGCTCGAAGCCGACGTCCATGATGTGGCCGATCCGCAAGATGAGCAGGATGATAATAACGTTGCGAATGGCCGGCAGCGTGACATGCCACATCTGCCGGAGCTTGCCGGCCCCGTCCAGCTTCGCCGCCTCGTAGAGCTGCACGTCGACCCCGGCGATCGCGGCGAGGAAGATGACCGTCCCCCACCCGACCTCCTTCCAGATCGACTGCAGCGTCAGCAGCCCCCAGAAGAAATCGGCGTTCGTCAGGAAGTCGACGCGGTTAAAGCCCGCGGCTTCCAGCAAGCCGTTGATGATGCCGTCCGATTCCGACAGCATGATGAGGCTAATGCCCGCGATGACGACCCATGACAGGAAGTGAGGCAGATAGATGATCGACTGTACGGCTCCCTTGAATAAGCGGTTGCGGATCTCGTTCATCATCAGCGACAGCGCGATGGGCAGCGGGAAGAAGAACAGCAGGCTGAGCGCGTTGATCGCAAGCGTATTCCGAAGGATGACGAGGAAGTCCGGATTCGAGAACAGCCGATCGAAGTGCGCCCACCCGACCCACTCGCTGTGCCACAGCCCCAGATACGGCGAATAATTTTGGAAGGAGATGATGATCCCCCACATCGGGACGTACTTGAAGACAACAAAATAAAGCAGTCCCGGAAGGACAAGCAGATACAGGAAGATGTCCCGTCTGAGCGTCCTCAGCGTTGTCATGTTGCAGCCACTCCTTTGCTCCGTCGCCCCGGCGATCCCTCCCCTTGAAGACTCGTCGCCGGCCGCATATCGAAGCATAGTCGCTAGCCGTCTTGCCTGCATTAAAAACATCTTGCGAGAGGCCTTGAATGGGCTGCGACGATCTTGCGAAGCCTTGTCCGGCGCGGCTTCAAGGCAATCCGGCTGTACGCGGAAGAACCCTCCGTCCTAAGGACGGAGGGTTCGCGGCTGAGCCTGTTCTTCACTCTCGCATTTACTCGACAAGCCGAAGCCCGACGACGCAGCCGATCACGCCCAAGAGACAGAGCAACCGGAGCGCTTGCCTCGATTCTTGGAAGAACAGCATGCCGACCACGGCCGCGCCGACCGATCCGATGCCGGTCCAGACGGCGTAGGCCGTCGACAGCGGGATCGTCTCCATCGCTCTCGTGAGCAGGCTGAAGCTGATGAAGAAGCCTCCGATCAGAATCAGATTATTGGGCCAGTCGTTGCGAACGGCCACCCGTTTGATGCCGATGACGCCGACGACTTCGAGCAAGCCGGCGACGATGAGCAGCGTCCAAGCCATTATCGGCGCTCCTCCACGCTTGTCATTTTCAACCCGACGATAAATAGCAGCAAAAGCAAGATAATGCCAACCTTGGGCAAGCCGATCCCGCCGGAGAGAACGGCCTCCACGATAACCGTACCCACGGTGCCGATTCCCGCGAACACGGCGTAGGTCGTGCCGACCGGCAGCGCCTGCGTGGCCCGGATCACGAGATCGAAGCTGGTCAATAGGGCGATCAGCACGACGATCGAAGGAATCCCCTCGTATTTAAATCCCGCGGCCCAGACGATCTCGAGCGAGCCCCCGATCGCCACGTACGCCCATGCCCGGTTTTTGCTTATCGTTTTTTTCGCTTTAACCGCCGTCGCTTGATCGCTCAATTCGTTCCCTTCCTTTCTCCTCGTCCGAATGCTCCGTTGGCTCCGCTTGTTCGCGCCGCAAATATTCGTCCACGATGCGGTCGATGTAAGCCATCGTCTCCTCGTCCAGTCCGAGCACCTTCTCGTCTTCGCCGGGTTCCGGGCGAACCCAGTCCCAATACTTCTCCAGCACGTCGTCCCGGCCCTGGAACCACTGCTCCCCGATGGTCAGAATCCGCTCCGCCAGGCGTCTCGATACCGGAGAATCCGGAGGCTCTCCGACGCGGCTTCGAATGTCCCGGAGCAGCTCGATCCATTCGTTCGCCCGGGGATCGTCCTCGTCGAGCTTCGGCAGCGTCTCGATAATCGGGAGCTCGTCGGAAGCGAACCTCTTCGCCCGGTTTTCCCGCCGAACGGATTGGGCTGCCGAATCGCTCTCTCTCGACTGAAGCGAATGGATGAACAGAAGCAGCTCCTCCGCCGTCACCTCGTCGCGAAGCTCGATCGTACGCAGGGTGGTCAGAAGCTTGCGTTCGAGCAGCTCAAGCCGATGCTTCTCTTCGCGGAGCAATTCCAGTTGCTTATGGATCGCGCGCGACCATTGCTCGGCCCGAGTCCGGCCGGATTCCGCTTCGATCACGCCCCGGATCTGCTCCAGCGTGAAGCCGAGCTGCTTCAACGTGGCGATATGATGGAGCTTCATGATATCCTCTTGGTTGTAGTAGCGGTAACCGGCTTCCGACACGTACGAGGGGGTCAGGATGCCCAGTTCGTCGTAATAGCGCAGCGTCCGAATGGAGATCCCGGCTTCTTTGGCCAATTGGCCGATTTTATACATATCCCATCGCGCCTCCCGATCCTATTCTAAACCCTCACGCATACGGTAGAGTCAAGAGGAGGTTTCTCGGCGGGTCCCGATCCGCTCATAGAGAAAGGCCGAACGTCTTCTTTCGAGACGTTCGGCCTTTGGCGTTGTCGGCCTGCCGGGAGTTGCCGCAAGCCGCGAACCGGTTTACATGTCGATGACGGCGATCTTATCCCCCTGTATCCCTCAAGGCCTCTGCCAGCATCGATGCGTAATATTCGGCGCCTTCCGGATTCAAATGAACGCCGTCCCGGTAGAAATATTCGTCCTTGCCCTCGCTGGCGGCATACCAATCGATGATCGTCGCGTTGCCGAACTCGCCGGCGACTTCCGAAATCGTCTTGTTGACGGAATCCTGCCATTCCTTGGGCACCCGCGTATTCACCAGATAAACGCTTCTATCGCTCAGCGAATCCAGCAAGGAGCGCAATGTCTTGGCATTGAACGGACCGTTGGTCCCAAGCTCGATGACGATCCGGTCCCCAAGCTTTCCTCGCTCACGCAGCTCGTCGATAACCCCTCGAGCCTGGTTCATCTGGCGGCCGACCTTTCCGTCGACGACCATCCCCGGAAGCCTCTCTTCGAGAAAAGGAGCGGCGTCCAATAGGACGGAATCCCCGATGGCGGTTATTCCTTCTCCGGATTGAATCTTTCCCCCGCCTTGACCCGGCTTGGGTTGTTCGATCGGCGCCCATACCGCATTGTCGGCAGGAGCATTCGCTTCGGGTTCGGGTTCGATCAAGTGGACGGCGCCATAGATCGGGATCATAAGGAGGAGCAGCAAGGCCGTTTTTTTGACGCCGAATCGGCCCCGCCGCGCCGGCTCCTCGACATACCTGTAAGACAAGGAGGCCAGGAGGAAGATGACGGCCAATTGCAGCATGACGCGCAAGAAGCCGACTCCCTCCGTCTTCGCGCCCGGATTCGATAACACGATAACGGGATAATGCCAAATATACAGGCCGTACGATCGGACTCCGATCCAACGAAGCGGTTTGCAGCCCATAACCTTCCCCAACCGGCTGGCCGGATGCGCGAGCACGGCGACGACCGCCGCGGAGATCGCCGATAAATATAGAAACCCGCCGCGATAAAGCCATCCGTCCTGCTTGTCCGTACGGAAGATCAGGATCATTAACAGGATAAGCCCAAGGAGCCCTGTCAGATCCAGCAGCCCGCGGGCTCTTGAGGATACCTTGCCGCTCCATTTCCAGCTGGGGCATGCGACGGCCAAGGCAGCGCCGATCAAGAGAGCGAACGCCCGGGTGTCCGTCCCGTAATAAACCCGGCTCGGATCGGTTCCGGGCGTATAGATCAGGGCCATCGCCGAAGCCGAAGCGGCGGCGCCGGCAAGGATCCAGAGCAGGAGGCGGCCTCGGTAACGCGCCAGCTTGAATCCGATCGCGAGCAGGATCGGCCATGCAAGATAAAATTGCTCTTCGACGGCGAGCGACCAGAGATGACCGATCGGAGAAGGCGGGCCGAAGCTCTCGAAGTACGAGACGCGATGATACAAGAGCCACCAGTTATAGACGTAAAATAACGAAGACAGAATCCCGCCTTTCAAGCCTTGCAATCGGGTCGGATCCATGATCGCAAGCCATAAGGCCGACAGCGCAAGCATACTTGCCATGGCCGGCAGGAGCCTTCGCATTCTCCGGATCCAGAACCTCCGAAGATTCAGCTTCCCGTCCCTTCTCCATTCCATGCCGATTTGATCCGTAATGAGATAGCCGGATAGGACGAAGAAGATCCCCACCCCCAGAAATCCGCCCTCGGCCCCCTTCAGGTTCAGATGATAGGCGATAACGGCGATAACGGATAGCGCTCTTAGCCCGTCCAACCCCGGGATGTAACGTTTGACAGGCGGCTCCGTACGGCGTGTTCGGGCGGCGTTCATCGCGGGATACCGGGAACGGCCGCCTACTTCGACGCCGGCGCCGCAGCCGGCCGGGAACCGCCGAATACCCGGTCAAAGCGCCGCATCGAGGCCTCGAGCGGACCGGCGGGGAACTGCGCGAGCAGCCATCCGGCCGCCAGCGTCGCGACGGCGACGATCAGGTCGCCGAGCGGAATTCCTCCGAGATCGTACTCGACCCCCGCCAGCTTGAGGACCCAGATCGCGACGAACTGAGCCGAATACAACGTCAACGCCGCGCGTCCGGTTGCCGCGCAAGGCGCCAGCACGGCCGAGATCCGCTTCGGAACGAGGCAGACGAGTCCGAGAACCAGCAACGCGAACCCCAGCCCCGTCATCGTCTGGAACGTCGACGCGCTGTGCGGAGCCGTCCATAGAAGACTGTTCCACAGCGGCGGATTCACGTTGTACGGCCAGATCGCATACGGGTCCGGTTGAACGGAGGGGAAGCTTTGAACCCGAACGAGCCACCCTTCGAAGGATCGGCTTAATCCGGGGAGAACGAAGGCGCCCAGCGCCTTGCCGGCGGCGAGCATGAGCGCTCCCCCGCCCGCGAGCGCTAAGGCGGTGCGCTTCGATTCGGCGAAGCCGAGACGACCGATTGCCATGCCGGCGACGAACGCGGGGGCGAGCGCGAGGCCGGACATCGGGCCGCCCGCTATATCTCCGAGGAGGGGCGCTGCCGACAGAACGCTCCCTCCGAGAACCATCAGCGGCGGCCCCGCCAAGGCCAGAACGGCCGCCGTTGCGGCGAGCGCGCGCGTCGAACGGCCGATGAGCGCCAACGCCATCACGAACATTGCCGCATAAGCGGGCAGGATGACCCCGTACCCGGTGTTCAGCAGGATAAGAAGATATCCGAGAAGATCGACGAACACCGCCCGCGCGAGCATCCGCGCCCGGAACGCGCTCATCCCCGCCCCTTGTTCCGTACTGCGTCGCGCCATGATCGAATAGGAGATGCCGCCACAGAGCACGAACAGCAGCGTCGTGTTCCCGGAGACGATCGAGGCATTCGTCTCGTTCAACGCGAAGTGCTGCACGTACATCCCGACGACCGCGAGCCCCCGCGCCGCGTCAAGCGCCGCAAGACGCCCCGCCCCGCTGCTTTTCCCAGATGCGTCCTTAACCGGCTCGTCCGGCCGTTGAATCCCGATTGCCAACTTGCATTCCTCCCCCTGACTGCTGCCATCCAATATACCGGACAGATGTAGGGAAAGTGAGATCAACCTGTAAACAAACCGTAAAATAGGAAGAACGCCGTCGGCCCTTCATAAAAAAGAGGCGCCCTGCCGGAGACAGGCGCCGATGGTTCAACGGAGCTTGGCAGGAACCAGATAAGAATACGACAGTGCCGTCGCGATCCCCTTGCTGAAGCCGTGAACCTCTTTCGTGCTCAAGTCGATCACTACGACGTACTGCGTGTTTTTGGTCTTCTTGTTTTGGAAAAACAAGATGGCGTCCCGGGTCGCGTCCCGGAAAACCGTTCGTTCTCCAAGCTCCAACTCGTCGAGCAGGATGTCGCCCAGACGCTGTAGCCATTGCCGGGCCGCAGAGACGATCTTGTCTTCGTTGAACGGAGTCTCTTCCTCGATGCCGGATGAATTTTCTCCGAATTGTTGAATATCCAGAATATCGCCGTCGGCCGCATTGACCATGACGGTATATTGGGTGCGGATATTATACCGATTCTTCACGATGACGCTGTAGACACCGCTTGGAATCTCGCTTAATTCCGTCTTGTAACGAACGAGAGGATCCGCATCCGAGTCTGCCCTAAGGCTATACAATATGCTTTTGACCTGCTTCGGCTCGAACACGTTAAGCTCCAGATTTACATCCTCCAGCGAAAAGTTGGTATCGAAAACCCGGTTTACCGCGTTCACGCTTAACGTTCTCACCGTATCCTCCGACAAAATCCCGGGGGACTCGGTCTTCCGGTCCGGTTCGACCTGAGCGATCTTTCTCACCATGACCGCGTCCTTCGCGATCGGTTCATAGAAGAGGCCGCAGCCGGCTAGAAAAATCAAGGGGGCGAGCCCGAGTAAAAAGACGGGCCGTATTCGCTTCATACCTTCACCTCATCCCGCTCGGCAACCTCGAAGACGACTTTAACGGTCGTCCCGACGTTCACTTCGCTGACGACTTCGATCGTTCCCTTATGAATCCGCGCCACGCTTTGGCAGATGGACAGCCCCAATCCGGCCCCGTTGTATTGACGCGTTCGGGCTTTGTCGGATACGTAGAACGGTTCGAAGATGGAGTCCAGATGCTCAAGGGCGATCCCCATGCCGCGATCGGCCACTTCCAGAATACGCCGCCCACCTTCGCTATGAACGCGAATCGCGACCAGCCCCTGTTCCGAGGATGCCTTGATCGCGTTGTCGACCAGATTGAAGATAAGAACCTTCATCAAATCCGTATCCATAGGCATCCAGCAATCGCCGCCATCTATCGCCAGCCGGATTCGCCGTTCTTCCGCCTTCATGGCCAAAACCGGCTCCGCTTCGTCCAGGACGGCCTTCAGATTCTCCCGCTTCATGACCAGATTCTCTTCGCGGATGAAGATGAGATCCATCATTTTCAGAGCAAGGGATTCCAATCGCTTGGCTTCGGCATAAATGACGTTAAGCCCATCCGCAAAGGCTTCCTCTTGGTATTTGGTCACCCGCAGGAAACTGGAGAATCCGATGATGGAGGTCAGCGGAGTCTTCAGCTCGTGCGTGAAGTCGTGAATAAACCGCTGCTTCTGCAGGTTGAGAATCTCCAATTCGTTGATTTTGTCTTCGACCACCGCAACCATCCGGTTAAAATGGTCGGCCAAATGGCCGATCTCGTCCTTCGATCGCAGCTCGACCCGTCTCGAGAACTCTCCTTGCGCGATGACTTTCGCCGTACGGGCCATTCTCTCGATCGGTTTGGTCAGCGCTTTGCTTATGATCATCATCAGGACCAGATAGAGGAGGCATGCGGCAATATCCACTTGAACGAAAAACCGGTATTGCTCGACGCGCTCCGCGTACACGGGCGTCACATCCTTCATATACCCGATCCTGATCTTCTTCCGGTTGACCTCGACCGAGCTGGCGGTGAACAGAATCGTGCGGTCGCCGACGTCGCTCAATCCGTACCGGATCTCGTCCTTCCCCGGGGCTTGGAGCTTGGTCCATATAGTCGGCAGGGGAAAATCGACGTTGCTGAACGCCGTGCGGTCCGGTTCCTCCTCCATTCTCAGATAAGCCGCGCGGTCGCCGGACTTCGCCGCGAATTCGTTCCCGATATTCGTCCATACCGTCCGTTCGTAATCGGGGGATCGATAGACGCTTAGAAAAGGAACGATCGCTTCGATCGCGGAACGAATGCTTCTGTTTTCTCTTAGCGTCGCTTCGATCTCCTGTTGGAGCAGCTTGCTATGATTGCGTTCGATGATGAGGACGGAGGCCAGATGGAAGAGAAGGAGGAACGGCAGGATCGAGAACAGGTAAATTTTCTGCCATAGCTTCATGCCCGCCTAATCCTCCAGACGATACCCGATTTTATATACGGTTTTGATATGTTCGTACAGGTCCAGCTTCTTGCGGAGCGACTTGATATGCATGTCCACCGTCCTTGTCTCTCCGTAGAACGCGATCCCCCATACTTTATCCAGCAGTTGTTCTCGGGACAACGCGATATTTTTATTTTTCAACAGCGCGACGAGCAATTCGAACTCTTTAACGGTCAGGTCCACCGGCCTCCCGCGTACCCTTGCTTCTCTTCTGTCCAGGAAGACCTGCAGGTCTTTGAATTCGAGCAGTGTCTCCTCCCGTCCGAACCTTCGCAGCACCGTCTCGATGCGCGCAAGCAGCTCAAGGGCCTCGAACGGCTTGACGATATAATCCTCCGCCCCCGCCTTCAGGCCGCGGACTTTATCGACGACGGAATTTTTGGCCGTCAGGAAAATGACGGGGATGCCCAAGGGTCGAATGCTCTCCATCAGTTCGAATCCGTCGATTCCCGGAATCATGACGTCCAGCAGGATCAGGTCGAACTTGTGTCCGCGGATCGCCTCCAGAGCCTCGTGTCCGCCGTAAGCCTCGACCGTATCGAAATGGACGAGATTCAAATTCAATTTGATGATTTTGGAGATATTGGCGTCATCTTCGACGATTAAGATTTTCCTATTCAATGAGATTCCGCGCTCCCGCCCCGTAATATTGTCCCGCTGGACCGATCGGATGTAAAAAAAGCTCCTGAACCTCCGCGGGAGAAAGTTCAAGAGCTCGTTCATGGTAAGAATGGGGGCTTCCGTTTTTTAACGTCAGCGAACCCTAATTTATCACGGCTGAACATACAGAGTCAAGCCTTATTTAACTTGTCGGTCAAATGGAATAAGGCCGATCGCGGAGCGCCCGGTTGATCCGCTCCCTTCGCTCGAGCAGCCACGCATCCCCGCGCGGATAAGCGCGGAACGTCAGCGGCTCGCCGAGTCCATCTTCCAGCAGCCGCAGCGTCTCCTCGCGGCCCGCCAGCCGCTCCAGCAGCCGGAGCGCCCGCAGGTCCTGCAGCGCCTCGCGCACGACCTTGAGCCGGATCGACTCGACCGGCCCCTCCTCGCCCGGGTAGACGAGGAACGCGTCTCCCGACGGGAACGCGCCGTCCGCGTCCGTCGTCTCGTACGGGTTGACGGCCCGCAGCGAATATTGCGAATACCAGAAGTTATAGCCCCAATGAAGGAATCCTCGGAGACCGAACTTGTACAGTTGCGCGCCCAAGATCCGGCTTCTCGCCGACGGCATGTCGAAGAACCGGTTCGCCACTTCCTTATATTGGACGCAGCAATAATACGTCCACAGCTCCGGCACGCCCGCCTCGAGGAACGGCTCGATATGGTCGTTCGCCGCGACCGGCCTACTCACAAGCCCCCGCTCGTAGAACGAGAAGTCCGACAGCGCGTCCAGAACGGGCAGGCCGCCGATATGCCGGCGCAGCCGTTCGCTCGCGATCCGGTACGGCTCGAGATGCTCCTCGCGCGGCTCGTCGGACACGTGGAAGTACACGCGATCGGCAAGCCCATTCTCCCGAATATACGCTGCAAGCGCGGGGAGGAATTGCGCGAGGAACTCGCCGTACTCGTCGCCGGCCGCGTCCGTATGCCAGCCGAACCGCTTCGTCCGCTCCACCGCGCCCGCCTCCAGCACCTCGATCTTCGGCGCGTGCTTCGCTCCCCATTGCGTGAACAGGTGCGAGAATTCGAAGTAGCGGATCCCCGCCCGTTCGGCCATTCCGATCCAGCGCGTCAGCTTCTCGAAGCCGAAGGCGTACGTCCCGTCCCTGCCCAACGTCACGTCGACGAGCTGCACCGTCGGCCTCTCGCCGCCTACGGCGGTGTCGAGCGGCGGCGTGAACAGCGGCGTCAGCAGCATGTTGACGCCATGCGCCGCCGCCGTCGCGACGTAGGCCTCGATCAGCTCCCAGTGCCGCTCGCCGAAGACGTCGACGCCGTAATGCGTCGCCAGGCAGTCGGCGTGGAACCATTCCGTGTGCAGCAGCTCCTGCTCGGGCAATTCCAGAGGCAGCACCTCCAGCGCGAACGTCTCCTTCGCGACCGTCGCGCCTTCCTCGGAGAGGAAGGCGACGGAGATCGCGTGCACGCCCGGCAGCTCGCCGGCATCCGCGACGGCCTCGATCCACAGCGCCCGCCACTGGCGCGGCGGCACCTTCAGCCTCCCGCCGTCGCCGAGCGGCAGCAGCGGGTCCGGGAACAGGCCCGGCTTGCCGCGCAGCACGCCGTCGTCCGGATCGCCGTAGCACGGCAGCTGCGACGGCGCCAGCCCGACCTCCCGGACGGACAGCTTCCCGAGCCAGCCCGGCGACGAGAGCTCGACGCGGACCGAGGCGCCCCTCGTCAGCTCCGGTGCCCGGTAGGCGACCTGGAACGAATACGCCTCGCCGCGCAAAGCCGATCCCGAGCCGTAACGCCCGGCCGCGGGCTCCTCGTCCGGAAATACTTTGACCAGCGAGCTCAGGCAGCGGGTCTCCAGCTCGAAGACAGCGCTCCTATTATTCATTTCCCTCTCCTCCAGCCAACCACAAATCACTCATCCTTATCCCGCTCCCTCTCGTCGAAGCCCGCCGCGCGGAACGCTTGCGCCAGATCCTCGATCAGCACGTCCGGCGACTCCAGGCCGACGTGCAGCCGAACGGCGTGCGTCTTCCTTCGCGGCATGCCGGCGCACCCCTCCTGGAGCGACGCCAGACTCTCGTAGCCGCCCCAGCTGAAGCCGATGCGGAAGTAAGTCAGCGCGTCGACGAACCGGGCCAGCTTCTCGCGATCCCTCCCCGCTTCGAACGAGAGCAGGCCGCCGAAGCCGGACATCTGCGCGCGGGCCAGCTCGTGCTGCGGGTGGGACGGCAGGCCGGGATAGCGGACGCGGCCGACGAACGGAAGCGACTCGAGGTAGGCGGCGACCGCCATCGCCCCGGCCTGATGCCGCTCCATCCGCAGCGGCAGCGTTCGAAGCCCGCGATGGATCAGCGAAGCCGTCTGCGGCGGCATGACCGAGCCGAGCAGCACCAGCTCGCTGCCGCTCAGCTCGCGGATCGCTTCGGCGCGGCCGACGACGACGCCGCCCATGGCGTCGCTATGTCCGCTCGCGTACTTCGTGAGCGAGTGGACGACGAGATCGGCGCCCAGCTCGAGCGGGCGCTGGAAGACGGGACTCGCCCACGTGTTGTCGACGACGGTGCGGATGCCGCGCGCCCGGGCCATGGCCGTGCAGGCGCGCAGATCCTGCAGCTCGAAGAAGAGGCTCGTCGGACTCTCGAGGTAGAGCAGCTTCGTGTTCGGCCGGAGGGCCGACTCGATGGCCGCCAGGTCGGAGCCGTCCGCGAAGTCGGCCTCGATGTCGTAACGCCGCAAATATTCGCCGATCAGACGCCGGGCCGGGCCGTACGCCTGGTCGACGCAGACGATGTGATCGCCCGACCGGATCGAAGACAGCACCGCGGCGGAGATCGCGCCCATGCCGGTCGCGAAGCAGCGCGCGTCCTCCCCGCCCTCCAGCTCGGCGAGCGCCCTCTCGAGCGACCGGACGGTCGGGTTGTTGCCCCGCGAATAGACGAACCCTTCCGGCTCGTTCCCCTCGCGCTCCATATCGGCTACGGTCCGGAACGTAAACAGGCTGCTGTCGTAGACCGGCAGATGGACGGCGCCGTAATGCTTCGCATCGTGGGCGTCGTGCGAGACGATCGTGTACGCGTCGGGACGTCCGCTCAAGACGCGTCCTCCTCCCGCTCCGGCGCCAGCGATTGATAGGCGTCCGTCTTCGCCGCCCGCTCCGCCTTCAGGCACATCAAGGCGCTCGCGATGCCCATCGAGAGCGGCGTCGCCGACCGCTCTTCGCCCTTCATGACGCCGACGAAGTTCCTCGCGAGGGCCTCGTCGCCGCCGAAGTGCGGCAGCTTCGCCGCCTCCAGCTTGTACGTCTCCGTCCGCGGCGCATCGTGCATGAAGACGTTGACTTCGTCCCGGTACCAGTCGAACTCGACCGTGCCCTTGTAGCCGATCAGTCTGGCGCCGCGGCGAGCCGCTCCTTTGCGCGAATAGAAGTTCTGCGAATAGACCGCGTGCATGCCCGTCTCGTAACGGATCAGCACGCTCCCCGAATCGTGGTTGCCGGTATCGACCGCGAAGGCGCAGCCGTCTCCCGTCGCATCTTCCCGGCTGATTCGGCGCAGAACGTACGGACTCTCCGGACAAGTAAAGTATTCGTCGCACTCGCCGCAGCGCAGGCCGGCGGGCTTGTCGCCCTTGAACACCCGCTTCGAATCCATCGCGGCGATGGCGACCGGCTTCAACCCGAGCAGGAAGTTCAGGCAGTCGAGATCGTGGGTCGCCTTCTGCAGGAACAGCCCTCCCGTCTCGGCTTCGTCCCGGTACCAGTCGTGATAATAGACGCCGCCGTAAGGAACGTTGTTCGCCGCCTGGACGTGCTCGATCGTTCCGAGCCGCCCCGAATCGACGATCTCCTTGACGAGGAGCGCCATCGGGGTATTCCGCAGCGGGAACGAGACGACGACTTCGGACGTCGACGCCTTCTCCGCCTCCCGCAGCTTCGCCAGATCCGCCCCCGTGACGCCGACGGGCTTCTCCAGGAACAGCGGAAGATTCCGCTTCATGACCTTGACCGCCATCTCGGCATGCAGCGAGCATCGCGTGCCGATCATGACGCCGTCGAGCGCTTCCCGCTCCAGCATCTCGTCCGCGTCCGCGTAATAGCGCACTCCGTCGGCGACGCTTCCCTTGCGGTCGAGCAGCGACTTCGCCTTGTCCGCCGCGACGTCCGCGATCGCCGCGACCTCGACGCCCATCTCCAACTCCAGCAGCCGATCCAGAAAATAATGCATGCGCGTCCCGTACCCGATAATCCCGATCTTCATGGCCGGCTCTCCTCTCCTAATGGTTGTGTCTCTCTCTATCCAGGCCCCGGAACGGTCTGCCCCAGCTCTGGAACAGTCCATTCGAGCCCGGACCTGCCTATCCGAACCCAAGACCTGCCTATCCGAGCTCCGGAACGTCCTGCAGCACGGCGACCGGCCGAGCCGTTCCGTGCAGCTCGAAGACGACCAGCTCGTTGACGCCTTCGCGAAGAAGAGGCCCCGGCACGTACAGCGTCCTCTGCGGCCCTCTCTCCCAATAGCGTCCCAGGTTGAAGCCGTTCACGAAGGCGACTCCCTTCGTCCAGCCGTCCAGCTTCAGGAACGTGTCTTCGCGCGTCTCGGCGACGAACGTCCCCCGGTAGAACGCCGGTTCGTTCGGACATTCCGCCTCGTCCGAATCGATCGGCGAGTACGCCAGCCCCGACAGGTCGGCCAAAGTTAGCGGGCGGTTCGTCCAGCCGAACAGGAACTGGTTGTACTGCCTCGCCCCGGCTTTGACGCCTTCCGTAATTCCTTTGACGTCGCGCAGCCGGGAGCCGTAGTTGATCCGTCCCATGTTCTCGACGAGAATGCCGAGCTTCGCCCCTCCCGCCGGGATGTCCGCGACGGCCGAGTCGCCGCCCCACCGCTCAGCGACGCCAACGAACCTGCCGTCGAGGTAGATCGACGCCCGGTCGCGAACCTCCTGCAGGATGATCTCGCAGCCGATCTGCGGCCCCGACACCTCCGTCTCGTACCAGACGAAGCCGTAATCCTGGCCGAGCCGCTCCATCGTCTCGGGACAGACGGACGGCACCGCCGGGCTTCCGAGCCGGTCGAACGACTCGAACAGCGAAGCGCGCTCCGTCATCCTTACTTCCCCGTAAGCCCGCTTCGGCGACGGAGCCGGAAGCGGATCGTCCGGCAGCTCCGCGTAGCGCCCGATCACCTCGCGGATCGCCCAATACTTGTCGGTCGGGTCTCCCGACTCGGACAGCAGCGCGTTGTAGTCGTAGCTCGTCACCGTCGGCTCGTAGAAGTCGATGTGGTTCGCTCCGTTGTAGAAGCCGAAGTTCGTTCCGCCGTGGAACATGTAGAAGTTGACCGACGCGCCCATCGCGAGAATCCGGTCCAGCACGTCGACGACGTCCTCGAAGCCGCGGACGTGGTGCTCGTCGCCCCAGTGATCGAACCAGCCGTTCCAATATTCCATGCAGACGAGCGGCTTGTCCGGCTGATACTCCCGCAGCTTCGCGAACGCCTGCTCCGGCTTGGAGCCGAAGTTCAGCGTCGCGAGCGTTCCCGGCAGCGTGCCGCCTTGCAGCATATAGTCCTCGGAGCCGTCGGACGTGAACAGCAGCACGTCCATCCCGCCCGCGATCATCGCATCTCTCAGAAAATTCAAGTAATTCTTGTCGTTCCCGTAGCTGCCGTACTCGTTCTCGATCTGCATCGCGACGATCGGGCCGCCCGACGTGCACAGCAGCGGCTTCAGCCGCGGCAGCAGCTCGTCGTAATAGGCCTTGACCTTCTCCAGGAACGGCGGATCGCTGCACCGGAGGCGCATCGCCGGATCGGCGAGCAACCACGACGGCAGCCCTCCGAACTCCCATTCCGCGCATATATACGGGCTCGGGCGCAGGATGACGAGAAGCCCGAGCTCCCCCGCGAGCCGAATGAAGCGCTCCACGTCCGCCATTCCCTCGAATACGAACTCGCCCTCCCGGGGCTCGTGAAGATTCCAGGCGACGTACGTCTCCACCGCGTTGAAGCCGCAGGCGCGCAGCTTGCGCAGCCGGTCCTCCCAATAGTCCGGGACGATCCGGAAGTAATGCATCGCCCCGCTGATCAGGCGGATCGGCTTGCCGTCCAGGACGAAGCCGCCGCCGTCGATCTCGAATGCCGCCATGGCCTAATCCCCCTGCTAATCGGCCGCCCCCGCCCGGTATTCGAGCGGCGTCACGCCGACCATCCGTTTGAACAGCTTCTGAAAATAAATCTTGTCCCCATACCCGACGATATGGGCGATCTCGTACACCTTCAGGCCCGGATGGTCCTTCAGGAACTGCTTCGCCTTGTCGATCCGGACCCGGTTCAAGTAATCGGTGATCGTCTCGCCCTTCTCCCGGCTGAACAGCTTGCTGATGTAGCTCGCGTTGAAGCCGACCGCGTCGGCGATATACTTCAGGTCGATGTCGCGGTTGTATTCGCGGTCGATCAGCCTGCAGATCCGGTCGGCCGTCGAAGCCGCCGGGCTCGCCGAAGGCGCCGCATGGGCTTCTCCGGCGGCTGCGGCCGAACCGGGTGCGCCCGCGCCCGCTCTCTCCGCCGCCGCTTCCTTCGCGTCCCGGATCCGATCCAGCAGCCGGAATACCTCTGCCTTGTCCATCGGCTTGAGCAGGTAATCGGCCGCCCCCGCCCGCATGGCGCGCCTCGCGTACTCGAAGTCGTTGTAGCCGCTCAGCAGGATGATGGTCAGACCCGGCAGCTTCGCCTTCGCCTGTTCGATGAACTTGAGGCCGTCCATCATCGGCATCTCGATGTCGGTGACGACGACGTCCAGGTCGTCCGGCCCCATCCCGGACAGCTGAAGGAGCGCGTCCAGCCCGTTGGCGTGCTGACCGGCGATCTCGACTCCTCCCGGATATTTGGACAGAATCTTCGCGATCCCGAGACGAATGTGCTCCTCGTCGTCGATGACCATGATCTTCAGCATCGCCGCGCCTCCTCCCCGTCCGTCCGGTTCGGCAGCCGTACCAGAACCGTCGTCCCTTCGCCTTCCTTGCTGTCGACGTGCAAGCCGTACGTCTCGCCGAATTGCAGCTTGATCCGCTCGTTCACGTTGCGCAGCCCGATGCCTCTGCCGCCTTCGAGCGGCGGCCGGCGGGCGGCGATGCGCTCCCGCAGCGCCTTCAGCCTCGCCGCGTCCATGCCCGATCCGTCGTCCGAGACGGAGAAGACGACGTCTTCGCCTTCGCGGCGAACCCCGATCGCGATCGTGCCGCCCCCGAGCCGGTTCTTGAACGCGTGGTGGATCGCGTTCTCGACGATCGGCTGGAACATCAGCTTGATGCAGCTTAGCCCGTAGTCCTTCTCGGGGATGTCGACGACGAGCTTGAACTTGCCCGAGAAGCGCACGTTCTGCAGCGAGAAGTAATGGTGCAGATGCTCCAGCTCCTGGCCGACCGTCGCTCGCTGCTCCTCGTGGTTGACGCCGTATCGCAGCAGCTTCCCGAGCGTGAACGTCATATCGGCCACTTCCTCGTCGTCGTTCAGCTCCGCCTTCATCCGGATCGTCTCGAGCGTGTTATAGATGAAGTGGGGGTTGATCTGGCTCTGCAGCGCGGCGAATTCCGCTTCCTTCTTGCGCGACTGCGTCTGCTTCACTTCCTCGAGAAGATCGCGGACGCGATTCACCATAATATTGAAGTGCCGGCCCAGCATGCCGACCTCGTCCCGGTACTTCTGGTTGAAGCTGACGTCCAGGTTGCCGGTCTGCACCTCCTGCATCAGCTTCTTGATCTTGCTCAAGGGGCGGGTCAGCGCATACGAGATGGCGATGGCGATGACCAGCGCGAACAGGACGAAGGCGCCCGAGATGAGAAGCGTGACGTTGCGGGTCACCGTCGCCTGCCGGGTCGCTTCCTCCATCGGAATGTAGACGAGCAGCTTCCACCCGGTCAGAGCCGATCTCGCGAAGGTCACGATATCCTTCTTGCCTTCGATGACGACCGGCACGGCGCCGTTCGCCGACGCAGCCCGCCGCACCGAATCGTCGCCCGACAGGTCGCGGCCCAGCATCGCGCGGTCGCTCGCGTACACGACCTTGTCGTTCTCGTCGAGCAGAATCGTCTCGCCCTTGGTCACGGCGTCGAGGTCTTGGAATTGGCGCTCGAAGGCCGAGATGTTGGTATCGAAGACGATAAAGCCGATCGGGCTGAGATCGAACTTCACCTGCTTCAGTTCGCGGACGACGGAGAACGCGTAATAGTTGCCCGCGCCGGCCGCCTTCTCCTGCAGGCTGACGAGCGCCGGCTTGCCGTCGGCCTTCTTCGCGGCCTTCGCCCATTCGCCCGCGACTTCGTCGAGATCGGTCCGCTTGCCGCCGGTCCGGATGTTGTATTTGACGTGCCCGTAGTTGTCGAAGACGTACACCGACACCTGGTCGGGCTTGATTTTGTTCAGATTCCGAATATAGAGATCCATTCCCTGCTCTTTGGCGAACGTCGTGTTCGGATCGGCCAGCCAGTCCAGGAAGTCCGAATTGTACAGCGGCATCGCCGACATGTTGTACAGGTCGGTCACATAGTCGTCGAGCTTAAGCAGCGTCTTGGACGTAATCTCGGCCGCGTAATCGGTCGTGTTCTCCTGAATCGAACGGGTGTAATAGGAAGAAGAAGCGTAGCCGATCATGACGAGCGGCAGACAGACGAGCGCCAGGAAGACGATCAGCAGCTTCTGCTGCATGCTCAGGTTCGCGAACGCCACCCACAGCCGGTCCGCCCATCGCCACGCTTGCCTTCTCATGCGCCCATCCCTCCGTTGTCCGCCTCGCGAGTACAGCTATTTTACTGCACCGTTCACGATACCGGCAAACACGTACTTCTGGAAGAACAGATAGAGCGCGACGATCGGCACCATGATCATCAGAATCGCCGCGGACATGAGCTCCCATTCGGTGCTGCGCTCCGAGGAGAAGTTCATAAGGCTCGTCGATACGACGGTCAGCTTCTGGGCCGGCATGTACAAGTAAGGGATGAACATGTCGTTGTAGATGTCGATCGTCTTGATGATGACGATCGTCGCCGTCGCGGGCGCGAGCAGCGGGAAGATGATCGTCCGGTAGATCCGGAAGAGCGAAGCCCCTTCCATCATCGCCGCCTCGTCGAGCTCCTTCGGAATATTGCTCAGGAATTGCAGGTAGATGAAAATCTGAAGGACGTTCGTCCCCAGATGAAGCACGATGGACGCCCACAGCGTGTTGTACAGGTGGAGGTTGTGGACGACGGTGAACGTCGCGACCTGCGTCGTGATCGTCGGAACGAACGACACCGCGATATAGGCGCCCATGACGGCCTTCTTCAGCTTGAAGTCGAAGCGTCCGAGAATGTACGCCACCATCGTGCCCAAGGCCACGTTGCCGATGACCGCGACGGCGATGATGATAACCGTGTTCCGATAGGCGCGGTCCAGGTGGGCTCTCGTCATGACGGAGACGAAGTTGTCGAAGTTCAGGAAGCTGTCGGGCAGCTTGAAGACGCTCGTCTGCGAGAACTCCTCCTTGCTCTTGAACGCGTTGAGGACCAGCACGTACGGCGGGAACACGATCATGGCGACGGCCGCCCACAGGATGGCGTGCTTGATCAGGGAGACGGGACCGAAGCGCTTCGCCGTCAATTCGACCACCTCCGGGTGACCAGCCTCTGGACGCTAAGCACGACGACGACGGCGGCGATCAGGGTGACGCTCATCGCGGAAGCCATGCCGAAGTTGTTGAATTTGAACGCGGTCGCGACGGTCTTCGTCAGGAACGTGTCGCTCGCCCCGAGCGGGCCTCCGCCCGTCAGAATGAACGGCAGGTCGAAGATCTCCAGCGTGCCGATGATCGTCAGGAACAGGTTCAGCTCGATGACCTTGGTGATGTTCGGCAGAACGACGTGGAGGATCGCCTGGAACCGGGAAGCCCCGTCGATCCGGGCCGCTTCTTCGATCTCGGAAGGCACGGACTGAAGGGCGGCCAGATAGATGACCATGTTGAGGCCCATGAACTTCCACAGCGTAATGAAGCCGAGCACGTGATTGACCGCCTTCGGCGAGCCGAACCAGCTGATCGCGAGCGAATCGAGCCCCATCCCGCGAAGCAGCGTGTTGAAGGAACCGTATTCCGAGTTGAACACGTAGTTGAACATGTAAGCGACGGCCACGCCGTTCATGATGTAAGGCATGAACAGCATGACCCGGTACGCGTTGCGCCCCTTCAGGCGAGAATTCAGCAGCAGCGCGAACGCCAGGCCGAGCGCGTTCTGCAGCAGCCCCCAGCCCAAATAGACGAAGTTGTGGCCGAACGCGGCCCAGACCTCCTTGCTCTCGAACACTTCCTTGTAGTTCGCCAGCCCGGCCCACGTCTTCTCCGGACTGAAGCCGTCCCAAGTCATGAAGCTGAGATAGACGAGATACGCGGCCGGATACAGCGCGAACGTCGCCAGAAGGGCGATCGGCACGAGCAGGAACAGGATGATCAAGATTCTTTTCTGCAAGCCGTACGACATGTTGCCCACCATCCGAGACCCTCCTATCTTCCTTCCGGGGAGGCGCAGACGACAAAGCGGATGCTCCGTCGAACCGGCCACCCGCTCTGTCGGTCAAACCGCGTCGCCTCCCGAAGAAGGGATTACTTGCCCAGCGCCGTCTTCGTGGACTTCCACTTCTTGTTGTAGCCGTCGAAGACGTCCTGCATCTTGCCGACCGTCACTTCCTGAATGAACTTGAACGGATCGAACTGCATCTTGTTCTCGACCGCCTTGACGTCCTCGCTGATCGACCGGGCTTCCAGCATCTCCGGCTTGTACGCCATGAAGTCGGTGATCTGCTTCAGGCTCTGCTGCTGATCCTTCAGCGGCGAGATGATCATGTGATCCGCATAGTCTCCCGATTCCTCGAGCATGAACTTGATGAACGCCTTGGCGAGCGGCTTGTTCTTGCTCGTCGAGCTGACCGCGTACGCCCAGTCGTTGCGCATCATGCCCTTGTAGGTGCCGCTGTTGTCGTAAGGCAGCGGAACGAATCCGATGTCGTCGAGCGGCAATCCGTTGCTCACGAGGTTCGAGATGGCCCAGTTGCCGATGTACATCATCGCCGCCTTGCCGGAAGCGAGATCCTTCTGCGTCTGATCCCACGTCGCCGAGAAGACGTCCTTCTCCAGATAGCCTTTGTCGTAGAGCTGCTTCAGAATGCCGAGGCCTTGACCGTAAGGTCCGTCTACCGTGAACGGCGTGTCCGTCTTGATCTTGTCGTTGCGCAGGCTCGTGCTGCCGTAGATGAATTCCGCCGGGTCGGTCCAATATTGCAGCGTCCAGGCGTCCTTGAACGCGGTCGCCATCGGCACGATTCCCGCGGCCTTCAGCTTCTCGGCGTCGGCGAACAGCTCGTCCAGCGTCTTCGGCGGCTCCGCGATGCCGGCCTTCTCGAACGCCTTCTTGTTGTAGAGCAAGCCGTTGATCGCCACCTGCTGCGTAATGCCGTACAGCTTGCCTTCGTAGGAGTTGTAGTCCTTGAAGTAGATCTTGTCGTTAAGCCCGAGATCGTCGAGCGGCTCGTAAAATTTCGGCAGGTCCGATTGCGTCGTCTCGACGAGAGACAGGACGTCCGGCAGCTCGTTGGCCGCCATCCGCACGCGGATCGTCTGCTCGTAGTCCTTCAAGCCTTCGATCTTGACTTCCGTGCCCGGATATTTCGCTTCGAACGCTTCGACGTACTTCTTCAAATCCGTCTCCGCCAGCTCCGTGCGGTGCGTTGCCCACGTAATCGTGCCCTTGATGTCCGAGCTTCCGGAAGCGCCGCCGTCCGAACCTGCCGAAGCGCCGGCGGAAGCGCCCGTCTCCGCGGGCGCGCTTGCCGAAGGCGATGCGTTCGAATCGTCGTTCGAGCCCCCGCAGCCTGCCAGCAGCCCTACGCCGATCGTCATAACGAGTCCCGCTGCTACGTTCTTTTTCATCTGTCGTCCTCCCCGTGTGCTTATCTCGCTTCTTCTTGTTGTGCCTAATCCAATAGTATGTAAATTATAATCACATTCAAATGGCCGCATTTTGCTTTTATTAGCCTGATTTTGTTTCTTGCGGACAATGAGGCGTTTTCATTTCTATTTGTCTTCGCTTACATTTTTAGGAAGCGTTTACTTATCGGAAGGATCTTCATTGTCGAGTTATGTTTCCTGACACGAACATCCCTTTTCTTTTCCACAATCGTTCCGCGGAACCCTCGACATCGGACTTGGCTAGGCGATCTTGTAGCCTGCCGGCCGGTCGCCGTCTTCCGTCCAATAAGGCAAACGGGACGCCTCCCGAAAGGAAGACGCCCGCTTATGGATCTGCAGCTCCCCTTGCGCATCAGAGGGAGAAAAAGTCCCCAAATCTGCATGTAGCCGACGAAGATCGCCGTTGCCGCCGGGACGGAGCTCGTCACCGGAACCTTCTTCTCGGCGTCCAAGTAGAGGAGGTCGTGCCCGACATCTCGCCTCCTCCGCCCGAGTTCGCAGCGGGTCGACGAACCGGGCAAGACCGTCTTCGAGATTCGCCTGCCGGGTTCCGCGGCCGCGCGCGGAAATCGTTCGATATCGTGACGGGATCGTGACCGTTTCCTAGCTTCGTTCGAGAGATTCGTCGCTTATCATGGTTCATGCGAGGACGAATACTACGAACGAAGGGAAGAGGTTGAAGGATGAGAAAAGCGTTGGGATTGCTATTGACGTTAGCGCTCGTTCTGGGTCTGGTCGGCCCGGGGGCAAGCGCGCAAACCAAGGACAAGCCGGGGACGCCCGAGCGCAAAAGCGTTCATGTCCAGATCGTCTTGTTCGACGGGTTCGATCTGATGGACGCGCTGGCTCCCTACGAAGTGTTCGCCGCCGCGGGCATGTACACGGGCGAAGCGATGACGGTGGAATTGGTATCCGCGGAAGGCAAGCGTTCCGTCCCGAGCGGGCTGAACGGTCCGGCTCTCGAAGCGACGGCCAAGCTCGACCCGAACCGTCCGGGCATCATCCTGGTCCCCGGAGCTTCGGGCAAGCCGGCGGGCAAGACCGCCGACGCCATTCCGGCCATTCTCGCCCAAGCGGCGAAGACGAGCCTGCCGGGAATCATGAAGAAGGCTCTCGACAACAAAGACGTCACGGTCGCCGCCGTATGCGGAGGTTCGCTGTTGCTCGCCATGCCGGGGTTCCTGAAGGGCAAGCATGCCGTCACCAATCACATCGGCATGGACGCGCTCGGAGCGCTCGGCGCGATTCCGGTCAAGGCCCGAGTCGTGGAAGACAACCCGCGCCTTGTGACCGGGGGAGGCGTCACTTCGGGACTCGACGTGGCCCTGTATCTGGTGGAGCGCGAATTGGGCCCGCAGGTCGCGAACGAAGTGGAGAAGCTGTTCGAGTACGAGAGCAGAGGCACGGTGTGGAAGGCGGAAGGCCTCGTCCCGATCGACTTCGCGGCGAATCAAGAGGGTAAGGCGCAACCGGTTAAGTAAGAGCTGCATAGAGATCTAATTCTCAACCGGTTGCGATTATTACGACGAATGCATTCCGATGCGTGCAAGCTGCGCCCGTTCTCGATTCGGAGAACGGGTTTTCTTTTACCGATTTTCCCGCGTATACATGTTCTGATCCTGCAGCCGAATGAGCACCTTGCCGAACCGGCCGCCCTGCCGGACGGTCACCCTGCCCGACGGATACGCTTGATCCAGGTAATCCGACACGATCTGTCGGCTCCGGTCGTCCTCGGGCTGGCCATGCGCGCGAAGCCGGTCCATCATATCCTGCAACGCCTCCGCCTTGGACATCTCCGTCGTCTTGGTCTCCCTCGAGACGATCGATTCGTAGGAATAGCCCTTGAGATACAGCAGATGGAGCAAGTAGCCCATCTCCGTCGGCTTCGTCCGGAATGGCTGACCGGCGACGATCGGCCAGATTTCGCTCGCCAGGCTGTTCTCCGCGGAGCTCGCCGGCATGCTGATGTAGCAATATCGACGCGCGCATTGAACGATCTTCTCCACGCTCGCCCAATCGAGAATGACCGGGCACATCGAGACGAAGACGAGGTCGAACGCCTCGCTCCAGCCTCTCGCCCGCGCGTCGATCTCTTCGAACGGTTCGGGAACGATGTTCACCGCGCCTTCGGGGAACTTGGCCGTGTTCTCTTGCAGCAGCTCGACGAGAGGCGGAGAAGACTCGACGGCGGTTACGCGCGCGCCCCGCTCCGCGAACGGCACCGTGAATACGCCCGAAGCGGCGCCGATGTCCAAGACGGAGAGGCCGTCGAATCGAACTCCTTGGCCTTCCAGCCAGCCTAGGATGCGCTTGGTTCGCCTTTGCCCTTCTTCATTGAAGGATTGCTCGTTGAACGTTCTCGCTTTCGAATCGAAGGCTCTGGCCGGCACGATCCCGGCCTTCTCCCTCCTCGCCGCGACGGCCTCGCCATGCTCCTTCCACGCTTGCTCCCAGAAGGCTTCGTTCCATAATTCGTTCATGCCCGTTCCCCATCCCTTCGCTAATCGAATTGCAGTCGATAAATATGGACCCTCGATATCCATAATTAAGCCGCTGGAAGGGATCACTTCTCGATCCCCTCGGCGCTGCGTATCCGGTTCGCCTCGTCCAGCACCATCTGGATCGTGTGCTCCCGCAAGTATTGATGCAGATGCCGTTCCGCGCCGACCATGACCTTCTCGACCAGGCATTCGCCCTGTCCCCACCGTTCCGTCTCCTGCCGTTCGACCCGGCCTTCAGCTAACAGGCGGTGCTGCCGCGAGCTCGAATTCGAGCATTCGAACAGTTGCTGTCTTCCTTCAATCACGTGAATGACATCCAGGAAGGTGATTCGGTCGGCCGGCCGCGCGAGCTCGTAACCGCCGTTCACTCCCGGCACGGCGCGTACGATTCCGTCCTGCCTCAGCTTGGACATGATCTTGGATAAATAGCTCTCGGATACGCCGAGCGACGCGGACAATTCCTTGATCCCGATATGGTTGCGGCTTTCCGAGAGACCCAAGTGAATCAAGGCGTGCAGGGCGTAGTCCGTGCTTTTGGAAAATTGCATGCTCCCTCCACCCTTCATCAGATCGTTGTGAATGCGGACCTTTAATGTCGATAATAAAGGACTTCGCTCTTTTTTGCAACTCGTCGGCTTTATCTTCGGGTCCTGCAGGCCGGCATGAAAGGGCATGATTGACGGAATAACATATCGGATATATATTCTTGGGGGAAAGGGGGGGTCTGGATGATCGGCTCGCGGATTGGGGCAACTATCATTTGCGGGGATAGCGCCTATTAGCCCATAAACCAGCGCGGTTCCCCTCCAGGAAGGGGCTTCCATTTGAACAATCCGTTTTTACGGTCGGATCTTGAACTTATGGAGACGCAAGTCCGCGTTCTATTTAGGCACAATGATGTCGGTCGTTTGACAACGATAAACGAACCTGGCGCTCGAGACGCTCCGCGATTTTTCCTGGGTATTACCAAGCAAGGGAACGTCGCAAGGTACCATGAGACGCTTGATGAAGGCATGATGAACGAATTGGAGCGGTTTGTACGGCAAGCGCCTTGGTCGGAAGCACCCAATCAGGTGAATATGGCTGAAATAATTCGAATTTTAAGTCAGGACAGTCCGATTCAACAGGTCTATTTAGGACCGGCCTATGTATTCCCTTGTTTGAGCGACCCTCATACGCAAGCCGTCAGAATTACGCCTATGAACGTCGATCTTTTACAACCGTTTTTTCCTGATTATATCGAGGATATTCCCCATGGGCAGCCTGATTTCGCGATCGTACAAAACCAAGCTGCCGTGTCCTTATGCTGCAGCGCCAGAATCTCCTCCGTCGCTGCCGAGGCGAGTTTGCGCACCGCTCCGGATTATCGGGGCAGAGGCTACGGCTTGGAGGTCTCGACAGCCTGGGCGGCCGAGATTCAGAAGCAAGGACGGATGGCTTTGTACAGCACGGCATGGAATAATCTTGCTTCACAGGCTGTAGCAAGGAAGCTGAGACTAAAACCGTACGGCATGGATCTAAGTTTTAGCTGAGAGGGGCGATACAGGCAGCGCAGCAAAAGCAGGAAAAGCAGGAAAAATGGACGGGAAAAGCCCGGCCCCTCTTTCGGGGAGCCGGGCCTTTTTATACCTTTGAACCATCCGAAAGTTCCACGCTGATGCTCCATAATCTTCTTCCCGTTTCTTCATTCTGCAGGTTAGGGAAATCCATCATTATCCTTTTATCGTCGAAAAATACGCCTTTAGCGTTGTCGACTTCTTTAGCCGCCGCCAGATAAACCCCGATCTCGCAGTCCTCTTTCGCCAATCGATTCGATAATTTTCCATACGCTCTTATATACCAGGGAGCGTTGCGAGTCAGATTGGATTTAATCAATCCCGGGTGAAAGGCGAATGCCTTCACGCCCGTTCCTTCCAGGCGTCTCGCTAATTCATACGTAAAGATAACTCTGGCGAACAGCGCTTGGGCCGTTGCGCCCAAACCGCTGAAAGGGTTGACTCGCTGGATAAAGTGACCGAGATCATTCAATGCGAAGGTCCGTTCGATTCCTTCGGCGGTTAGCTGTTTATCAAAATAAACCGCTCCGCCCGCATTGACCAAGACATGCAAGCGATCGAATCTCCGTTTAAACTCTTCGCTCGCTTCCCGGATGGAGGACTGAAGGGATAGGTCGGCTACCAAGTACTCGCCCTGCTTATTTCCCGTGGCTTCCGCAATCTCCTTTAAGGTTTCCTGTCCTCGTTCACGGCTTCTGCTTAAAATAACGATATTTGCCCCTAGTTTGGCCAGCCCCAACGCGATAGCCTTGCCGACTCCGGACGTCCCGCCAGTGATAAGAACCGTTTTGTTCTGGATGTCCATACCCGAATCCGCTAAAGGGTATCGACGGTATTCGGAGTCCGATATTGCATGGTTTGAAATTATCAAGTACTTCCGGGCAATGGAGATGCCCATTCGGGAGATGCAGCAGTTCCTGAAAATCGTCGATCAAATGAAGGAACTCGAGAAGACGCTGGAGAAAATCGATCATAAGATCGATCTGTTCAAAAACATTGAAGCCTCGGAAAAAACTAAAAAATCCTGCAGAGAATCTCTGCAGGACTTCGTTTGAATGGTTGGTGCGGTCGAGAGGACTCGAACCTCCACGGGGGGTTAGCCCACTGGAACCTGAATCCAGCGCGTCTGCCAATTCCGCCACGACCGCATATTCGCTTATCGCCTTCGTTTCTTCAACGTCAGCGAAATATAATTTACCACGGATCGGGATGAAGAGTCAAGCGTTATTTTAAAACTTATTCTACGAGGACCTAATGTCCGATTTTGCGCCCGCGAATCCTCATAGTCGTTGCCTAACGGATGTGATATATTGGAAGGAGCGATTTCTCTTTTTTTGCGCGAGAGAAACCGGTTTCTCCAATCGACTCCATGCCGCGAGGGATGCTCATGAAGGTAACGATCCAGGATATCGCCAAGGCCGCCAACGTCGCCAAATCCACCGTATCCAAGGTGCTCAACGACTCCCCCAAGATTTCCCGGGAGACCAAAGAACGGGTTCGGGAAATCATGAGACAAATGAATTATACGCCGAGCAGCATCGCTACCCGGTTGGCCAAGCGGAGCAGCCGCAACATCGGCTTGCTCATCGACATGACGCATGAGAGCGAATATATGAACCCTTTTTTCTACAATATTATGGTAGGAATCGAGAGCGTGATCGGGCCGCAGACGTACGAGCTGACGATCGCCAACGTGCAGCCGAACGATCCGGAGCGCGATATTATGAACCGGCTCGTCCGCAGCGGCCGAATCGACGGACTCATTACGAACAACGTCATTCTGAACGACGGGATGGTCGACTCGTTAACCGAGCTCGGCTTCCCGTTCGTCTCCATGGGGGAATACGAATCCCGTAACGTCCCATGGGTCGATTACGACAACGAGGCGGGCGGGGCGATGCTGACCGGGCACCTGCTCGCCCAGGGCTACGCGGACATCGCGTTCGTCGGAGGAGAGTCCGGCGAGAAAATCTACGAGAAGCGGCATCGGGGGTACGCCGAGGCCCATCGGAAGGCCTCTCTGCCCCTGCGCGGGGAGAGAACCGTGAACGGCGTCGCGGACGAGAACCACGGTTATCGTTCGACGCTCGAGCTGCTGCAGAGCGATCGCCCTCCGGATGCGGTCGTCTGCATGAACAATTACGTCGCCTTCGGAGCGCTGAAGGCGGCCGAACAGTTGGGCATCCCCATTCCCGGCCGATTCGGAATCGCCACCTTCGACGACTTCCCGTTCTCGCCTTATACGAATCCTCCGCTCACCAGCCTGTTCATCCATACGTTCGAGCTCGGCGCGACGGCCGGACGGATGCTCTTGGAACGGATCGACGATCCCGCCCTCCCCTCCTCTTCCCTGCTGCTTCAACCCGAATTGATCGTGCGGCGGTCCACGGAACGGATCGAAGCCGGACGGGAGTAATCTCCCGCCCGGCTATCCGTCTACTGGCTTCTGTCCGTCTTCTGGCGCAGGGCACCTTAGGCTTGCAAGAAATCGATAACCAGACTCGCGTATTCCGAAGGACGCTCGATGTTCGGCAAGTGTACCGTCGGGAGCACGACCAACTTGGAGCCGGGAACCGTCGCGGCGAGAAGTTCGCTGTGGCTGGGGTGCGTCACCGTATCGTACCGTCCGGCGATCACGAGAGTCGGTCTGTCGATCAGCGCGGCCGTTCGTCGCAGATCCAAATCGCGGATGGCGGCGAAGGTTCCGGCCAGCCCTTCCGGATGCGTGCGAAGAACCATATCGCGAAACGCGGACACAAGCTCGCTCTCCGATTCAAGCAGATGCGCAGGGAACCAGTTCCCGATGAACATGTCGGCGAATCCGTTAAGGCTCTCGGCCCGGAGAGCGGATCGGATCAGCTCATCCCACTGGCTGGCCGGCCCCAAATACGACGAGCTGTTGGACAGGATCAGCCGATCGATTCTCTCCGGCGCATGGATCGCGAGCCATTGCGCGACGGCCCCGCCGAATGAGAGTCCGAGGAAATGCACCCGGTCGAATCGGAGCGCGTCGAGCAGTTCGATCACGTCCCTTCCCATTCGGTCGATCGAATACGCTCCCGACGGAACGTCGGATTCGCCGTGCCCCCGGAAGTCGTAACGGAGAACTCGGAAATGAGAGGACAGTTCCGCGATTTGTCCATCCCACATGTGCAGGTTAGTGGCAATGGAGTTCGCAAGCATCAATACGGGAGCGTGGGCCGGTCCGTCGAGCCGGTAGGCGATATTGACGCCGTCGCCGGTCGTGAAGAATTCGACTTTGCTGTTTGCCGTTTCGTTCAGGATCGCTTTTTCCATGGATCGTTCCTCCCTTAATCTTTCAATGACCTCATTTTAGAGAAAAACGGTCGTTATTTACATATGATTTATAAGGTATTTTAAAGAATATGGATAATTAATAGTTGAGTTTTTATCCTTTTTGTTTATTTAATTAATTGACTTTCGAAACCCGCAAATTTTCTTAAAAAAACAGGCTGTCAACGCAAGTTCGTCAACAGCCTGTTCCTGGGCGCTTAGAGGTCCTTCCAGCGCGCTACCGTAACCGAGACCGTCTGCGGTCCGCCGGAAGGCGTCAGCGTCCGGTTCGAGATGTCGGCTCCGCTGGGCGCCGCCTCCACCGAAGTCCACGAACCTCTCGTGAATTTGTACTGCACGGCCGTCCCCGCCGGCAGGTTCAACGTAATGCTGTATACGCCGTCGCTGCCCTTCGTCAGCTGATAAGCCGGATCGGCCGCATTCCAGCTATTGAAGCTGCCCGAGATGTACACGGGACCGTTCGCCGGCGTGTTCGACGGCACCGTCACCCGGAACGTCACGCTGTCCGCTTGCGGCTCGCCCGCGTACAGGTTGCCGTTCGCCAGAGTGGACGCCCCGCTTCCGAAGTGGTAGTTGTTCCCTCCGTTGTTGTCCCACGTGCCGCTGCCGTTGTTGAACGCCGCCGTCAGTCCCGTCGCCGAGCCGAGCTGGATCGTCGCCACACTGTAGCCCGGATACGTCGACGCGCTCATCTGCACGCCCGGCGACGTCGTCCAGGTCGAAGAGCCGTCCAGCTTGTAGTGAATGTACTTCGAAGCGAACGAGTCGTTCTTGTAATAGATCGTCGCCGTGTTGCCCGCCGGCGTCGTGACGGATGCCGCCGCGCTGGCCGCGGAGACGTTGCCCGCCGCGTCGTACGCCTTCACCGTATAGCCGTACGTCGTGCCCGCGGCCAAGCCCGTGTCGGTATACGTCGTCGCAGCCGTCGTGCCGACCTTCGTGCCGTTGCGGTACACTTCATAGCCGGTCACCGCCACGTTGTCCGTCGACGCGCTCCACGACACCGTCGCCGAAGTCGCCGAAGCCGCCGTCGCGGTTACGTTCTGCGGCACGCTCGGCGCGGTCGAATCGACGACCGGCGCGCCCGCCGTAATGGTGCCCGTCGGCGTATACGTCCACGTGCCGACGCCGAACAGATAGTTTTTCGTATTGTTGCTGTCCCAAGTGCCGCTTCCGTTGTTGAAGCAGGCTTCGAGCTGCGTCGCCGATCCGAGGTTGATCGTGATCTTGTTGTAGCCGGCGAGCTCCGAAGCCGGCATCGGCACGCCCGGCGACGTCGTCCACGTGCCGCCCACCGGGCGGTAATGGATGTACGGCGTCGGGAAGCCTTGCTTGTAATAGATCGTGACGTTATTGCCTTGAGGCGTCGTCGCCGAAGCCGCCGCGCTCGCCGCCGACAGATTGCCCGCCGTGTCGCGGGCCTTGACCGTGTAGCTGTATGTCGTGCTCCCGGCCAATCCCGAGTCGGTATAGCCGGTGCCGGTCGACGTTCCGACCTTGACGCCGTCCCGGTAAATGTCGTACCCGGTCACTCCCACGTTATCGGTCGACGCCGTCCAGCTAAGTTGAACCGAGGAAGCGCTGGCCGCGGCAGCGGTCAGTCCCGTCGGGACGGACGGCGCTTCCGTATCCGGGACGATCGGACGGTCCGTCACGAACGGATGCGTGCCCTCGATCGCCCCGTTCGCCTTCTCCACGTATTTGCCGTTCACGAGATCGTACTTGCCCGCTCCGACATACACTTGCTGGATGTCGCTCCGCGTCACGTTGCCTTGAGAATCCGTCGCTTCGATGTAGTAATCGAGCAGCTGGTCCCGATAGTCGGAGATATAGGAATAATACAGGTTGCCGATATCGGTCGCAGGCACCTTCTCCAGAACCGCCTTGCTGCTCGCTTGCCAGGACACGCCGTTGATGTCGGGCTTCAGATCGCGCATCTGCATCGGGTAAGTCCGCCACGCCCCGACTTTGCTCGCGTCGATGCCCGGAACCCCGGCCGCCTGAAGCGCCGCGGGGTCGTACACTTTGAACGTGTTGTCCGAAGCGTCGGCCGACTTGTTCGTATGGGGACGCACCTTCACCTTTATGTCTTGAATGCCGCTCGCGTCGAACGCGTATGTGTAGATCGCGAATTGGTTGTTGAAGTGATGGAGCGTCCAGCCTTCGGCTTTGCTCACGTTCGCGCTGCCCGGGTTGTACGGATACCGCTGCGGCCACCAGACGGAAGGCCCCGTCCGGTCCGACGCCAGCTTCCCGTTGACGTAAGGCTTCGAGAAGAAAAGCGATTGATTCATCGACAGGGCCGGCTTCACGCTGTCGTCGACGTTCTCGTCGTAGTAGCCGAAGCCGGAATCCATGGCCGGAAGCAGGAAGTACCAAGCCAGCTCGGCCGGATTCGCCCCTCCCGCGTAATCGGTCGCCGGATCGCCCTTCACCGGGAAGCTCAGCATCCACGGATTCAACTGATTGCCCTCGTAAGTGACCTCGCGATCGAGCGCCGTCGTCGGCGACCAGTAATTCGGATGGCCGTCGAGCCAGATTTGCTCCGCCGTCTTCGCGTAATTGAGCGCCGCTTGCAGCAAGGCGAAGTTGCGCTCCAGATAGTGGTAGCCGTATTCGAACGAGACGGTCATCCCGTCCTCGACGCCGGACAAGTTCTTCTTCGGCGCGTAATTCGTTCCCATGGCCGAGTTGAAAGCGGAGAATTGGCTCTTCCAGATGCCGAACGGCAAGCGCCAATGGTACCAGCTCGGATCGGAGGAGGAGTCGCGCGTATCGATCCACGAGCCGTCCTGCACGTGCACGACGTCCGAAGCGGGCGGAAGGTTCGACTTCAGGTATTCGTCGATCCCCATCCCCTTCACGCCCGCATCGGCGTACGTGACGTTGCCCGCATTGCGCCACGTCTCCTCGGAGCCGGCACGGCCGGACGAGTTGTCGCCGTCGTGCGCGATGACGAAAAACTGCTTTTGCGCCGCAAGTCCTTCGAACGGCTTCAGCGCGTCGGCCTTCACCGAGCCGAGATACCCTTCCTCCCAGGACTCCGCTTGGGCGACCGGGATGCCGACGATCTTCGAGGCGGCTCCCGTATTCGGGTCGACGTATTGAACCCAATGCGGCGTGGACGCGAACGGATATTTGTTGTAGACGACTTGCTGCTCGTTGAACATCTTCGCGTTCGTCCAGGACCCGACGCTGCTGGCGTTCTGAAGATCCGCCCTATTCGGCGGGGAGACCATCGTATCGGCGCCGGGACTGTCCAGCAGCGGATAGTCCTTCAGCGTCCGGGAGAAGTGGTTGTTCCCGATGACCGACCACTGGATGCCCAGCTTCTCGAGGACGGGAATGATTCTCTCCGAGAAGCCGAGCTCCGTCGGGAAGAACCCGTTGGACGACTTGTAATCGGACCCGAGGAAGTAAGGCTGAGCCAGCGTCGCTCCCTGGTAGATCAGATCCTTGAGCAGGTAGTCGTTCCCTACGAGAGGGCCCATGGAGTGATGTCCGCTGAAATGGATCATGTCCAGGGTACGGGTGCCGTTCGGCGTCTTAAGCGTATTGTAGGCGTTCTTCCAAGGGGTTCCCCAATTGGGATTGTTGTATCCGCTTACATTTCCACGCTGATTCAAGTTGTTGACGTTGTTGACGACCGCGCCGGACATCGTCACCTGCATCTGGGCCGACGGATGGCTGCTATGCAGCGTATCCGCCACGCTCCAAGGCCAGGTCAAGTAGGCGCCCGTCTTGGCATGGTGCGAATAATAGGAGACGAGATCGTCGTGCGGCATGGGAGAGCCGTTCGGCAAGGAATACGTATAACCTGCGGGCGGATTCTTCTTCAGCTCGATGACGTCGGCGTCGTACGTATAGCGGATCGGGCTTCCCACGGGCGCCGACGCGTAACTGCCCGTGTCGTAATACGCCCAGAAATTCGGCATGTGATTGTGATAAACATGCGTAGCTGCAATCTCGGCCGATACCGACGCGGCCGCCGACTGCGCGAGCAGAACGGCGCCCATAAGAGCCGCCGCGAACCTGAACTTCCCTCTTAACTTCATATCGGGAGCGAGCCTCCTTCCGATTGTTCAATCGCGATAAGGCATTCGGTTCCGTTCCTGATGAAAAACAGGCTGTCAACGCGAGTTCGTCAACAGCCTGTTCCTGGGTGCTTAGAGGTCCTTCCAGCGCGCCACCGTAACCGAGACCGTCTGCGGTCCGCCGGAAGGCGTCAGCGTCCGGTTCGAGATGTCGGCTCCGCTGGACGCCGCTTCCACCGTCGTCCACGACCCTCTCGTGAATTTGTACTGCACCGCCGTTCCCGCCGGCAGGTTCAGCGTAATGCTGTATACGCCGTCGCTTCCCTTCGTCAGCTGGTAGGCCGGATCGGCCGCGTTCCAGCTGTTGAAGCTGCCCGAGATATAAACAGGACCGTTCGCCGGCGTGTTCGACGGCACCGTCACCCGGAACGTCACGCTGTCCGCTTGCGGCTCGCCCGCGTACAGGTTGCCGTTCGCGAGAGTGGAAGCCCCGCTGCCGAAGCGATAATTGTTCCCTCCGTTGTTGTCCCACGTGCCGCTGCCGTTGTTGAACGCCGCCGTCAGTCCCGTCGCCGAGCCGAGCTGGATCGTCGCGACGCTGTAGCCCGGATACGTCGACGCGCTCATCTGCACGCCCGGCGACGTCGTCCAGGTCGAAGAGCCGTCCAGCTTGTAGTGAATGTACTTCGAGGCGAACGAGTCGTTCTTGTAATAGATCGTCGCCGTGTTGCCGGCCGGCGTCGTGACGGAAGCCGCCGCGCTGGCCGCGGAGACGTTGCCCGCCGCGTCGTACGCCTTCACCGTATAGCCGTACGTCGTGCCCGCGGTCAAGCCCGTGTCGGTGTACGTCGTCGCGGCCGTCGTTCCGACCTTCGTGCCGTCGCGGTATACCTCGTATCCCGTTACCGCCACGTTGTCCGTCGACGCGTTCCACGACACCGTCGCCGAAGTCGCCGAAGCCGCCGTCGCGGTCACGTTCTGCGGCACGCTCGGAGCGGCCGAATCGACGACCGGCGCGCCTGCCGCGATGTTGCCCGTCGGCGTATACGTCCACGTGCCGACGCCGAAGAAGTAGTTGTTCGAATTGTTGCTGTCCCACGTGCCGCTGCCGTTATTGAAGCAAGCTTCGAGCTGCGTCGCCGAGCCGAGATTGATCGTGATCTTGTTGTAGCCGGCGATCTCCGATGCCGGCATCGGCACGCCCGGCGACGTCGTCCAAGTGCCGCCCGCCGGACGGTAATGGATATAAGGCGTCGTGAAGCCTTGCTTGTAGTAGATCGTCACGTTGTTGCCGGCCGCCGTCGTCACGGCCGCGGCCGCGCTCGCCGCCGACAGATTGCCCGCCGCGTCGAACGCTTTGACCGTGTAGCTGTACGTCGTGCTCGCCGCGAGCCCCGTATCGGTATACGAGGTCGAGGCCGTCGTGCCGACCTTCGTGCCGTTGCGATAGACCTCGTAGCCGGTCACCGCCACGTTGTCGGTCGAAGCCGTCCAGGAGACTGTCGCGGAGGAGGAAGAGTTCGACGTCGCGACGACGTTCGTCGGAACGCTCGGCGCTTGCGTGTCCGGCGCTCCGGTCGTCGCCGTCGCCGGCGGCGAGCTCGCCGCCGACTTGTTGCCGGCCGCATCATAAGCTTTCACCGTGTACGAATAGGTCGTTCCGGCCGTCAGCCCGCTGTCCGTGTAGGACGTTCCGGCCGTCGAGCCGACGAGGGCTCCGTCGCGGTATACCTCGTAGCCGGCGACGGCCACGTTATCGGAGGATGCCGACCACGTCACCTTGATGCTCGACGCGCTCTGTACCGTCGCGCTTACGTTCGTCGGCACCGATGGCGCCGTCGTGTCGGCCAACGCCTTGGCATAGATCTTGGCCGAGTTCGCTCCGACGCTGACCGTGATCTGCTTGCCGGTCACGCCGCCGGAAGCGACGGTAACCGTGTCCGCCGGATTGAGCTGGTTGACGAGAACCGTCCCGACGGCCAGCGTGCTCTCCGCCCGGAGCGGAATCGTCGCCGTCTGCGTGCCGCTGGAAGCGTTGCTGAACACGGAGACGACTTCCTGTCCGACGTTCGTTCCGCTGTCGATTCGGCGGGAGAACGCGTACAGATTCTGGGACGACCACATCTCGCGCTGCGTTCCTTTGCGCAGAGCCTCGTAATTTTTCCGGATCTGGTTCAGCTTGGCCACGTATTGATAAGTGCTCGTATTCTCGTCGAAGTAATTCTGGATGACGTTGCCGTTCGCGTCCCGCTTCACCATCGACCAGCGGTTCCACGTGTCGGCGATGCCGCCCGTGATAATGGAGCCGTTGCCATTGCCTTTGTTCTGCTCCGTGCCTTGGAAGACGACCGGCACTCCGCGTACGGTGAACAGGAAGGTCAAGGCGTTCTGCAGCTTGGCGACGCTTCCCCCCGCTTCCGTCAGGAACCGGTTCCGGTCGTGGTTGTCGATGAACGTCGCCATATGGTTGGCGTTGCCGTTATAGTACGAATCAAGGGCCAGCGTGCTCTTAATGTTCGAGTCGAACGACTGCCCGTAGGCGAAGCTGTTCAGAATCGAGAAAAACAGCGGGAAATCGAGCATGCCCCATTCTTTGTTCGCTCCGACCCAACGGGAGACGAATTCGGCGTTGCCGTCGAAATTCTCCCCGAACGTGTTCACGCCGAGCAGGTCTTCCAGCTCGCCGATATCGGTAGGCTTGATCAGCTTCGCGGCGTCGACCCGGGCGCCGTCCGCTCCGGTGTAGTCGAACCAGCCCTTGATCGAGCTGAAGATCGCGTTCTTGGCGGCGGGCACGTCGAAGTCGATGTCGTCGAGTCCGGCGAGGTCGTGATTCTCGATGTAGTCCTGCGCCCACTGCGTATAGTTGCCGTCGACGAGCGACCAATCGATGTCCCCGTTGTGATGGTACCAGGACGGGTTGTTGAACGGAGCGGCCGGCTGCAAGCTCGGGATGTCGTAATAGGCTTGCGTGCCGAGCATGTAGTCGCCGACGTGGTTCGGCACGACGTCGATGACGACCTTGATGCCGAGCGCGTGCGCGCTGTCGACGAGCTCCTTCAGCTTCTCCTTCGTGCCGAAGTACGGGTTCGCGGCGTTCGGGTCCTTGACGTTGTAGCCGTGATAAGCCGTGTTGCGGCCGGTGCCGTTGTTGTCCCGGTTCGTCATCTGCGGCTCGGCGACGGGCGAGATCCAGATGGCTGTGTAGCCCATGTTATGGATGTACGGGAGCTTGTCGATGACCCCCTGCCAGTCGCCTCCCTTCATGTAGCGGAAGTCTTCCTCGGTGTTCTCGGCGTAGCGGATGGCGGAGCCGGTCGCGTTGTTCGTCGGATCGCCGTCGTAGAACCGGTCGACCATGATCTGGTAGATCGTGTCGTTCTCGTCGATCGTGCCGATGCTCGCCGCCTGAGCCTGCTTCGGCTGCGCGACGAGCGCGTTCGCGAAGAACGTCGCGAATAGGGCGGCGATCAGCAATTGCGGAAGCCAACGTTTGCGGACCATTTTACCAATTCCCTCCTCTGATGGTGAAGCGCTTACATGAATGACGAGCGATGAATCCCTGCCTTTCTCCCTCCGCGGACGAATGAGCCCGGCCTCGGGACTTTCCTCTTCTTACAAACTGGGGTGACATGAGCGGCCGTGTTGCGGAAATTGCTAGGGAAACCGGTTTTCCAACTAGAAATTATCACGCTTCAAGAGAGTTGTCAATCATTGGATTAAGGATAACGTTTTACAAGATCGCGGCGGCGGCCATCGCTCGGCGGATGGATCACCTTGGCTTCATCAGGGATCGCTTTCATCAGAAATGGAGTCTCTCGCTAACGCGGTTGCTCCGAATGGCGATTTTTTTCGCCATTGGCGGCCATCCACGAGAATCAAGCGCCAAACGGGAGATCGGAGCTGCAGCGGATGGTTCGTCGATTGTGGGGCGGTAAGCTTGATGGTCGAGCCGGGCTCTATTCTTTTCCTCGCCGCTTCGATCCTTTACAATGAGAGGGACGAACGACGAAGAGGCTCCCCCGGGCGGCCGGAGGAACCTCATCCGCTCTAGATCCTATAGAAACCGGTGATCTTCCCTTGGATAACAAGCACCCCCAATTCCCATACGAACCTCGTCCCGGCGGCCTGAACGTCGCCGACTTCGCGCTGGCGCTCGAAGACTTGACGAGGGTCATGATCCGGCTGCCGGCCGTCGACAAGCTCAGCTTCACGACGCTGTCCGTTCTGCACACCTTGTCGCACAAGAGCCCGATGCGGCTGACGGAGCTCACGGCCACCGAGCAGGTGACGCAGTCGGCAATGACGCAGCTCGTGACCCGGCTCGAACGGGACGGGCTCGTCGAGCGCCGCCCGGACCCGAGCGACGGCCGCGCGGTTCAAGTGCACATTACCGAGCGAGGCGCGAACGTGATCGATGCCCGCCGCATGGAACGGGTGGCGCGGCTCTCGGCCTTCACGGAAGGGCTGGCCCCGGAGGAGAGGGAAGCACTCGCTTCCGCCATCCCCGCGTTGCGGCGGCTGGCCGAGCTCGGCGGAGGCTCGCTGTAATCGGACGGGCAGGTCGCTGTCGCTGCCGATGCCCATACGCCCATACGCCTATACGCCTATACGCCTAGATGTCTAGAAGCCGGTCCTCGGAATCTCCTGCGGAACGTTCGAATACGGCTCGACCGCCCCCGTGCGGACCTCGTACAGGACCTCATGGGCCTGCCGCATCGCCTCGACGAACGGCCGGTAAGGCAGCATGCACGTATCGACCGCGCCGATCTGGTAGTTCTCCCCGTCGAATCTTCCCAGCGCCGGCTGATCGTTCAGTTGAAAATAATGGACCCCGATCAGCTCCGGTATGGCCGCCGCCGATTCGACGAACGCCCGGTAGGCGTCGCCGCTCTCTTCCTGCGTCGCGACGGCTCGGATGCCGTACGCCGGCAGGCCCGCGTCGGCCGCGCCGAAGTGGAACTCGCCGATCATGACCGGCCTGCCCAGCCTGCGGCTGATCCATTCGATGTGCTCGCGGTCGGGCTGCATCCGGTAACCGTTGAGCGAGAACACGTCGAACGATTCGCAGCCCTCAAGCACGGCAACGTGGCCGACCCAAGCGTAGCGCATGCCGAGGTTCAGATGATTCGGCGCCGCCTCGCGGCACCGCGCGGCCGGGATCTCGACATAACGGCGAATCAGCCGCCGGTTGAACGCATCCAGGTCCCGCGCGCAGACAGGCGAACCGGTCAAGACGACCTTGGCCGGATCGAGCAGATCTTCGAACGAAGCGAAGGCCGTCCCCAAGCCTCGTTCAGCCCTTCCGCCGCTCCGTACCGTTCCTTCAGCTCTTCGATTAGTGCCAGCTTGCTCGCGAAGCGGGTCGGCGATTGCAGCATATGAGCCGTCAGGTTCAGCGAATCGACGAACGCCCAATGCGGCTCGTTGCGCATGAAGTAGCCGATCAGCCGCCGATCGTCCGCAGCGGAAGCAGCTGTTCGCCGAACCGGCGGGCTTCCTTCTCGTACTCGGGGCTGAAGACGTCGGGGAAGTCGCGGAAGATCGATAACGTCGTCGCCGGAAAATCGTTCATCGGCCACACGTAGGGAAGAGACGACCGCCGGATGAATTCCGGATCGGACCAGTTGCCGATCGTATTGAAGCCCCACGCCTTAAGCCGAAGCTCCGTCCGCTCGGCCCAGCGGTCCCGCCACTCGCCTCCGAAGCGGCGAATCAGGTTGGCGGCGGCGAAGTTGAAGTCGCTCCCGTGCCAGGCTTCCGCCCAAGCTCCCTCCTTCGGAGGCAGAGGCGGCAGCAGATGCTCCATTCCGCGTAAAGCCGCAGCTCCTCCCGGGTGTACGCAGTCCATGCCGACGCTGAACGCCGCGTACCCGTCCGGGTCGACAAACCACCGATTCCGGCCGTCGAATTCCGTTCGGAAGAAGCCCGCAGCCTCGAACCGCCGCTCCTTCCATCCGCCGTACGGCCCCCTGTCGTCGAACCGACCGACCGCGACGCGAAGCGGCTCCTCTTCCGCGTCCCACTCCTCGGCCAGCCGTTCGGGCGACTCGATTCGTCCGCGCCATTCCTTGCCGACCATTGGCCGAGCTCGTCTACGCAGACGTGGTCGATATCTCCCGGATGGTCGGCTACAAAAAAACGCAGTATTTCATCAAAGTGTTCAAATAGGTCCGAGTCAGAGATCAAAGTCGGAGATAAACCTGAGAAGCCCTCGCAACGATTGAAAATACATTAGACACTTATATAAGTTGATGATATAATTCCATCGACAACCAGATTCGCCGGTCCCGCTATGGGTCGCGACGGTTGCTATTTTTCTGTGCGAATCGTGCGAATAAGGAGGAACCGCGTATGACGCCAGCTTCTTTTCCCCTGGAGCCCCAACCGATCCATGTGCCCGACGAGACGCTCGCCGATCTGAAGCGCAGGCTCGCGTCCACGAGATGGCCGCTCGACGCCGGCAATGAAGACGGATTTTACGGGGTGCGGCGGGAGTACCTGGAGGAGCTCGTCCGCTATTGGATCGACGAATTCGACTGGCGCCGGGCCGAACGGGCGATCAACGCCTACGAGCACTACAAGACGGACGTCGACGGGGTCCCCGTCCACTTCATGCGCAGGCCGGGCGCGGGGCCGAACCCGACTCCGCTTATCCTGTCCCACGGCTGGCCCTGGACGTTCTGGCATTGGTCCAAGGTCGTCGACCGGTTGGCCGATCCCGCCGCCTGCGGGGGCGATCCGTCCGAATCGTTCGACGTCATCGTGCCCTCGCTTCCCGGCTACGGCTTCTCGGCTCCGCTGCCGAACCGCCCGGACCTGAACTTCTGGAAGATCGCCGATCTGTGGCACAAGCTTATGACCGAGAATCTCGGCTATGAGAAGTACGCGGCGGGAGGCTGCGACGTCGGGGCTCTCGTGACGGGCCAACTCGGGCACAAGTACGCGAGCGAGCTGTACGGCATTCACATCGGCTCCGGCCAGAAGCTGAGCTTCTTCAACGGGGACCGCGGCTGGGACTTCTCCGGCGGCCGCCCGCTCCCCGACGATCTTCCCGAGGACGTCCGCGAGAGAATCATCGAGCTGGATCGCCGCTTCGCTTCGCATCTCGCCGTTCACGTGCTCGATCCCGGCACCCTCGCCTACGGCTTAAGCGACTCGCCGGCCGGCATGCTCGCCTGGATTCTGGAGCGTTGGACCCGTTGGAGCGACAACGGCGGGAACCTCGAGAGCGTCTTCTCGAAGGACGACCTGCTTACGCACGCTACGATCTTCTGGGCGAATAACTCGATCGAGACCTCCACCCGCATCTACGCGAACAATAACCGCTACCCCTGGACCCCGTCGCACGACCGCTGGCCCGTCATCGAGGCGCCGACCGGCATCACCTTCGTCGGCTACGAGAACCCGCCGGGGGTTGCGACCGGCGACCGCGTCCGGAACTTCCTCGAGAGCGACCGCGCCGCCTGGTACAACCACGTCAACCTGTCGGTCCACGACAGAGGCGGCCACTTCATCCCGTGGGAGATTCCCGACCTGTGGGCGGAGGACCTGCTCCGAACGTTCCGCGGCCGACGATGATCGGCGGGATCACCGGGGATAGAGGTCCGTGAGCAGGCACTGGCCTAAGCCTCCCTCGGCGTCCGCGTCTCTCCAGTAGATCGGAATCCCCACCGGCGGCCGGTTCAGATCGATTCTTCGCACCGTCTTCCTGTCGTTCTCGCTCGGGTAATAGAGCAGATTGATCTCGTCCCGGAGCGGATCGCCGACGCCGTAATGCCTGCGGTTCCGGTTGTTGACGATGCAGACGGTCAATTGGTCGGCGAGGGTATTCTTGCGAATCTCCTTGCCCGAGGTCTCGTAGACGAGCTTCTCTACCCGGCTTCGAATCTCGGCCGTCCGGTAATCCCGGTCATACTCCAACTGCTCGCATACCTCGCGATAATACTGGGAGACGGGTTTGCCGTAATCCTTGCGCTCCGTCACGGCGGTCTTCTCTTCCTTATAGGACTGGAAGTCGGACTTGATGAACGCGAGGAACGACTTGAGCGTATGCTTCGTGTATTCGTAGATCGGCTCGATGTTGCCCGCCGCTTCCTCGAGCAGCGTCTTGTTCAGCATCGCGGCGATAGGGACGGACCCGGCTTCGCCCGACGGCTCGGGCCCCCAAGTCAAATGGAAGCTCGGGATGTCCCAGCTCCTCGCGGCAAGCTCGCGGTTCAGCTCCCCGAATTCCTCGACGGCCCGCGGCGACTTCCTCGGGGTGATGAACACGAACGCCATCGCCGGCATGGCGGCCGCGGAGAAGCCGTCGTTCGCTCCCGCATAGTAATTCGCGAGCCCGCTGATCTCTTCGAACAGCTGTCGCCCGCCTTTGGCGATGGCGCCGTCCTTGATTTTGTTCTCGATGCAGAACGCGTATCGGGGAACGACCGCATCGGAACCATTATAGATCTCGATGAGAATGTCGATATCCCGGGTTTTCGTTCGGCCCCCTTCGAGCTCGAGCTCCACCGTTATCTCCGCCTGAACGTTCACTTCGAACGGCGAATTTTTCGACAGGTCCCGTACCCGCTCCTGGATCAGCAGCTCCTTGAAGCTCTCTCGATTCGCGAGCAGGATGGGGGCCAGGAACGAGTTGAGGCCGTGGTTCTCGTTCGGATCGAGCAGATAGGCCAGGAACGAGCTGACGTTGGGCTCGTTGATCGAGCCGTCATTCGAAGCTAATATTTTGAAAATATTCATGTTAGGATACCCCTGGCTTCAGGATGATGGGTCTTGCCTTCCGAGCACTTGCTCAAGCTGCTTGCGAATGCGGGGACTTAGCCCCTCGGGCAGCCGCTCGACATCGAAATATCGCAGCTCCACCGACTCGACCCCGTCCGCCCGCAGCTCGCCTTCCGCAATCTCGTTCGTCGAATAGAGGATCGTGACCGCATAGAATTCGTCCCCGTTCGGCAGCTTCACGAATTGCTCCGGCCCGGAGACGACCCCGAGCAGCTTCAATCGTCCGACGACGAGTCCCGTCTCCTCGAGCACTTCCCTTCGTCCCGTCTCCTCCGCGGACTCGCCCAGCTCCATCAGCCCGCCGGGGATGGCCCATACGCCGCCGTGCTTCAATTGAAGCAGCAGCTCGTTCGCTTCGTTGAACACGAGGACGGCCACCCCGACGAGGATGACGGGCCGATGGCCGACGATCGCTCTCAGCTCTTCGATGTATCCCAAGCTTCGCTCCTCCTCGTCCCCTTTAAAGAGGCAGCTTCCCGGTTTGGAATTCTCAACCATTCCTAGCATAACGAATGGCTCCTCGGACTGTAAAGCGAAGTCCTGAACGAACACGTTCAAGGAATGTCCCTCTTCGCTATCGCGTGGCCCTGCGTTCGAACAAAGAAAAACCGTCAGGGAGATCGCCCTGACGGACCTTGCGAGTTCTATTCAACAACTCCATCTCTCCCCCGCCTATCCTCCCCCAACAACTCCGCGGCCCTGGTGCCGGCGGCTTCCCTGCGAGACGAACCCGTTACGTGGCTTCCTCGACGACATCCTTGGCGGCCTCCTTAGCGGCCTCCCCGACTTCTTCCTCCACCGGGAACCACCCGGGGATGCTGAACATCAGCCGCCACATCCCGTCCGGGATAATCAGCTTCCGTTGATCGTTCACGGACAGCGTCGTCCGGATCGCTTCTTCCCTTCCTTCCGCGACGAGCTTCGCCCAATCCGGCTCCATGACGAGCTCCCGGCCCAGCGCGACGAGTCCGATGCCGGTGCCAAGCGCGCCGACGGCGTCCTCGGGCGTGCGCACGCTGCCGACCCCGATGACGGGCAGCCCTTCGCCGACCCTCTCTTGGATGATCGTCAGACGGGGGCGGGAATCGTCGATTCCGCGGCGCGGCGCGGCATCGTAACGAACCAGCGAGACGGACAAGTAGTCCAAGCCCTTCGCCGCCAGAGCATCCACGAACGGAAGCGTCTCCGCCATCGTGATTCCCGGCGTCTCCGCTTCCTCCGGCGACAGCCGATACCCGACGATAAAAGGAGACTGCGCGGCCTCGGCCACGACCCGCTTCACCTCGGCCACGATCTCCAGCGCGAACGTCATCCTTCCCTCTGTCGTTCCCCCATAGCGATCGGAGCGGCGGTTCGTATACGGCGAGAAAAACTGGTGAAGAAGATTGCCGTTCCCGCCATGAATCTCGACGCCGTCGAACCCGGCCTCGACGGCCCGCCTCGCCGCTTGGCCGTAGGCAAGAACAAGCTCCCCGACTTCCTTCTCCGTCAACTCGCGCGGAACGGCGGCCCCCTCCTTCGACTCGGGAACGGCGCTTGCGCTCACGAGATCTCCGGTCATCGTCGATTGGCGGCCGGCATGGAAAATTTGCAATATCGCCTTGGCCCCCTGCTCCCGGATGGCCGCAGCCAATCTGCGAAGTCCGGGGACGACCTCGTCGCGGTCGGCCGCGGGGGCGCCGGGCAGCCCTCCGTTCGGCGCGACCCACGTGGCCGCCGTGACGACCATGCCGACGCCCTGCGCGCGGCGAACGTAGTACGCGATCTCTTCGTCGGATACGGTGCCGTCGGCGCGGGACGACACGTGCGTCATGGGAGCCATTACGAGCCGGTTGCGAAGCCGGATCCGATTCGGCAGGTCGAGCGGTTCGAACAACGGCGCATATTTTTCGTTCATAACAAGTCCTCCTTCTTCCGCCGTCTTCGGCGATCTTATAGGAGGATTATAATAAAGATACTTACGCCAAGTAAGAACGCAAATCGTTTGGACCTGGTCCAGACGCCTGGACCCGCTTACGAGAAGGTTAGCGACGGATGCGGTTCTTCCCGCAAGTATGGCGCGCGGCGTGAAGCGGGGCCGAAGAAGCCCGGAAGACTCGCCGGCGGCGAACCCGACCCGAAGCTCTCGCATCCATTTACTTGCACCGTTCCGAATGGTAGTATTCGATTATCAGCCATGGGAGCGTGGATTTGCGATGGATATCGAACGCTATCAGAACCTGATCCCGAACGTCTTCCTGTTCGTCGATCGCCGCTGCTTCCCGGATTGGGAGATCATCAAGCAGACGATCGACTTCCATGACCTCACCTTCGTGCTGGAAGGCCGTTCCTATTATTACGTGAACGGCGAGAGGCTGACGGTGGAAGCCGGAGACATGCTGTATATCGCCGAGGGAAGCTTGCGGGAAGCCCATACGTGCAAGGAGTCTCCGATGCATTCGTACGCCTTCAACTTCCAGTGGATGTCGGACGAGAAGCTGAACCTGCCCTTCGATACGGTGACGAAGTTCCCGCTAACGGCGGAGCTGCTGAACTATATCCGGGAATTCAACCATGTGTGGATGAGCAAGCAGCCCGGCTACGCCATGCAGGCGAGAGGCTTGTTCCAACTCATTCTCCACCGCCTCCTGACGATCGCGTCCCACCAATCTCCCCAGACGCTGTCGGATTCGCGGATCGCGAAGGTGAAGAACTATATCGTCGACCACTATTCCGAAGAGATCGACATCGCCCATCTGGCCCGGCTGGTCAATCTGAATCCCGTCTACCTCGGCAAGCTGTTCAAGCTCAACACGAACCGGACGTTCAAGGAATTCCTGAACGACGTCCGGGTGAACAACGCCGAGATGATGCTGTCCGCCGGGGGCTTCACGGTCTCCGAGGTCGCCGAACGCTGCGGGTTCAAGGACATCTCGTATTTCAGCAACGTATTCAAGGGAATCAAGGGCTACCCCCCGTCTCATGTCGGGAGGTGAGCCTGTCCCCTGTCGATGGTTACGGAGCGCCGGGAGGGTAGTAGTATGGAGGAATTTTGATCCATCCCCGTTCCCTCAACATCGACTTGATGTTGGTCCCCAGCACCAACTTCTCGCCCAGGAACTTCACGAAGAGGATTCCGACATCGTTCCTGACGGACTGCGATGCCGCGGATGCCGCGGTCATGATTAACGATACGATCTTGATGGCCAATCCGTTGGCCAGTTCGTCGTCGGTCATCTTCACTCCGAGCGGAACGGAATCCGGATCGGAGTCCGGCTTCTGCTCGGATGCCGGCGGCAGGGGAATGCCTTCTTTTGTCATGAAGTTCTTGAGGACTTGAATTTGCCCTTGCCCCAATCTCTGATCTTCAAGCAAGGCGTGCCTTAGTTGATCGTCTTTGGTCGTGTTCAAGCCGGCTTGGATAAAGACTTGCGCCTCCTCGAGTCCGCCCAGGTAAATCCAGCAGGACATAACCTCTCCTACGTGAAGCGGGTCATTCGAATCGTCGGCTTTGGATTTGATAAGGTTAAGCGCGGCTTCGATAAGATCTTTCATTCCGCACCTCCGATTGAGTCATCGCCTCCAAAATTTTCCCTAACGGCGCATCGATTATTCCATGTAAGCGGCCGAATCGAAGAATCGGCATTAGAAGAAGGTCCATTATGTTCAGGAAGAGTACGGATTCATGTTCATTATGGTTGGGGGGACTGAAATGAATAAATCCGAAAAATATTGGGACAAAACCGCAAGCGACTACGATCAAATCGAGAGGAAGGATGAACAGACTTACCTCCATATCCTGAAGAGAACGAGATCGTATCTCAAAACAAACGACATTGTTTTGGATTTCGGCTGCGGGACCGGGTTGATATCGAATGAAATCGCGGAAAATGCGAAAGAGATCCATGCGATCGATTTATCTCTGAATATGATCGAAATTGCGAAAAAAAAGGCAAAAGAGCGAAACATCTCAAACATAAACTATGCTCATTCGACTATTTTTGATGAAAGGCTTAAGAAAGGCTCATTTGACGTCATCCTGGTTTTTCATGTTCTGCATTTGTTGGAAGATGAACCTATCGTTTTGCAAAGAATAAATGAACTGTTGAAGCCGGAGGGATTATTGATCTCCGCAACGCCATGCGTGGGAGAAAAGGTATTTCTGAGAAACTTGTTAGCCTTTGCTGGCAGAATCGGTATCGTGCCGAATATAAGACCATTTAAAATACGCGATTTAGTCGATTTGATCGAGGAAGGGGATTTTTCGATTATCGAAACGGAATGTTTGAAGAACAGCTCTCGGGAATATTTCATTGTCGCCAGGAAGATTTGATAAGCGACATAGAGCCTTTCGCAGCCGCTTCGCCGATTATTTCGCCGTTAAATGGTTATACGAATCCAAAAGAAGAGGCCGTCTCCAAAGTCGGCATAGACCGACTAAGAGACGGCCCCATTTCCGCGGATCCGTCCATACGAATCGGATTCAGTTCAACAACCCGACCCATTCCCTGGCCCGGTCCAGCCGGCCGTCCGGCACGACGACGATGACGACGGGTTCGCCGGGGTCCCGGATCTTCGCCGCGAGCGCCGTCGTCCCGCTCGCCTTCAGCTCCGCTTCCGCGGCGGGCAAGGACGGCGCGTCGAGATTATAGAGATAGACGCGGCAAGAAGTCAACCCTTCGCGGGAACCGATGTCGTTGTGCTGTGATAATGTCACCCTATAACTGTTCTGAGATAATGTCACCATGGGACAGGAGACATTGACATTGAGCAGAGCAGAACTGAAGAAGGTTGTCGTGGTGGAGAAAATCATTGGTGGGCATATAACGAATGAGGAAGGAGCAGCAGTACTCGGATTATCGTGCAGACAGATCATTCGGTTGAAAAAGAAGTATTTGACGGAGGGGGGCGCAACGGCACTTGTTCATGGCAATCGCGGCAGGAAGCCTGCTCATGCGCTTACGGATGAGACGAAAGAACGCGTCGCAGCACTTTACAGTCAGCATTATGCCGGAAGCAACAACTGCCACTTTGCAGAGCTACTCACCGAACGTAACGCCCTGGAGCTAAGCCCTTCCAGCGTACGCCGGATCTTATTGGACAAGGGCATGAAGCAAGCCAAGCAGCGCCGCCGCAAAAAGGCGCATCAGCCGCGAGAACGTCGTTCTCAAGCCGGTGCGCTCTGGCAGATCGACGCCACGTCCTATGCATGGCTCGAAGATCGCGCCCCCGCCTTCACTCTTCATGCGGCTATTGACGATGCGACGGGCGTCGTTGTCGGCGCCATCTTCAGACCGACTGAATGCCGCGAAGGCTACTCGATTGTGATGCAGCAGGGAATCCAGCAATACGGGATCCCACTGGGGCTCTACAGCGACCGGCATACGATCTTCAGATCGCCGAATGAGCAATTGACGGTCGAACAGGAACTGACCGGCGATACGAAGCCGCTGTCCGATTTCGGCAAGGCCATGGAGGAACTTTATATCACGCACATCAAGGCGATGACCCCGCAGGCGAAGGGACGCATTGAGCGGCTCTGGGGCACGCTCCAAGACCGCTTGGTCATCGAACTAAGACTACTCGGTATCAACACGATTGAGGCGGCCAACGAGGTGTTACCGGCGCTCTTGCGCAAGCATAACCGCAAGTTCGCTGTGCAGCCGAAAAGCGGCGAAAATGCCTATATGAAGCTGGATTCTTCCATTCGTTTGGACTATGTATTTACGACTCGTGAACGGCGAACGCTTGGGCAAGGAAACACGCTATCCTATGCCAACAAAACCTACACCTTCGCTAAGCCTACTTCTTATCGCCTCGATGCCAAGACGGTCGTAGAGGTGCGTCAGACGCTTTCGGGAGAAGTCATTGTGTGGCACGACGATACGGCCATTAAGCTCACAGAAATCGAGAAGCCGATCCGTAAGCCCGAGCAGGAAAGGAAAAAGGCGAGTTCTGCGCAGCCACGCAAACCCGCCCAAGCGCATCCGTGGAAAACCACGGTGCAACAAAACCATATCAAGCGTACCACAAGCAAGAGCGATTTCCAAGACGCTCTGTATTCTCAGCACAACAGCTTTGCCGAGGCTCTCTGGTGAGCCTCGGCACCACTTAAAAGTGACATTTTCTCAGACGAGTTAAGGTGACATTATCACAGACGTTTGACACCCTTCGCGGGAACCGACGACTCGGATCTCCGCTTCGAGCTCCGCCCCGCTAATCGTCGCCTCGATCGCGATATCGGGCGAAGCCGGGGCCGCCTTCACGTTCGATCCGTTCGCGTCGGTCTCGGCCTCTCCCGTCTTCCCCGTCTTCCGCCCTTCCGTCCCCGCCGCTTCCGGCGCGTACAGGTCGGCCATCAGCGACAGCCAGCGGGAAGACGGGTGAACCCAGACTTCCGTGGCATTATAGCAGTTCTGCACCGGCCAATAGGGGACGTCGTACTGCTTCCTCGTCTGGATGCCGACGGGGAGCGAACCGCATATATCGCCGGAGGTGGCGCTGTACTGCGGAGAGAAGTTGTGCCCTTCGCCGTACATGAGGCTCTGCGCGAACGGATTGCGGCCGACCGTCCATTCGAGCTGAAGACGCGCCAACGCGCGCAGCGATTCGTCTCGGCGCAGCCGGGCGGCCGCGGATACCGCCTTCGCCTGCGACAGCCCGGTGCCCGTGTTGCCCCGCATGGCGTACCAGACCGGGAAGCGGCGCAGGTAGTGCCGCTCGGACAGCCGAACCCCTTGGAGCACCTGGTCGCGATATTCCGGCGACTCCGATTCTTCCAGATCGTAGACGCCCGCCGGCAGCATGCCGTAGGGCTCGGCGTAAGCGGCGATGCTGTTCATATACTCCGAATGAAGCACGACGGCCGCGTACCAGCTTCCCCAGCCGGGATGCTCCGGATACGCCTCCATCAGCCCGATCAGCGCGACGGTCGGCGCTTGCTCGTGTCCCCGGTGCGGGAAGTGAAGAAGACGCCGCCGCTCGGGCGACGCGTAGTAAAACCCCCGGAGCGGAATATCCCACTCCGGCATCCGCCGCTCCTGGCAGCCAAGGACGAAGCCGGCCAGCTCGGCGGCCCGGTTCAGGAACTCCGCTTCGCCCGTCGCCCGATAGAGCTCGACCGACGCGCTGATGCCCGCGGACGCGACGATGACGGGCGCCGTCCATTCCGACTCCTCCCCGCCGTCCCCGAACGCCTTCAGCGCGAACGCCCAATCCTCCCGCGCAGCCGTCAGGCAGCGATCCGCGAGGATCGGATCGGACGAACGGAAGCTTCGACTCGCGGCGGCTTCCGCGATGGCGGCCGTGAAGTTGGAATGCGGGTCGTTGCCCGCCTCGCAGACCTCGTCGTCCGCCGTCCCGAGGATGCCGTCCGTCCACAGGTCCATCGTCGCCCAAGTCGTCCGGTACCCGTCCCCGAACCGCGTCTTCAGCACCCACTCCAAGCCCCAGCGAGCTTCTTCCCGAAGACGCTCGGCCAGCGCACCGTCCGATGCCGGCAGCGCGTCGGCCAGATCGAGCATAGCATGGACCGCTTCCGCCGTATTGATCAAGCCTTGGGACAGGTCTCCCGCGTCGTGCCACCCGCCGTTGATGACGATCCGCTTGCCGTCGTGCTCGCAGAGGAAGTCCCGGTGGCAGACGCCGTGAATGCCCGGAACCTCCGTCCCGCAGCGGAGGCAGTAGAAGAAGTTCAGCGTCTTCCACAGGCTGCTCTCCCACACCCGCTCTCCGATCGGGAACGGCTCCGTCCGCGTATCGCCGATCTCGATCCGATAGCTTCCCGGCTCCCTAAGCTCCGAGAAGATCAGCACTCCGAACGATCCCAGCGCCGTCTCCCGCCGCTCGACGGGCTTCTCCAGAACCGGAACCGTCTCTCCGCCGTCCTCCTTCACGATGCGGAACCGATCCGGACCCTGGCTTCCGACGAGCGCCGTCTTGGCCGCGCCGGGCTCGTACCCGCTATGGCAGTACGCGACGGACCCCGGCGCGACCGGCCATCCTTCGGCGTAGTCGGGCTCCACGATCTGCAGCTCGAGCCCCGAGATGTCGTAGCGCACGTGCCGAGCTGCGCCGTCGTCGCTGCCTTGGAGCCGGTAGACGAATTCGAGCCCGGTCACCCGGTCCCGCGGCAGATGGGCGATCTCCCAGACGACCTCGTTCCACCGGTCCGGCTTCAGCAGGAAGTAATGGATGCCTTCCCGCAGATAAGCGTCCGGAATCCGTTCCTCCCCCTCGTTGTGAAGCACGACCGACATCGACACGACGCGGAAGCCCGGCAGCGTCGGATACACCCAGAAGCGGATCCGGTTGTACCCGCTCCAGTCTTCGCCGGGGAACCGCCGCAGGACCGACGCCTTGCCGTGCGGCCGGCCGGGCGCTTCCGTCTGATACGACTTGTCGGACGTCGTCGGCGATTCCAGGCGCACCGAGCGGCAGCCCGGCCTCGCCCGCTCGTCCGTGAAGCTCATCGTCCCTTGTTCGACGAGCTCCCAGACCGATTCGTCCTCCATCCGGTCGATCGCGACCGATTGGAGGACCGGCTTGCGCGACCGCCGGCAAGCGGCGGACTTCTCCTCCGGGATCGGCAGCGGGAAGGCGCGGAGGCTTCGACCGTTCTTTTCCCCTTTGCTGATCTTTTCTCCAGTGCCGTTCTTAACCCCCATGCCGCTCCTATCGCCCCCATCGCGCTTGTCGTCCCGACCGATCTTGTCGTCCTTGACGCTCGGGTTCGATCCTGCGGCTTCATGAACGCCCATTCCGCTCATGCCTTCTCCACCTCCCGCTCCGGCCAAGTCGGCAATACGCCCGAACGGGCGACCTTCCCGTACCAGATCGCGCTGTCCTTCGGAGTCCGCTCCAGCGTCTCGTAGTCGACGTAGACGGCCCCGAACCGCTTGCCGTACCCCCAAGCCCATTCGAAGTTGTCGAGGAACGACCACAGGTAGTAGCCCGCGAGCCGCCCGCCTTCCCGGATGAACCGCAGACACTGCTCCAGATGCGCCTTCACGTACCGGATCCGGGATTCGTCGCGCACGGCGCCCTCCTCGAGCTTGTCGGCCGCCGCCGCCCCGTTCTCCGTAATATAGATCGGCAGTGAGGTATAATCGTCCTTCAACCGCGCGAGCAGCCGGTACAGCGATTCGGGATGCACCTCCCACCCCATGTCCGTCACCTCGCTGTCCGGCGGCACTTCGTACTCGGCCTTGATTAGCGAATGCCTCTCTCCCGCCTTGACCAGGTTGCGGTTGTAATAATTGATGCCGAAGAAGTCGCCGGGCTCGCGGATCGTCTCGAGGTCGCCCGGCTCGATGAAGTCGAACTCGCCGACCCAAGGCCGGTACCATTCCATCATGTCTTCCGGGTAGCCGCCTTTGAAGATCGGATCGAGGAACCACCGGTTCAAATAGCCGTCGTGGCGAACCTGCGCCTTCCGGTCCTCCTCCGCGTCCGTCAGCGGCTCGTTGGAATCGAGGTTCAGCGTGATGCCGATCTCTCCCTTAAGCCCCAGCCTCCGGTACGCCTGCACCGCCTTCCCGTGAGCCAGCAGCAGATGGTGCGACGCCCGGATCGCCTCGCCCCAGTCCGTCTTCCCCGGCGCGTGTTCCCCCGTGCCGTAGCCGAGCATCGCCGCGCACCACGGCTCGTTGATCGTAATCCACTTCGGCACGTCCTCCCCGAACTCCCGGAACAGGACGTCCGCGAATCGCTCGAACCTCTCTACCGTCCGCCGGTTCGCCCAGCCTCCCTCGTCCTCGATCCATTGCGGCAGATCCCAATGATAGATCGTGACGAGCGGCTCGATGCCGTGCCGCTTCAATTCGTCCAGCAGCGACCGGTAGAACGCGAGGCCCTCCCGGCTCGTCTGCCCCTCGGCGGGATGGATGCGCGGCCACGAGACGGAGAAGCGGTAGTGGCGGATGCCGAGCTCCGCCATCAGCTTCACGTCCTCCGGGTAGCGGTAATAATGCTCGCAGGCCCGGTCTCCGGTATCGCCGTCCGAGACGGCGCCCGGCTTGCGGGAGAAGGAGTCCCAGATCGAGAACGAGCGGCCGTCCGCGTCGTGGGCGCCTTCGATCTGATAAGCGGACGTGGCGACGCCCCAGACGAATCCGCTCGGGAACGATTGGCTGTTAGTCATAGGCAGACATCCTTTGTCGATGGATTAGGGCGCCGAACTCGGACTTAGAACTTGACGGAGCCGGCCAGCGCCCCGCTGACGAGATACCGCTGGATGAACGAGTACAGCACGACGAGAGGCGCCGCGATGATCATGATGCCGCAGGCGAGCAGCGGCCAGTTGTTCAGGTATTGGCCGAAGAACGCGAAGAGGCCCTTGGTGATCGGCTGGTACTTCGTATCGGACAGGTAAATCGTCGGACCGATAATGTCGTTCCAGACGCCGATCGCCGTCAGCATGACGCCGGTGGCCAGAACCGGCTTCACCAGCGGGAACAGGATGCGGAAGATAAACCGCAGATAGCCGCAGCCGTCCATCGCCGCCGCTTCGTCGAGCTCCTTCGACACCGACTTGATGTACCCGACGAACATGAGGAAGGCGATTCCGGTGCCGCCCGTTCGCAGCAGCATATAGCCCCATTGGGTGTTATACAGCCCGAGCTGGCTCGCCAGCCAGAACTGCGGGACGAGAGGGCTCGGCAGGAACAGGGACATCGTGAAAAAAAGATAGATGAGGTTGGAGAAGCGGACGTAGCGTCGGGCGATCGGGAACGCGGCGAAGAGGGAGAGCAGTATGGACGCCGCCGTCGTCACGCTCGTATACAGCACGCTGTTCCAGATATATCGCGAGAAATCCCCCTGGTTCCAGGCGGTGCGGAAGTTGTTGAAGCGGAATTGCTCGAACAGGCCGATAGGGGACTTCAAATATTCGATCTGGGTCTTCATCGCTACGTTGAACAGATAGAAGAGCGGCAAGACGTAAACGCACAGCATGAACAGGACGACGGCATACCGGAAGACGGCGGACGATTTGGATTCGGCCATTACAGATCGACCTCTCTTCTGCGCAGCAGGTACATGAAGACGACCGTGAAGACGAACACGAATAGGAAAAGCACCATCGCGCCGGCGGAGGCGAGGCCGTAATCCGCCGTCGTGTTGTTGGCGATCGCGTCGCGGTAGACGTCGAGCGCGAGCGTTCGCGTGTTGAAGCCGCCGTTCGTCAGCACGTAGATGATGTCGAACGTCTGCAGCGCGCCGATGATGGAGAGCAGCGTATTCACCGTCACGGCGGGCGCGATCATCGGGAACGTAATGTAGCGGAACGCCTTCCAGCCGCTGGCCCCGTCGATATGGCCGGAGTCGTACAGGTCGCGCGGAATGGATTGCAGGCCCGCGATGAAGATCGTCATCGAATAGCCCATATACATCCAGATCTGCACGAAGATGATCCAGTAGAAGGCGGCGTCATAGCTGGACAGGAAGTTGCTGCGCGTGCCGAACATCTTGAACAGCTCCCCCATCGGACCGCTCATCGGGTTCAGCATCATGCGCCAGACGAGGCCCGACACCGTGACGCCGAGAACGACCGGCAGGAAGAAGGTGGCGCGGTAGAAAGCGTCGCCCTTCAGCTTCCGGTTGAGCAGCACGGCCATGAACAGCCCGATCGCGTTCTGGATGACGACGACCAGGAAGGCGAATTCGAGCGAGTTGCGGATCGAACGCAGCCTCTCGGCCTGGTCGGAGGAGAACAGCAGCTTGCGGTAGTTGTCGAAGCCGACGAAGTGCCAGCGCACGCCCGGAATCCCGGTCGCGTCCGTGAACGAGAAGAACACGGTCGCCATGGAGGGGCCGAAGGCGAACACCACGTACAGCAGCAGCGGAATCATCAGCAGCGCCAGCGGCAGATGCCTGGCGATCCCTCTTCCGAATGGGTACATCGAGTCTCACTCCCCTGCTCAGGTATCGTTGCCGGGATAGGAACGGGGCCGCCGCCGCAGCGGCTTCGGCCCCGTTCGTTCGCTGGATCGCGCGGTTACTTGGGCGCCGCGGCGTCCCATTCCTTCTGCGACAGCGCCGCCAGCTCATCCGGCGTCTTGATCGGTCCCGCGGGAGCGAGGAATTCCGCGTGAACGCTCGAGCCGCTCACGTGCTCGCCGGCGTTCGGACGATTGATGAACAGCTGGTCCCATGCCAGCTTGAACGATTGCAGGTACGGCTTCAGCTCGTTCACGAACGGATCCTCGATCTGCACGTCCGCGTTGGGCAGGAAGCCGGACGCCTTGACGAACTCCGCGTAATGGTCCGGCTCCGACTGCATCGCCAGCCACTTCAAGGCGGCGTCCTTGTTCTTCGCCTTCTCCAGAACCATCCAGCTCATATCGTACTTGCCGGCGAGGGAGGCGTTCTGCGCCGCGTCGTTGCTGCCCGGGATCGGGAAGTAGCCGAATTCGAGGCTCGGATCGCCGGACTTGATCGTCGGGGCGTTCCAGGTGCCGTCCGCGATCATCGCGACCTTGCCGCTGATGAACAAGCTCGGCAGCGAGGCGTAGTCGACGCCCATCGTGCCATCGATCGCGTTCTGAAGCAGGTACTGCGCCTTGGACAGAATCTCGATCTGAGCCGGGTCGGTGAACTTGGTCGAGCCGTCCCAGAGCCCCTTGATGAAGGCCGCCTGATCCTTGTGCACCGTGGCGGACAGCCCCTGCACCGCGAGGTTGAACGGCCAGATGTCCTTGCCGGCGAAGCCGAGCGGCGCGATTCCTTTGCTCTTGAGCGTATCGACGACTTTCGTAAATTCGTCCCAGGTTTTCGGAACCTGAAGGCCGTTATCGGCGAAAATTTTCTTATTATAGAAGAGCCCGGTGAACGAAACCTTGCCCATGTTGATGCCGTACACCTTGCCGTTGTAAGTCGTGGAGTTCTCTACGTCCGTCGCGTTGTAGTTCTTGACGAAGTCCTGGCCGGACAGGTCCATGATCAGGCCGGCGTCGATCCATTGCTTCCAGACGGGCGCTTCCGCTCCCTTGGCCCATTCCTGCGGGATCGGGGCGAAGCCGCTCTTGAGCGCCACCAGGTCGGCGTCGTTGGCGTTGATTCTCGTCTGCTGCAGCTGGTCGTACGTCGCGTCCGACGGAACCGTCACGTAATCGACCTTGATGTTCGGGTATTTCTCCGTGAATTTCTTGTTGAACTCCTCGTAGTACTTGTTGACGGGCTCGTTGATCCAGTGAATGATCTTGAGCGTGACCTTCTCGTTCGAGGACCCCGAATCCGGAGAGGCGGATCCGGAGCTGCCGGAATCCGGCGGGTTGGAGGCGCTTCCATTGTTGCCGTTATTCCCCCCGCAGGCGGCCAGCATGAAGATGACCGTAAGGCTTAAACCGAGCAAGACAAGCTTCTTGAACATGTCCCTTTCCCCCAATCACAAGTTTGGCGATCGTTCGGCAGCCGCTCATTACGAAATCGCTTTCGTAACTCACCCTTATTATTCCTCATATCTGTATGATTGTAAAGATCATCCAGTGAAAAATATGTAAAAAATGTTGGGCGGTGCGGTTTTTTCGTTCGAAGGGAAGCGTTCGGAAGGCTTGCGCCGCCGCGGCGGAGACGGACCTGCCCTTTGACGTTTCCGGGATCATGAAGTATAGTAAGAGATGCCAACTTTTGCTCTTTTTCGAAACTGGTTTCGGAATTTGCGAACGACAAAGCCGCGGAGAGGATCGCATAGCCCGCGGATCGGAGGGGTTGAACAGCCGTGAACATTAAGACGATAGCCGCCATGGCCGGCGTGTCGATCGCCACCGTGTCGAAGATCATCAACAACTATAGCGACGTCGGCGAGGAGACTCGCCAGAGGGTGCTCAAGATCATGGAGGAGACGGGCTACAAGCCCTCGTCTTCCGCCAAGACGCTGGCGACGAAGAAGTCCAGCCTGATCGGCGTCGTGTTCGCGGGCAAGCTGAACTCGGATCTGGACCACCCGATCTTCGTCAAGGTGTTGAATTCGTTCAAGAAGCAGATCGGCTTGCTCGGCTACGACCTTCTTTTTTTCTCCAATGAGACCTTCTTCCAGACCAAGGAGGATTACCTCGCCCGCTGCCGGCACTTCCAGGTGGACGGGTGCATCGTCATCGCCGGCGACAACGTGGAGCCGAGCATCGACGATCTGGCTCGCAGCGACATCCCTTGCATCGGCATCGATATCGCCCTCGGGGGAAGCAACACGACCTATCTGATGTCCGACAACGCCAAGATCGCCGCCAAGGTGGTCGAACACCTGTATATGTGCGGATACCGGGAGCTCGGCCTGCTCGGCATCGACCGGAATTCGGGCGTGACGCTGATCCGGGAGAACTCGTTCCGGGACGCCCTCCGCTCGTTCGGCCTGCCGCTTAAGCCCGAATGGTTCGTCCATAGTCCGGGCTACGAGAAGGAATGCGGCTATCGGGCGATGAAGGAGTGGATCGCTGCCGGCTCGCTGCCCCGGGCGCTGTTCGCGGTGACCGACCTGCTCGCCATGGGCGCCATGGAAGCGGCGAAGGAGCACGGGCTTCGCGTCCCGCAGGACCTGGCCATCGTCGGCTGCGACGACATCGACGCCGCCCCGTTCACCGACCCTCCGCTCACCACGGTCCGGCAGGACACGGAGAAGATCGGGCGGCTCGCCGCGCTGATGCTGTTCGACATGATCAACAACCAGATCGACCCTTCGGCCATCGTCGTCGAATCGGAGCTGATCGTGCGCGGATCGTGCGGGGGAGCGCGTTCGGACCGCATGGCCTGAGCGGCCGCACCTGTTTTTTTATACGATAGATCCTGGGTCGCACAATGCCCTATAGACCTTATCTTCGATCTCGATGTTGTCCATTCTCATGGCTCTCGAGATCTCCAAGATAGGGCTTTCGTTGTTTTCTTCGATCAGAATCAGGCGGAAATACGTGAACAGCAGTTCGACGATTGCAGCCAGTTCCGTTAAGCCAGGCGAATCGCATACGAGATCCTGAGGCCGATCTCGGCGTTTCCAGCCGAGAAGATCACCCTGATGAACAGGGCACAATCTCTAACGGATTCAGGAATCGCTATTTGGCTCCAATAGCCCCTTTTTAAAAGTCTAACGAATCCATACGATCTTATTTGGGGCTGTGGCAGGAAAATAGGGGCTTTCGGAACGAAATAGCGTCTCTACGATTCGTTAGGATCGAAAAATCCTCATTTTCAACGAAATAGCGTCTCCTGAGTCCGTTAGCCTCCTTCGGGTCGCCATCGCGCGCCGCCGCACCGGAATATCGGCTTCCCGCTCACTCCCGCGGCCGAAGGCTCGGCATAGGAAATGAGGCTGCCCGAAGAGGCAGCCTCGCTTGATATTTACCCCGTCAGCGTCACGTCGTCCAGCAGAATCGAGTGGGAGACGGCGTGGTTGCCGCCCATCTGCAGCACCAGCTTGCCGTTATGGACCGTCTGCGGACCCATCGTGAATTCGAAAGAGACGGTTCGCTCCTCTCCCGCGGTCAACGCGACGGCCCGGGCCGGCAAATATTGAATGTTATAGTCCGCGCCGTTCTCGACCGACACCCAAACCTCCTTGTCGATGGACGACTTGAGCTTCAGGGAGAGAGTGTACGTTCGCCCGGCTTCCAGCTTCAGATTCTCCTGATACACTTGGGTAGCCCAAATCTCATAGCCGTCGTAATGGGGCCAATCGATCTTCAGGCGGCCCTCCTCGACTCCGAACGCCGCGTCCGACTCGTTGTCCTTCTTGTAGAAGCCCCAATGCTCAAGGCCACTATCGAACGTCCCGTTCCGCAGCTCGTGCCCTTCGGGCGCCGGCGAGTCGACCTCCTTGACGGAGATGCGGCTCAAGGCGATCGCATGAGGCCCGTCGGGCGTGGACGCATCCCCGAAGACCACGTTCCCGAGCAGGAAGTTCAGCTTAAGCGGAGAACTCGTCGCGACCGTGAACGTCTTCGCGAACGTCTTCGTCTCGCCCGTCAGAACGAAGGACTCGCTGCCCGCGGACGTGTTCGTGAATTCGACCGTGATCGGCCGGTCCATCGTGGACGAGGCGTCGAACCGGAGTTCGTATGTCTTGCCCGCGGTCATCGGAATGCCTTCCTGATAGAGCTGGTTCGCCCAGGACGGTCCGCCCTTGGACGCTATGGCGACCTTGGCGGCGCCGTCCTTCGCCGACCATTCGGCGGCTCCGCCCTCGCCGGACCAAGAGGCCCAATTCGCCGTTCCGCGGGAGAAGTCTCCGTTGACGACGAGATTCCCGTCGCCCGCCAGAATCGTCTGCACAACGGAGGCGTCGGCATAGCCAGCGGCGGACACGGTCACGGTATACGCCCCCGCCGCGGCGAATCGCTCCCCGCGCAGCTTCAGCACGCCCGGCGCCAGCTCGTAATCGCCGGCGTCCAAGGCCGTTCCGTCGACGGCGACCTTCGCCGCCTTGGAACGCCAAGCCTCGTCGTCCCGGAACGCGATCTCGATGTCTTGCCCCGCGTAATTGTCGGTCGTATCCTTGCGCAGCGACGGCGGCTGGGCGACCGGGGCGTTCTTCACCGCCAGCCGGACGTTGCCGATGTACACGTCGTGCGAAGGCAGCTTCGGATCGGCCGGGCGAATAAGCCCGAGCAGGAACTTCAGGCCGACGGTCTCGGATTTGGTCGGCTTGAATTCGAACGAATACGTCTTCGTCTCGCCGGACAGCTCGACGACTTGGTCGAGGTGCCTCGGGCTTCCGTTCTCCACGACCACTTCCATCGGGCGGTCCGCCGTCGACCGGGCATCGAAGCTAAGCTCGTAAGCGACGTTCGCCTTCACCGGGATGCCGCTCTGGAACAGCAGCGCGTTCCACGGCTTGCCGCCTTGGGCGTCGATCGTCGCCTTGGCCGCTCCGTCCGCGGCTTCGGCACGGATCGCGCCGGGACCGGCCGCTCCGGCCTGATCGCCGTTGCCGGACGTCTCCCAGTAGGCGAGCCCTTCGCCGAAGTCTCCGTTGCGCAGCGGATAGAAGACGGTGTCGGGGTCGAAATGAACGCTCGTGCGCAGCAGCTTGACGTTGTCGATCTGCACGCTTCCGGCTTCGCCGCCCAGCGAGAAGACGAGCTGCCCTTCATCGTCCGAAGGGGCGGGCAGACCGCTAAACGCCGCCTTGACCGTCGTCGTCGAATCGGTCAGCGAGACGCTCCGGGCTGCGACGGGGGTACCGTCCTTGCGGTACAGGCCGACCTCGATCGTCCTCGCCCGCGAAGCTTTGGCGTCGAAGGCAAGCTCGTAGTCCTGGCCTTCGAGCAGGTACAATCCCTTCTGCACCAGCTTGACGTCCGAAGCCGAGACGCCGCCGCGGGCGACGGCCACGTTCAGCTTCCGCTCGGAGGCGGGCTGGCTCGGCACGCTCGCGGTCGCCGACGCACCTCCGGAGACGGCCAGATGCCAGTAGCTCATCCGGTTCGGCTCCCCTTGGTCGAACGAGCCGTTGTAGACGTGGTTGCCGTCCTCCTGCGGCTGCTTGGGAGAATCGTGTTCGAAGGGAATGCCGTCGATCTCGACGAGCTTCGCTTTGCCCAGCCAGACCGGATGCGCGTTCGTGCCCATGTTGAATTCGATGCGCGCGGCCGCGTCCGAGTTCTCCTTCATCTGGAACTTCATCTCGTAGGTGTTGAAGTCGGAAGTCAGCGCCGCGTCCAACGACTGCGAGTACGCCGCGAACCCCCGCGACTGGCCGCCGGTCAGGCGGACCGTCATGTTCCGGCTCGTATCGGTCTTCGCCTCGAACGTCAGCTTATAGTAGCGTCCCTTGGCGAGCGAGACGATCGCTTGCGGCTGAATGGAATACGAATTGCCGCCGGCGCTGGCGATGTCCACGCGCGCGTAGTTCGTGCCGCCGATGTCTTCGATCGTCACCGCGCCGGATGCGCCCGGATCCTGATACAGCGCCCAGTGCGCCGTCCCCGGCGTCCCCATGCCGGGATCCCCTTCGACGTTCTGGGTGAAGCCGCTGTTATACACGAGGTCGCGGTCGGGTCCTTGCGGCAGCTTGGAGCCCGGCGGATACTCCTCCTTGGGATAGACGGGCGGAACCGGAGGCTTGTACTTGCCCGGATCCTTCGCGTAGACGCGCACGTAGTCGACTTCCATCCGTGCCGGGAACTTCGTCTCCTCCGTCGGGTTGCCGTCGAAGTTGCCGCCGACCGCCAGGTTCATCAGCAGGTGGAACGGCTGGTCGAACGGAGCCGGATACGAATAGTTGTCGTGCTGCCCCGCTCCCCGGCTGTACCAATCGTTTTTGGTCGAGAAAAGATGGCCGTCCACGTACCACCTCATCTCGTTCGGTTCCCATTCGAGCGTGTACGTATGGAAGTCGGCAATCGTGCCTCCGTTAGGCAAATCGTAGCTGTTGCCGGAATAGACGTTGCCCGGCCACGACCCGCCGTAATGGATCGTGCCGGCGACCGTCCCCGGCTTGCTGCCCCAGCCTTCCATGATATCGATCTCTCCGGAAGCGGCCCACCCGCCGTAGGCGTCGTTCTCCGGCAGCATCCAGATGGCCGGCCAGAAGCCCTTGCCGGTCGGAGCCTTGGCGCGGATCTCGAACTTGCCGTACGTCTGGCTGAACAGCCCCTTGGTCTTCAGCCGGGCCGACGTATAAGGCATGCCTCCGTACTCTTCCTTCCGCGCCGTGATGACAAGCTTGCCGTCTTCGGTCTTCGCGTTCTCGGGCCGGTCGGTGTAGTATTCGAGCTCGTTGTTGCCCCAGCCCGGATTGCCGACGGATTCCCCATTGGTCGTGTCGAACGTCCACTTCGTCCGGTCGATCGCCGCCTTCTCGAACTCGTCGCTCCAGACGAGCCGCCAATCGCTTCGGCTCGGAGACGACGGGGAAGATCCGCCCGCGGACCCTCCGGCCGCCAGCCGGTTGACCAGCGTGCCCGAACGGTCGTCGACCTGCCCGACCGTCCCGGTCCCTTCGAGGACGGTATTCCCCGCGTCCGCCGCGACGGTCGCCTTGTCGATCGAGGCGCCGTTCTCCAACCGGATCGACGCAGGGCCGTTGACGACCAGTTCGGAGATGTGCCCGGCGACGATCAGCGTCGCTTGCCGCGAACCGTCCTTCAGCGTCGTCACGCGGCGGTAGTCCCCTTGGAGCCGGACTTCTCCGGCGCCGGAGGACGCTTCGACCGCCTCGATGCCCGAAGAAGCGGCTTCGTCCGCCGTCAGGGAGCCTCCCGTGACGAAGCGGACCGCGCCGATCGTCGTGCCGCCCGACGCCTTCAAGCGAACGGCGCCGCCGGGGCGATCGACCACGACGCCGGACAGCTTGGCATCCTTGAATTCGATGCCCGGCTCGCCGCCGCCAAGCGCGAATACCGTTCCGCGGACCGTCGTCCGGTCCAGCTTCGCCCCCCCTTCTCCGATCCCCGGAGCGAGGTACAGATTGCCGGCGATGTCCGCTTCGCTTAAGGAAGCCCCGGCCGCGTTCACGATCGCGTGGCCGTTCACGGAGCCCGGCTTCGTCTCCCCGGCCGTCCGGACGAGCAGCGCGACCATCCGATCCGTCAGCGAAGCCAGCTCGCCCCGGGTGACCGTTCCGTTCGGCCGGAAGGTTCCGTCCGGCAGCCCGTTCACGTAGCCGTTCGCCGTCAGGCCGCGAATGGCGCGGACCGTCGCTTCGTCAAGCCCGCCCAGGTCGGGCCATTCCTTCCCGCTTCCTTCGGCGGGCGGTTCAAGCGAGAACAGCTTGTTCAGCGCCAGCGCGACTTCCGCTCGCGTCATCGGCCTTCCCGGCTCGGCGGCGCCCGCGGAGGTCGGCGACAAGTACCCGGCCGCGAAGGCGACGGACATCTCCCTGGCCGCCCACGCGCTCGGCGCATCGGGAATCGGCGCGGCCGATGTCCGCGTCATGCCGAACAGCCGATTGACGACGGCGGCGAACTCGGCGCGCGCGACCGCCCTCTCCGGCTTGAGCGTGCCGTCCGGATAGCCTTGGATGATGCCCGCCTTCAACCAGCGGTCAAGGGAGGCTTCCGCCCAATGACCGGAAGCTTGAGGGGCCGAAGCCGAGCCCGCCTTCCCGCTTCCTCCCGCCGCCGCGGCCGGGTCTGCGGCTCCCGCCGCGACGGGGCCGACGGCCAGAATGCCGGCCAAGACGACCGATGCGGCTCTTGCCGTCAAACGATTCGCTTTGATGGTCAACTCCTCCTTTGCAATCGCTTGCAAACATGGATTCAAGCAATTGTCCTACGTGGGACATTTCTGGATGCAAAACTTGACGGGGATCGCCGCGAACGTCATTTCCCCTGCAGCAGGCTGCCGAGCCCGTATTTTTGGCCCACGTGGGACATTACGAATTCAATATAGCGCGAGTCTGAAACCGCTGTCAATCGATTCTTTTGACGAAGTCTGTCAGATCGTCTCCCGAGGCGCGCACGACTGCCGGACGACGAGCCGAGCCGTGAAAGTGTCGGCCTCCGTCGCCGTATCCCCTCTCTCCAGCCCGGCGATCAGCCGGTCCGCGACCTGAACGGCCATCTCGACTCTCGGAACCCTCATCGTCGTCAGCGGCGGGTTCGTGTACTGCGAGATCAGCAGGTCGTCGAACCCGACGACGGATACGTCGCCCGGAACCGAGATTCCCGCCTTGGCGAGCGTCTTCAGCGCTCCGTACGCCATCAGATCGTTGCTGCAGAACACGGCTTCGGGCAGCGCGCCTTCCTTCAGCCATCTCTCGGCGGCGGCGACGCCGTCCTCTTCCGTGAACGCGCCGTAATGGACATGCTCCTCCGCGAGCGACAGCCCCGCCTCCCCAAGAGCGTCCCGGAAGCCGAGCAATCTCTCGCGCGCGGTATTGTTGGCCATGTCGCCGGTCACGATGCCGATCCGGCGATGGCCCAGCCCGATCAGATAACGGGCGGCCTCCCGGGCTCCGCCCCGGTTATCCAGATGGGGAATGGGCACGCCCTGCGGCGCTTCGCCGAAGAAACCCTCGTCGAACAGTCCGACCGGGTAGTTCGCCTTCCGCATCTCCTCGACAATCCCGCGAAGATCCGACCAGCTGACCAGGATGCCGCCGTCGATGCTTTTCTGCCGGAACATGCTGAAGAGCGGGGCGGGCGCGGAGACGTCCGCCATCGAGACGAGCGTATTGTAGCCGAGCGCGGCGCAGCGGCTGATGATCGCTCCGATGACGGCGCCGAAGAAGAGGTCGTCCGTGTGGAGCGTGTATTTGGCGGCGTCCTGTACGATGAACAAGCCGATCGTATGCGACTTGCGCGAGGACAGCTTGCGCGCGGCCGAATTCGGCTCGTAATGATGCTCTTCCATCACGCGCAGAATCTTCTCCCGCGTCTCGGGCTTCACGCTGGAAGGGTTGTTCAGCACGCGCTGAACCGTCTTCCGCGACACCCCGGCCAATCTGGCGATATCGTAGCTATCCATTCTTCGGACATCCTGTTCTCGATTCGGTGGAATCTATCGTCTCAACCAGTCTAACCCGCTCTTGAATGACCGGTCAAGCCTCGGGTCCGTCCGGGAGAACTCCCTGTCGGCCGTCAAGAGAACATAATCGGCTTCCCGCGATCATAAGGTAGTATCTGATCCAGTACCGGCGAGGACGGTGAACGGTACCTTGAATTTCAACGGCCGCGGCGGCTCCCGTTCGGAGAAGGACGGCTCGGCCGTTCTGCTCGTCGGAACGGACCCGCTTCTGACGATCGTAGAGACGGAATTGCGGAAAACAGGCTGTACCCCCGTCCGGTTAAGCTTGGCCGGCTCGGCGTCGGGTTCGGCCGAACCGGCATGGGGCGAAGCGATCCGGGAGGCCCGATGGGTGTTGTTCGCGGCCGGCGAACGGGACGCGGCCGAGCTGCCCGCACTGGAGGAAGCGTGCCGGCAGGCTCGCGTTCCGCTGCTTCCCGCCGTTATCGCGCGCGGCACGGGGGTGGCGGGACCTCTCGCCGATCCGGACTCCGGCTGGGGCTGGGAGGCCGCCTGGAGGCGCCTTCGCCTGCCCGCGCAGGTCCGCGAGAACTCGGATTCCGCCGAAGACGGGACGGCGGCGATGCTCGCCAACGTCCTGGCGTCGGAATGGCGGCTTGAATGTTCGCAGCCCGGACGATCCCGCCTGAGGGACCGTCTTTATCTCCTCGATCTGCGTACCGCCGAAGGAAGCTTTCACCCGTTCCACCCCCATCCCCTGGCCGGCGGAAAGCGGTTCTCTCCGATGAAGCTCGGGATAGAGCGTCCGTCCGAACCGGGACCGAGATCGGGGCTCGAGCCGGACGGCTCGGGGGAGCTTGGCTTGTTGGAGGTTATCGGCCGGTTGACGTCGCCGGCGACAGGCATCTTGCGCGTATGGGACGAAGGGGACCTGGCGCAGCTTCCGCTATCGTTATGCCGGGTCCGGGCGGCCGATCCTCTGGCGGCCGACGGGGCCTCGCTTCTCCCGGAGGAGATAGCCGCCGGATTGACGCATCGGGAAGCCCGCAAGGAGGCCGGGCTAACCGGCATCGAAGCGTACGTCGCCCGAATGGCGGGCTCGGAAGAGCGGATGGCGCGAACGTACGACTGGTTCGGCATCGGCGCGGGAGGAACCGTTCCGGAGGCGTTCAACCGCGCGCTGAGCCGGGGCTTGGCCCGCCGCGCGGAGAAGGCAGCCGCCGCTCGGCCCGCAGCGGTTCGGGAGAGACGGCTCGGGACGATCGAAGACGTCCATTGCCGGTACTGCTGGCGGGCGCTGACCATCGAGCTCGGGACGCCGCCGGTCTTGGGCGAAGGGGAAGATCGCCTCGGATTTCCGACGATGTGGGTGCGGGCCGGCGGCCGCTGGCATGCCGGCGCCGGCCTCAACCGCACCCTAGCTCTGCGTTCGGCGCTTCAGAGCGCTCTCCTGAGCGTCTGTCCCCCGCGTCCCGGAGCGGCGCCGGCCGCGGGGCGCGAGGTCCGGGCTACGACGGCCGCCGCAGAAGCGCCCCCGCTGGACATTCCGGAGACGGAAGAGCCGTCTTCCGCCCGTCTGGCGGAGGACGCGCTTCGAATCGTCATGGCGAACAAGTACCGCCTCTCGATTTACGAGTTGGCCATGGAACCCATTCTGAGACGGGAATTCGCGGGAGTGCTCGGCTTGGTGCTGGAGGAGGGACCTTGATGGGAGTCGTGGCGATTATCGGAGAGGGGCTGCTGGCGGACGGCGTAAGCGAGAGCCTGGCGGGCCGATGCGCCGTCATCCGGCAGGCCGGCTTCGAAACGGGCGTTCCCCGCGGGGCGGACCTGGCGCTGGCGCTTCGCGACGACTGGCGGCCCGACGACGCCGAGGCGGACGAACGTCGTCTTCGCGACTCGGGCCTGCCTTGGATCGGCGCCTACGTCTCGTTCGACGAAGGCTTCGTCGGTCCGCTCGCGAAGCCGGGGAAGCCCGGCTGCCCGCGGTGCGCGGACGCGAGACGGCTGGCGGGCGGCCACGACTTCGGCGGCAGCCCGGAACCGTTGATGAGCCTGCTCCTGCACGGCGTCGTTCCGCGGGCTCCCGCGGCGTCGGATCGGGGAATCGCCCAGATGGGCCATATCGTCGCCAAGGAGGCGCTCTCCGTTCTCGAAGGCTTCCCCGCGCGCACCGACAACGCGATTTACCGCATCGATCTCAAGACGCTGGAGAGCTCGCTCCACAAGTTCCTCCCGAATCCGCTCTGCCCCTGCTGCGGCGGCGTGCCTGACGATTCGCCGGAGGCGGCGCGAATCGAACTGAAGCCGAGACTTCGAACGGACGCCGAATCGGATCGCTGCCGGGCGCTCGACCGATCGTTCGGCGAAGCCTTGATCGGTCGTTACGTGGATAAGCGGACCGGTCTCCTTCGGGAGACGATCGCGGACATCGAGGCGCCGTTCGCCGCGGTCGGCGCCGTCCAGCCGACCGCGGCCGGAGCCGAGCTGTCGGCGGGCCGCGGCCATTCCTACGAGCGGTGCGGATCTATGGCCATCCTCGAAGGGTTGGAGCGCTACTGCGGCATGACGCCCCGCGGCAAGCGGACCGCCGTGACCGGGAGCTACCGCCAGCTCGCCGACCGGGCGCTCGATCCCCGGACGACAGGCTTGTACGACCCGGAGCGGTACGCCGATCCGGACTTCGAGTTCGAGCCGTTCGACGACGAGCTCGTCCTGAACTGGGTCTGGGGGTATTCCTTCGCCCGGCAGAGCCCGATCCTCGTCCCCGAGCAGCTCGTCTATTACGATTCTGGCGGCGGAGGCCGGTTCGCGGCCGAGGGCTCGAGCGGCTGCGCCTTGGGAGGAAGCCTGGAGGAGGCGATCCTGTACGGGCTGCTGGAAGCGGCCGAGCGGGATTCCTTCCTGATGACCTGGTACGCGAGGCTCCCGCTTCCCCGGCTCGATCCGGAATCCGCTCGGGACGCCGAACTGTCCCATATGGTCAACCTGCTGCGCGAGACCTGCGGCTACGACACGCTGCTGTTCAACGCGACCTTGGAATACGGAGTCCCGAGCCTGCTGGCGGTTCTGAAGAATACGAAGCGGACGGGAGCGAACCTGATCTGCGCGGCCAGCGCCGGCTTGGACCCGGTGCGGGCCGCCCGAAGCGCCGTGCTCGAGGCGGCCGGGCGCATCCGGTTCCTCGGCGACAGATTGGAGCAAGACCGGGAAGAAGCCGTTCGAATGCTGGACGACTCCGAGCGGGTCGTCCGAATGGAGGACCATGCGCTGCTGTACGGCCTCCCCGAGGCGGAAGGAAGGCTCTCCTTCCTTCTAAGGGAGTCCCCGGCGCCGTGCGAATTCGCCGAGCAATTCGCGCCGGTTCGGCGGCAGGCCGACCTGACCGGGGACTTGAAGAGCCTTCTCGCGGCCTTCCTGAAGCACGGGCTTGACGTTATCGCCATAGACCAGACCGCCCCGGAGCTCGCGGACGACGGACTCCGCGCCGTCAAAACGCTCGTTCCCGGGTTGCTGCCGATGACGTTCGGGCACCGCTTCCGCAGGCTGAACGGTCTGAAGCGGCTGCGAACAATACCGGCGGCGCTCGGCTACGCGGAGCGTCCGCTGACCGCCGACCGGATCAACCCGTACCCGCACCCGTTTTATTAAGCGCGGCCGGGAAGACGGCCGGCTCGGGGCGGATCAGATTTTCAGACCGCCGAGCAGCGGCATGATGGTTTTGATCATCCCGATGCCCATCTGGATGCCCGGCCAATATTTTTTGAACATGCCCATAAGTCCGCCGATTCCGCCTAGTCCGCCGCCTGCGCCCCCGTTCTGTCCCAACCATCCGGGCTGCGCCGCTCCGAAGCCCGGATTCGCGCCGAAGAGGTTCATTCCTCCGCCTCCGAAGCCGCCGCCAAGACCGCCGCCGAAGCCCCCTCCGAAGCCGAAGTCGTTCGCCCAAGGGAAGAAGCCGGATACGCGCGCGCGGCCCGCCCGGCGGGTCGAGGACCGGTTCACGTTCTTCCTTCCTATCGGCCCGGCCAAGCGGAAGCTGCCGTTGTCCACCTTGGTGATGTAGCCGACGTAGCGGCTTCCGTCTCTCAACTCGACGCAGACCGGCTGTCCCATCCATTGTCTGACGTCCCGTTCGGAATATCGCTTCTTGACCTTCATCGTGCTTGTCTCCTTCTTATTCGCGATTGTACATCTTATGCGACCGATATTCGGTACGCTTGTGCAGGTATGGAATTCGTCATGGATAACGCTATTGCGGGGAAAGGGGGGGCCGTATTGGACAACGATAAACCGAATCTGCCCAACGATTACTTCCGGGAAGCCTCCGAGGTGCTGGGCGAAGACTTCTGGCAAGAGATCGGACAGCTCATTCCCGTCACGGGCCCCCGGATCGATATGTACCAAGACGCCGCTGCGATCGTGGTGCTGGCCGAGCTGCCGGGACTCGAGAACCGCGACCGGATCCAGCTCCGGCTCGAAGGACAGACGCTGCGGATCGAAGGCGAAATTCCGCGTCTCTATCCGGTCACCGACAACCGGATCCTGGTGAAGGAACGCTTCTTCGGACGATTCGAGAGAACGCTCGCTCTTCCCAAGCCGGTCTCGGAGACGGGGGTCGTCGCCAGGTATTCGCGGGGACTTCTCGTCGTCGAGCTTCCGATCGAGGCATCCGCCAAGCAAACGAACATTCCGATTCGGGACTGAACATATAATCGCATAAGACCAACCTGCGAAGGGGGCGCGAATCGGGCCATGACAAGCAGAAGCGCGGACGAGAATCGCGTCGTCGACACCCGATGCGGAAAGCGGTACGGGACGTGAGGCGCCCGTTCCGGAAGCGGCGCAAGGAGGAGCGGAAGGTTCTGGAGGAAGTGGACGGCAAGTTCAAGGAACTGGACGCCCGGTTCGCGCGCGTAGAGGAAGCGCTGGCGCAGATCAAGGATAAGCTTCCGCAAGTGATCATCGAGCATGTCGTCATCGAACGGCCCGTCCTGGAGAAGCTGGAATTCCGGTTCGACGGCCTGGAGATCGAACACTTAAGCGGATCGCTGAATTTGGGCAACAACTTCGGGCTGAAGCCGAACGTTCCGAAGGATTCCGGCTCGTCCGCCCCGCCGAAGCCCAAACCGCCATCGGGCGCAGGGCCGGCGAACGGCGAGACGGCCGCTTCGCCGACCGGCCTTCACCGAACGCCCACCGGCTTTCGGCTACAAAACCGGAGGTGATGGCCTTGGCTTCTTTTATGTCCCCGCAATTCGTGATCGGGTCCATCCGGATCGGATCGGTAGAGAACGCATCCTGCATCAATATGGGCAACAACTGGCCGACCGCGTTCGAGAGCCATCAGAAATTGACGCAAGGCTTCGGGTCGGTCAGCGGGGACCGGAACCTCGTGTCCGGCATCCGTTCGCTGCTTAACGACTCCGACGTTCTGGACGCCCTCCAGCTAGGCGGCGCGGACGTCCCCGAATGGCTGCAGGGTATCCTGGCGGGCCGCGCCAACATAAAATAGGTTGAAAATCATCGGGAAAGGCCGTGCGACATATGAACCGTTGGCAGCGCTCTTCGCAGGATTGGGATGAGATCCATCGCAACCTGCTGAAGCAAATTCCATTCGCCGGGAAGGAATTCGACGGCGCCAGCATCGAGAACTACGTGCATAGAGCGGTTAAAAAGGCGATGGCGCATGGGATCGGGAGCCCCTCCTTCTCCCCTGCCTTCCGCGCCTCGTCCTTCGATTGCGAGGTGTTCGAGACCCATCTCTCCATCTTCGTCCAGTGCCGGTTCCCCGAGGGCGAATTGCCGAAGGGCTTCAAGCTGTTCGCCAGCCGAACCAAGCTGAAGCTCGAAGCCGGAGAACGGTCCGAGACCGTCTCGTTGCCCGGCGAGATCAATCCCTCCCGAACTCTGGCCCGATTCCGCGGAGGAATCCTGGAAGTTCGCCTGCCCAAATCCGGCGAACCGGAAGCTTACCGAGAGATCTTCGTCCGGGAAGGGGAATCGTCCCTATGAGGATGTCCGACCGGAAAGCGTGCGTCGTGTTCCATAAAATCTCCGTCAACAACATCGAAGACTCTTCGGGCATCTTCATCGGCACGAACGAAGCGATCGGCTGGTCCGCGTACAAGAAGAGCAATCAAGGCTTCGGCAGCCTGAGCGATTCCGTCCTGTCGGGATCCGTAAGCGTGGTGCGCGATTCCGACGCGATCGACATGCCTGTCCGCGACGCGAGATTCATCGCATTGACCGAAGCCGGCGGCTCCGCGCGGCAATCCGCCGTCGAATTCGGATCGGTCAACGTGAACTCGGCGGCGAACGCTTCCGCCATCGACATCGGAGACATCAAGCAATTGGGATGGAGAACGGCCAAGAAGAACAATTACGGGGAAGGCAAAAACTTCGGAAGCAACCATATTAGCCGATCGATCCACGTCGTATTCGACGACGATGCCGTCGACAATCCGATCGTCGTGCAGCAGAACGTGCTGGATCGATCGGGACCTTCCGCCAGCAGCGTCCAGATCGTCCAGAAGAATCCGCCGGCCGGCGCCGACCCCGCTCCGTAACCGGATAGCTCCCGGTTTGTAACCGTCGGCCGCATCGGGCATACGATAACGGTATAGGCGAATTGCCCGGAGGTGGAACTTTGGCCGTTATTATATCCATGGCCGCTGGGGCCATTAACATCAACGCCCTGAACAGAGGATCCGTCGTCGCGATCGGGGAAGTGTCTCAGACCGGGTGGAGCTTGAACGGCAAGACGAACTTCGGCGACGGTCAAATGTACGGCGCCAACATCCAGACGGGTTTTGTCGCGACCGTGTTCGATAACGACTTGATCGACAACCCCAACAGCGAGATCGAACCCGCCACTTCCATTCAGGGCCAGGCTCTGTAGAAGGAGTCGCGGGAGAGAAGAGAACCGGCGGAAGGAGAGACGATCATGGCGAAGAAAGAGGAGCTTGAGCCTTGCGTACGCTGCTTCAAGATGCCCGATGAGAACGATAAATATTGCACGGATTGCGGCGCGCCGTTGCAGAACCGCTGCTTCGACGCCCATGGGCCGCTCAAGAAGGGCTGCAGCTTCGTGAATGCGAAGACGGCCGCTTATTGCGCGAAGTGCGGAGAGCCGACGCTGTTCAATCTTCACGGGCTCGTCACTCCGGCCTACCCGACCGCCAGCCGTCCCAACGTATGGCTCGGCAAGTTCCTATAAGGAAAAGCTGCCGCCGGACCGTGCCGGCGACAGCTTCGAGGCGGAAGGACGACTCCCGGTCCGGGAATCGTCCGTCGGCCGACGCTTAGACGACTCCGGATCTTAGTAGCCTCCGTAGCCCGCGCGCAGAATGATGACGAGCAGAATGAACAGTACCAGAGCGAACGCGGCCGCTCCCATGCCGTAGCCGGCGCCGCCGCCAACCGGGTATCCCATACTTATCACCACCTGTCCGTAGGATGAGGAAGGCGTCGGATTAGTAGCCTCCGTATCCGGCGCGAAGAATGATGACGAGCAGAATGAACAGCACCAGAGCGAACGCTGCTGCGCCCATTCCGTAGCCTGCACAGCTGGCAGCTCCACCAACCGCGTAACCCATACCTATCACCACCTGTCCGTGCGGAGTCGGATGGCTTGCGGTCATGCATCCGCTGACGTTCATTCAGATGAAAAAGAACGGGAGCAAGAACAGCGTGGCGATCAGAGCGATGTCGAATGCGGCGAATCCCCAACCGAAAGGATATCCCCATAGCGCGCTGGTACGGGCCTTCCCTCGTTTCGGACTTTTGCGAGGACGGTTCTTCACCGACGCCAGCGTCAAGCCCTCGTCCGGTTCCAAATAGAGTTTGCCGCCATCGATGCCGCGAAGGAATCCGACGTGTCGGACTCCGTCGTTCATCACGACGCAGACGCGCCTCCCGATATGAGGGGTAACGGTCTCGGCGCAAATGGGAGAAATGGGATACAAGCGATCCCCTCCTTTCTTCGGGGGGCTGGTGTTCTCCTCCCCTTCCCTTGGTTAAAATATGGCCGCCTCCGCGATTCGGCCTGTTCGATCGCCTATTATTCCGATGAATTCGTCTAACAATCGCAAGCTTCGATCGGGAAGGAGGAAGGCGAGGCCCTTGGATTACCATGATCTGTTGGCGCGAGCGGGGGAGGGAAGCGCCCACCCCGGCGGCTTCGAGGCGACGAGGCGGCTGCTTAGCCGGATCCGCCTTCCGTCCGGGGCGCGCGTGCTGGAAGTCGGGTGCGGCACCGGAAGATCCGCTTGCCACTTGGCGCGGCTAGGCTGCGACGTCACCGCCGTGGACCGCAATCCGGCCATGCTGGAGAAGGCGAAGAGGCGCGCGTTGCGAACCGGGAGCCGGGTACGCTTCGCCTTCGGCGACGCGGCCTCCCTTCCTTTTCCCGACGGGTCGTTCGATCTGGTCTTCGTGGAATCCGTCAGCGTGTTCGTCGAGGGCGATCGGGCATTCCGCGAATACAACCGGGTGCTGAGGCCGAACGGACGGCTGCTGGATCGCGAGCTGGCCTTCGTTAGACGCACGAAGCCGGCCCAATGCCGCGATCTGGCCGCGTTCTACGGCTTGCGCCACCTGCGGACGGCGCGGGAATGGGAAGGCTTGGCGCGGCGCTGCCGGTTCCGCCGAATCCGGGTATCGCTCATCCGGGACGGCTTCGCCCCCGCGAAGGATACGGACCCGGCCCAGGAAGTCGATCCCCTCCTGTACCGCGACCCCGCCGCCATCCAGATGCTTTACGACAACGTCCGGCTGCTGAACAAGTACCGCCGGCGAACGGCTTCCGTCCTGATCTCGGCCGTCAAATAAGAGGAAAAAGGCAGCCCTAAAGTCCGCAGCGGGACCTTCGGGCTGCCTTGTCTTTGGCTGATTCGGTCGATCGCGCTGACGCTCGCAGCCATTTGTTTGGACGTTGAATCTTCCTCAACCGATTACCGCGAATCCTCTTTTTTTTATGCAAAATAATGCCCTTGTTCGAGATCGGCGATCAGACCGGGCTGCATCGGCTTCCAGCCCAGAAGCTCCCGCGTGGCCAGACTCGCCTGCGCGGCATTGTACAAGCCAGTGAGGTCCATTGCCGCAATGGCGCCTAGAAAGCCGAAATGATTGGCCGCTTCTTCAGGCGTCAGGCTGACCGCCGGCACGTTCAAATGCCGCCCGATGACCGCGGCGATCTCGCGGAGCGGAATGCCTTCGTCGCCGGCGCCAAGCAGCCGCGAGCCCGCCGGGGCGGATTCCAGCGCCAGTCGGTACAGAACCGCCGCATCCAGGCGGTGAACCGCCGGCCAGCGATTCGTTCCGTCGCCGATATAGGCGGCGAAGCCCTTCGCTCGGGCGATGTCGATCATCATCGGCACAAATCCCTTATCGCCTTCGCCGTGCACGGAAGGCGCAAGCAAGACGATCGATGCCCGAACGCCCCGCTCCGCCATGGCGAGCACCGCTTGATCCACGGCATGTCCGTTGGCGTGAGCCGTCGTAATGAACGGCTTGCCGGAGCCCTCAAGCGCCGCTCCCATGGCTTCAACGGCTCGCAAATCCAATGCCAGCGCGCCTTCGAAGTCGGAAAAGTCGTTGGTGAACGCCAGATGAATCGTGCCGTCCGCAGCCGCGGCGGCTCTGCCCAGCGTATCGAGATCGTCCAGCGTACCGTACACCGCTTCGGCTCCGGCCGCCTTTAATCCCGCGGCTCTCTCTTCCGAACGGCAAAGCCCCGTCACCGTATGTCCCGCGCCGATCAGCTCCCGGACGACGGCGGAACCGACATACCCGGTTGCTCCCGTAACAAAAACATGCATCCTGATAGCCTCCTTCATGAGTTGACTTTTTATACAAGTTAAGCATAAACTATGAAGTGAACTCTAGGGCAAGCGGTCCAAAGGAGAGAGAGGGTTCATGAAAATTCAGGAACTGGCGGACAGGATGGGATTAACGATCCATACGATCCGCTATTATGAAAAGGAAGGCTTGCTGGACGATCGGCACGTCCGGCGGGAAAGCAATAACTACCGCAACTATTCGGAAGAGGCTGTCGAGCGGTTGAAGCTCGTCAAGAAGTTCCAGTCCATCGGCTGTTCGCTGGCTGAACTGAAGGGAGTCTTGCAGGACCTCGACAACAATGCGCGCACGAATCAGCAAATTATTGATTGGATTCGCGGCAAGAAGAAGGAGATCGAGAGCAAGAAGGAAGAATACGACCAAATGCTGGACATCCTGAACAAGATGCTGGAGTATCGGACTCTGCTGATGGAAGATCCGATTAAAGCCCAAGAGATGCTAAAGACATGGCACGCCGGCTCATCCGATTAAGCGGCCTGATAGAGCTTCTACCTTCGTTCATGAGGAACGGCTGAATAAGAACAGGAAGCATACAAGCGGCTACGTTCGGCGGCTGAGAAAAAATAAAATGCCCTGCAGAGATGCTCTGCAGGGCCTCATTCGTAATATTGGTGCGGTCGAGAGGACTCGAACCTCCACGGGGGGTTAGCCCACTGGAACCTGAATCCAGCGCGTCTGCCAATTCCGCCACGACCGCATATCGTCTTGCTTCGAATCGCCGTTGTCGCCGCTGTCGGCGGGCTTGTCCGTCGCAATCACGAGTCTTATATTAGCACGCGGCCGGAAATGAAGTCAAGCGATCCGGGGAAGTTCTAATTTTCAGTTAATACGGGTTCGCCGAAGCCGCAGGGCTTCGTCTGGCTTGCCATCGTCAGGGCCTTATAGCTCAAGCGTCGGGCGCGGGGCGCTCGCCTCCACCATGACGTAATCGCGCTTCAGCTTGACGACTCGGCGGTTCGGCCGGCGGATCAGCACGCTCTCGTCGTCCCAGGCGACGACGAAGCCGACGACGTCGTTCATCTCGAGCGCGTCGCGCACGACGCGAACCTTCGTCCCCTCGAGCCGGTACTTGTCCAATTGTTCCTCGGTCATCGTATCCTTCCCCTTATCGCTCACGGCGGTTATCTCGCGTAGATGAAGCAGAACCCGCTCCGGACCATTCAGGCGCCCGGGCGGGTTCTTGGAATAGCGGATCGCTTCGGTTACCCGACATGCTCCCGCGTCTCGTTCGTCTCGTACCAGTAGTCGAGAACCTTGCTGGACATGACGCGATTGCGAACGTATTCGGCTTGACGCTCCGTGAACCGCTCCGTCCACGGAAGCTCGAGATCCTCGCACAGCTTCACGATCGTCAGCAGCTCGGACCAGGCGACGTAACGTTTGTACCAGAAAAATTGCGGATGCTCGATCATGTATGGATACAGATCGTCGAATTCGGTGTGCTTGCAGTCGAGCGCGCGCTCGAAATGGAGTTTGGCTTCGTCCAATTTGTTCGCGAAGTACTCTTCCGACAGGTTAACGTTGTTGGCCATATCCTGCTCGCCTCCCCTCTGCGAATAACCCTATTATAATGCATGGAACGCATATCCGAAAAGAGACGCGGTCCCACATTGGGCTTGGGAAACGTTCCCGATGCCGATTCCGGGCTATTCGAACGTGATCGAATTGTCCTCGAGCGACGAGATCTTGACGAGGGACTCGAACTTGTAGCCGAGCTCCCGAAGCGCCTTCCCGCCCGCCTGGAACGACTTCTCGAGCACGATGCCGATGCCGGCGACCTTCGCGCCGGATTGCTCGACGATCTTGAGAAGCCCTCTCGCGGCATCGCCGTTGGCGATAATGTCGTCGATGAACAAGACCGAGTCCTGGGAGTCCAGCAGATGCCGGGAGACGATCAGATCCGTCACGATCCCCTTCGTGAACGAAGGCACCCTCTCGATATAGGCGTCCGCGTCTCCGAGCAGCGTCTTCTTCCGGCGCGCGAACACGAGCGGGACCCCGAGCGTAAGCGCGGTGGCGAACGCGACCGGGATGCCCGAGGATTCCACCGTGATCACCTTCGTCACGTGCTCGTCTCCGAACCGTCTGGCGAATTCCTTGCCCATCTCCATCGTCAGCTGGGGGTCGACTCCATGGTTGAGGAGCGAATCGAGCTTAAGTACGCCCGAGTTGACGACCGTCGCTTCCCGGAGAATTCTTTCCTTTAAAATATCCATGCCGCTCTTCACCGTCCATTCTTTTCCGTATAACGTATCATAATCCCCGCCGTCCGCGCAACCGGATTCGACGCCGATTCGCCCCTCCGAGACGCGGCCGGCCGGGCAGGTACTATAGTCCCAACGTCCCTCTTAATCCCTGAGTCTTAAGAACCCTTTCGATAAGTGTCGTACGGGGACCGAAACTTTTGGGGATGTGAATTAGTCCTAAATAATAGAAAAAGCGGAAAGGAGGGATGTCCGATGCACCTGTCGTCCATGACGGCCGCAAGAGCGGTCGGCGCGTTCGTTCTGGCCGCTTCGCTGGCCGCATGCTCTAGCGCGGGCCATGGGGGAACTTCCGCCGATCCTTCGTCCGCGGCGGGAATCGTGCGGAGCAGTCCGCCCCCTCCTTCGTCGGCCACTCCGGCCGCCTCGCCGATGACGGCTCCTTCCTCCTCCGGAACGGCCGTCCCGGATCACGGCAAACCCGGGGTCGACGCGGCGGGCGCCGAACCGGGCGGTAAGGAAGAGGAAGCCGGCGACGACGACGCTCCCTTCGACTCCGAGCATCCGACGCTCGCGGGCATCGGCCTCGGCATGAGCGGCGAAGCCGTGGCGGACAAGCTCGGCGCCCCCTTGCAGCAGTACGAATTGCCGGAAGGCGACGGCTCCGTCCGCATCCAGGAATACGAGGGCATCAGCGTAGGATTCGCGCCGAACGGCTCGGTCGTCTTCGTCGAGGTCGCTTCTCCCTCCGCTTCGACGGGTCTGGAGGGCATTCGAATCGGCGGCGGCGGCGAACGGGCGGCGGAGGGACTCGGCGTTCCCTTCACGTCCGAATCCCGCGTCTTGTCGAAGAGCGTGGCCGGCGGAATGGTCAAGATCGACCTGGACCCGTCCACGCAGAACGTCTTGTCGGTCAAGCTGATCGGCGAGACGGGCTAACCCCCGAGCGCCGTCTGCAGCCACAGCGCTCCGAGCGAGACGAGCAGCACGGGCAGCGTCAGCGTCAGCCCGTATCTCAGATATTGCCCCCAGGTCATCTCCACTCCGTCCCTTCGAAGCAATCCAAGCCACAGAAGCGTCGCGAGCGACCCGATCGGCGTCAGCTTCGCGCCGACCGACAGCCCGATGAGGCTCGCGAACGGCAGCACGCCGGGGTCTCCCGTCTGGGAGATCGAGAGCGACGAGACGAGCACGGCCGGCAGGTTGTTCGACGCCGCCGCGAGCAGCGAGAACAGCAGGCCCGAGCCGAATACGGCCGAGGCCGTTCCGCCCTGCGCGATCGGTTCGAGCAGAGCCGGGAACCAATCCGTCGCCCCTTGAACGTGAAGGGCGTAGACGACAAGGTTCATCGCCAAGGCGAAGACGACGATGAGCCAAGGCGTTCTTCGGACGAGGCGTCCGGTGTCGACGCTTCGCCGCAGGAGCCCGGCGAGCCACAGAGCCAGCGCCCCTCCGCAGGCGATGAACGAGACGGGAAGGCCGAGCCGTTCGGACAGCAGGTACCCGGCCAGAATGAGGGCCAGCGCAAGCCAGGACCATCCGAACAGCGCGCGGTCGCGAATCGCGCTGATCGGTTCGGGATAGACCCGATCGGCCGGAGCGGATGCCGCATCGCGGGCGATCGTCCGTCTCATCGCGATAAGAAGAACGGCGACCGTGGCCGCGGAAGCGGCAAGTCCCGGGAACGCCATGTGCCGGGCGTAGTCCCCGAAGGAGATGCCGAAGTAATCCGACGTCAGAATGTTGGTCAGATTGCTGACGAGCAGGGTCGCGCTGGCCGTATCCGCCATGAACCCCACCCCGAGCAGGAAGGCGATTCTCGCCTTCGTCCCCATTCCGAGCAGCGCCGTCGCCTCCAGAACGATCGGCGTCATGATGAGCACCGTTCCGTCGTTGTTGAAGAACGTCGTGATCAGGCACGACAGAACCGCGAAGCCGGCGAGCAGCCGGAGCGGATGGCGATGGTATCTGCGAACGACGTGCAGGGCCGCCCAACGGAAAAAACCGTTGTCGTCCAAAAGCGCCGTGAGCGCCATGATCCCGATCAAGGAGAGCGTCGCATTCCAGACCAGGCTCCAAATATACGAAGCGTCCCCGAGGTCGATGACCCCGAAGGCGAGAAGAAGCGCGGCGGCCGGGGCGGCGAAGGCGGCTTCGTGCCAGCGGCGGGGCTTGCGGATAATGCAGAAGAGAGTTGCTATGAATACGGTTAGCGTGAATGGTAAGGTCAAAGGTATCTTCTCCGAATTCCCGAACGGTTAACCGGCTCTCCCGAGTCATGCATGTCCGACTCCTCTCATAGCTTAAGAAGAGGAAGGCGGACAAACCGCTTCGGGAGGTTCCGTTATGAAGCGTTGGGGCCGTAGTTTGCAAATCGCGTTTACGTTTATCGGCACCGTCGTCGGCGCGGGATTCGCGACCGGGCGGGAGGTGATGCAGTTCTTCACCCGCTTCGGCCATTGGGGCGGGCTGATGATCGCCGCCTCGACGATCCTGTTCGTCTGGCTCGGCGCCAAGATGATGCTGCTCGCCGCCGACTTGAAGATGCGGTCGTACGAAGACTTGAACAAGCATCTGTTCGGGGATCGGATGGGGACGTGGGTCAGCCACCTGATGCTGATCGTGCTTCTCGGCGTCAACGCCGTCATGCTCGCGGGCGCGGGATCGATTTTCTCCGAACATCTCTCGTTAAGCTATCAGACCGGTCTTCTGTTCACGATGTTCGTCTGCTTCCTGCTGCTGCGCAAAGGGATGAACGCCATCCTGACCGTCAACACGATCGTCGTGCCGGTTATGATCGCGTTCACGGCGGTGCTCGTCGTCCATACGCTGCAAGCCCCGGGATCGGACCGGTGGCTGTCGCTCGAGACGGACCAATCGCCTTGGGCGGCCTGGATGTCCCCGTTCCTGTATGCCGCCTTCAACCTCTCGATGGCGCAGGCGGTACTCGTTCCCCTCGGAGCGTCCGTCGCCGACCCGGTCGTCCTGCGGCGCGGCGCCTGGCTCGGGGGCCTCGGCATCGGGGCGATGCTGCTCGCCGGGCACGTGACGCTGTCGTCGCGGATGCCGGGCGTTCAGCAGTTCGACATTCCGATGGGCGGCATCGCCCGCGAGGTCGGACCTTGGGTGCATTACATCTACGTGTTCCTCATCTTCATGGAGATCTTCACGACGCTGGTCGCCGATATTTACGGCTTGACCTTGCAGCTGCAGGAGCGGCTGAACGTGAGCAAGGCCTGGCTGACGTTCGGGGTGCTCATGTTCTGCTTCGCCGCCGGGCAGTTCGGGTTCGGCCCCCTGCTGTCGACCTTGTACCCCTTGTTCGGGATGCTGAGCCTCGGCTGGATGCTGCTTATCGGGCGGGACCGGAAGCTTCGCCCGAGGTCTCCCTCCTGAGCAGCCGGACGATCCCCGCTCGCGGGAGGGCGGCTTGGATCGCGTCCGCGACATGCTCGTGGCACGTGAACAGCACGACCTGGCGTTCCTCGGCCACTTCGCCAAGCACCCGGGCCGTTCGGCCGAGCCGGCCGGAGTCGAAGTGGACGAACAGGTCGTCGAGCAGAAGCGGCAGCGCCTGGCTGGGAGAGGTCGCTCCGGCGAGCGCGAACCGCAGCGCCAGATACATCTGCTCCTTCGTCCCCCGGCTGAGGAAGGAGCCGTCGATCGTCCTCCGGTCCTTCGTCTCGGCCAGCAGCGCTTCCCCTTCTCCCTTCGCGACGATTCTCGCGTAGGCTCCGCCCGTCATCTCGGCGAAGTAACGGGACGCCCGCCGGAGCACCTCGGGCTGGCGCTCCTCCTCGAACGTCGTCTTCGTTCGGCGGATCAGCTCCGAAGCGAGCGACAGGACGGCGTACCGGTCGGCCAGCGTCTCGAACTCGGCGTTCAGCTGTCCCAGCTCGAAGAGCCGGTCTTCGGCTTCGGCCTCGCGGCGCAGCCTCTCCAGCTGCTCGGCCAGTCTGCCGCGCCGGTCGAGCAGCTCCGTGCGCGCCGCCTCCAGCTCGAGCAGCGCCTTCTGCGCGCGCTCGTGCTCGAGGGAGAGCGCGGCTTCGTCGTGCCGCGCCAGCAGCTCTTCCAG
>NZ_JACJVR010000056.1 GCF_014212175.1 Cohnella xylanilytica | reverse complement strand
TACTTTTTCGAGTATCTCCAACGGTTAGAGGCTCTTTGGTGGGCTGTTGTTCTACTTTTTCGAGTATCTCCAACGGTTTGAGGCTCTCCGGTGGGCTGTTGTTCTACTTTTTCGAGTATCTCCAACGGTTTGAGGGTCTTCGACGAGCTGTTGTTCTGCTTTTTTTTGGAGTTACTCCGAGCGGCAGCTGCGGTATTAACGGGGAGCTGGACCAGCGCTCGATTGCGAGTGCGGCGCCGGTTCGTTTCCGTCGGCATGCCAATAGGACCGCTGAAGGCCTAATGCCTTCAAGCGGTCCCGACGGGCCGGCATTGCCGCCGGCCGGCCTTAGGCCAGCACGCGGTCGACGAGCCCGTAGTTCTGCGCTTCTTCCGCGGTCATGTAGTAGTCGCGGTCCGTGTCCTTCGCTACCTTCTCGAGCGGCTGGCCGGAGCGCTCGGCCAGAATCCGGTTCAGCCGGTCGCGCGTCTTGATGATGTTCTCGGCGTGGATGGCGATGTCCGACGCTTGGCCCTTCAAGCCGCCGCTCAGCCACGGCTGATGGATCATGATCTCGGCGTTCGGCAGCGCGACCCGCTTCCCCTTCGCGCCCGCCGCGAGCAGAACGGCTCCGAACGAGGCGGCGAAGCCAACGCAGATCGTGGAGACGTCCGGCTTGATGTACTGCATCGTATCGTAGATGGCGAGACCCGCGGTCGTCGATCCGCCCGGACAGTTGATGTACATATGGATGTCCTTCTCCGGATCGTCCGCGGCGAGGAACAGCAGCTGGGCGACGACGGCATTGGCCGTATCGTCGTCGATCGCGGAGCCGAGGAAGACGATCCGGTCCTTCAGCAGCCGCGAATAAATGTCGTACGAACGCTCTCCCTTGTTCGTCTGTTCGACGACGACGGGTACGTAACTCATGATAATCTCCCTCCTGGGCTAGAATGCAGCCAGCGATCAGGCCGCGTTCCGCAGATTCATGCTCAAGCTTGCGCTCATGCTCATCCTTATGCCGGCGCGCGCCGTCTGCAGGCGAGCCGAAGCCGTCTCGCGAGTCCGTTCGCCGAAGCCGGAAGAGACGATCCGAAGCGCCGGAGCCGCTTCGGCATCCGCTTCGTCGCCGAGCGGGACCGTCCGCACGGTCGCTTCGCCGATGACGGCTTTGTCGCCCGCTTCGTTTCCGATCGCAGCCTTCCCTGCCGCAGCCCTCCCTGGAGCTGCCTTCCCCGCAGCGTCCTTCTCTGCCCCAGCCTTCCCTGCAGCGTCCTTCCCTGCCCCAGCCTTTCCGACCGCGTCCTTACCGACCGCGTGCTTCCAGTCTGCGTCTTTCCCCTGCGCTTCCTTCCCGTTCGCGACCCTTCGCTCCCAGATCAGGATATCGCCGGTCTCGTTCCTGCTACTCATGCCCGCTTCCTCCTCCTTGATCGACGCGGGGATAGACGGCCAGCACGGCGCGGAACGCGCCGTCCGAATCCGCGGCCCCCTTCGCATGGTATCGCTTCACGACGGCCCGGACCGCCTCCGCGTAATCGCGAAGGAAGGCCTGCCGCGTCTCCTCGTCCGGAAGGGCGAGATCCGTCTCCACGACGGCGCTCGGCACTTCCTCTTGCGCGTCCGAAGCTTCCATCAGCTTAAGCGCGTCCTGGCGGAGCCGCTCCGACACGTTGAGCAGCTGGCGGAGAGCGCCTTGATCCGTCATGCGGTTCTTCAGCTCCTCCGACCAGCCGAACGAGTCGGGAATGACGTACGTCTTCGCGACCGCCCGGTACAGCACCTCGATCAGATTCTTCACCTGGCGGGTGCCGCTTCGGTTCACGAGACCGACCTTCTCGAGGCTCTTCAAGTGATAGTTGATCTTCTGCGGCGCTTCTCCCATCTGCCGGCCCACCTCGGAAGCCGAAGCCGGTTCGGCGAGCAGCCGGAGAATGTCCGCGCGGATCGGGTTGAGCAGGGCGAGCGCCTGCTCGGGCGTCTCGAGGCGGTACACTTCGGCAATGGCGGGCAACGAATCCATCGGAATCACCTAAAAATTAATTTTTACGTAAACCCATTCTATTATGACGAGTCGCGAAAGTCAACTCCTTCCTCCCCTTGGCGGAGCCCATTTGTTCTCGACCGGATCGTGCCGTAAAATAAAGGAATACGCCCATCGGCGAATCCGGCAAGAAGGAGGAACGAAGAGATGCTGTTCATCGACAACGGCAACGGCCACGATCCCGCGCTCAACTTGGCGCTGGAGGAGTACATTCTGCGCAAGCTGCCGGCGGAGAACGATTACCTGCTTTTCTATATCAACGAACCGTCCATCATCATCGGCAAAAACCAGAACACCGCCGAGGAAGTGAACGCGGACTACGTTCGCGAGCACGGCATCCACGTCGTTCGCCGGCTGTCCGGCGGAGGAGCCGTCTACCACGATCACGGCAACCTCAACTTCAGCTTCATCACCCGCGACGACGGGCAGTCGTTCCACAACTTCCGCAAATTCACGGCTCCGGTCGTCGAGGCGCTGCGGAGACTGGGCGTCGAAGCCGAGCTGAGCGGCCGCAACGACATCCAGGTCGGCGAGCGGAAGATCTCGGGCAACGCCCAGTTCTCCACCAAGGGGCGCATGTTCAGCCACGGCACCCTGCTGTTCGACTCGCATATGGAGAACGTCGCTTCGGCCCTGAAGGCGAACCCGCTCAAGTTCGAATCGAAGGCGACGAAGTCGGTGCGCAGCCGCGTCGCGAACATCGCGGAATTTCTGCGGGAGCCGATGACGATCGGCGAGTTCAAGCGGTTCGTGCTCGAATCGATCTTCGGCGGCACGGACATTCCGGAGTACAAGCTGGGCGAGGACGACTGGAACGCCGTGCGCGAACTGGCCGACAGCCGCTATCGCAGCTGGGATTGGAACTACGGCTTGTCGCCGGCGTTTAACGTGCAGCAGGTGAGAAGAATCGAGGGCGCGGGCACGTTCGACGTGCGTCTTAACGTAGAAAAGGGAGAGATTCGCGAGGCGGCCGTCTACGGAGACTTTTTCGGCCGCGGGGAAGTGTCCGACGTGACGAGCCGGCTGGTCGGCGTTCGTTACGACCGCCCGTCGATCGAAGCGGCGCTCGCGGAAGTCGATCTGCCGTTCTACTTCGGCCCGGTCGACCGCGAGGCGTTCCTCGCTCTGTTCATCTAACGAGAACCAACTCAATTCCATAATCGCTATCTATTCCAGGAGGGACAATTCCATGACGTTATCCATCGGAACGAAGACGAAGCTGCGCAACGGAGTCGAGATGCCCAGGGTGGGGCTCGGCGTCTGGAAGGTGACGGCGGAAGGAGAAGCGGAACGCGCCATCCACGCGGCCGTTAAAGCCGGCTATCGGAGCATCGATACGGCCAAGGTGTACCGCAACGAAGCCGACGTCGGCCAAGCGATCCGCACGTGCGGCGTGCCGAGGGAGGAGCTGTTCGTCACGACGAAGATCTGGAACGAGGATCAAGGCTACGACCGGACGCTGGCCGCCTTCGAGGAGAGCCGCGAGCGGCTCGGCATCGACGTGATCGACCTGCTGCTCATCCATTGGCCGGGCAAGGACAAGTACGTCGAGACGTGGCGCGCGTTCGAGAAGCTGTACGCGGACGGCCGCGTGCGCGCCATCGGCGTGAGCAACTTCCACGTCCATCATCTGCGGAAGCTGGCGGAAGCGAGCGAGATCGCGCCGATGGTCAACCAGGTCGAGTTCCATCCCCTTCTAACCCAGAAGGAACTGCTCGCCTACTGCAAGGAGAACGGCATCCAGCTCGAAGCCTGGAGTCCGCTCATGCAGGGCAATCTCGACATCCCGACGCTGAAGGAGATCGCCGCGAAGCACGGCAAATCCCCGGCCCAGGTCGTCCTTCGCTGGGACCTGCAGCACGGCGTCGTCACCATTCCGAAGTCGGTCACCCCGACGCGCATCGCCGAGAACGCGGACCTGTTCGACTTCGAATTATCCGAAGAGGACATGGCTCGGATCGACGCGCTGAACGAGAATCGCCGCTTCGGGCCGAATCCGGACGAGTTTCTTTTCTAATCGGCCTAGAAGCCGTGCAACCATCCAGGACCAGGGAACTTCACGCCGACGGAGTTCCCTGGTTCTCTTTGTAGTCGATCGTCATCAGCCCGCTCCCTTCCGCTTCGCGAAGGAGGATCTCGAGCTCCGAACCCGACGGAAGCACCGCCACATAACTCCAGCGAACCGTCCTTCCCGACTCCTTCGCCTCTATGTACCGATATTCGCGGATAACCCCCCGGCTTCGAAGAGCTTCCAATTCGTCCTTATAAAAGGATCGGTAAGCCTCGATTCCCCAAGGCGTCGCATAATTCGGGGAACAGGCGTCTTCCTTCCCCGTCAGCACCGTTCTTCGGGGCAGCGGCAAGACAAGGTCTCTGAGCTCCTCGGCGTCCGCGCAGCTGTAGGTGCGGCTCGGGAACAGGTAGCCCTTGGCATACCGGTTCGCGTCCGGGATCCAATAATAGCATTGAACCGCCAGAAAAACAGGCAACGACGCCACAAATACGCGAAAAACAACTTTGTTCCTTCGCGACGCCAGCAAGGCGATTCCGCCAATAAGCAAGGCGATCCCCATCAGAACCGTATAGAGAATATAGGCCGGATGGCCCGCCATTCGCCTCCCCCTCCCGACAACCGGCATATAGACCCAGATTAGCACAGTTCGCGGCGGGAAAACATGCCAAAAAGGAACGAATCGATGCCCGGCATCTATCCGTCCCTCCCGTATGGACAACGATTCCGAGAGGTTCGCGCCCGATTACGGACGGTCGTCCTTCGGCTTCCGCAGATTATGCAGCGCCTTGCGGTATTCCGTATCGGAGATAATCTTCTCCTGCTGAAGCGCTTCGTTCGCATGCGGCTCGGATTCGTCCGCTCCCGTCTTCAGCTGCCGCAGCGCCTGCCGGAAGTGCCGGTCGTTCGTACGGGTCCACGCCCCGCTCCGCTGCGAGAGCCGCGAATCGGCATCCGGTTCGTCCCGACCGGCGGACGGCGTCCCCGCGCCCCGGTCTCGGGGAGCTTCGCCGGCGCGGGCTTCCCCGTCCGCCGGATCCGGACGCGCGGCCGCCCCCTCCTTTTCCAACCCCGGATCCAATCCGTCCTCCGAGCGATTCCCCGCGGCACTCTCCGTCCCGAGCGTCTCGAGAGGCTCGGGCTTCGCGCCTCCCGGAGGCCGTTCCCGGTCCGAGAGGTCCTCCGGAACCGCGATCGGATTCGGCTCCTTGCCGTTCGCGGCCCGCTTCGAAGCCTTCACGTTGAACACGATGAGAATGACGATGACGAGAATCGCGAAGACGGCGTAACCGATGACCAGCATCGCCTATCCCTCCCGCTTGGCGGCGAACCGCGCCGTCAGCTGGGCGACCCGTCTGCCGAGAGCCCGGCCCAGCGCCAGATCGTCCTCCGTCGGCATGTTGGGGGGGTCGTCGGGCGAGTCCTCCAGCCGGCACGTGATGCCGACCCCGTAATACGACCCGTACAGCGCGTTCTCCGGCACCGTCGCCGGCAGCCCGACGATTATCATTCCTTGATGCAGCATCGGGGTGATCAGATTCAGCATGGTCGCTTCGATGCCGCCGTGCTCGGTGGCCGTCGTGCAGAAGACGGCCCCGAGCTTGTCGACGAGCTTGCCGTGCGCCCATAGATAGCCAAGCTTGTCGATCCACGCCTTGAGCCCCGCGCTGATGCTCCCGAAGTGCCCCGGACACCCCCAGATAATGGCGTCCATCTTGTCCAGCTCTCGCACGTCCGCCCGCTCCACATGGTGCAGATGGACCCTCGCTCCTTGAACTCCCCTCGCCCCTTGGGCGATCGAATGGGCGAGCGCCTCCGTATGCCCGTCTTCGCTGTCGTAAACCACGTAGATGTTCATGCTGCCCCTCCAACCCTCCAACGATTGCGGATTCTAATACTTTGAGCGCTCCGCGCGAATCGTATGCACGGGCCCGTCTCGCCCCTGATTCTGATAATCGAGGGCGATCGGAGGCAAGCTAACGCAACGTACACTCCAATGGCTAGGCCAGGAAAGGAACCTTCGGCTTATGAAAAGTTCGCGCCTCGTGCTGATTAACCTCATCGTCATCCTGATCATCGTGGCGGGCGGCGGTGCGGCGATTTACTACTATAATCAGTCGATCAACTACATCACGACGGACAACGCGAAGGTCGACGGGCAGGCGGTCACCATCGCCGCTCCCGCGGCAGGCGTGCTGCAGGACTGGAGAGGCAAGGTCGGCCAGGCGTATACCGTGGGCCAGGTCATCGGAACGGTTCGTTCGGACAAGGGGGCCGTGTCCATTACCGTTCCGGCTTCGGGCACCGTCGTCCAGCAGAACGGAGTCGTCAACTCCATCGTCGGCGCCGGGAGCTCGCTCGCGAAGGCGTACGACCTGGACAACCTGTGGGTCACGGCGAATATCAAGGAGACGAAGATCAACGACGTCAAGCTGAACCAGACGGTCGACGTGTACGTCGACGCCTATTCGGGGACGACGCTGACGGGCAGGGTGTCCCAGATCGGATTGGCGACGGCCGGCACGTTCTCCCTGCTTCCGGCTTCGAACACGACGGGGAATTACACGAAGGTGACGCAAGTGATCCCGGTTACGATCCAGCTGGACGGGTACCGCGGACTCGGCCTCGTTCCCGGCTTAAGCGCGAGAATCCGAATTCATAAATAAGCGAGGGGAAGGTCATGGAGAACCGGAGCATCGCCCCGACGGTCACCGTGCTCATCTGCGGGATGTTCATCGCGATTCTGAACCAGACGATGGTCAACGTGGCCATCCCGCACATGATGAACGATCTGAACGTCTCCACCACCACCGTTCAATGGCTGTCCACCGGCTTCATGCTGGCGAACGCGATCATGATTCCGATCAGCGCCTTCCTGATGGAGTCGGTTCCGACCCGGCTCCTGTTCGCGATCGCCATGGCGATGTTCACCGTCGGCTCCCTCATCTGCGGCATCGGACCATCGTTCGCGGTCGTTCTCGCGGGACGAATCGTGCAGGCGATCGGAGCCGGCGTGCTGATGCCGCTCGTCACGAACATCTTCCTGCGCATCTTCCCCCCGGACCAGATGGGGAAGGCGATGGGGACGATGGGCATCGCGATGATGTTCGCCCCGGCGGTCGGGCCGACGTTCGCCGGCTACATGGTCGAGCATTTCTCCTGGCGGATCCTGTTCTTCGTCATGGTCCCGCTCGGGGCGATCGAGGTGATTCTGACGTTCCGGTTCCTGCCCAACGTTCTGAAGCTGACCTACCCGAAGCTGGACTGGGCGGGAGCCGTCTTCTCGACCATCGGGTTCGGCGCGCTTCTGTACGGACTCAGCGAAGCGGGCAGCAGGGGCTGGGGGGACCCGATCGTCGATACGTCGATCATCGTCGGGCTCGTGTTCCTGTTCTTCTTCATCTATCGCCAGCTGACGGCCGAAGCGCCGCTGCTCAGCCTGAAGGTGTTCGGGAACTTCACGTTCACGATGTCGACGGTCGTCAGCGTCGTCGTCAACATGGCGATGTTCGGCGCCATGCTGCTGCTCCCGATCTACATCCAGAACATCCGGGGCTATACGGCGCTCGAATCCGGCCTGCTCCTGCTGCCCGGCGCCATCCTGATGGGCATCATGTCCCCGATCTCCGGGTCGCTGTTCGACAAGATCGGAGTGCGGCCGCTCGCCATCGTCGGGCTGCTCATCACGGCGATTACGACGTACCAGTTCACGAAGCTGACGGACGAGTCGACATACGCCCATCTGATGGCGCTGTACGCCCTGCGCAGCTTCGGGATGAGCTTCATCATGATGACGATTATGACGGAAGGGCTGAACGCCTTGCCGATCTCCCTCAAGAGCTCGGGCACGGCCGTCTCCAATACGATGCGGCAGGTGGCCAGCTCGTTCGGCACGGCCCTGCTCGTCACGGTCATGTCCACGCGGACGAACGATCACCTCGCCTCGTATTCGAACAACCTGACGTTGAACAATCCGATCTCGGCGGAGATGATCGGCGGCTTCGAAGCCGGCGTCGCGGCGGCGACCGGCCTTCCGCTCGAGGTAGGCGGCGCCTACGCCCTCACCATCCTGGGCGGGCTCGCCACCAAGGCGTCGACGATCAGCGGCATTAACGACGCCTTCGTCGTCGCGACGGGCATCACGCTCGTCGGCCTGTTCTTCTCCCTGTTCCTGCACCGGCCGAAGAAGCGCTCGGTCCCTTCCAAGCCTTGAACGCGGTAGCCGCGCCGACATAAACTTCAATTGCCGTTTCACTAGACGGAACGCGTCCTGCGTTAGTTGGATTCGAACCCGATTCTCCCTCGAGAAGGCGTCTTTCTTGAACGCTGCATGAGACCTCTGTATGAGCGCTGTATGAGACGTTGTATGAGACGTTGTATGAAAAATCATACAAATTCGGTTTCGAGAAGGCGTCTTCCTTGATCTTTGTATGAAAAATCATACAACTTCGATCCCAAAAAGACGCCTCGACGTATTTTGTATGAAAAATCATACAAATTCGATCTCGAAAAGACCCTTGATCGATTGTTGTATGAAAAATCGTACAAATTCGGTTGATTTTGATAATGTGGACGATTTTGTTCGAAATTTCGTACAAGTTAATCCGCTTGCTTGCAGGAAAGATATTCAGGTCGGCGAGAATCGGCTCGTCGGTAGGCAAACGCGTCAAAGCTGAAAAAAGGCTCCGCCTCGGCGCGCGTAAAGCGCGAAGGCGGAGCCTTTATCTTGTCAGTCGGACCGGCTAATCCAGCGCCGACTTCATGAAGCCGCGGAAGCGGAGCAGCGCGACGAGGAGGCCCGCCGCGGCGAACGCGGCCAGCGCGGCCAGCGACGGAAGAATGCCAGCCAGGTGGTCTCCCCGCACCATGATGTCCTGGAACGCCTTCTGCGCCCAATACTGCGGGACGAAATGACTGACCGTCTTCATCGCCTTCGGCATGTATTCGACCGGGAACCACAGGCCGCCGAGCACGGCGCCGCCCATCGTCAGCAGCTGCGTGAACGCCATCCCCTGGTTCTCGCCGCGGACGAGCATGCAGATCGCGAGCCCGATCCCCGTACCGCAGACGGCCAGCGTGATGACGAGCGCCGCGATCGCGCCCAGATCCCCGAGCTGCACGTCGTACGCGAAATGTCCGAACGCGAGCAGCACCGAGCATTGGGCCAGCGCCACGACCAGATAAGCGAGCCACATGCCGAGCAGGTAGCCGATCGGCGTCATTCTCGTCGTGCGGAGGCGGGCGGTCATGCCCGTCGTCTTGTCGCCGATGAAGCGGCGAATCATGGAGATGATGACGAAGAAAACGAACATGACGGTGTAGCCGGGCACGACCTGGGTGACGGCGTTGCCCGCCGAGGCGACCTGCGGCTTGTCGTCGATTCGCAGCGGCGACGCCAGCGCGGCTTGGAGCTGCTCGCCAGTCTCCCCGGCCGCCATGAGCGCTCCCTCGATCTTCGATTCGCGCATGCCTCCGGCGACGTTCTCGATCGCCGCCTTCAGAGGAGCGACGGTCTGCGAAGTCGGGTCGCTGTACAGCTCGACCGAGGCCTGCTCGCCGCCTTGGCCGGAGACGCCGTTCGCGAAGCCTTGCGGCACGACGAGCAGGGCGGCCTCCTTGCCGTCGCGAATACGGGACAATTGATCGTCCCGTTCTCCCGGATTCTTTTCGACCAATTTATAACCGCTCTTCTCCCCCAGCGCCTGCAGGAACGATTGCGACGCGGCGGACTTGTCAAGATCGATGTAGGGCACCGACACGTCCGAGCCTCCGAGATTGCCGAGCACCGACCCGAACAGGACGATGAACAGAACCGGCATCAGAAGCAGCCAGAAGAACGTCCCCTTCTCCTTCAGCAGCAGCTTCCATTCCTTGACCGCGATGCTTAACGCCATGGCCGTAATCCCCTCTCCGTTCTAAGTATCCCGCAGCGTCGTTCCGGTCAGCGACAGGAACACCGTCTCCAGCGACGGCCGCACGATCTCCAATTGCTTCACCGGAAGCGACTTGGCCTTGCAGGCTTCGGCCCAAGCCGCGATCGCCTCTAGAGGCGAATTCGTCCGCACGATCCAGCCTCGGTCCTTCCGCTCCGGACGGTCGAAGCCGGCGGGCGCCGGAGGCTCCTGCTCCTGCTCCTGCCCCTGCGCCTGCGACTCCTGCGGCCCGTTCAGCTCCAGATAGACAGCCTGCGATCCGAACCGGTCCAACACCTCGCCGAGGCCGCCGCTCGCGATCACTTCCCCGTGGTCGATGATCGCCAGCTCGTCGCACAGACTCTCGACCTCTTCCATGTAGTGCGTCGAATAGAGGACGGTCACGCCTTCCTTCTGCAAGGAACGGATCATCTCGAAGATATGGTTGCGCGACTGCGGATCGATGCCGACGGTCGGTTCGTCCATGATCAGAACTCGCGGGCGGTGCAGCAGCGCGGCGGCGATGTTCACCCTTCTCTTCATCCCTCCGGAGAAGGAGGACACCGCGTCCTTGGCCCGATCCGCCAAGCCGACCCGGCCGAGCACGTCCGCGATTCTCCGCTTCAGCTCGCCGCCCCGGACACCGTACATCTCCCCGAAGAAAACGAGGTTGTCGTACGCGCTCAGCTTCTCGTACAAGGTGATCGACTGCGGCACGTAGCCGATCTTCTCCCGGATCTCCGCGGCGTTCCTGCGCAGCTCCTTGCCCATGACGCGGACGTCGCCGCGGTCCGGATCGAGCAGCCCGGACAGAATCTTCATCGTCGTCGACTTGCCCGCGCCGTTCGGCCCGAGCAGCCCGAAGCAGCTTCCTTCCCGAACCTCGAAGCCGATATTCCGAAGAGCCGGCTTGCCTTCGTACGATTTGGCCAGCCCCGCGATCGTGATCGCCTTGCTCATCGCCAAGTCTCCCCTTTCTCCCCTACAGAATCAGATGCTTCCGGGTCAAGCGCACCGCTCCGGCGAACAGAATCGAAGCGATCAGCCACGAAGCCGGAATGAGCAGCCAGAGCCAGGCCGCGGCCGATTCGCCGAACACGGCGATCGATTCGATCCGCCCGTCGTCCCCGGCGTTCACGTTCAACCAGCCGAACCCGTTCCCGGCGAGGGCGAACACGATCCAGACGAGCGGCAGGAGCGGCCTCAGCTTCGTGCGGGCGACGGTTGCCGCCAGCTGCCCGAGCGCCAGCATGAACGGCGAGATGACCAGGACGACGAACAGATATTCCCCTTCGACCGTCAGGAATTCGCCGATCTCGCTCCAGGCGTTGCCATGAAGGAGGACGTTGAACAGCTCAAGCAGCAGCACGCCGATGAAGTAAATCAGGAACAGCACGTACGCTTGCGCGGCCGCGGCCGCGAGCTTGGCCAGAAGCAGCTTGGAGCGGGAATACGGAAGCGTCAGCCACCAGCCGACCGTCCCGTTCGACCATTCCCGCTTCAGAATCGAATAGGAGATCCCGAAGGCGATGAACGGGAATCCGAAGCAGATAAAGAGAAGGTAGCGGGGATTGAACCGATTCTCTCCTCCCCATACGGCCGTTACGACGACCAGGACGACCGCGATCGCCGCGAAGTAACCCCACATCCAGGCGCGGGTTAGCATTCTTCGCGTGTTCATGCGGAAGTCGTTCTTGAATAAATAGGCGAACACGTTATTCTCGTTAGGCATTCGCTCCTGCCCTCCTAGACGTAAAGTTGGCGGTAAATGTCCTGGACCGAGCCCCGGGTCGCCCGAAGCTCCTCGACGTCTCCGGACAGGGCGACCGTTCCGTCGTTCAGGAAGACCGCGTGGTCGAACAGGCTCTCGGTCTCCGGAATCTCGTGCGTGCAGATCAGCACCGTCTGCCTGCGGTCGCTGAAGCTGTCGATCAGCGCGGCGACGATTCGCTCGCGGGAGATCATGTCGATGCCGGAGAACGGCTCGTCGAGCACGAGCAGCGGAACGTCGCGGGCGAGGCACATCGCCAGCATAAGCCGCGCTTCCTGCCCTTTGGACATTCCCTTCACGTCCATGTCGGCCTTCAGGCCGAGCTGTTCGACGAGCTGCAGCGCCTGGGCCGCGTCGAAGCCCGGCAGCAGGTTCGATCCCCAGCGGATCGCTTCGGCGACGGTATGCCCTTCGTACCAGCGCGCCCGGTCCGGCAAGTACGAGATTCGGCCGTTCAGCTTCCAGGACGGCGCTTCGCCGAGCACCCGAAGGGTACCCTGGTCCGGCGTCACGAGACCGGTCAGCATGCGCATGAACGTCGACTTGCCCGCTCCGTTCGGCCCTAGCACGGCCGTGACGGAATTCTCCGGGATCTCGATGTCGAGGCCGTCCAGCGCGTTCCGCCGGCCGTATCTCTTCACCAGGCCCGAGCCTTGGATCGCTGCCTTCGTCATTGCCCTTCACCGCCCTTGCTTCTTAGAATCGCCGCGATCTCGGACGCCGTGAAGCCGAGACTGCCCAGCTTCGCGAGGAATTCCTCGACCGCTTCCTCCGCCAGCTTGTAGCGGATATGCTTCACCTTCTCGGCATCGGCCGTAATGAACGTCCCCTGGCCGCGCCGCGTCTCGGTCAGCTGATCGCGCTCCAGCTCCTGGTAAGCCCGCATGACCGTGTTCGGATTGATCTTGAGCGCCTGCGCCATCTCGCGGACAGACGGTATCTTCTCTCCCAACGCTATCTCACCTTTCGCAATCGAGCTTCGGACTTGATCCAGCACTTGTTCGTACAGCGGTTGGCTCAGATCGAGCTCGAACCTCATGCCCCCGACGGTAACCTCATTCAAGAGGGCACCTCCTTCACGTATCTCGGTTGACTTAAGTGTATTATATCACCTAATACACATAGTGCAATAGTTTTCCGCATAAAAAAAACCCGGAGACCTCTTGGTCCCCGGAGCTTCGCGCTTCAGGCATTCGGCAGCGCGCCGAGCGTCAAACCCGCCTTCTCCATCGTCCGGCGCATGAGGTCGGGCAGCGGAGCCCGGAATTCCCGTCCATCCGGCAGCCGGATGCGCCAGGCGTGAAGCAGCTGATGATTGACGCCCGCGAACGGCTTGCCGCCGTATTTGACGTCTCCCAGCAGCGAATGGCCGATGCTCTGGAAGTGGGTGCGGATCTGGTGGGTGCGGCCGCTGACCAGCTCCACTTCGACGAGCGAGTAGCCCCGCCCCGTCTGCAAGGCGCGATAACGCGTGACGGCCGACAGCTCCTTCGCGTTGTCCCCGGCCTTCGCCCGGCTGGAGCCGGCGCTTCCCGCCACGAGCGTCCGGTTGCTCCGTTCGTCCCGGATGAGGCTGCCCGTCAGCTCCCCCTCGCCTTCGAGCCTTCCTTCCACGATCGTCACGTAATACTTCTCCAGCTCGTGCTTCTGGATCCACTGGTTCAACTGGTGCAGCATGCCGGCCGTCTTGCCTACCAGCACCAGCCCGCTCGTATTGCGGTCGAGCCGGTTCGCCGTCGCCGGCATGAACAGGGGGCTGTCCAGCTCGCCCTTCCGGTACAAATAGGCGTGAACCCGGTTGATCAGCGTATCCTTCTGGTCGCTCTTGTCGGGGTGGGTCAGCATGCCGGCCGGCTTCATCGCGACGAGCAGTTGGTCGTCCTCGTAGACGACGTCGATATTGGCGTTGACGCCGACGTACTTCGTCTTCTTCTGGCCCTTGGACGCCTCTCCGAACTGATCTTCGTTCACGTAGAGCGTCAGCTCGTCTCCGGCCGCCAGCTCGTAATTTTGGTTCTTGCGCTTGCCGTTCACTTTGGCCTTGCCTTGGTCGATCATCTTATAGATCTGGCCGAGCGGAAGGTTCGGCATCAGGTTGCGCAAGTAGCGGTGCAGCCTCTTGCCGCTCTCCGAGGCGGTGATCGTGCGGGTAATCATGTCGGTGGCCACTCTCCAATAAGGACTTCTTCCATGAACAGCGTATCAATTGGCGGGAGAATGTTCAAGCTGTCCGGGACGCCGCCATTGACGCAACAAGATGCCTTAGATATAATTGCTATAGCAAGCAAATGGACGGAGGCTGTCGCTATGAAGCTGGAAGACTCCATCGGATTCCAGATTAACCAGACCGGGAGGCGCTTATCCCAATTGCTCGGCCATCGGTTCTTGCCGCATGAAGTGACGACCGAGCAATGGTCGGTGCTCGCCCGGCTGAACGAAGAGGACGGCATCAGCCAGAAGGACTTGGCGCACCGCGTCGGGAAGGACCAGACGAACGTTACGCGCATTCTCGACCAGCTGGAACGGAAGGGACTCGTCGTGCGGCGGCCGAACCCGGACGACCGGCGCTCGTTCCTCCCGTTCGTCACCCCGGAAGGCCGGAAGACGTACGAGCGGCTCGTTCCGATCGAAGAGGAAGTGATCTCCGCCGTCACGGAAGGAATCTCCGCGGAGGAGCTCGACGCCATGAAGAAGCTTCTGATCCGAATCGCCGACCGATCGGTCCGGCTCCTCGCCGACAGTCCGACTCCGCAACAAGAATCCACTCAAAGAGGCGAATGACATTTGGAACAGCAAAAATTATGGACCGGCAACTTTCTAAGCATCTGCTTCAGCAGTTTTTTCGTCTTTATTACGTTCTACAGCTTGACCGCCACGCTGCCCTCCTTCGTCACCGACCATCTGGGCGGCGACCAGAGCCAAGCCGGCTGGGTGATGACGGCCTTCGTCATCGCATCGGTTCTCATACGGCCGTTCGCCGGCCGGTGGATGGACGGTCCGGCGCGGAAGAAGGCGATCGTGCTGGCCCTCGTCGTCTTCATGATCTGCGCCTTCGTCTACCCCGCCATCTCCGCGTTCGGCGTGCTGCTCGTTCTTCGGTTCGCGCACGGCCTCAGCTTCGGGGCGGCGACGACGGGCAACGGGACGATCGTCGCCGAGCTCATTCCGGCCGAGCGCAAGGGCGAAGGGCTCGGCTACTATACGCTGGCCATGAACCTGGCCATGGTTCTCGGCCCCTTCCTCGGCTTGACCATTATCCAGCACGGGAGCTTCGGCGTTCTTTTCACCATATTGATCGTCTTCGGCGTCCTGGGCCTGCTGCTCGGTCTCGTCACCGCGCGCATCCGCAAGCCCGCTTCCGCTGCCGCCGCCGATTCCGTTCCCGCGCCGGCGGCTCCGGCCAAGACGAAGCTCCGTTGGAAAAGTCTGTTGGAGCCGAAGGCGGTGCCGATCTCGCTCGTCGCGCTGTTCCTCGCGATCGCCTACAGCGGCATTCTGAGCTTCGTGCCCGGCTACGCCAAGGAGCTCGGCCTGGAATCCGTCTCCAGCTATTACTTCGTCGTCTACGCGGCGATGATCGTGCTGGCGCGTCCGTTCACCGGCAAGCTGTTCGACAAGCTCCACCGCAACTACATGGTCTATCCGACGATCCTGCTCTACGTCGTCGGCTTGATCGTGCTGGCGACCTCCCATTCCGCGTTTATGTTCCTGTTCTCGGGCGCGCTCATCGGCCTCGGCTTCGGCAGCCTGTTCCCGTGCCTGCAGACGATCGCGATCCAATCGGCTCCCAAGGAGCGCACGGGGCTCGCCACCGGCACATTGTTCATCTTCTTCGACGGCGGCATCGGAATCGGCTCGGTTCTGCTCGGCGGCATCGCGCAGGCGTCGAGCAACCGCGTCATGTTCCTCTGCGGTGCCGCGTCGGTCGTGCTCGGCGCGCTGGTCTACTACGTTCTTATGCACCGGAATCCGTCCGCCCGGCCGCGCCCCGCGGAATCGGTCTAATCCGCTCGCTCAGGCGGATCAAGATAAAGGAGTGCCCCGTATTCTCCGGATTGGAGACAGGGGCGCTCTTTTTTCTTTGTTTATGGATTATCGTTTTTTTGTGTTGGAAAATGCATAAGCGCCTTCGCGAAGCGGAACCCTTCCGAAGGAGGTGATTCCCATGTTCGTCAAGCTAAATCGAATCGTCGGCATGTCGCTGCTCGCGGCCCTGCTGCCGATCTTGGTGCTATCGACATTCCCGCGTCCGCTCTATGCGTATATGCCTGCGTTCGAGCCCGCGATCTCGCTCGCGAGCCGTCCGGCCGCGGACGTCCCGAAGGCGGCGGTGTTCGGCGTCAGGCAGGAGAAGGTCGTCAAGGCGGTTCCGCTCGCTCCCGAGTGGATCCGTGCGGTTACGGAAGCGCTCGAATCTTCGCCGGCCGCCTACGGAGGCTTCGAGGTGAACCCTCGAAGCGGCATCGTGATCCATTTCCCGTTCGCCGAACCTCTCCGTATCCGGAACGAGAAAATCCCGGACGCCATCCGCGAGCTCTATCTGTTCCTGGAGCCCGGGCAGAAGCCGAGAGCGCTGCTGTTCCTGGCATCCAGCAACAAGAAGCCCATCTTCGAGCTGAATTACGACGCCGAGAAGCTCGTCCGGACCCTCGGGCTGAAGGAAGAGTGGGCGAACAACCGATAACGGGCACATTAGAGCCATTGGAGCCGTTGAATCGGATCGCCGCGCCGGTTATCGTCCTTTCCTGCGTTTTCGCGCGAATGCCGGCCTCTTCCGGCGCTCTTCCCTCGAATAAAAGAACCAGCCGGCGAGCAGCAACGGAACCGAGCCCGCCACGGCGTACCCGGCCAGCTTCAGATCCTTAAGCAGCCGTCCATCGAGGTCGCGAACGAGACTGAGACGAATCGGGGCGTTCTCCGGCGTCTCGACTTCGACGTCGTAGACGCCCCCTTCGTTGACGGTCATCCGGTACAGCGACTGAGCCTTCTTCCCGTTGACCGAGAAGGTCGTGCCCGTGTCCGGCTTCATCCGGACCGGAACGCCGGAGCCGTTCTTCCCGATATGGATCGCCAGCCCCTCCAACTGCCAATCGGTCGCTTGACCGTTCGTCGTCGTCACCTCCAGCGCTCCAAGATCGTACTCTCTCGAGGAATATTCGTGGAAAATCCCATAGCGGCCCGGCTCCAAAGCCAATTGGCTGATCCCCGGCGCCTCCAGCGGGATTCGGTCCTTGAACGGGTTATGGCGAATGAAATCGATAACCGAATAAGCGATTCCCGTGACGATCATTAACCCTCCGAGAACCAGGAACAGATATTGCCGGACATATGCCTTCATGGCCTAAAGCAACTCGTCGCGCTCGATCTCATGGCTACTAAGGCATATATTACCATGCCCCGTTCTATCGCGGCCACGCTAAAAAGCGACGACTTCCCCATTCGCCTTCAGATTTGTTAACCGGGGCTCAGCATCATCCTCGTCGCTTCCCTTTGTGAAGAACGCGCCGAGTTGAGCTTCTCTCATTTTGCCCGATTCCCGTTTGCGATTGGGGGAGGCGGCTAACGAATCGAGGAGACGCTATTTCGCCAAAGAGAGCGGGTTTCGATTCTAACGAATCGTCGGAATGGGAATCGCATCGTTCCCATTCATATAAAAAGGGACGATTCCGGAATCCAATCCCGGTTCGTCCCTTCTTTGCGTCCGCCGCCGCTATCGCTTCGACGGATCGTATGGCTCGCCCGCCGCCGCGGGTCCCTTCACGCCTTTGCCGACCGCACCCGCGAGCACGAGCAGAGTAAGCAAGTAAGGCAGCATGTACAGGAATTCCATCGGAATGTGAGCCGACCAATCGTACAGCTTGATGAAGTTGCGGAGCGCCTGCGCCATTCCGAAGAAGAAGGTGGCGCCGAACACGCCCCACGGGCTCCAGCGGCCGAAGATCATCGCGGCGAGGGCGATGAAGCCTTGGCCGGATACGGTCGAGTGCGAGAAGTTGCCCGTCGTCGTCAGCGTGATCGCGGCTCCGCCGATGCCGGCGAGAACGCCGCTGATGATGACGCCGATGTAGCGGTACTTCGTCACGCTGATGCCGACCGTGTCGGACGCGCCCGGATGCTCGCCGACGGAGCGAAGGCGAAGGCCGAACGGCGTCTTGAACAGAATATACGAGCAGAGCGGCACGAGAATGTACGCCATGTACGTCGTCGGGTACGTGTTGAACAGCGCTTTGCCGAAGAACGGAATGTCCGACAAGCCGGGGATCGCCCACTTGGAGAACACTTCGTTCAGAATATCCGTGTCGCCGGCGCCGTTGAAAATAATTTTGACCAAATACAGCGTAATCGCCGCGGCCAAGATGTTGATGACGACGCCGACGATCGCCTGATTCGCCTTCAGCGTGACGCTCGCCAGCGCCAGCAGCAGCGAGAACAGAACGCCGCAGACGATGCCGGCCAGCAGGCCCAGCCACGGAGACGCGCCGCCGTAGCCGGCCTTCTCCGCGTACCAGGTGGCGATAGCGGCGGCGAACGCGCCGCCCGTCATCATGCCCTCGAGGCCGATGTTGAACACGCCGGAACGCTCGCTGAACAAGCCGCCCATGGCGCCGAAGATCAGAGCCGTCGCGAACACGAGAGTCGAGTTGGTCAGATTAGCCAAGTCCGAGATCAGATCCACCGTCTACCGCTCCTTTCTTTTTGGGCTTGCGGCCGGGCTTCCGCGGCTTGAGGAACATCTGGATCAAGCCGTGCGAAGCGACGAAGAAGATGATGCAGCCGATGACGATCCGGACGATCTCGGTCGGAACGTTCGCGGTGAAGTTCATGCCCGCCGAGCCGTACGTCAGCGCCCCGAACAGGACGGAGCCGAGCAATATTCCGATCGGGTGGTTGCCGCCGAGCAGAGCGACCGCGATGCCGTCGAAGCCGTAACCCGGCGAAGCGGCGGTGACGACCTGGTAATGGAACACGCCCAGCACCTCGAACACGCCGCCGAGTCCGGCGAAGATGCCGGAGATCATCATCGACTTGAGCATGCTGCCCTTGACGTTGATGCCCGACACCCGGGCCGCGTCCGCGTTGTGGCCGACCGCCCGCAGCTCGTAGCCTTGCTTCGTCCGCCACAGCAGAATGTAGAACAAGGCGACGCAGATCATTCCGATGAAGATGCCCCAGTCCATGCGGGCATTGTCGAGAGCCTTGGACAGCCAGCCGATCGACAGCGACGCGGACTCCTGAATCATCTCCGAACGCTGCTGGCCCTTCTCCAGGACGAGCGAGCTGATGAGATAGTTCGAGAGATACAGGGCGATCCAGTTCAGCATGATGCAGGAGATGACCTCGTTCACGCCCCGGTTGGACTTCAGGAAGCCGGCGATGGCCCCCCACAAGCCTCCGGCGAGCGCGCCGACGACGAGAGCGAGCGGCGCGTGCACGATCGCGGGAAGCCCGTGAAGCTTCACCCCGACGATCGTAGCCGCCGTCATCCCGATCATGAATTGCCCTTCCGCCCCGATGTTGAACAGGCCCGCGCGGAAGGCGAAGCCGACCGACAGCCCCGTGAACAGGAGCGGCGTAATCGTCCGGATCGTCTCCCCGATATCGTAGGAGGAGCCGAACACTTTATGGAACAGCGCCGAGTACGCCGACCAGGAGTTGTACCCGCCCAGCCACATGACCAAGGCTCCGCACAGAAGGCCGAGCACGATGGCGACGAGCGGTACCAAGAGGTTCGATTTGATGAATATCTGACTCCACTTCGTCACGCGGCTCCCCCTCCTTCGCCCTTCAGCCGGTTGCCCGACATCATGAGCCCCAGCTTCTCGTCGTCGACCTCTTCGCTGTCCAGCTCGCCCATGATCTGCCCGTCGAAGATAACGGCGATCCGGTCGGACATCTTATACAGCTCGTCCAATTCGTAAGATATAAGCAAGATAGCCTTCCCTTCGTTCTTCGCCTGAAGAAGCCTCTCGTGCACGAATTCGATCGCCCCGATGTCGAGGCCGCGCGTCGGCTGGACCGCGATGAGCAGCTGCGGGTCGCGCGTCAGCTCGCGGGCGATGATCGCCTTCTGCTGGTTGCCGCCGGACAGCGAACGCATCGGCACGTGAATGCCCGCCGTCCGGACGTCGAATTCGCCGACCAGCTTGGAGGCGTGCTCGTTGATCGCCTTCTCGTCGATGAACCCGCCCCGTCCGAACCGGCTGTCCTTGTAGGTGGTCAGCACCATGTTCTCGCTCACCTTGAAGTCGAGCACGAGCCCCTGCTTCTGGCGGTCTTCGGGGATCTGGGCGACGCCTGCCGACATCCGGTCCCGAACGCTCTTGCGGGTCAGGTCGACCCCGCCGAGCACGACGCTTCCGCTCTCGATCGGCCGCAGCCCGGTGATCGCGTCGACCAGCTCGTGCTGTCCATTCCCGTCGACGCCGGCCAATCCGTATATTTCGCCTGCGCGAATCTCAAAGGATACGTCCGTCAGGACGTTCCTGCCTTTGTCGCTTCCTCTTAGGGTCAAATGGTTGACCTGCAGCAAGGTCGGGCCCGGCTCCCGCTTCTCCTTGTCCAGTTGGAACGAGACGCGCCTGCCGACCATTTTCTCCGCCAATTCGCTCTCGTTCGTCTCCGACGTCGTCAACGTGTCGATGACCCGCCCTCGCCGGATGACGGTGACGCGGTCCGATACTTCCATGATTTCCTTCAGCTTGTGCGTGATAAGAATGATGGATTTGCCTTCGGCGGCCAAGTTGCGCAGGATCTGCATCAGCTCGTGGATCTCCTGCACGGTCAGAACGGCCGTCGGCTCGTCGAAGATGAGAATCTCGGCCCCGCGGTAAAGCGTCTTCAGAATTTCGACGCGCTGCTGCATGCCGACGGTAATGTCCTGGATTTGAACCTTGGGGTCGACCTTAAGTCCGTACTGCTCCGACAGCTCCGACACTTTCCGGTGCGCCTGGCGGTAGTTGATGGAGAACCCTCTGCGCGGTTCGATGCCGAGGACGATGTTCTCCGCCACCGTGAAGTTCTGGACGAGCTTGAAGTGCTGGTGAACCATTCCGATTCCAAGCTTGATGGCCTTGCCGGGACCGTCGATGATCTCCCGGCTGCCGTTCACGTAAATCTCGCCTTCATCCGGTTGGTACAAACCGAACAGAATGCTCATGAGCGTCGATTTGCCCGCTCCGTTCTCCCCGAGCAGCGCGTGGATCTCTCCTTTGCGCAGCTGCAGGCTGATGTTGTCGTTGGCTACGATTCCTGGGAACCGTTTGGTGATCCCTCTCAATTCGACGACGGGTACCGCTTGTTCCACGGCGAGTCAGCTCCTTTGTCCGAATGAAGGCATGAAACGGAAGAAGGACAAGGCGGCGGACCGCCTTGTCCTTGCGGTGGTCATCGGCTGCGGATTATTCAGTCGGAACCTTGATTTCACCGCTTACGATTTTGTTCTTGAACTCTTCCACTTTGTCGAGGATCTCCTTGGAGACGTTCGGGTTGTTGTCCGGCAGGCCTACGCCGCCTTCCGCCAGACCGAGCTCCTTCGCGTTCGCGAGGCCGCCTTGGAACTTGCCGCTCAGCAGGTCCTGGGAGACGGTGTAGACGGCTTGGTCGACCTTCTTCATCATGGAAGTCAGCGTGATGTCGTTGCCGAATTCGATCGATTGGTCCTTGTCGACGCCGATAACCCATACTTTGTTGCCCGCTTTGAAGCGGTCCTTCGCTTCCGTGAAGACGCCGTTGCCGCTGCCGCCGGCCGCATGGAAGATGATGTCGTTGCCTGCGTCGTACAGCGTCGCGGCCGCCAGCTTGCCGAGGTCCGGCTTGCTGAAGTCGCCGACATAGTTAGGCGTTACGACGGCGTCCGGATTGACAGCCGCCACGCCCGCCTTGAAGCCGGCTTCGAACTTCTTGATGACCGGAAGCTCCATGCCGCCGACGAAGCCGATCTTGTTCGTCTTCGTCGTCAGGCCTGCGACGACGCCGACGAGGAAGGAGCCTTCATGCTCCTTGAACGTGACGGATTCGACGTTCGGAGCGTCGACCGTCGTGTCGATGACGGCCAGCTTCGCGTTCGGGTTCTGGTCGGCCACCTTCTTCGCGGCGTCGGCGAACAGGAAGCCGATGCCCCACGTCAGGTCGTAGCCGCCCTTGACGAAGTTGTTCAGGTTCGGCTCGTAGTCCGCGTCCTTCTTGCTCTCCAGGTATTTAACGTCGGCGCCGGTGTCCTTGCTGATCTTCTCCAGCGCTTCCCAGGCTTGCTGGTTGAACGACTTGTCGTTGACGCCGCCAAGGTCGGTGACCATGCCGATCTTCTTGCCCTTGCCGTCGACGGTCGGCGCCGCCGATTCGCTCGGGGACGCGCTGGCCGATTCGCTAGGAGACGCGCTGGCCGACTCGCTCGGAGAAGAGCTGGCCGACGGGCTGGCCGCTCCTTCGTTGTTGTTGCTCTTGCCGCAAGCGGACAGAACCAACACGAGGGACACGACAAGCGTCAGTACCAAACTCGCGGATCTCATTCCTGTTCTCTTCATAACCCCAATCCTCTCCCCATCTGAAAAATGTATTGTATTTGGTGCGCACACGCGGCGCTTCCGCGGCTGGCGGAAGGCGCGCCTGCGCGTGAACCCTCTCGTATAGCTATACCCAATTCCGCCATTCCGCCGATTCGGCGGTTGCAACAAACCGCGGGCATGAAACCGCGGGCATGGCGGTCCGATCCGTCAAGCCTGCTTCATCAACTCGGTGATGTAGTCGAAGAAGCCGTCGCGATCGACGTCGTAGATGAGGTTGACCGGCCTGCCGTCCGGCGCTTCGGCCGTGCGGCCCTGGCGGACGCCATCCGTGTAGACGACGCTGTTCACCGTCTTGACCTTGACCAGGCCGGGATGGCCGACGTAGGCGGCGGTGAGAACGTCCCACAGGTAATAGGTCGAATTCGTCTCGAAAAAAATAAGAGGCGGGACGAGCGCGTAGCACTGCCCGACGAAATCGATCGCTTCGTACTTGCGAAGCTTCGCCCAAGCGGCCCGGACTTCGAGCGTGAGCGGAACCTTGTTCGTGCTCTCGAGCGCGACCATGTCGATGCGGATGCCGCTCTTCCACACGCGCGCCACCGCGTCCGGATCCCAAAAGGCGTTCCATTCGGCGGTGCCGTCGTGCTCCGGCTCCATGACGTTGCCCTTCGGAAGGAACGTCCCCCCCATCCAGACGAGCCGGTCGATCTTCTCTTCGATATCCGGGGCTTCGTCCAGCGCCCGCGCGAGATCGGTGAGAGGGCCGGTGAACAGCAGGGTCGTCTTGCCTTCTTCGCCGCGGACCTTCTCGATCAGGTGACGGTGGGCCGGCAGCTCCGACACGGGAGCTTCCATCTTCCCGGATTCGTTCAGGATCGGGAACGCGTCCACGTAGAAGCTGTGCAGCCTCCACTCCTTGGGGAACGGATTCTTGCCCCGGGAATCCGACTTGGCGACTTCGACGGGGACCTTGCCGAAGCGGTCGATGATCTTGCGGCTGGCGTCGAACGAAGGCTCCAGGTAGCCGTCCGCGGCGATCACGGACACTCCCGTGAGCTTAATATCTGACATCTGAAGCAGCAGCAGAAGGGCGATGAAGTCGTCTCCCCCGCCATCGTGGTTGAAATATACGTTCACAAGCCATCCTCCAAGCGATATCTAACATCGAGGTTACGTCTATCCTATAGCTATTCTTACATAATTTCAAATTCGATTTTCACATTTGTTTATTTAGCCAAATCTATTATCTATTTTTTGTGGAAAAAAATCAATTTATATTTTTATAGACGTAATTATATGTGACATCTGGCAAAATGAACGCCATCCGCGCCTTCAACCCGGCTTTGAGGCATGCTACAATCGGAATACCATCCTCAAGGAAGAAGGAGCCGAGGACGAATGGATTGGATCCGGTCCATCGCGGACGAGCGCATCCGCGAAGCCCAGGCGAAGGGCGAATTCGACGATCTGCCCGGCAAGGGCAAGCCGCTTCCCCCGGACGAATTGGCGTCGGTGCCGGAAGAGCTGCGCATGGGCTACCGGCTGCTGAAGAACGCCGGGGCGATTCCTCCCGAGCTCGAGCTCCGCAAGGAGATGACGACGCTCGAGGACCTGCTCCGCTGCTGCCGGGACGACTCCGAGCGGGAGCGGCTGCGCGAGAAGCTGACGGCGAGCGAGCTGCGGTATCGCTCCCTGATGGAGCAGCGCGGCTGGCAATTATCGGGAGCTTACGAACAATATCGTGAGCGGATGGAGAGCAAAATATTCGACAAACGGGCGAACGCGCCCGATCGCAAGGAGGAATAAGGAATGGACGCGATCAAGCTGCTTCCGAAAGTGGACCTGCACCTTCACCTGGACGGCTGCGTGAAGCCGGAGACGATTCTCGAATGGGCCGCCGCCGAGGGAGTCGCCTTGCCCGCCGCGGACAAGGCGGGGCTGCTCCCGTACATGCAGGCCGACGAAGGCTGCGCCAGCCTGATCGAGTATCTGGGCAAGTTCGCCTTCGTGCTGCCGTTCCTGCAGACCGAGGAAGCGCTGGAGCGCTGCGCATACGAGGTCGTCGAGCAGGCGGCCGAGGACCGCTGCATCTATGTCGAGGTGCGCTTCGCTCCTCTCCTGCACGCGGAGCGGGGCTTGTCCGCGGGAGCCGCGATCGACGCCGTCATCCGCGGCCTGCGCGCAGGCGAAGCGAAGTTCGGCGTCAAGGCGCGGGTTATCGCCATCTGCATGAGGCATCACAGCGTCGAGCGGAACCTCGAGGTGGTGCGAGCCGCGGCGGAGCGGCTCGGGCGCGGACTCGCGGCCGTCGACCTGGCCGGGGACGAAGCGAACCATCCGCCCGGGAAGTTCCGGGAAGTGTTCGCTCTCGCGAGGGAGCTCGGCATCCCGTTCACGATCCACGCGGGCGAAGCCGGCGGCGCGGCCAACGTCGAGGAAGCGATCGTGGGGCTTGGCGCGGCCCGCATCGGGCACGGCGTCCGGGCGCGCGAGAACCCGCGCGTGCTGGAGCTCGTTCGCGAGCGCGGCATCCCGCTCGAGCTGTGCCCGACGAGCAACATCCAGACGAAGGCGGTATCCGGCTGGGACGATTACCCGATCCGCGACTACTTCGACCGCGGCATCCGGGTGACGATCCACACCGACAACCCGACCGTCTCCGGCACGTCCATGACCCGGGAATGCCGCGCGCTCGCCGAGCGCTTCGGCTTCACGATTCCGGAGCTCGCGCGGCTCATGGAGAACGCCGTGGAAGCATCCTTCCTCGGCGAAGACGAGAAAAACGAGCTCATGACGATATTCCGGCAAAAATACGCGGAATTGGATGGGCTGCCGGCGTGAGTTATGTCACTTAATATGACATATAATATGAAATTTATTTCAAAACAAATGCGTTCATTATTACATTTGTGCGCATGACGGAAGCTGACCGATCGCCCCCCCGCGCGCATAGAAAAAGACGCCGGCCATCAATACGATGGCAGCGGCGTCTTCGGCGCGGCGTATTCTTCCGCGCGGTATTCCTGCATCTGCTCGTTCAGCGCGAACATCCGCTTGTCCAGCGACGCGATCAGGTCGGCCGCTTCCTTCAGCTGGCCGCCGATATCGGTCGGGACGTTGGCGTTGAACTTGTAATAGATCTTGTGCTCGAGACTCGCCCAGAAATCCATCGCGATCGTGCGGATCTGGATCTCCACCGGGACGTTGACGCTCCGGTCCGTCAGGAACACCGGGATCAGCACGATCAGGTGCAGGCTCTGGTAGCCGTTCGGCTTCGGCGAAGCGATGTAGTCCTTCACCTCCAGCACGGTGACGTCGTGCTGATTGCTGATCATCTCGCAGATCCGGTAGACGTCGGTCGAGAACGAGCAGATGACCCGAACGCCGGCGATATCCTTGATATGCGCCTCCGCGTTCTCGATCGTCACCTCGTAACCCTTCCGCACCAGTTTGTCGCGGATGCTCTCCGGCGACTTGATCCGCGTCTTCATATGCTCGATCGGATTGTAATTCTGGATAAAGTGGAGCTCTTCGTTCAGGATGTTCAGCTTCGTGCTGATCTCGTCCAGCGCGAACTTGTAATTGAGGAGCATCTTGCCCCATTCCCGCATCTCCTGTGGCTTCAAGCGGCTTGTCTCCCCTTTCCCCGCAAGCAAGCGTAAACCGATAATCCAAGCTTACCACGCCCGCGAGGACGAAGACAAATTTACCAGCCCATCCGCTTCCTCAGCGCGACGATATGGGCCACGTGATGCTTGCCGTGCCAGGCGTAGAACCCCAGGTTCCAGTCGAGCCGAGGGGTCTGCCGGCTGCCCGGATGATAGAACGTCCGCGCGAAATCCGCATCCTCCATCGACTTCAGCAGCGTCGTCCAACGGTCGTGCAGCGCCTCGATCAATGCGAGCGACGGCGCGACCGGATAGCTCTTGGAATCGGCCAGCTCCGCCCAGTCCGCTTCCTCGTACGGCTTGATCGTCGGGTTGTCCTCCGTCAGGCCGAGCTTCATGCGGATCAGGCTGTTCATATGGCTGTCCGCCAGGTGATGCACCACCTGCCGCACCGTCCAGCCCCCCTCCCGGTAAGGCGTATCGAGCTGCTCCTCGCTTAACCCGGCGACGGCCTCCGCCAGCTGCCCGGGCAGCAGCCGGATGTCTTCGATCCAGGCATCGCGCTGCTCCGCCGAGATCGGTCCCTCCTGCTCGTACGTTCCGATCGGGTACCTCAAATCTTCCCTATTCTCCGCGCTACCCACGTTCTCCCTCTCCTCTCTCCGCTTTACGACGCTTCTTCCGGGGGCGTCAGCACGATTTTCCCATCCGCCAGCTCGACCTTCACTTTGTTGCTGTTCTTGATGCCGATCGATTCGAGATAGCCGGAAGGGACCTGCAGACGTCCCGCTTTATCCAATATAGCATATTCGACGTGGGTATCCTCCTCTTGCCCGATTCCCTTCTCCAGCTCCTCGAGCTCCTCCGCGTACGATTTGCGCCGAAGCATCTCGGAGGAGATCTTGCCGTCGCGGATGGCGACGACCCGATCGACCTTCCTCGCGAGGTGGGGATCGTGGGTGACGATGACGATCGTGATGCCGAGCGTGCGGTTCAGCTCGCGGAACAGATCGAGAATCTGGTCCGCCATCTTCGAGTCGACCGAGCCCGTCGGTTCGTCCGCGAGCAGCAGCCGCGGCTGGTTGGCCAGGGCGATGGCGATCGCGACCCGCTGCTGCTCCCCGCCCGACAGCTGGTGAAGCTTGTTGTGCGCCCGGTGCAGCAGGCCGACGGCTTCGAGCAGCTCGAGCGCCCGCATGCGCTTGCGGCGGCCCGACAGCAGAATCGGCAGCTCGACGTTCTCGAGGGCGGTCAGGTACGGAATCAGATTGCGCGCGTTGTTCTGCCAGACGAAGCCGACGCTCTGCCTTTTGTAGCGGACGAGCTCCCTCTCGGTCATCTTCAGCATATCCTGGCCGTCCACGGTCAGCACGCCGGCCGTCGGGCGGTCCAAGCCGCCGAGCATGTTGAGAAGCGTCGATTTGCCGCTGCCGCTGTTGCCGATGATCGCCATCAGCTCCCCGCTCTCCACCTTCAAGTCGAGACCTTGCAGGGCGAACACCTCGAGATCGGCCGCTTTGTAAATTTTCACCAAGCCGTCGCAATGGATCACCGGTCAATCCTCCCCTAGCTTAAGCGCTTGATGGATGCGGGTCCGCGATACCATGAACCCGAGAATGCCGAGCCCGACCAGCAGCATGAAGCCGACCGTCGAATAGAGGCGAACGTAATCCGCCGAGTCGAAGATGACCCGGAACGGGGGCACGAGGCTGCTCGGATTGAAGGCGACCTGGAAGTTCGGCACGTACAGGCCGCTCGCGACGTTGCCGACGACGACGCCGATCAGCACGGCGACGCCCGAGGTAAGAAGCTGCTCGAGCACCAGCATGCCGACCATATGCCTCACCGACAGGCCGATGGCGCGCATGATGCCGTTCTGCAGCGTCCGCCCCTTGAGCGACAACACCCAATAGAGCAGGAAGCCCGTGAAGCTGACGAGGATCGAGATCAGGAACCCGAGAGTCAGAATGCCGTTAAGCGCCATGAGAAAAGGATCGTTCTTCGCCTGGTTCCACTCGATCTCCGTATTCGTCAGCTTGGTGACCGACAATTCGCGGTCTTCGATGGCTTGGTAGAGGGCTTCCACCGAATAGCCCGGCTTCATCTTCAGCCACACCTGGTAGGGCTCCAGGGCGAGCTGGAACTGGATGCGGGACAGGTGCCCCACGATAAGCATCGGAGCGTTAGCGAGCGTCTCGGCGTTGCCCGCGTCGACCGAGCCGATCGGCGGATTCGGGTTAAACGTCGGAAAATAATCGACGATGCCGTACACGACGAACGGCTGGGACGACGTATCGTTCCATCCGATCCAGATCGTGTCGCCTTCCTTGACGTTCTTCTGCTTCGCGAGCGTCCGGGAGATCAGAACGGCCCGCGTATCCGCAGCCATCAGGTTCAAATATTCGTTCAACGGATGGGACAGAAGCCCGTCGCGGAACCAGGCCGTCCTCCCGAAGTCGTCGGTGTCGATGCCGAGCAGCGTCGCGGTGCCGCGTTCCTCTCCCGCGGTGAAGTAGGCGTCCTGCTTCGAGAACACCTTGGCGGCGTGCTCGACGCCGGGCAGCGTGGCGATCGGCTCGTAGGACGGCTCGAGATAGTGGATCGGCTTGGAGACGCCCGACGCCGGTTCCGCTCCTCCTCCGGCCATCGGTCCTCCCGGGGAAGGAGGCGGGGCGTCGCTGATCCAGACGGTGGACAGCGCGATGTCGGCGCCGTTCGCGTACCGGATCCGGTCCTCCGTGTTGTCGTTGATCGTTCTCGCCGCGCTCGCGCTGAAGACGCCGGTGGCGATCGTCAGGATCAGGAAAATCATCAGGAACTGGTACTGGCCGCTCGAACGTCCGACCTGAATCAAGGTCGCATAGGCGGAGGGCCGCCATCGCTTGCGCCCGAGCCAGTAGATCAAGCGAAGGACGTACGGGTAGAGCCGGAGCAGCAGCAGGCCCGAACCGACGGTGAACAGGGCCGGTACGACGAACTGAAGCGGATCGATGTTCAGATCGGAGGCGTTCAGCCCGAGCTTGCGCAGATTGTCGAGGCGCGAGCGGAACGCGTACAAGCCGTAGAGCGCGACGGCGACCAGGACGACGTCCAGGAACAGCTTGTGCCAGAGCGGCGTCCGCTGCCGGCGCGCCAGCTGCTGCTTGTGGCCGACGATCGTCGCTCGCGTCGCGAGCAATACCGGAACGAGCAGCATGACGAAGGCGACGGCGGCCGCGGCCGCTCCGTAAGCGTAGGACTCCCCCGTGACCCTCACCGGCAGCGCCGCGCGCGAGACGAACGACAGGAAGCCGTTCGAAGCCCCGAGCATCTTGGTCAGCGCGAGTCCGACGAGCGGCCCGAGCCCCCAAGCGGCGGCGCTGAGCAGCAGCCCTTCGGCCGAGAAGGCGGCGACGATCTGCCACCTCGCCGCGCCGCGGCTTCTGAGGACCGCGATCTCGTTTTTCTGCCGCTCGGCGATCAGATTGGCCACCATGAACATGTAGAACGCCAGCATGATCAGCACCGGCACGTTAAGCGACCACATCAGCGTGCGCAGCTGCTTCGCCCGCTCGAGGTACTTCTCGATCGTCGCCAAGGCAGGCGTCTTCATATCCGACTGGTAAGCGCCGACTTTGGCGTTCACGTAAGCCTTCACGCTCTTGTCGGCGGCGATGAAGTCGTCGACCTGGCGAAGCTCCATCCCCGAATAATCGAACACGACGTACCATTCGGCGTTGATGACCGGCACGTTGTTCAAGCCGAGGAAGTCGCGGTCCATCAGACCGGAATCGATGACGAGGGAGTTGGCGAGATTGGTAAGGGAAGCATCGCGGAAGTAAGGGTCGTCGTCCCGCTTCTTCTCGAAGACGCCGACCGGCTTGAACTTCATCGGGATTCTCGCCTTGTCGCTCTTGACGACGAAGACGGAATCGAGCACCGTATCCAGATTGTTCAGCCCCGCGTCGGTCACCAGCACCTCGTAGACGCCGTTCACGGGTTCGGGCGACGGCATGCGGCCGTCCGTGAGCCGGATATGCTCGCCAAGGCCGGTCAGGGACGTGAAGCGGAACGACCGCTTCTTCTTCAGGTCCGCTTCCGTCCCCACTTCCGGGAACGAATCGACGGAGCGCGTATTGCGCTGGATGACGGTAAGGTCGACGGGCAGCGAGAAGCTTCGCGCTCCTTCGCCCTTCATATAAGCGTCGATGGCTTCGTTGGCCGCCTTCTTCTTCTCCGGAGGATCCTCCGAGAACGTCGCCTTGACGTACACCGTGCCCGGATAGACGCCCTGGTTCCTCTGCATCGTCTCCAGGTCTTTGACCAGCATGCGCGACAGGATGGCTTCCGAGTAGATCGGCATCGTGCTGACGAGCGCGACGCTGATCAGCATGCCGAGGAACAGGCTGAACGCCAGCCATTTGTTATTGACCATCTTGCGGATTATCATCACGAATAAGGCCACGAGGCAGCCTCCCCGAATTAGAGTGCGAACGGCTTACTGCAGGATGACGACCTCGCCTTCCCGCAGCCCCTTGACGATCTCTACTTCCGTCGGGGTCTGGAGGCCGGCCTCGACGTCCGCTTCCCGCACCTTGTTGCCTTCCTCCAGCGTGCGCACGAACGTGCGGCCCAGGTAGCTGCGCAAGCCGCTCTTCGGGATCTTGATCACGTTGTCCCGCTTGTTGGTCGTGATCTTCACGTCCGCCATCGCCCCGATCTCGACGTCCTTCGGCAGGTCCGACACGTCGATGTAGAGCGTCTTGGCGTACTTCTCCGCCAGCTCCTTGTTGAGGGTCTGCGGCGCGGAGGAGGGCGTCTGGACGACCTTCCCCTTGAACGTATTCAGTCCCCGGTCCGTACTGAGGCTGATCTCGGCCGGGAAGCCGACGTTCACGTTCTTGAGCTCCGGGCTGTCGGTGCTGAGCGTCAGACGAAGCTTCGTCGGGTCGGCCACGATGACGAGCGTCTGGTAGGTATCGACGTAATCGCCCGGCTGGACGTCCTCGACGAACACGACCTGCCCGTCGATGCCCGCCTTCAACAGCTTGCTGTTATACTGCTCGGCGAGCCGGTCGTATTTGAGCTGCTCGATCTCGACTTGCAGCGCGGCCATCCGAATGGCGTCGGGATCCTCGTCCCGGTTGACGCGCTGCTGCTTGAGGGCGTACTTGGCCTTCTCGAGCGCCAGCTCCTGCTCCTTCACCTTCAGGTCCAGGTCGTCCATGACGAGTCGGACGAGCACGTCGCCCTTCTTCACGACGTCGCCGGAACGAACGAGAACGTCCTGGACGCGGCCTCCCTGGCCCGTGAACTGCGCGACGAACGTATGGACCGATTCGAAGTAGGCCGTCGCGTTGATGCCGACGGTGATCGACCCCTTCTCCGCCGGCTTCGTCTGGTAGTTCTCCTTGGCCGGCTTCACGAGCGGCGGGGCGAGCGCGACTTCTTCCTTGGGCAAGAGGGAGCATCCGGACAGCGAGGCGGCCAGGACGGCCGCGAGCGCCAGGCTGGCGGATCGCTTAACAGGTCGGGACAATTTGTCCATCCTCCAATTCGTATACTTGATCGACGATCTCCATGATGGCCGGATCGTGCGTCGTCAGAACGATGGATATGCCGCTCTGCGTCACCAGATCCCGGAACAGCTTGATAATGTGCAGCCCCGTCTTGCTGTCGAGCTCCGCCGTCGGTTCGTCCGCCAGCAGCAGCTTCGGCTTGTGGGCGATCGCGCGGGCGATGGCTGTCCTCTGCTGCTCTCCGCCGGAGAGCTCGAACGGTCGGTGGTGCATGCGCGGCTTAAGGCCGACCTGCTCCAGCGCGCGTTCGGCCGCTTCCTTGCGGTCGCGGGCCGGATAGCCGCTGATCCGGAGCACGAATTCGACATTCTCGTAGGCGGACATAAGCGGGAAGAGCGCGAACGATTGGAAAATAAGACCCATCTTCGTCCGCCTCACCTCGTCCCGGCGGCGGTCCGACAGCGCGGTCAATTCCTCGCCGTCGAACGTGAGGCTGCCTTCGGTCGGGCGGTCCAGCGCGCCCAGAAGGTTGATCAGCGTCGTCTTCCCCGAGCCGGAACGGCCCTTGAGCGCGATAAGTTTTCCTTCGGGGATCGTCAGATGGACCCCCTTCAGCACCTTGACGGCCCCCGTCCCCCGGCCGAACGTCCTTGCCAGGCCTTCCGCCCGGATAATGCTTCCCTCGGCAACGGCCATCTTCGTTGCGGTGCCCCCTTGTCCGGCGTCAACGGCGCCCTTCTCGACTTCCGTTCACCCTTCGTAATCGCTTTCAATCAATACAATAAAAATACCTTCTTTTCACAATAACTGTCAATCGCCCCCTCGAACGAACGTTATCCTAACGAATATATTCATCACTAACATCAAACTAACTTAAAAAATCTCTTAAAATGGACGACCTCTTTATGTTATACTGTAAGCGCTACCAAGCACACTTTCTGAAGGGGGATTTGGAAAGATGGACGTAGCCGTGATCGATTACGAGAATATCGAGCCGCACAAGGACACGCTCTTCTTCAAGGTCGGCGCTCACGGGTTGATCAGCTTCCACGGACGCAACTACAACATCAAAAAGAGAATGTCCGCGGAGCAGAGAACGCTTCTTATGCAAGATCCGTCGTTCTTCCGCGTCTCTTCCGACTGCTACGTGAACGTGGACAAAATCAAGGAGATCGCCGACGATTATCTGTACTTCGGCGACCGCTCCTCCGGCTGCAAGAGGCTGCCCGTCTCGAAGCGCAAGCAGCAGATGATCAAGCTTCGCCTGCTGGAGCGCATGGGCCGGCCCGCGAAGGCTTGACGGCCGAAGCGGCGGCCCGATCGCCGCACCCTGCCGCGAAGGAACCTCCCGAACGCATCCCGAATGCGTTTGGGAGTTTTTTTTTGTGCGGATGACCCTTTCGCTAACGGATCTGCCCGACTCGATTTTGATTTGGGCCCGTCTGCCTCGAGAAGGCGTTTTGCGTGGATTTGTATGAAAAATCATACAGATCCTTCTTGAAATGGCACCTTACTTGAAGGGTGTGTGAAAAAACATACAAATCCTGCCTCGATAAGGCGCCTCGCTCGATGGTTGTATGAAAAATCATACAAATTCCGCCTCGACTTGGCACCTGCCTCGATGGCTGTATGAAAAATCATACAAATTCTGCCTCGACTCGGCACCTGGCTCGATGGTTGTATGAAAAATCGTACAAATTCTGCCTCGATATGGCGCCTTCCTCGAATGTAGCGTGAAAAGAAGT
>NZ_JACJVR010000055.1 GCF_014212175.1 Cohnella xylanilytica | reverse complement strand
CGCCGACCTCGTCCGGCGCAGCAGCGGGGACGATCTCGCCGCCAGGGGCTGCCGGCCCGGTCGGCGCGGGCGCTCCAGCCGGCGCGGCGGCGAATGCGCCCTCGGGCGCCGCGTCTCCTTCCGGAGCGGCATCCGGCTCGGCGGAAGCCGGCTCGGGGCTGCTTAACCTGAACTCCGCCACCGAGGAGCAGCTGGACGCGCTGAAGGGGATCGGTCCCTCCAAGGCGAAGGCGATCGTCGAGTACCGGTCCGCCCACGGGGCGTTCCGCAGCGTCGACGATCTGCTGAAGGTGAAGGGAATCGGCGAGAAGCTGCTGGCCGGCATCCGCGATCGGGTCACGGTATAGGCCTGTCTTCCTTCTTCCGGGGAAATATGCGACAATAAGGAAGAATTGACCTATTGCATACATTTTAGGAGGAATAGACCGATGACGAAGGAACGCGCGCTCTCCTTGGAGACGCTGGCCGTTCATGCCGGGCAGCAGATCGATCCCGCCACGCTGTCCCGCGCGGTGCCGATTTATCAGACGAGCTCTTACGGCTTCCGCGACACCGAGCATGCGGCGAACTTGTTCGCCCTGAAGGAATTCGGGAATATCTACACCCGGATCATGAACCCGACGTCGGACGTGTTCGAGCAGCGGATCGCCGCCCTCGAAGGAGGCGCCGCCGCGCTCGCCGTCGCTTCCGGACAAGCCGCCATCACCTATTCGATTCTAAATATCGCGGGCGCGGGGGACGAGATCGTCTCCGCTTCGAGCCTGTACGGCGGCACGTATAACCTGTTCGCGATTACGCTGCCGAAGCTCGGCATCAACGTCAAGTTCGTCGATCCGTCGAACCCGGACAACTTCCGGGCCGCGATCACGCCGAACACCAAGGCGCTCTACGCCGAGACGATCGGCAATCCGAAGGGCGACGTCCTCGACATCTCGGCCGTGGCCGCGATCGCGCACGAGCACGGCATTCCGCTCATTATCGACAACACGTTCGCGACGCCTTACCTGTGCCGCCCGATCGACTTCGACGCGGACATCGTCGTCCACTCGGCGACGAAGTTCATCGGCGGGCACGGCACGTCGATCGGCGGCGTCGTCGTCGACGGCGGCAAGTTCGACTGGAAGGCGAGCGGGAAGTTCCCCGGCCTGACGCAGCCCGATCCGAGCTATCACGGCGTCGTCTATACCGATGCGGTCGGCCCGGTCGCCTATATTATCAAGATGCGGGTGCAGCTGCTGCGAGACATGGGCGCCGCGCTCTCCCCGTTCAACTCCTTCCTGTTCCTGCAAGGGCTGGAGACGCTGCATCTGCGCATGGAGAGACACAGCTCCAACGCGCTCGCGGTCGCGAACTTCCTGAAGGAGCATCCGGCCGTCGAATGGGTCAACTATCCGGGGCTCCCGGAGCACCCTTCCTACGAACAGGCTCGCAAGTACCTGGCCAAGGGGCAGGGGGCGATCCTGACGTTCGGCATCAAGGGCGGCGTCGAAGCCGGCAAGAAGGTCATCAACGCGGTCGCGTTGTTCTCTCACCTGGCGAACGTCGGCGACTCGAAGTCGCTTATCATTCACCCGGCCAGCACGACGCACCAGCAGCTGTCCGAGCAAGAGCAGGAGGCGGCGGGCGTCCAGCCGGGCATGATCCGGCTGTCGATCGGCACCGAAGGCATCGAAGACATTCTATACGATCTGGAGCAGGCGCTGGCGGCCAGCCAAGCTTAACGAGATCCGGAAGATCCGCGGTTTGGGCGCGGACGGGCCGCGAACAAGCATGACGGAGGGAACGAGAACGAATGGCACAAGCCCTGCGCAAGGACTGGGACACTTACTTCATGGATATCGCGTTTATGGTATCGACGCGGTCGCGCTGCCCGCGGCGTCATGTCGGCGCCGTTCTGGTGCAAGGCAAGAAGCTGCTGGGCACGGCCTACAACGGGGCGCCGATGGGCGTGCCGGATTGCTCGGAGGCGGGCTGCATGATCGTGGAGGAATACGAACCCGCCGCCGGAGACGGCGCGGGCGGGATGGTGAAGAAGCAGCGCTGCATCCGGACGATCCACGCCGAGCAGAACCTGCTGCTGTTCACCGACCGCATCGACCGCGAAGGCTCGACCGTGTACGTGACCGACCAGCCTTGCTGGACGTGCGCGAACATGCTCGCGAACAGCGGCATCCAGGAGATCGTCTATCATCGCGCTTATCCGAAGGATTACGAGAAGGTCGAGGCGCTCATGAAGCAGAGAGGCCTGCTGTTCCGCCGCATCGAAGGCTACCAGCCTCCGGCGGATACGGAAGTTCAGGACGGCTCGGCCCGATAATCGTTCGAAGAGGAAGAACCTCATCGCTGCGGCGAAGAGGTTCTTTTTTTGTCGAGGAGAGCTTCTAAATTCGCGCTTGGCTCCGGTTTCCGTTCGGGGTGGCCGCTAACGAATCGAGGAGACGCTATTCCGCTCAAAATCAGAGATTGTTCGTTTTTAACGAATCGTATAAACGCTATTTCGTGCGGGAAGCTCGTTTTTCCCCCGGGCGGCCCTAAATAAGATCGCTGGGGTTCATTAGAGTTTCAAAAATTCGCTTTTGAGTCTAAATAGCGTCTCCTGAATTCGTTGGAGAACGGGGCTTGCGAACCGGAACCGTGCGATTCGAATTGAAACCGTGAACTAGACTTCGAGTCTCCCTATTCCGAGAAGCCGGTTAGCTAAGGGGTCTTATGTCGTTCTTTGTTGCAAGGCGGGAGAGGGCGGAAGGCCAAACGGGCGGAAGACGGCTTGCCCCTGCCGATCTGCGCGACGGTATCGATAGTCCGGGATAGAAAAGGAGGAGAACGGAGTGGCGCGAAGACCGTTGGTAGCGATTGCGGCTTGCTGGGCGGCGGGAACGTCGATATGGAGTCTATGGAGCGGCCGCGAGGCTCTGCTGGCGTTCGCCGGAACGCTGCTGCTGCTCGCCGCTTGCGCGCTCCGATCCCGGGCGGACGCGGCGACGGCGGCCGCCTGCGCCTGCGCGCTGCTGCTCGCGGGAGGCGAGCGGCTGTGGGCCGACGCGCGCAACGTATCGCATCTGACGTCGCTCGTCGCGGATCCGGACGGCCGGCGCTTCTGGGCCGTCGGCCGCGTCGCTTCGCCCGTATCGGTAGACGGCGATATCGCGGCCTTCAAGCTCCGCGTCTCGGAAGCGGGGGTGCCGGATGCGGAAGAGGAAGGAAGCGCCCGGGAGGGGCGGAAGCTTAAAGAGCAACTCTGGATCCGCGTCAAGCTGACCGCCGAGCCGCAGCAGACCGTGGCGTCTTCCTGGCGGCGCGGGGACGAGGTGCGGATCGAAGGGGAGCTGCAGAAGCCCGCGACGGCGGGCAACTTCGGCGGCTTCGACTACGGGAAGTACTTGAAGAGCCGGCGCATCCATTGGGTGCTTAGCGTGAAGGGAGCCCAGGGGGTCGAGCCGCTCGATTCCCCGATTCCTTGGAGCGCCAGGCTTCTGCGCTGGACGGACGAAGCGCGGGACGGCATCGGCGGTCTGATGGACACGCTGTACGACGGGACGGACGCCGGCTACATGAAGGGGCTCGTCGCCGGCATTCAGGACGATCTCGACCCCGCGCAATTCGACTCCTTCTCGCGGCTCGGCCTCACTCACGTGATCGCGGTATCGGGCATGCACTTCGGCGTCTTCGCGTTCATCCTGCTGAAGCTGTTCGCGCTCCTGCGGCTGACGAGAGAGAGGGCCTTGGAGCTTACGATCGCGGCCATGCCCGTCTATATGCTGCTCACCGGCGCCTCCCCTTCGGCCATCCGGGCTTGCATCATGGGGATGATCGCCCTCTACATGGCGAGGCGGGACAAGCTGAAGGACGGCCTCCATCTGCTGTCCGCGTCCTTGATCGCGATGCTCGCCTGGGATCCGCTGCTGATCGAGAACGTCAGCTTCCAGCTCAGCTTCGTCGTGACGGCGGGCTTGCTTCTGTTCGCGCCGATCGCGACGCGCCTGATGCCGGTTCGCCCGCCTGCGCTGCGGGCCGCGCTGGCAGTGGCGGTCACCGCCCAGGCCGCGTCGTTCCCGCTGTCGGTCTACTACTTCCACCAATTTCACCTGCTCTCGCTTCCGGCCAATCTCGTTCTCGTCCCGTTCATCAGCTTCGTCGTTATGCCACTCGGCATGGCTTCGGCGGCGCTCGGCGCCGTCTGGCATCCTCTCGGCTCGTTCGCGGCCGAGGCGGCCTCCTGGTGCAACCGGCTCGTCGATTGGACCGTGAACCGTCTCGGCGAGGCCGGCGGCATGCAGACGTATTGGCCGCAGCCTTCGGTCCGGTGGGTCCTCCTGGCGTACGCGCTCCTTCTGGCGACGGCCGAAGGCCTCAAGCGAAGACACCGGGCCCGGGAGGAGAGGGAACGCTGGGCGGAGCGGCGGGCAGCGGCCGCGATTCCCTCCTTCGATGCCCGACGGCGGGCGGCGCGCGTCGCCGCGTACGCCGGGACGGGGCTGGCTGGCGAGGCCACGGCGCCGCTGCTTCCGGCCGAGCCGGAGAAGGACGCCCCTCCGGAACGCGGGAGGCGGATTCGGCTTCTTTTTCCCCTTGTCGCGGTCTTCGCCTGGAGCTTCTGGCTCGTCTGGGGCATTCGACCGGCGGCGTTCGACCGGGACGCGAAGGTCATGTTCCTCGACGTCGGCCAAGGGGACAGCATTCTCATTCGGACGGGCGAAGGGCGGTACGGGTTGGTGGACGCGGGAGGAACGGTCCGGTTCGGGCCGTCGGAACCGTGGAGGGAACGGAGGGATCCGTACGAGGTGGGCAAGAAGACGATCGTTCCTCTTCTCAAACAGCGGGGCGTGCGCTCGCTCGACGTGTTCGTGCTGACTCATCTGGATCAGGATCATATCGGGGGCGCCGAGGCCGTGCTGAACGCGATTCCCGTCAGACGGCTCGTCTTCAACGGCTCGGTCAAGCCGGACGGCAGCGCGGATCGGCTGTTCCGGTTAGCCGAAGAGAGGGACATTCCGATCTATTCCGCGAGCGAAGGAATGGAATGGAAGTGGGACGCCTCGAGCTCTCTGACCGTGCTCGCTCCCGAAGCCGGCCCTTCGGGCGGGTCTTCGATCCCGGCCGTAGACGAGCAGAACGACCGCAGCGTCGTGCTTCTCCTGAGCCTGTACGGGAGAACGTTCCTGCTCCCCGGCGATCTGGAGGCTCCCGGCGAGAGAAGAGTGCTGGCCTCGCCCGCGTATGCGACGGCGCCCGTCGACGTCCTCAAGGCCGGCCACCACGGCAGCAAGACGTCTTCGACCGAGGAGTGGCTTCGGGCTTGGAATCCCCGGGAGGCCGTCATCTCGGCCGGCCGGAGCAATCTGTACGGACACCCGCACCCGGCCGTGCTCGAGAGGCTGGAGACGCTGGGAATCGCGTTCTTCCGGACGGACATCCACGGAGAGATCCAGTACCGGATAGCCCCGGACGGGAAGCTGGAGAGGCGGACGATGAAGAACGCCGTTCCGGCGGAGCATGACGATACATAACGAAGATACTGGACGGCGAATAGAAGCCGCTCTCCTATGGCATTCAACCTGACGGCGTCGCGGATCGTCTATTTCGGATAGCCGCAGAGAGAAACATTTCGACCGGTCTTGCGTATGAAGGCATGGCATGAATCGGAGCCGGCCGCACGCTTCTCCGGCGACCGGGACGCATCCGCGGCCGGTGGAGATCGCCGGATCGGGTACCAGCGCATTCCTGCCCGCGTTCCGCCGAAAAGCGAGGACAAACGGAACGTTTTTTGCTAGACTGGGGTTGGCCTAGTAGAATGGTTCGATAGAAGCGACGATGGGTAAAAATACCGTTTGCTCAGAGGGACGTCGTTGCAACCTTTTGGCGAACGATTGCGTCAATGGGGATGCAGAGGAGGAGGAGTCTTCTGTGGTGGAGCCGGATTTGATCAAGGCTGCGCAAGCTGGCGATCGCGACGCCCTTGTCGCGCTGCTCCGCGAGATTGAACACCAGGTTTACCGGACCGCGTATTATCTGCTGAACAACGAGCAGGATGCGATGGACGCTTCCCAAGAAGCGCTTATCCGCATCTATACGAAGATCCATACTTATGAAGAGAAAGCGCAGTTCCGCACGTGGGTTCAACGAATCGTGACGAACATCTGCATCGACAAGTTCCGCCGGAGCCGGCCTTCCGTCTCGATCGACGAGCACGAGCTCGTCTTCCGGGCCGGAGACGACGTGGAGGGCGAGGTCATGGCCGTCTACGCGTCCGAGGAGATCCGCGAAGCGATCGACAAGCTTCCCGAGCATCACCGGACGGTCGTCGTGCTCCGCTATCTGCAGGACTTCTCGTACAACGAGATCGCCGAATCCTTGAACTTGCCGCTTAATACGGTGAAGTCCTATTTGTTCAGAGCCCGGCAACAACTGCAAGCCCTGCTTCGAGATTATCAGAAAGGTGGTGTCCGGGGATGAATTGCCAAGAGGTGATGGAACTCATGCAGCGCTCGCTTGACGGCGATCTGGATTCGCACGAGACGTCGCGCATGATGGAACATATCCGGACCTGCCCGGAATGCGCCGCCATGTACGAACGCCTTACCCGCCTGTCCAACAACCTGGCCCAGCTGCCGCGCGTCGTGCCCCGCTTCAGCATCGTGGATTCGATTCTTCCGCGGCTGGAGGAACTTCCGATCGGACCGGCAGCGGATGACGCCGCCCGCGAAGAAGCGGAGAGCGGCGTTCCGGCGGCGACGCCGTCCCGATCCTCGCGTCCGAACCGGAAGACGTACCGCCGTCTGGCCGGAGCGATCGCCGCCGGCGTCGTGGCCGGCCTGATCATCATCTCCAATCCCTTCTCGTGGATGTCCGGCTCGAGCAACGACAACGACGCCGCGTCCATGTCGGAAGCGGGCCTCCTGTCCAAGGCCGGCGAGCCGGCCTCGGCCCCGGCGGAAGAGAAGATGAGCGCCAACTCGTCCTCCAGCGCCGCCGGCGGAGACGAGAGCGCGATGAACGACCAAGCGGCCCCGTCGTCCAATCGGGCGATCGAGCCCGAGACTCCGGCGGCGAATACCGAATCCGCGGACGATAAGCAGCTGGATGTCAGGTTCATGGAGTCTCTGCGCACGGACGAGACCGTCTCCGGCGACAAGGCGAAGACGGAGTCCGCGGATGCCGGCCGGCAAGCCGCCGCCAATTCGCAGCCGCCTTCGGACGCCCCGCAGATGACGCTCCAGATCGCTCCGTCGCCCCCGGCTTCGGCAGACGGCGGCAGCGAAGCCGATATGTCGGTATCGGGCGCCCAGGCCGTGTCCAAGTCCGGGACGACGTTCCCGGCGGCGATCGCCCCCGCGTTCGTCTGGGCGTCGCCCGACGGGAAGTACAAGGCGACCGTCGAGGAAGAACGGATGAAGGTATACGAGACGTCGGAGAACAAGCTCGTGTTCCAATCGGACGTCCGCTCCGGCCATAAGATCGGGAGCGTCCGTTGGGACGAAGATTCCGCCAATCTTCATTATTCCTGGACGGACGCGGACGGGAAGACCGTCTCCTACCGCTGGGAGGCGGCGACCGGCCGGGAGAACGCCGAGGCGGTGGCCGAAGCGGTCACGAGAAGCGGCGTCGCGGACGATTCCGGGAACGCCGAAGGTACCGCCGGCGCTGGCGCCGGTGCCGGTTCCGCTACGGACGGCGGCGCCGGGTCCGGGTCCGGCGGCGGAACGCAGAGCGGCGCAACCGGACAGTAGAGGCTCCTTGGAACGTTTTCGGGGAGACTCGCGTATAGTGTAGGGATGAAGCTGGATTCGTCCCCCTCGAGGGGACCATAAGGACGAAGGTCGCGGTCGTTCGCGCACGGTTCCATGGGCCGGGCCGGCGGACGTTGACATAGATGTCCAAGGACAAAGGGATCACGACCCGTCGCCGGGCGTGATCCCTTTGTTCGCCGCGAGAAGGACAAACGCTTCTTTTTTTGTTAGACTGGATGGAGATCGAAGGACTTGATCGTTCCGCGGCATGGAACGGGAAGCGGAGGCTTGGCATGGAATACCGGATGGCTCTGAAGGAGCTTCGCGACGGGAAAATCAAACCTTATTACATATGCTTCGGAACCGAGACGTATCTGATGAACGACTTCATCGAGAGGCTCGCGGGCTCGCTCGTCGAGCCGGAGCACCGGGACATGGCGATCATTCGCTTCAGCACGTCCGAGAACGGAACGGACGAGATTCTGGAAGAGGCGCAGACGCTGCCGTTCCTCGTCCCGAGCAAGCTCATTCTCGTCCGCGACAGCGTCGTGTTCGCGGCGGGGAGGGATTCGGCCAAGGTCGAGCATCGCCCGGAGCGGCTGCTGGAGTATATGAGCGCGCCGATGGACAGCACGGTGCTTGTGTTCGTCGTGCCGCACGAGAAGCTGGACGAGCGGAAGAAGCTCGTGAAGTACGCGAAGGACAAGGACGCGGTCGTCTCGTTCGCGCCTCTGCCGGCCGAGGAGCTCATGCAATGGGTCGCCCGCCGGGCGGAGAGCCGGAACCGGCGGATCGAGCCGCCGGCCGTCGAAGAGCTGCTGCGGCGCGTCGGAAGCGACATGGGCGCCCTGGCGGCCGAGATCGACAAGCTGATCCTGTACGCGGGAGAAGCGGGGACGATCGCGGCGGACGCGGTCGTCCAGCTCGTGCCGGCCAGCACCGAGCAGAGCGTCTTCAAGCTCACCGAGGAGATCGCAGCGCTTCGCACCGACCGAGCCTTGGCGCTCTATTACGACCTGTTGAAGCAGCGGGAGGAGCCGATCAAGCTGACGGCGCTGCTCGTCCGCCAATTCCGCAACATGCTGTTCGTGAAGGAGTTGGGCAAGCAGGGCTACACTCCCCAGCAGATGGCCGGGCAGCTGGGCCTTCACCCGTACGCGGCGAAGATCATGGCGGAGCAGGCCCGGAGCTTCAGCGTCGAGAGGCTGACCGCCGTGCTGGACCGGTTGGCGGAGCTGGATTACGGAATGAAGACGGGACGCGTGGAGAAGACGCTCGGCTTGGAGATGTTCCTGCTGAAGACGGGCTCGGAGGGCGGACAATAAAGCGGAAGGGCAATCCGATAAGGGGGCGTCGCCCCCGGACGGGTCCCGATAAAAATACAAGGAGCCTCGCGCATGCGAGGCTCTTCCATATAACGCTATCGCGGTTCAAGCCTTAAGCTTGAGCGGACAAAGCGTTCAGCTTCTTGGCCAGACGGGATTTCTTGCGGGCAGCCGCATTTTTGTGAATGAGACCCTTGGTTACCGCTTTATCCAGCTTCTTCTGGGCGAGTTGAAGCGCTTCTCTCGCAGCGTTCACGTCCGTTCCGACGACGGCTTGGTCGGCTTGCTTGACGGCCGTGCGAAGAGCGGACTTCTGCGAAGCGTTGCGCAGACGACGCTTCTCGTTCGTCTTCGTCCGTTTGATGGCGGATTTGATGTTCGGCATTGATTTCACCTCCTGCAAAACAACGAGTATTTCTCCAAACAACTTGTAACATTCTATCATGCAGGGGGGCAAAACGCAAGCCATTAAAAGCGGCGGGAACCGGGCGGGAAGCGGTTGCGCAAGCCGGTCGCCCGCGGCCGATTCAACGTACGAAAGGGGAGCGCGACAAAGTGACGGATCAAGAGCTCGACTTAAGCCCATACGCCGTCCGAACCGATCTGGCGGTGGAAGCCCGGGAGATGGCCGGCCCTCCCGACACGCCGATCCCCGGGGTGTGGCAGGAGGCCAGCAAGAACGGCGGCATTACGGTCACCCGGATGCACATCCAGTCGCAGGAAGGCGCGAGGGCGATCGGCAAAATGCCGGGACACTACGTGACGCTGGAAGTGCCCGAGCTGAGGCGGGGGGACACGGATCTGCAGGACCGCGTGGCGACGACGTTCGCGAAGGAGTTCGAGGCGTTCCTCTCCCGCATCGGGGTCGGCCCGAAGGCCAGCATCTTCGTCGTCGGGCTCGGCAACTGGAACGTGACACCGGACGCTCTCGGCCCTCTCGTCGTCGAGAATATCATGGTCACCCGGCAATATTTCGAGCTGATGCCCGACCAGGTCGGACCGGGTTACCGGTCCGTTAGCGCGGTCGCTCCGGGCGTGCTCGGGACGACGGGGATCGAATCGAGCGACATTGTGCAAGGAATCGTGGAGACGGCGAAGCCCGACCTCGTCATCGCGGTGGACGCCTTGGCGGCCCGGTCCCTCGAGCGGGTGAACACGACGATCCAGATCGCGGACACGGGCATCCATCCCGGCTCGGGGATCGGCAACAAGCGCAAGGGGCTGACGAAGGACATTCTCGGCGTCCCGTGCATCGCGATCGGCGTGCCGACCGTCCTGTACGCCTCCACCATCGTGAACAATACGATGGACATGGTGTTCGAGCATATGAAGCAGCATACGCCGAATACCGACCCGCTCTTCGGGGTGTTCGGCTCGATGAAGGAGAACGAGCGGCTGCAGCTGGTCAAGGAAGTGCTCGAGCCGCTCGGCCACGACCTGCTCGTAACGCCGAAGGAGATCGACAAGTTCATCGAAGACATCGCCAACGTCATCGCGAGCGGGCTGAACGCCGCGCTGCACGAAGCGGTGGACACCGACAATGTGGCCGCCTATACGCATTGAACGGCCGCTCCCTCCCGGTTCCGCGGAGGGAGCATTCCGTTGGCCTCTTGAATATCATTTGTTAGGATAAATCGATACGAGTATAATAATAAGAACAAAACGCAAGTGGGAATGAATCCAACCATGAAGCCGACGTACCGATGGCCGAAGTCGTTCCGGCCGACCAACCGGATGGAAGGCAAGCTCCTGATCGTGTTCCTGTTCCTGATCATCCTGCCGATCGGCATCTTGAGCTACGTATCGGCGTTGCGCTATTCGAACACGATCGAGAACAACACGGTCAATTACGCGTCCCAGCTGTCGGACAAGATGATGGACAAGCTGGACGATTATTTGGAGGACATGAAGAAGATCTCGATTTTCTCTTCCTATATCGGGGGAATCAAGGACGGCCTCAAGATCTCGAATCGATTTTACCAAGCCCAGCCGAACCGGGCGAACGAGACGCCGAGCACGATCCTGCCGTCGGAGCAGCAGACGCGCATCGACGTCCAGAAGAAGATCGGCAACAGCCTTTATTTTCTCAATAATATCAAAAGCGGAACCAACTCGGTCTATCTGTTCGACCGTTACGGTCACGTCTATTACGCCGCCCAGAATCTGGGCGTCCGTTCCGACCTCGAGCAATCGTACCCGAAGTGGAAAGAGCTGGCGTATGAGGCCAACGGTTCCCCGGTGCTGGTCACCGCGCAGGAGCAATCCCAACCCGCCGTCGGCAAAAGATACGTGTTCACGGTCGTCCGGTCGATCATCGACCCGATCAATTACGAGGCGCTCGGCATGATCGCCGTCGACGCGAACGTCGGGGTCATCGAGAACATCGTCCAGGACCTGGACAAGACGACCCTCGGCACGACCGTCGTCACCGACGGGGCGGGACAGGTTATCTATAACAGCGGGGAGAAGTCGAATGCCCCGGAATACCCTCTCGAGGACTGGATGCGCGAGAGCGGGGACGGCAAGGGCAGCTTCCACGCGACGCTGAACGGGGAGCACATCTTGACCATCTACAAGCAGTCCGCCCGGACGGGCTGGAAGGTGTTGATCACGATCCCGGAGAAGCATCTGATGGCCGACGCGAACCGGACGCGGAACTTCACGATCGCCGCCGCCGTCACGATTATGAGCTTCGCCCTTCTGATCTCGCTCTTCCTCGTGTTCGCCCTGACCCGGCCGCTTCGTTCCCTCGTGCGCACGATGAAGGAAGTTCGGCGAGGCAATCTCGACGTCGTCTTCCCGGTCGTGCGGCGGGACGAGATCGGCCTCGTCGGAAGCGAGTTCAACCGGATGATCTCGCAGGTGAAGACGCTGATCCACGATATCTACGCGATCGAACAACGCAAGAAGGAAGCCGAGGTTCAATCGCTGCAGCATCAGATCAATCCGCACTTCATCTACAATACGTTGGAATCCATCCGCATGACGGCCGTGCTGAACGACGACGCCGAAGTCGGCGACATGACCCAATTGCTGGGCAAGCTGCTCCGGTACAGCATCCATGCGGAGACGGAGACGGTTCCGATCGAGCAGGAGTGGGAGCATCTGAGGATGTACGTCCTGCTCCTCAACTATCGCTTCGGCGACCGGTTCGTCTTGGAGCTGCCGCCGGAGGAGGAGACGCGGGGCATCCACGTCATGAAGCTGCTGTTCCAGCCGATCGTGGAGAACGCCGTCTATCACGGGTTCGACGAGGGCAAGCCGAGAATGACGGTGCGGATCCGATGCCGGGCCGAAGGGAACGACCTTCTGTTCGACGTGTCGGACGACGGCACGGGAATGGACCAAGAGAAGCTGAAGCGGCTCCGGGAGTCGCTGATGGAACCCGTCCCCCGTTGGGACGGAAGGGGAATCGGCCTGCGCAACGTCAACGAGCGGCTGAAGCTCGTCCATGGGGAAGCGTACGGCCTCTCCATCGACAGCGAGCCGGGCGAGGGCACGACGGTGACTGCCCGGCTTCCGCGCGCGAAGAACGACGCTTCATTATAGGAGGGGAAGGACATGATCCACATAGCGGTCGTGGACGACGAAGAGAGAATCCGCCTCGGGTTGGCCAAGCTGATCGAGAAGACCGGCGAAGAGTATAAGGTGGTCGGCTGCTTCGCCGGCGGTTCGGAGCTGCTCGAGAGCCTGAACGAGATCCAGGCGGATCTCGTCATCACCGACATCAAGATGCCGCAGATGAACGGGCTTCAGCTGATCGAGAAGGTTCAGCAGCGAAGGCCGAAGATCAAATTCGCCATCGTCAGCGGCTTCAACGACTTCGACTTCGCCCGCCAGGCGATCCGCCAGGGGGTCGAGGACTATCTGCTCAAGCCCGTCGACCAGGGCGAGCTGGCGACGCTGCTCCAGCGGATCAAGAACAACATAGAGCTGGAACGCTACCGCAAGGAAGTCGCCACCGAGGAGCACATACGGCTGCTGCTGCGGAACGACATCGATCACCTTCCGGAGCATATGAAGCAGGGGGCGAGCCGCGACCTGGCCCAGACAAGCCTGCTTAAGGACCATCTGGCGGTGCTGCTCGTCCGGACCGAGCCCGAGCTCCCTTCGGAGCGGCTGGAGCAGCTCGTGGGCTATTGGAATCGCGAGCGCCGGCTGATCGCCTGGGAGCCTCGCCATACGGCGGTCGTCGCCGCCATTCGGGAAGGCGACCACGCGGATACGGTCCGCGAGCTGGGGCACACGCTCCTCCAGCAGCTTCCCCATTCCGCGGCCGCCCGGATCGGCGTCAGCGGCATCCATCAAGGGCCGCTGAAGCTGAGGGAAGCTTACCTTCAGGCGGAGGCCGGCATGCAGTACGCCTGGTACGACGCCGGAGCGAAGGCGATGGCCGACGAATCGGTGCTGGCGAAGAAGCCGGACGAGCCCTACAACCCGCTTCGGCTGCTGGAGAAGGAGTTCCGTCCCGCGCTGCAGGTTCTCGACTTCCAGAAGGCCGAAGCCGCCGTGCGGGATTGGCTGGACGAGGCGGGCGAGCGCCGGCCGCCTTGGCGGGCGTTGGCGGAAGGGGCTGCTTATTTGTTCGGTCTCATCCGCGACGAGTGGATCGAGCGCCAATCGCAGCCGGCCGAATATCCCGACGATTCGGCCCCGCCGTCTCCCGCCGCCTACCCCGACTGGACGGCCTTCAAGGCTGCGGTGCTGGCCCTCGCGGACGGCAGGCTCGACAACCTGAAGAACGCCAAGCAGGAGAACCGGGTCGTCGAGACCGTCAAAGCGTTCATTCAGAAAAACTACGTGGAGGAATTGGAGCTTCAGAGGCTGGCCGACACCGTGTATTTGACCCCGAGCTATTTGAGCAAACTGTTCAAGACGACGACGGGGGAGACGATCACCGACTACATCATCTCCGTCCGGATCGAGCGCGCCAAGGAGCTGCTGCTGAAGAACCCGTCGTTCAAGACGTACGAGGTCGGCGAGCAGGTCGGCTACCCGGACCCCGCCTACTTCAACAAGGTGTTCAAGAAGGTGACGGGATTCACTCCCAAAGAATATCGCGAACGAGTTAGGTTGTAGTTATCTAAATTGAAGACAAGGAAAACAAACATAGAACCTTAAAAAGAATAACGGGATCGCTTATAATAGCTGTAAGCGATTTCCTGTCATTTGCAGAATGCAGGTTAAACCGAAATTCGGAAGCAGGGGTGTCTATGTTCAATTTGAGCTACAAAACGCAGCGGTACCTGATCTTGTTCGGTTTCCTCACGATTCCGATTTTGTTCTCCCTTACGTTCTCGTACTACCCGGCCTTATCCCTTATCTATTACAGCCTGACGGACTGGACGGGGCTGGGCTGGGACATGAACTGGGTCGGCTTCGCCAACTATAAAGAAATCTTCACCCGGCCGGAGATCTTCGGGGCCTTCAAGAACAACGCTTACTACTTCGTGGGCGGCCTCGTTCAGACGGCGCTCGCGCTGTTCTTCGCCGTGATCCTGACGAGCAAGCTGCGCGGCCGCAACGCGTTCCGCGCGATGCTGTTCCTGCCGTACGTCCTGCACAGCGTCGCGACCGTTATCATGTTCAAGAACGTCTACCACGGGGAATACGGTTCCTTGAACATCTTCCTTGAAGCGATCGGCCTCGGCTCCTGGCAGCAATCGTGGCTGGGCAATCCGAACCTCGTCAACTTCTCGCTCGCGTTCATCTCGCTGTGGAAATTTTTCGGCTTGAGCATGATTATTTTCATCGGGGCGCTTCAATCGATCCCGGCCGACTTGTACGAAGCCGCCAAGATCGACGGAGCTTCGTCCTGGCAATCGTTCCGCTTCATCACCGTGCCGAGCATCCGCTCCGTCATCGAGCTGATGATGATCCTGACGCTCACCGGCGCGCTCGAAGCGTTCGACATTCCGTACATCATGATGCTCGGAGCCAACGGAACGTCCACGTTCGTCTCGACGACCGTCGATATGGCCTTCAAGTTCCAGAAGGCGGGTCTCGCTTCCGCCATGGCCGTCGTCCTGCTCCTGATCGTCATCGCCTTCATCATCGTACAACGCAAACTGCTGTTCAGGGGGGATAAGTAAGATGGAACGAACGAATAAAGCGCTAACGGCCGCGAAGTACGTATTCCTTCTCGCCGCCGTGTTCGTCGTCTTCTTCCCCATCTATTCGGTGGTCGTCGGCGCGTTCAAGACGCAGGTCGAATACTATCAATCCGGGATGAGCTTGCCGCACGACTGGCTAAACTTCGATAACTTCAAGAAGGTTTACGAGGTCGGCAAGCTCGGGCTCGGCTTCAAGAACATCCTGATCATTCTCGCCATCTCGCTCGCGGGCAACGTCCTGTTCGGAACGATGGTCGCGTACGCCCTCGGCCGCTTCGACTTCAAGCTGAAGAAGCCGATCATGGGCATGTACCTGGTCGCCCAGGTCATCCCGATGATCACGACGCAGGTCGCCACGTTCAGCGTCATCAAGTACCTGGGCGCCTACAACCACATGACCGCCCCGATTCTGCTGTACGTCGGCGCGGACGTGCTCCAGATCGTCATCTACCTGCAATTCGTCAACAACATCCCGAAGGATCTGGACGAGAGCGCGATGATCGAAGGGGCGTCGCTGTTTAAGATTTACCGCTCGATCATCTTCCCGCTGCTCACGCCGGCGACCGCGACGCTCGTCATCATGAAGACGATCAGCATCTACAACGACTTCTACACTCCGTATCTGTACATGCCGAGCAAGGATCTGCGAGTCGTGTCGACGGCGATCTATTCCTTCGTCGGACCGAACGCCGCCCAGCTGAACGTCATCTCCGCGGGCATTCTGCTTATCTTTATCCCGACCGTCGTCCTGTTCCTGTTCCTGCAGCGCTACATCTTCGCGGGAGTCACGAACGGCGCCGTCAAGTAACCGAAGGCAAGGCTCGGATAGGCTAAAAAACGGACCGGCTATTTCCCTAACGTATCGAGTGTGTTATGATAACAGGTAACTTTGTTATCGGCATCATTCTATACGCGAAGGAAGGGCCGGTCTTTTATGTCCAAGAAAGTAACGATGCAGCAAATCGCCGACCACGTCGGGGTGTCCAAGTTCGCCGTGTCCAAGGCGCTGGCCGGCAAGTCCGGCGTCAGCGCCGAGACCCGGGAGAAGATCATCGGAGCCGCGACCCAGCTCGGCTACTTCGTGCAGAAGAAGACGAAGACGACCGGTTCTAAGGCGAGTTCGGGCCCGAGCGAGAAGTCGCAGGGGGACACGATCATCGTCTTGATCCCGAACGTGCGGTATCAGAACCGCCATTCCTTCTATTGGGGACGCATTATCGACGGCATCACGAACGGGCTCGAGGAGCACCGGATCGGCATCATGATCGTCACCGAGCATATCACCGACAACTTCGCCAAGCTCATCAATCCGGACGGGGTTCTCGGCTTGATCGGAGTCGGCTTGATCTCCAACCAGCTGCTGCTCGAGATCCGCAACCTGGGCATCCCGTTCGTCATGGTCGATCACGAGGATCCGCTCATCCCGTCGGACTCGCTGTTCATGAACAATTACGAGTGCGTGCGGCGCGTGACCAACTACCTCATCGGCAACGGTCACCGGAAGCTTCAGTTCGTCGGCAACATCCGCTACTCGAGAAGCTTCACGGACCGGTGGCTCGGCTACCGCTCGATTCTGGAGGAGCAGGACATTCCGCTCGGGCAGGACCCGCGCCTGCTGTCGTTCGAGGGGGAGAACCGCTCGGAGATGACCGAGGCGCTGGACGTCATCCTTCACGATCTTCAGCGCGAGCAGGGGCTTCCGACCGCGTTCGTCTGCGCGAACGATTCGATCGCGATCTGCGTCATGACCGTGCTCATGAAGATGGGGATCGATATTCCCGGGCAAGTGTCGGTCACCGGCTTCGACAACATCGAGGACGCCGCGATGTCCAAGCCGACGCTCAGCACGGTGCACGTCAACAAGGAAGCGCTGGGCCAGCGGGCGGTGGAGACGCTGCTGTGGCGGATCGCCCACGCCGACGGCCCGAAGGAACGGATTCTGCTGTCCGGGGACTTCGTCGTCCGCGAATCGACGGGTCCGGCTCGAGAGTAAGCGCGTTAAGCGTCTCCCGCATTCGCGTATTTGCGAGGTTCGCCATATATTCGCAGCGATTGATATTAACGATCGGTCCGTCTTATGACGGCCGATTTTTTTTTCTACCATTAACTGATTTACATACAGGATTCGTGATCCCTGATTGGGTTCCTATCTTGGCATAGGTTCCGCCGCAGGGAGGCAGGCAGGCGGATAAACTTGTGTGATTTTTCGAATAGCATCATCGAAATCATCCATGCAGATGAGCTTTTGTACGAGTTTTCATCCACCATTCGAGCAAGGTGCCCTATCGAAGAAGAATTTGTATGATTTTTCATCCAACCTTCAAGTAAGGTGTCATTTTCGAGAGGGATTTGTATGATTTTTCGTACACATTCAAGCCAAAGCGCCTTCTCGGGGCAGACGGGTCCAAATCAAAGTCGAATAGGACAGTTCCGTTAGCGAAAGGGCCATCCGTATTTCTCGAGATTTTTGAGGATGGCGGAGTTATTGAATAAATGGCTTCGCTTCGATTCGATTCGTTAGACTCACTTTCAACGAAATAGCGTTTGTTGGATTGGTTAGCCCCGTCCGTTCCTAACGTTCCGGCCTCCGTTCCGGTCCGATTTATATGTTGAAAAGGCAGCGGCGCGCGCAGACGCGAGGGTTAGGCGCCCATACAAAATGCCCGCTTATCTTTTCGCGTCTTGTACTCCTTTATTATTTGTGGCACTCTATCGGAATGTTTGCCCTCTATTATTGACTTCTTAGCCTTGAATGTTAAAATGCAAATGAGCATTCGTTATTATTAATCGGAAACAAAATAATAACAACATCGCAATTCAAGTTTACAAAATGGCAGAGGACCAAGAAGGAGTGAGCACGTGAACAGCTGGAACGAGAAAGTGTGCGGCATGACCTGGGGCTGGACCGGCGTGCGCGGCACCTGGAGCGGCGAAGCCGCCGACTTCTCCATGGAGGAGATGGCCAAGCTGGGCGTCAACTGGGTCGCGATCGCGCTGGCCGCCCTGCAGGAGCATCCGCAATCGACGACCATTCGCTTCCGCGAGCAACCGACCGTCACCGACGACGAAGTCCGCTGGGCGATCCGCAAGGCGAAGTCGCTCGGGCTCAAGGTGTGCCTGAAGCCGGTCGTCAACTGCGCGAACGGCACTTGGCGCGCCCACATCGGCTTCTTCGACCACGAAGTGCCGGGAGAGCCGAGCTGGCGGGAATGGTTCGCTTCCTACGGCGAATTCATCAAGCACTACGCCGCGATCGCGCAGGAAGAAGGCTGCGAGATGTTCTGCGTCGGCTGCGAGATGGTTCAGACGGACAAGCGCGAAGCCGAATGGCGCCGCTTGATCGCCGAAGTGCGCCCGATCTATTCCGGACTCGTCACCTACAACTGCGATAAATACCAGGAAGGCTACGTCGGCTGGTGGGACGCCGTCGACATCATCTCGTCCAGCGGCTACTACCCGATCGGCGAGTGGGAAGGCGAGCTCGACCGGATCGAAGGCGTGGTCCGGAAGTGGAACAAGCCGTTCTTCTTCATGGAAGCCGGCTGCCCGAGCCGAGAAGGCTCTCCCCGCCGCCCGAACGACTGGTCGCTGCCGGGCGGGCCGTCGGAAGAAGCCCAGAAGGCGTATTACGAGGATATGTTCGCGGCTTGCTCGCGCCGGGAATGGATGCGGGGCTTCATGCTCTGGGATTGGCCGGCGAAGCTCTACGACGCGTCGGAGGCGGCTTCCAACGACGATTACTGCATGTACGCCAAGCAAGCGGCCGAGACGGTCCGCTCCCACTACAAGCAGCATCTGCTGATTCCCTAACTTCATAGAGAAGAGAAAGGAGCGGAGCTTCATGAGCCTTCCATACGAACAATGGCGCGAAGAGCTGACCGCCGAGCTCAAGGACAACATCCTGGGCTACTGGATCAAGAACACCGTCGACGAGAAGCGCTTCGGCTTCGTCGGGGAGATCTCGCACGACGGCGAAGTTCGCTACGATGCGGACAAAGGGCTGGTGCTTCACGCCCGCATTCTGTGGACGTTCGCTTCCGCTTACCGCCTGTACAAGGACGAAGCGTATTTGAAGATGGCGAGACGCGCTTACGAGGCGCTGAACGAGAAGTTCCGGGACCCGGTCAACGGCGGCCTGTACTGGATGATCGACGTCTCCGGACAACCGGCCCAGGACAAGAAGCAGGTGTACGGCCAGGCGTTCGTCATCTACGCCCTCTCCGAGCTCGTCCGCGCCACCGGCGACGCCGAAGCGCTGGCGTGGGCGGGCGACCTCTACCGCTTGCTCGAGAAGCACGCGTACGACCCGGTTCATCTCGGCTACGTCGAAGCGCTAGCGCGCGATTGGACGGAGACCCCGGATCTGTCGCTGAGCGGCAAGGACCTGAACGAACGCAAATCGATGAACACGCATCTTCACGTTCTCGAGGCGTACACGAACCTGTACCGGGTCTGGAAGCCGGAAGGGCTGCGGGCGAAGCTGAAGGAACTGATCGAGGTCCATCTGGACAAAATCATCGATTCCTCCACGAACCACTTCCTTCTGTTCTTCGACGACGAGTGGAACTCGAAGTCCGACCACGTCTCGTACGGCCACGACATCGAGGGCAGCTGGCTGCTCTGGGAAGCGGCCGAGGTGCTTGGCGACGAGGATCTCCTCCCGAAGGTCAAAGAAGCGGCCCTGCGCATGGCGGAGGCGACGCTCGCCCAAGGCGTCGATGCCGACGGCGGCCTGTTCAACGAATTCGACGGCCATCATCTGGACGATTCGAAGGACTGGTGGCCGCAGGCGGAAGCGATGGTCGGCTTCCTGAACGCGTACCAGCTGTCCGGGGATTCCCGGTACCTCGAGGCCGCCCAAGGAAGCTGGAGCTTCATCTCGAAGTACGTCAGCGACCGCGAAGGCGGCGAATGGCATTGGCAAGTGACCCGCGCAGGCGAACCGGTCCGCTCCGCGAACCAGCCGAAGGTAGGCGCCTGGAAGTGCCCGTACCATAATAGCCGAGCCATCTTCGAAGCGCTGGAGAGATTGAATCTAATAGAGAAGAGGGAAGCATAATATGAGCGCATGGTTGGAACAATTGAAGCAGCTCGCCGACGCCCAGGAGCGATTGATTAACCGTCCGAACCCGCCCGTCAAGCCGGGCAACGGAATCTACTTCCGCCACGAGCATCCGGTCGTGACGAACGAGCACGCTCCTCTGTACTGGCGGTACGACCTGAACCCGGAGACGAACCCGCTCCTGCTCGAGAGGATCGGCGTCAACGCGGCGTTCAACCCCGGCGCGATCGAGCTGGACGGCAAGTTTTACCTGATGGTCCGCGTCGAAGGCGCCGACCGCAAGTCGTTCTTCGCCGTCGCGGAGAGCGACTCGCCGACGGAAGGCTTCCGCTTCTGGGATTACCCGGTGCTTCTGCCGGAGACCGAAGACCCGGACATCAACGTGTACGACATGCGCCTCGTGAAGCACGAGGACGGCTACATCTACGGCCTGTTCTGCTCGGAACGCAAGGATCCTTCCGCGCCGATGGGCGACACGTCGAGCGCCGTCGCCCAAGGCGGCATCGTCCGCACGAAGGACCTGAAGACGTGGGAGCGCCTGCCGGATCTGAAGACCCCGTCCCCGCAGCAGCGCAACGTCGTTCTCCATCCGGAATTCGTGAACGGCAAGTACGCGTTCTATACCCGTCCGCAGGACGGCTTCATCGATACCGGAGCGGGCGGCGGCATCGGCTGGGGCTTGTCGGAGAGCATGAATCCGGCCGTCATCGAAGAGGAGACGATCGTCGACGAGAAGGTGTACCACACGATCAAGGAAGTCAAGAACGGCCAAGGCCCCGCGCCGATCAAGACGGACAAGGGCTGGCTGCACATCGCGCACGGCGTCCGCAACACCGCGGCCGGGTTGCGCTACGTCGTGTACGCCTTCATGACCGACCTGAACGAGCCTAACAAAGTGATCTATTCGCCGGGCGGCCACCTGATCGCTCCGGAAGGAATCGAACGCGTGGGCGACGTCTCGAACGTCATCTTCTGCAACGGCGTCATCGCCCGCGACAACGGCGAAGTGTACATTTACTACGCGTCTTCGGATACCCGCTGCCACGTCGCCTCCACGACGATCGACCGGCTGGTCGATTACGTGACCGGCACGCCTTCGGATCCGCTTCGTTCCCGGGCTTGCGTGGAGCAGCGCTCCGAGCTGATCGCCCGCAACCTGGAGCTGATGCAGCGTCCCGAATACGCCTTCCTGAAGCGCGGCTAACCTTCGGCGGCCCAGCCGCTAACAACCGCATAACCTAACCATCGCAACCCCTCGGACGCGTCTTTTTTAGGACCTGTTCGAGGGGTTGTAAACTAAAAATATTTATTTGTTATCATAAAGCACGACAATAAAAACAAAACGATTACCTGTTCTCCGAAAATAAAAAGTTTATAATGGGGAACTGTAAGCCATGTAAGCGATGTCACCGATCCAACGAATCGGCCAGGCAAAGCTCGAAAAAACCATTTATGGGGGTATTACCGACATGAAAAAAAGCGCTTTGACCATCGTCTCCCTCCTTCTTCTGTCGTCCGCGCTGGCGGCCTGCGGAAGCAAAAACAACGATAACGGGGCGTCTCCTTCCGCTTCGGGCTCCGCTTCCCCGACGGCTTCGGCTTCCGGCTCCGCCGAAAGCCCCTCGGAACTGGGCGGCAAGATCAAAGTCCTGACGACCCGGACCGACATGGTCAACGACGGCACGATGGACCGTTACGCGGCCAAGTTCAAAGAGAAATATCCGAAGGCCGAGATCGAGTTCGAAGGGCTGACCAACTACGCCAGCGACATCAAGGTTCGCCTGACGACGGGCGAAGCGGGCGACGTCAACCTGATCGACTCCGGCATCCCGACCAGCGAGCTGTCCAAGTACTACGAGCCGCTCCCGGATTCGATGTTCGACGACGTGTATTTCCCGGACTATATGGCTTACGAAGGCAAGCGCTACGGCATCACGACGGGCGTTAACACGCAAGGGATCGTCTACAACAAGCAGGCGTTCAAGCAAGCGGGCATCGACAAGATCCCGACGACGCTGGACGAGCTGTACGCGGCCGCCCAGAAGCTGAAGGACGCCGGCATCATTCCGCTGTACATGAACTACGGCGCTCAATGGCCGGTCACCAACTGGGGCGAGAACTCCTACGGCTACGTAGCGGGCAACGCCAAGTGGACCGACACGCTGCTGACCTCCGACGCTCCGTTCACCGTCGACGGGCCTTGGGGCAAGCTGATCCAGATCGCCCGCACGTTCGTCGAGAAGGGATGGGTCGAGAAGGACCTGGCCACCAACAACTGGGAGATGTCCAAGGGCGAAGTCGCTTCGGGCAAAGCCGGCATGTACTTCCTCGGCAACTGGGTCATCCCGCAGCTCGTCACCGCAGGCGCCAAGTCCGAAGACATCGGATTCTTCCCGCTTCCGTACGACAACAGCGGCAAGTATAACGCTCCGCTCGGCGGCGACTACTACATGGGCGTCAGCAAGACCAGCCAGAACAAAGAGCTGGCGACGGCGTTCGTCGACTTCTTCGTCAAGGAGTCCGGTTACCAAGCCGATTCCGGCATGATGCCGATCCTGAAGTCCGAGAAGCCGGAGAGCCCGCAGCTGGCGGAGTTCAACTCCTTCAACCCGACTTACATCGAGAGCGAAGCGGTCGATCCGAAGTATAACGAGATCATGAACAAGGCCGAGCTCGCGATCGGCGTCGGTTCCATCGACCAGGAGCTGATCACGTCGAAGGACCTGCAGAAGGCGTTCGACGAGATGAACAAGAAGTGGGCGGAAGCGAAGAAGGCGCTCGGCTACTAATATTCGATACCGTTGGCAAGACCAAGGCCTCCCGGCGCGCCGGGAGGCTTTTTCGCTTGTCCGCGAGCGCTCTTCCTCTCTATCAACCTCTAAATCGAACGGGCCGGTTCTATCATTCCCGATCCTCTCATACATATGACTATCAACGAAAAAAAGAGAGACACTTCCCCGGCGGCAGGGTTTCTATGGGAGGAAGAACATGAAGCGGATCGTCGTCCTGCGCGCGGGCAAGCGCAGCCGTATAGGCATCAAGCGCCTGCTCGCGACCGGCAAAGCCTATCTGGCACTGAGCCTGTGCTCGATGCTCGTCTTTCTGCTGCTCGGTCTGGGCGGCATGCTCCAGAACTCGCTCGCGTCGTCGCCCGTTCAATCGATGAGAGGGTTCGCGGCCTCGGTATCCGGCACTTTTTTCGCTTCCCTATTAGGTATGGAATTGCCTCATATGGAGAAGCAAGTAGAGAAGTCGCCGTTCTCGGCCGAGCGCATGGCGGCGTTCCTCGTCCGCTTCCTGACCGACCTGAACCCGGACGATCCGAAGAGCCTGCTGGAGCTCGGCATGCCGAGCGTCGGCAGGGACAGCGCCGTGCTGCTTCGTCCCGGATCCGGCGGCGATGCCGAGGCTCCGGAGGACCGGGGGCCCGAATCCGTCGACGAGGGTTCGGACGGGGAGGAGGAGCCCGGCGCGGAGCCGTCCCCGCAAGCTTCCGACGGTGCGGGCGAAGAAGCCGATCCCGGAGACGATCCCGCCTCCGAACCGCCGCCGTCTTCTTCCGAGCCGCCGGCGGAGGAGACGCCTCCGCCGCCGGCGGACGGACGCGACGTCGTGTTCATCTATCATTCGCACAACCGCGAATCGTGGTTCCCGGAGCTGAAGGCCGGCACGAAGGATCCGAATTCGGACAAGGTGAACGTGACGCTCGTCGGCAAGAGAATGGCGGAGCAGCTGGAGCGTCTCGGCGTGGGGGCGGTTCACTCCGACAAGGATTACGCGAAGACGGTCAAGGGCTACAATTGGAATTATTCGTACAAGTATTCGCTGCAGACGATCAAGGAAGCGATGAAGAGCCACAAGGACCTGAAGTTCTTCTTCGACATCCACCGGGATTCCCAGCACCGGAAGAAGACGACGGCGACGATTGACGGCGTCTCCTACGCCCAGGTGTACTTCATCATCGGACACCGCAATCCGGACTGGGAGAAGAACGAGGCGTTCGCCAATTCGATCCATCAGGTGCTGGAGAAGGAATATCCCGGGCTGTCCCGGGGCATCTGGGGCAAGACGGCGGCGACCGGCAACGGGGAGTACAACCAGTCGGTGGCGGACGACAGCGTGCTGATCGAGATCGGCGGGGTGGACAACACGCTGGCGGAATGCTACCGGACGGCGGACGCGCTGGCCAAGGCGGTCGCCGGGATTATCCGGGAAGGGCAAGGGGCCGTCAAGGCGAACGGCGCCGCGGAAGGCGCCAAGAGCGAAGCGAAGTAAGGAGGTGCGGACATGGGCAAGGATCTGTTCCGATTGATTCTGGTCGGGGGAGCGATCGTATTCGCCATTCTCTTCGGCATGGAGCTGGCGTCCAGCGGGATCGGCGACGTGTACGGCCCGATGGAGACGCCGGCCGGCGCGGGGACGCATCCGGAAGCGGGGACGCGGCCGGATGCCGCGACGGCCGAGGCTCCTTCGGCCGAAGAGGGAAGATTCGGCAGCGAGCCGCCGGGCATCTCGGTCGGGGAGACGGAAGACGACCCGATTCCCCGGCTCGACCACACGCCGGTCATCGACCGGCTCGCGGGCAAGACGGCGGAAATTTTGCAAAATGCGTCTAAAGGCGGTATCCATTTCATCGTCAACCTGTTTAGTAAGACGACCGAATGACAGAGAGCATCGGGAAAAGTGCCGAAAGACCCGGGAAATCGCTTTTTTTGTAACATTGGTTACAGAAACGATACCTTGCTTATGGTAATATTTTCTCAGACAAAATAGGGCCATGATCAAGGATTGGAGTGGAATCCATGCGATTAGTTTCCGTTGACGAGCTCGAAGAGGGTGACTTGCTCGGCCGTGGGTTGTATGATGAAGGCGGAAGGTTGATGCTGCGCCAAGGCGTTCCGTTGACCAGCCGGTTGATCGAAGGAATCAAGAAGCGGGGACATCAATACCTGTTCGTCCAACTGAACGAGAAGCGCGCCGCCGCGAGCGGCTTCGACCTTATAAGCAATTTGCGCTTGCTGACGAAGGATCTTCTGGGGCGGGTGTTCCGGTCGGTGCGGCAGAACGGGAGCCTGCCTCTCGAGCCGCTGATGGACTGGGCCGACCACGTCTCTTATTCTATCGCGGAAGAGAAGGAGATCACGATCCGGCTGAGCGACCTGGAGCGCGATCCCGGACGGGATGAAGACCATTCCGAGCTGATCGCGCACAGCCTGAACGTCTGCTTCCTGTCCATGCTGACGGCCAAGGCGCTCGGCTACAAAGAGAAGCAGATCCACGAAGTGGCGCTGGGCAGCCTTCTTCACGACATCGGCCTCGTGCTTCCCCATGACGGAACCTTCTTCTTCCAGCATCCGCTCATCGGCCACGATCTGCTGCGCAAGCTGCCGGACTTCCCGTCCGAATCGCTGAAGATGGTCGTTCAGCATCACGAGCAGGTGGACGGGACGGGCTTCCCGTACGCGCTCCGCGGCCCGCAGGTGTCCGAAGCGGCCCAGATCGTCGGCCTCTGCAGCGAGTTCGACTACTTCATGAACGGCGGCCTGAAGTTCCGGCTTCCGGGCGAAGGCATCGACTTCGTCATGTCGAAGACCGATACCGCCTTCGGTTACGGAGTCGTTCGGGCCTTCCTGAAGGCGTTCCAGCCCTATCCCGTCGGGACGAAGGTCCGGCTGACGGGCGGGCTGCTCGGTACCGTCGTCGAGCTGAATCGAGGCCATTCGTGCCGCCCGGTCGTCCAGCTGCAGCCGTCCGGGACAAGCTTCGACCTGATGAAGCATACGACTTTTATGATCGAAGAGGTAATCCATGCCGATTGATTCAACTCCGGAAGGAGAGCGAGGGGCTGACCCGATCCTATGACCATCACCGCGGCGAAGCTTCGCTCTGCTTTTCCTTTTTTTCAAGAGATGGACCCGTCTCTGGTGGAGGCCGTTCTTCCTCATATCTCGGAGAAGAACTACCGGAAGGGCAGCCTGATCTTCCTCGAGGGCAACAAGGGGGAGGAAGTGTTCTTCATCGCCTCCGGCGCCGTCAGCCTCTTCACGCTGAACCGGACGAAGAAGGTCGTCCTCAGCGTGCTTCGCGAAGGGGACTACTTCGGGGAGATGGCCTTGATCAACCCCGAGCCGGGCCGGTCCGCGACTGCGGAGACGCTGGCGCCGACCAAGCTGTATTCCCTTCGGAAAAGCGCCTTTCTGCTGCTGTTCGACCGGGACCGCGGCTTCCTCCGGCACTTGCTCCTCAACACGATGGAGCGTCTGAACAACGCCAACCAGCAAATTTACGACATGACCTTCCTCAGCGTCCGGGCACGCATCATCAAGCGGCTTCTCAGCCTGCAGGCGCAGCAGCCGGGCTCGGCCTCGGGCCGGGAATCGCAGCTGCCCCTGCGCATTACCCACCAGCAGCTCGCCGATATGGTCGGCGCGGTTCGCGAGACCGTGTCCAAGATCATTCAGGAGCTGCAGGACGAGGGGCTTATCCGGATCGAGCGGCGGATGATCCGCCTGGCGGAGCCCGCCCGGCTCGAGAAGAAGCTCCAGGAAGAATCGTAGCAGGTCGGAAGCGGGCGGGCGATCGGAGGGCGGACGCTTGCCCGATGACGCCTTCGCCCGTTCGGGTTGACGGAACCGGCCGGGATGGCATACAATGGTATCGATTATGATTAAAGGGGCAACTTTTTATGTTGGTCTTGGTTCTGAACTGATCAATTGGATAAGTCGTTAGGTACGCAAGCGGAGAAGGCCGAATTCGTTCGGTTTGTTTCCTTATGCGTCCGAACGGCGACTAATTGCCAGTGAAGAACCGGTCAAGTTCGCCCATGCCGAGAGGCATCCGTTCAGGGGACGAAGCCGCGCTATTCAGGCGCGGCTTTTTTGCGTCCATTTCCTCCCTTAGGGGGGAGTGGGTTTCTTGCGCCCTTCGGACGGTTGCCCGACAGCCGCGCGCTTCGCCGATTTTGGCGATGCCGCGGCTTTTTACGTTTATACCGCAAATCCAGAAGTTAAACGGAGGAGATCCAACCCATGAGAGAACCATCGCTGGCCAAGCTGGAATACCGTCGCGCGATCGACACGCTGCTCTCTTACGCGACCACTTACCCGGGCAAGAAGCTGGCCGAACGGCTGCGGCCGATGACCGATCGGAGCGTCATCGAGGCGCGTCTGCGCGAGACGGAGGAGGCGAGGCGGCTTATCGCCCGAGGCTCCCAGCCTCCGCTTCCGTCGCTGGAAGGAATGGAGGAGACGATGCAGCTGCTGGGCACGGGGTACATTCTGTCCGAGCAGCAGCTCGGACACGTCGCCCGCTTCGTCCGCAGCTGCGAGCAACTGCGGAAGTTCATGGACGGCAAGGCGTACGAAGCCGCGTCGGTGGCGGGGTATTCGGCGTCGATGTACGATCTGACCGATCTCTTGAGAGAGATCGAGAACAGCGTCGACCGGGGGATGATTCTGGACGGAGCGAGCCCGGAGCTCGGCAAGATCCGCAAGCGGATCCGCGCCGCCGAGGAGAAGCTGCACAAGCGGCTGGAGGGGCTCATGGCGAAGCACGCGGACTGCCTGCAGGAGAGGCTCGTCAGCCAGAGGAACGGCCGGTACGTGCTGCCGGTCAAGAAGGAGCTGCGCAAGCGGATCCCCGGGGCGGTGCTGGACGAATCCGCGAGCGGACAGACGGTGTTCGTCGAGCCGGCGGAAGCGGTCGGCCTGCAGATGGAGCTGTCCGCGCTGCGCGCCGAGGAGAACCGCGAGGAGCTGCAGATTCTCGCCCGCCTGACCGAGGAGGCGGAGAACCGCTCGCAGGAGCTGTCCGTCAACATCGAGACGGTCGGCCATTACGACCTGCTGTTCGCCAAGGCGAAGTGGGCGCTCGCGATCGACGGCCGCCCCGTCGAGCTGAACGAAGAGGGCGTCATCGAGCTTCGCGGCGCCCGGCATCCGTTCCTCGCCGGGAAGGCGGTGCCGCTTAACGTCACGGTGGGAGACGGATACCGGACGCTGCTGATTACCGGGCCGAACACGGGCGGCAAGACGGCGACGATCAAGACGGTCGGCTTATTGACCTTGATGGCCCAGTCCGGCTTGCTCGTGCCGGCGGAGGAAGGGAGCAAGCTGTCGGTATTCCGGGCGGTGGAAGCCGACATCGGGGACGATCAGAGCCTCGACCGGTCGCTGAGCACGTTCTCCTCCCATCTGAAGAATGTCATCGACATCTTGGCGGAGGCCGACCGGAGAACGCTCGTGCTGCTCGACGAGCTGGCGACGGGGACGGATCCGGGCGAAGGGATCGGCCTGTCCATCGCCGTGCTGGAGGAGCTGCACCGTCGGGGAGCGGTCGTGCTGGCGACGACCCACTTCAACGAGATCAAGGAGTACGCGAGAGTGACGCCGGGCTATCGCAACGCCCGGATGGCGTTCGACGAGGAGACGCTCCGTCCGCTGTACCGGCTGGACATGGGCGAGGCCGGCAACAGCTACGCCTTCGTCATCGCCCGCAAGCTGGGCATCGCCGAGGGGATCGTCGAGAGGGCCCGGGCTATCGCGGAGGGGCTGCGGAGCGGTCGGCCGTCGGCCCCGATCGCGGCGGCGCCCGCGGAGGGCGGGGAGACGAAAGCCGGCGACGGCGGGCCAAGGAAGGTTGCCAAACCGGAACGAGCTGCGCCGGCGCCCGCTCCCGCTCCCGCCGCGAATTCCGCCGCCGCCCCCGGCTCCTTCTCCGAAGACGCCGCATCCGAGACGGAGCCGGAGTTGAGCGTCGGCGACGCCGTCTGGATTCCGAGTCTGGGGACGAGAGGCGTCGTCTATCGGCTCCCCGACGAGCGAGGCAATCTGACCGTGCAGATCCGCGGCGAGAAAATCAAAATCAACCGCAAGCGAGTCACTCTGGCGATCGAGGCGAAGCGGCTGTATCCGGCCGACTACGACCTAGACATCGTGTTCGAGTCGGTGGAGAACCGCAAGAAGCGCAAGCTGATGGGCAAGCGGCACGTGGAGGGGCTGAAGATCGAGAAGCCTCCGGAGGATTAACGAGATAAGGTAAGTTGTCGCCGACGGGGGAGGCTCTCTCTTGTCGGCTATTCTTCTTGCGAACGGTTCTAGAAAATATTAGATATCGGAATGGGGTGTCTACTATAATGTAGAATAGAGTCGAAACGCATCAGGAGGTCCCCATGAGAAAAAACGCCGCCATCGTTATGCTATTCACGCTTGTTATGCTTCTTATTCCGGCCGTGCCGCCGGTTGACGCCGCCGCTCCGGTCCTTACAATGACCGGCGGTACGGTCACTACGGCAAAGGACAAGCCCGGCGTTATTATCGACAGCAACGTTAAAATAACGGATTCGGACAACGCGACGCAATCCAGCGCGATAATCTACTTCGGGAGCGGCTATCAATCCGGGGATATACTTACATTTAGCAATACGGATTCGACGGTTTTCGGCAACATTGTTGGAAGCTATAATGTGGCAACGGGCGTTTTGACGCTTACTTCTTCGGGAGCCACGGCATCGAATGAGCAGTGGTCGCATGCTTTGAGCGCGGTGAAGTTCTCCTCGTCTTCGACGGTCGTAGGACCTCGTTCGCTCCTCTTTAGCGTTTACGACGGCTCCAATGGCAGCGCAGAGGCCGCCGTTACCGTAATCGTCGGGACATTGCCCGGCGCGCCGACGGATGTGACGGCGGTAGCTGGAGACGGTGAAGCGACGGTCAGCTTCACGCCTCCGGCGAGCGACGGCGGGAGCGCGATCACGGGTTATACGGTAACGTCGAGCCCGGGAGGATTTACGGCGTCGGGAACGTCCAGCCCGATTAAAGTAACGGGATTGACGAACGGAACGTCATATACGTTCGCGGTCACTGCGACGAACGGCATCGGCACAGGCGCTGCGTCTGCGCCGTCGAACAGCGTAACGCCGAAGGCTCCGGCGACGGTGCCCGGAGCGCCGACGGATGTGACGGCGGCGGCGGGAGACGGTGAAGCGACGATTAGCTTCACGCCTCCGGCGAACGACGGCGGGAGCGCGATCACGGGCTATACGGTGACGTCGAGCCCGGACGGGTTGACTGCGACGGGAACGTCTACTTCGATTAAAGTAACGAGATTGACGAACGGAACGCCTTATACGTTCACAGTGACCGCTACGAACGGCGTCGGTACGGGTCCGGCGTCCGCGGTGTCGAACAGCGTAACGCCGAAGGCACCGGCGACGGTGCCCGGCGCGCCGACGGATGTGACGGCGGCGGCGGGAGACGGTGAAGCGACCATTAGCTTCACGCCTCCGGCGAGCGACGGCGGGAGCGCGATCACGGGTTATACGGTAACGTCGAGCCCGGGAGGGTTCACTGGGACGGGAACGTCCACTTCGATTAAAGTAACGGGATTGACGAACGGAACGCCTTATACGTTCACAGTGACCGCTACGAACGGCGTCGGTACGGGTCCGGCATCCGCGGTGTCGAACAGCGTAACGCCGAAGGCACCGGCGACGGTGCCCGGAGCGCCGACGGATGTGATGGCGGTAGCTGGAGACGGTGAAGCGATGATTAGCTTCACGCCTCCGGCGAGCGACGGCGGGAGCGCGATCACGGGCTATACGGTGACGTCGAGCCCGGACGGGTTGACTGCGACGGGAACGTCCACTTCGATTAAAGTAACGGGATTGACGAATGGAACGCCTTATACGTTCACAGTGACCGCTACGAACGGCGTCGGCACAGGCGCCGCGTCTGCGCCGTCGAACAGCGTAACGCCGATGGCACCGGCGACGGTGCCCGGCGCGCCGACGGATGTGACGGCGGCGGCGGGAGACGGTGAAGCGACCATTAGCTTCACGCCTCCGGCGAGCGACGGCGGGAGAACGATTACCGGGTATACGGTGACGTCGAGCCCGGGAGGGTTCACTGGGACGGGAACGTCCAGCCCGATTAAGGTGACGGGTCTGACGAACGGGACGTCGTATACGTTCACGGTCACCGCCACGAACGGCGTCGGCACAGGCGCCGCGTCTGCGCCGTCGAATAGCGTGACGCCAAAGGCACCGGCGACGGTGCCCGGAGCGCCGACGGGCGTAAGAGCAGCGGCGGGCAACGGAAAAGCGACGATCAGCTTCACGCCGCCGGCGAGCGACGGCGGGAGCGAGATTACCGGCTATACGGTAACGTCGAGCCCGGGAGGGATTACCGCCGTCGGAACGACCAGCCCGATTACGGTAACGGGTCTGAAGAACGGTACGACCTATACCTTTACGGTCGCCGCGACGAACGGCGTCGGCACCGGACCGGCTTCGGCGGCTTCGAACGGCGTCAGGCCGACCGCGCCGCACGATCCCGATCGGACGCCGCCCAAGCCGATGATCGATCTGGGCGGAGTTCCGTTCGACCCGGATTCGATCGACACGACGAAGCCGTCCGTCACGCTGGAAGTGACGCCGTCGAACGGCACGGCGAACGTCAGCATACCGGCGACGGTTTTGAGCGGACTTGCCGGGGAGAATGCTTCCTTTTTCCTAGAGATCAAAGCTCCTTACGGCAGCTACCGGGTGCCTGTCCAGCTTGCTTCGCTCATCCCCGGGCTGACGGAGCTGCTTAAGACGAACGGCCTGAGCGCGGAAGACGTCAGCTTCAAGATCACCCTGGCCGACAAGTCGGGCGACGAATCGATCCAGGCGGCGCTCGCGAGCGGCTTGCCCAACGGCCGCGTGCTTGGAGCACCCGTCGACTTCGACATCCGAATCGTCCGCTTGCAGAACGGTCAAGCCTTGGCCAACGCGAATACCTTCGCCGAATCGATCGAGAGATTGATTCCGATGCCGAGCGGCGTGACCGCCATGCCGGAGCATTGGGGCGCGTTCCGCTATAACGATAAGACCGGCGAGTTCGAATTCGTCCCCGCCCGTTCCGTGCGCATCGATGGGGGATGGTACGCGGCAATCCGCTCCCGCACGAACAGCGTCTACGTCGCGGCGGACAACGCGATCCGATTCGCGGATGTGCCGGCTGGCCATTGGGCGCGAACGGCGGTAGAGCTGGCCGCGGCCAGAGGGCTGGTCGAAGGCGCAGGGAACGGAAAATTCGCGCCGAGCCGAATGGTGTCGAGAGCGGAATTCGCCGCGATGCTGGTGCGGGCGCTCGGACGGAGCGCGCCAAGCGGAAGCGCGGACCCGGAAGCGCCGTTCGCCGACGTGCAGCCGGGCTCCTGGTATTCTTCCGCGGTGGCAAGGGCGAAGTCGCTCGGTCTCTTGGAGTTTGCCGGCGAAGGAGCCTTCTACCCCGATCGACCGCTGACGCGCGGGGAGATGGCGAGGATGCTGGCCGCCGCGGTCGCGCTGGAGAAGCCGCTGACGGCAACGGCCGCATCCGGCGCGTACAAGGATCTGGGCGGAGTCGACTCGGATACGTTCGCGGACATTGGCCTGATGACGCGGCTCGGCATCATGACGGGAACGGGCCCGGACGTCTTCGCTCCGCAAGGGCAGACGACGCGAGCGCAGGCGGCCGTCGCGGTCGTCCGATTGCTGCAAGCGATCGATCTGATCGACTGATTCCAGCGCCGCACAAGGCCGACTCCCAAGCGACTATGCTTCGGGAGTCGGTTTTTCTTTTCCCCTTGTCCGCCCATATATACGGAAGTGATCGTTGTCGATTGATGCTCCGGCTATCCGTTGCTATAATAGATTGGATAGCCACAGGATGCGAGGAGTCGGTGGAGGTACCAATGGCAGACAATCAACGCAAACAGAGCCATATTCGGAATTTTTGCATTATCGCGCATATCGACCACGGCAAATCGACGCTGGCCGACCGCATATTGGAATATACGGGGACGCTGACGTCCCGCGAGATGCAGGATCAGATTCTCGATTCGATGGACTTGGAGCGCGAGCGGGGCATCACGATCAAGCTGCAGGCGGTCCGTCTCCAATACAAGGCGGACGACGGCGAAGTGTACACGCTGCATTTGATCGACACCCCCGGGCACGTCGACTTCACGTACGAGGTGTCCCGCAGCTTGGCGGCCTGCGAAGGCGCGCTGCTCATCGTGGACGCCGCCCAAGGGATCGAGGCGCAGACGCTGGCCAACGTCTATCTGGCGCTGGACAACAACCTGGAGATTCTGCCGGTCATCAACAAGATCGACCTGCCGAGCGCCGAGCCGGAGCGCGTGAAGCAGGAGGTCGAGGACGTCATCGGCCTCGACGCGAGCGAAGCCGTCCTGGCGTCGGCCAAGAACGGCGTCGGCATCAAGGAGATTCTGGAGCAGGTCGTCCAGAAGGTTCCGGCTCCGAAGGGCGATATCAACGCGCCGCTTAAGGCATTGATTTTCGACTCGCATTACGATGCTTACAAAGGCGTCGTCTGCTATATCCGGGTCATCGACGGGACGATTCGCGCGGGTACGCCGATCAAGTTCATGGCCACAGGGGCCACGTTCGACGTCGTCGAGGTCGGCACGTTCAAGCCGCGGGCGACCGTCGTCGACGAGCTCGGGCCGGGCGACGTCGGCTTCGTGACGGCGTCCATCAAGAACGTGAAGGACACGCGCGTGGGCGATACGGTCACGAACGCGAAGAACCCGACGCCGGAGCCGCTGCCTGGCTACAAGCGGATCAATCCGATGGTGTTCTGCGGCCTGTATCCGATCGATTCGTCGGACTACAACGATCTTCGCGACGCGCTCGAGAAGCTCGAGCTGAACGACGCCTCTCTGCGCTTCGAGCCGGAGACGTCGCAGGCGCTCGGCTTCGGCTTCCGCTGCGGCTTCCTCGGGATGCTGCACATGGAGATCATTCAGGAGCGCATCGAACGGGAATTCAACATTCCGCTTATCACGACGGCGCCGAGCGTTATCTATAAGGTGACGCTGACGAGCGGCGAGCAGATCGACATCTCGAACCCTTCCGAATATCCGGAAGCGGGCAAGCTCGACTTCGTCGAGGAACCGTTCGTGAAGGCGTCCATCATCGTTCCGAAGGATTACGTCGGAGCCATCATGGAGCTGTGCCAAGGCAAACGCGGCGAGTTCATCGACATGCAGTATCTGGATACGAACCGCGTCACGCTGAAGTACGACATCCCGCTGGCCGAGATCGTGTACGACTTCTTCGACCAGCTCAAGTCGAGCACGAAGGGCTACGCCTCGTTCGATTACGAGCTGTCCGGGTACCGCCAATCCAACCTGGTCAAAATGGACATTCTGCTCAACGGGGAACAGGTCGACGCCTTGTCGTTCATCGTTCACCGGGACCGCGCGTACCAGCGCGGCCGCGTCATCTGCGAGAAGCTGAAGGATCTGATCCCGCGCCAGATGTTCGAGGTGCCGATCCAGGCCGCCATCGGGCAGAAGATCATCTCCCGCGAGACGATCAAGGCGATGCGCAAGAACGTCCTCGCCAAGTGCTACGGCGGCGACATCTCGCGGAAGCGGAAGCTGCTCGAGAAGCAGAAGGAAGGCAAGAAGCGGATGAAGCAGGTCGGCAGCGTCGAGGTGCCGCAGGAAGCGTTCATGGCGGTGCTGAAGATCGACGAGTAGTTATCGGGCCGACGGTCGGGCCGGCAGTCCGGCCGTTCGGAGGTTCGCGCTAACGGAAGTAACTTGCCGGGCCGGTCAAGCGCTCAAGCGCCCGCCGGCCGGCGGACTCATAGACCTGTCGCGACAATGAACCGGGAGACCGGTTCATTGTTCTTCCGGCCGATAGCGCCGGAAGCTGGCGGAATTGGGGAAAGAGAGCAATCAGCATACGCATACGCGCATGGGCGGGCGGCTGGCGCATCTTAGGCGAACCGCTTCATTAATAATAGCAAGGCCATTCGGAAAGGAGGAGGCGCCGATGTCCCCAGGCTCCGCGGCCAAGCCCGCGAACGGGACTCCGGCCGTGCCGCTGCACGGCTGGACGCCTCGGGCTCTATACATTCACATTCCCTTCTGCACGAACAAATGCTTCTACTGCGACTTCAACTCCTACGTGGTCGAAGGCCAGCCGGTGGACGCGTACTTGGACGCGCTGGAGAGGGAGATGGAGCGGACGGTCCGGGATCTTCCGCCCGAGACGATCCGCAAGGTGTTCGTCGGCGGCGGCACGCCGACCGTGCTGACCCCGCCGCAGATGAAGCGGTTCCTCGATTCCGTCGCCCGCCACTTCCCGGTGGCGCCGGACGCGGAGTTCACGATGGAGGCGAACCCGGGCACGACCGACCCGGCCAAGCTCGAGGCGATGCTGGCGGGAGGCGTGAACCGGATCAGCTTCGGCGCCCAATCGTTCGACAACGGGCTGCTCGCCGCGATCGGCCGCATCCACGAGGCGGACGACGTCGTCCGGAGCATCGCCAACGCCCGCGCGGCGGGGTTCCGCAATCTGTCGATCGACCTCATGTTCGGCCTGCCGAGGCAGACGCTGAAGCAGCTGGAGGACAGCGTCGAGAAGGCGCTGGAGCTGGATCTTCCCCATTACTCGCTCTACAGCCTGAAGGTGGAGGAGAACACGCTGTTCCACCGTCTGTACGAGCGGGGAGAGCTCCCTCTCCCGGAAGAGGAAGTCGAGGTCGCCATGTTCCAGCACCTCCGAACCCGCTTGTCGGAAGCGGGATACCGGCAATACGAGATCAGCAACTTCGCGAAGCCCGGCTTCGAGAGCCGCCACAACTCGACGTATTGGCGCAACGAACCGTATTACGGCCTCGGAGCGGGAGCCCACGGCTACGCGCGCGGCGAGCGCCATATGAACGTGAAGGGCGTGCAGGCTTATATCGAAGCGTCGGGAGCGGGCCTTCCCCGCAAGGAGACGAACCCCGTGTCCGCGCGGGAAGCGATGGAGGACTTCATGATGGTCGGACTCCGGCTGCTCGAAGGGGTGCGAACCGCGGATTTCCGGCGCCAGTTCGGAGGCGCGTCTCCCGAGGACGTCTTCGGCCCGGTGCTGGCGAAGCTTCTGGAACAAGGGCTGCTCGAGAGGTTCGGAAGCGGCGCCGACGAGACCGGCGGCGCCGGGTACCGGCTCGCCGAGAAGGGCATTCCGCTCGGCAACGAAGTGTTCGGCGCTTTCCTATAAGGATAGCCCCCCAAAAAAAGAACCGGCCCTTCTCCGCTCCGTTGCGGGAAGGGCCGATTCGTTTGGCGGCTGTCGGGATGCGGCCTTAAGCGCCGCGCAGCAAGCGGTCCTTCGGAAGCAGAACGGCCGCGATGCCGATCAGCGGCAGGAAGGCGCACAGCTTCATGATGAAGGCGATGCTGGTCGCGTCGGCGATCGTGCCGAGCAGGGCCGAGCCGAGTCCGCCGAGGCCGAACGCCAGGCCGAAGAACAGGCCGGACACGAGCCCGACCTTGCCGGGGAGCAGCTCCTGCGCGTAGACGACGATGATCGAGAAGGCCGACGACAGGACGAAGCCGGCGCACACGCACAGAACGCCCGACCAGAACAGGTTCGCGTAAGGCAGCAGCAGCGAGAACGGGGCCGTGCCGATGATCGAGAGCCAGATGACGTTGCGCCGCCCGAACCGGTCGGCCATCGGACCTCCGATGAACGTGCCCGCGGCCGATGCGGCGAGGAACGCGAACAGGTACCATTGGGCCCCGCCCGTGGATACCCCGTAGTCGTCGATCAGATAGAACGAATAGAAGCTCGTGATGCTGGAGATGTAGACGTGCTTCGAGAAGACGAGCAGGACGAGGATCGAGATCGCGAACGCGATGCGGCCTCCCGACAGGCCCGGAGCTCCGGCGCCGTCCCGCCGCTTAGGGGAGGCGACGCGCGGCTGCGCGCTCCGGGCGGCGTACCATCTGGCGACGAACGTCTGGATCAAGATGCTGAGCAAGGCCGCGATGACGAACCAAATGACGCCGCGCTGCCCGAGCTTCACGAAGATCAGCGCCGTCATGATCGGCCCGAGCGACGAGCCGATGTTGCCGCCGACCTGGAAGATCGACTGGGCGAGCCCTCGGCTGCTGCCGGCCGCCAAGTAGGCGACGCGGGACGATTCGGGATGGAAGACGGCCGAACCGATGCCGATCGAGATGACGGAGAGCAGGATCGTGACGAAGTTCGGAGCCAGCGCCAGCGAGAAAACGCCGATCAAGGTGAAGCAAACCCCGATAGGAAGAATATAAGGGCGAGGCTTCGCGTCGGAGAACCAGCCGACGAGCGGTTGAAGAACGGACGCGGTCATGTTCATGACGAACGCGATCAGGCCGATCTGGCTGAAGCTGAGATGCTGGGATTCCCGAAGGATGGGAAAAAGCGCCGACACGGTCGACTGCATCGTGTCGTTCAGAAGGTGAACGACGCTGATGGCGAACAGAATGGGAAATACGGTGGCGGCGGCCGGAACCGCGACGGAGGCGGCTTTGGACATAAGATTCGAACTCCTCTCTAGCGGATCAGACGGGCTGGCTTCCGGCGATCCGGAAGCGGCCGGTGATTTTCTCGTAATGCTCGCCGTACGCCGCGGCCAGCTGCGGACCGAAGTCCTTCTCCGCTTCCATCATGATCAGGTCGTGATAGAAGGCGCTGAGCAGCATATAGGCGATCGACGGATGATCGGTCTCGAGCGCGGTGAGCTTGAGCGATTCGCCGAACGCCCCGAGAATGGCGCGGCTTCCGTCGCATAGAATGGAGAAGCTGCGGCTGGCGACGTCCGGCCATTCCATTCTTTTGTGAACGAAGACGTTCTTCAGCCGGGTGCCCGCAGGCCCCAGCGTGACGACGAGCACGGAGACGCCCCGACTCTCCGCTTCGGCCAGCGCTTCTTCGAAGAAGGGAAGGTCCTCCGCCCAGATATCGACGACGACGGAGGCTTGCGCGCTTGCGATCAGCCTTCCGGCCGCCATCCGCAGCTTGTCTTCGCCTTGCCAATTGTAGAAGGCGGGGGCGGCCTTCGGCGGCTTCAGCTCGCTGACGAGAACGTCCGCGGTCCGGTCGAATTCGCTTCGCAGGTAGCGAACGACCTGTTCGATCGGGACCGCGGCGTACAGGACGGGGTCCCCCTCGATCGTCCGGCACATGCCCTTGTCCGCCAGGGAGCGGAGCGCGGCGTAGACATTGGTGCGGGAGACGGATACCCGCTTGGCGACCTCGTAGCCGCTCATGTTGGACTCTTCGTGAAGCTCCAGGTAGCAGCGGGCTTCCAGCTCGGACAATCCGAGCTTTTTCAAGCGTTCGATCAAAAGGCATCACCTCGGCACTGTTAGTCGTATTGTTTCATACGACTACGAAGTAGTATGGAAAAATACTACTCCTTTGCGCCTCGGCTGTCAATCCTTGGACGGCAACTCTCTGGGCGGCATCTTCGGAAGTCGAGTTCTCGGTTTCGATCCGAATCACCGGGTCCGGTTCGTAGGCCCCGTTCTGTAACGAACTCCGGAATCGCTATTTAGCGCCAAAAACCTATTTTGAAAATGTAACGAATCCCAGCGATCTTATTTCGGGCCGCCTGGGGGAAAAAACGGGCTTCCGGCACGAAATAGCGTTTATACGATTCGTTAGCCGCCTTGACGACGTAGACGAGCTGATCGAGCTCCGGCATTTTTCTAGGTTCACGCTTCTCTCCTTCATCATAATGGTAAGAACGCCAATGCGCCGGACGAAATTCTCGATCGGCGCTATAAAAGAAGGTTGTCGGCGGGGGCAAAAATCTCTCTTGAGGTTTCATTCTCTCTGTTGTATATTTATTCACATCGACCGATTATCGGACTGAAGGAAGAAGGGGATTCGCGTGAACACGACGATCACTTGCCGCAAGGCGCTGCCAACGGACGTAGAAGCTCTCTACGAGCTTATTCAAGCCTACGCCCTCCAAGGAATCATGCTTCCGCGATCCCGCGAAGCGCTGCTTCGCCATATCGATTCCTTCGTCGTCGCCGAAGAAGCCGGAAGGCTCATCGGCTGCGGGTCCCTCTTCCGTCTCGGAGCCGATCTCGTGGAGATCCGCTCTCTCGGCATGGCCGACGGGTACAAAGGCAAGGGGCTCGGCACGATGATCGTGAACGCCCTGATCGAAGAAGCGCGGGCGCTGCAAGTGCCGAAGATCATGGCGCTTACGTACGCCGTCGATTTTTTCGTCAAGAACGGGTTCAGCGTCGTCGAGAAAGAGATTTTCCCGGAGAAGGTCTGGACCGATTGCGTCCATTGCAGCAAGCAGCACGCATGCGACGAGATCGCCGTCGTCAAGCTGCTGAGCTGAACCGCTTCGGCCAGCGCGGCCTATAGTCGAACAAGAGGCCAAATCGAGCCGTTCGTTCTTGACAACGACCGGAACGGTTTGGTATTTTTGTAGTAGCGATTAGCACTCGCATTAATTGAGTGCTAACGAAGAAGAAGGAGGGACCCGGAATGCTGAGCGAACGCCAGAGAATGATCCTGTCCGCCATCGTCGACGACTACATTCGTTCTGCCGAGCCGGTCGGCTCGCGCAGCATATCGAAGCGGGGGGACGTGTCCTTCAGTCCGGCTACGATCCGCAACGAGATGGCCGACCTGGAGGAGCTGGGTCTGCTGGAGCAGCCGCACACGTCCGCCGGGCGAATCCCTTCTATTAAAGGCTATCGGTATTATGTGGATCACCTGATCCGCCTCGGCGGCATCGGGGAGCAGGACATGATGAAGATCCGCGCCTTCTTCGCCGAGAAGATGAACCTGTGGGAGGAAGTAGTCGGTCATGCCGCGACGATCCTGTCGCAATTGACGAACTACACGTCGATCGTTCTCGGGCCGGAGATGTTCAATACCACTCTGAAGCATTTCCAATTGGTTCCGATCAACGAATCGTCCGCCGTCGCGATTATCGTGACGAATACCGGGCACGTCGAGCATCGGACCGTCTCCATTCCGGAAGGGATCGGGATGGACGATATCCAGAAGATCGTCAACCTGCTTAACGACAAGCTGTCCGGAGTTCCCTTCATCAAGGTGAAGTCGGTTCTCCACAGCGAGATCGGCGAGGAGCTGGGACGCTTCGTCGACCGTTGCGAGCAGATTCTCGATATGCTCGAGAAGACGCTGGCCGACGACGCGGAACCGAAGGTGTTCCTGAGCGGCGCCACGAACATCATGACCCAGCCGGAATTCAAGGACGTCGACAAGGTGAAGAGCATCCTCGACATGCTCGAAGAGACGCCGAAGCTGATGCAGCTGTTCCAGGCGGTGCCCGAAGGCATCCAGGTTCGGATCGGCACGGAGAACCCGGTGGAAGCGATCAATCAATGCAGCTTGATCACCGCCACTTATTCTTACGAGGGCCAATCGCTAGGCACGATCGGCATTCTCGGACCGACGAGAATGGATTACGGCAAAGTCATCAGCTTGTTGGATTATCTGTCGAAGGACATGGCGCTGTTTATGGCCCGATGGTACAAATGAGAAGGGTATAGCCCCCGAACCCGGGTGGCACGGTAAGGAGGTGAACCCTGCGTGAGCAGTCAAGAGACGAAGGAGCAGGAACGAATGGAAGAAGAGCAACGCGAAGCTTCGGCCGCGGCGGCGGAGCAGGCGGCGAACGAAGCCGAGACGTCAGACGCGGCAGCGGAAGAACTAGCGCAAGAAGAGCAAGCGCCAGGGGCGGACCCTCGAATCGCCGAGCTGGAGAAGCAGCTCGAGGAAGCGAACAACCGTTATTTGCGCGCGCAAGCGGACTTCGACAATTTCCGGCGGCGCACGCTTAAGGAGAAGGAAGAGCTCGCCCAATACGCGTCGCTTAAGCTGATCGGCCAATTGCTGCCGGTCGTCGACAATTTCGGCCGGGCGCTTCAGACCGGAGGGGAACAGGGCGACCTGCAATCGTACTCCAAGGGCATCGAGATGATTCATCGCCAGCTGTGGCAAGTGCTCGAGGCCGAAGGGCTGAAGCAGATGGAGCCGGTCGGCCAGCCGTTCGACCCGGAGGTGCACCAGGCCATCATGCAAGTAGAATCCGACGAGCACGAGGAAGGCATCGTCGTGGAAGTGGTGCAGCCGGGCTACTGGCTCAAGGAGAAGGTCATTCGCCCCGCGATGGTCAAAGTCAGCGGATAACGGCGCGATATACTTACCAGCGTTTTAACGAAGCGAGGAGGAACTATACAAGATGAGCAAAGTCATTGGCATCGACTTGGGAACGACCAACTCTTGCGTGGCGGTCATGGAGGGCGGCGAAGCCGTCGTCATCCCGAACCCGGAAGGCAACCGCACGACCCCTTCGGTCGTCGGCTTCAAGAAGGACGGGGAACGCACGATCGGCGAGACGGCGAAGCGCCAGGCGATCACGAACCCGGACCGCACGATTATCTCGATCAAGCGCCACATGGGCACAAATCATAAAGAGACGATCGACGGCAAGGAATATACCCCTCAAGAGATCTCCGCGATGATTCTTCAGAAGCTGAAGGCGGACGCGGAAGCGTACCTGGGCCAGCCGGTCACCCAGGCGGTTATCACCGTTCCGGCATACTTTAACGACAGCCAGCGTCAAGCGACCAAGGACGCCGGAAGCATCGCCGGCCTCGAAGTGCTGCGGATCGTCAACGAGCCGACGGCGGCCGCGCTGGCCTACGGCCTCGAGAAGCAAGAAGACCAGACGATTCTCGTCTTCGACCTTGGCGGCGGCACGTTCGACGTCTCGATCCTCGAGCTCGGCAGCGGCTTCTTCGAAGTCAAGGCGACGAGCGGCGACAACCACCTCGGCGGCGACGACTTCGACCAAGCGATCATGGAATGGCTGTCGAACGAGTTCAAGAAGGAGCACGGCGTCGACCTGCTGAAGGACAAGGCGGCCGTCCAGCGTCTGAAGGACGCGGCCGAGAAGGCGAAGAAGGAGCTGTCCGGCGTCGTCACGACGACGATCTCCCTTCCGTTCATCACGATGGTCGACGGAGTGCCGCAGCACTTGGAGCTGACGCTGTCCCGCGCCAAGTTCGACGAACTGACGGCGCCGCTCGTCGAGCGCACGATGGCTCCGACGCGCCAAGCGCTGGCCGACGCCGGCCTGAGCGCTTCCCAGATCGACAAGGTCGTTCTCGTCGGCGGCTCCACCCGGATTCCGGCCGTTCAAGAAGCGATCAAGCGCCTCATCGGCAAGGAGCCGCACAAAGGCGTTAACCCCGACGAGGTCGTCGCCCTCGGCGCGGCCGTCCAAGCGGGCGTCCTGACCGGCGAAGTCAAAGACGTCGTCCTGCTCGACGTCACTCCGCTGTCCCTCGGCATCGAGACGGCCGGCGGCGTCATGACGAAGATGATCGACCGGAACACGACGATTCCGACGAGCAAATCGCAAGTGTTCTCCACGTTCGCGGACAACCAGACGCAGGTCGAGATCCACGTTCTGCAAGGCGAGCGCGCGATGGCGCGCGACAATAAGACGCTCGGCCGCTTCATCCTGAGCGACATCCCGCCGGCTCCCCGCGGCATCCCGCAGATCGAAGTCACGTTCGATATCGACGCCAACGGCATCGTGAACGTGTCCGCTCTCGACAAGGGCACCGGCAAGAGCCAGAAGATCACGATCACCTCTTCGAGCGGCCTGAGCAAGGAAGAGATCGAACGGATGCAGAAGGAAGCCGAGCTGCACGCCGAAGAAGACGCGAAGCGCCGCGAGCTGATCGAAGCGAAGAACGCGGCCGACCAGCTCGTCTACACGGTCGAGAAGACGATCAAGGATCTCGGCGACAAGGTCGACGCGGGCGAAGTCGCGAAGGCCGAGGAAGCCAAGGAGAAGGTCAAGAAGGCTCTCGAAGGCGAGAACCTCGACGAGATCAAGTCGGCGACCGAGGAGCTGACCCAGATCGTGCAGCAGCTGTCCGTCAAGCTCTACGAGCAAGCGGCCCAGGCTCAAGGCGCTCCGGGCGCCGAAGGAGCGGCCGACGCCGGCTCCGCGCCGAAGAAGGACAACGTCGTCGACGCCGACTACGAAGTCGTGGACGAAGACAAGAAATAATCGGGTAGTTTGACGAACCGAAAGTCAAAGCATTTCCCTTTGCCGGTCTTCTGTAGAGATTTGCCTTCGTTGAACCCTTGGTAGGCTCGTATCTTCCGTAAGAGTTTACGTCCGCCTTTGCTGTACCCGTTGTTACCATCATGTTCAATCAGGACAACGGGTACAGCGACAGCGGCTGGAGGAAGATACGACCTTGAATGGGTGAGTTTCCGAAGGCGAAGCTCTACAATTCCGGCAACCGGAACGGCTTTGACTTTCCTCATGGAGGTGGAGAAGTGGCCGACAAAAGAGATTTTTACGAGGTGCTTGGCCTAAGCCGGAACGCCTCCGCGGACGAGATCAAGAAGGCTTATCGCAACCTGGCGCGCAAATACCATCCCGACGTGAACAAGGAGCCGGACGCCGAGCAGAAGTTCAAGGAAGTCAAGGAAGCGTACGACGTCCTGAGCGACGATCAGAAGCGCGCCCGCTACGACCAATACGGGCACGAGGATCCGATGGCCGGCTTCGGCGGCGGGGGAGCGGCGGACTTCGGAGGCGGCTTCGGGGATATCTTCGACATGTTCTTCGGAGGAGGAGGCGGCCGCCGCGACCCGAACGCTCCGCAGCGCGGCAACGACCTGCAATACACGATGACGATCGAGTTCAAGGAAGCGGTGTTCGGCAAAGAGACGGACATTACGATTCCCCGGACGGAGACTTGCGATACGTGTCACGGCAACGGCGCGAAGCCGGGCTCCAAGATCGACACGTGCTCGGTCTGCCGCGGCACGGGCCAGCAGGAAGTGGCCCAGAACACGCCGTTCGGCCGCATCGTCAACCGCCGGGCCTGCTCGGCTTGCGGCGGCCGGGGCAAGATCATCCGCGAGCGCTGCACGACGTGCGGCGGGAACGGCCAGGTGAAGCGCAACCGGAAGATTCACGTGAAGATTCCGGCCGGCGTCGACGACGGCTCCCAGCTGCGCGTCAGCGGGGAAGGCGAAGCGGGCCTGCGCGGGGGGCCTCCGGGCGACCTGTACCTCGTCCTGCGCGTGAAGTCGCATGATTTCTTCGAGCGGGAAGGGGACGACATCTACTGCGAGGTGCCGCTGACGTTCGCCCAGGCCGCGCTCGGCGACGAGATCGAGATCCCGACCTTGACCGAGAAGGTGAAGCTCAAGATTCCGGGAGGCACGCAGACCGGGACCTACTTCCGCCTGAAGGGCAAAGGGGTGCCGAAGCTCCGGGGCTACGGCCAAGGCGACCAGCACGTCAAAGTGACCGTCGTGACGCCGACCCAGCTGACGGACGAACAGAAGGAGCTGCTCCGCGAGTTCGCGTCCAAGAGCGGCGAGACGACGAACGAGCAGCACCAGACGTTGTTCGAACGGATGAAAAAAGCCATTCTCGGCGATTGATTCATAGCTTCGAGACGAGCGAACCGGCCGTCCTTCGGAAGAGATTCCGCGGGAAGGCCGGTTTTGGCGTTCGCCTGCATAATTCGCCGTTCCCGGACGCATACTTATCGCCATGACCGCCAATCCGCATCGCGGATGGCCTTAAGGGAGGTAGCTTACAGGATGAGTCGCGGGAACGACGGCAAGGCCGGCGCTCGGGCCGACTTGCCGACAGTCAAGGCGGAAGACGTGGAATTCTCGGCGGAGCTGGCCGATGAAGAGGATCGCGAAGCCCAGCGCCGGGCGGCGGAAGCCGATCGGCGCGCGGCCGAATACGAGGGAGAGTGACTTCCGTGGACATGCAGCCCCTGCAGGCTAGCTTCGAACAACAGGAGCAAGCGGAGGAAGCCATTCGCAAGCTGGCCGCGCTGCGCGGAGACCGGTTCCGCATGGAGCGGGCCATCCACGGCCCCGACTTCGGCTCCGCCGTCGCGTCCGCTCCCGAGGCGACGACGATGAACCGGCTGGCCGACGAGCTGCTGACCGGCGGAGCCCGCGTCGAAGCCGCGGACGAGCTCGGCGCCCTGCCGCCCTCCGCTCCGTTCAGCCTGTCCGCCCGCATCCCGGCGGAGGCGCTTGAGCAAGCGCGGAAGGTCATCGAGCAGGCCGGCGGCAGGATCGAGTAGATCTTGCGCCCCTTCGGCGCGAGAGCGGCGGGGGGACGCCTTCGGGCTCCCGGAGAGAGACAATCGAATCGCCGGCGGGCGGGAAGCCATAGGGCTTCCCGTTTTTTTTGCGTGGATGGAAAAAGAACGTGTATAATGAAGTTCAAATCGGCGCGCGAAGCGCCTGGGGGAACATATCGGGGAGGAAATCCATTGCGTTGGTACGAAGTCACCGTCGTCGCGACGGAGCAATCGCAAGAAATGGTCGCTCATTACATGCACGAGCTTGGAGCCGGGGGCGTCTCGATCGAGGAGTCTTGGTCGCCCGACAAGCCCAGGGACACGTCCCTCGGCCAGTGGTACGACAAGCCGCTGAACGATATTCCGGCGGGACTCGCGCATATCAAGGGATACTTCCCGGAAGACGCGGACACGGACGCTACGGTCAAGGAGCTGACGGAGCTTCTGCGCGGGCTGCCGGAATTCGGCTACGACGCGGGGGATTTCACCGTTAGCGTGGCCGAGGTGAACGAGGAAGATTGGGCGGACGCTTGGAAAAAGTATTTCAAACCGATCGCCGTCTCCGAGAGATTGACGATCAAGCCGACCTGGGAGGAATACGAGCCGCGCGAGGACGAGCTCATCATCGAGCTGGATCCGGGCATGGCGTTCGGGACGGGCACGCACCCGACCACCGCGCTCTGCCTGCGCACGCTCGAAGGGGCCATTCGCGGCGGAGAGACGGTCATCGACGTCGGCACCGGCTCCGGCATTCTCGCGATCGGAGCGATCAAGCTCGGGGCCGAGAAGGTGCTCGCCCTCGATCTGGATCCCGTCGCCGTCTCCAGCGCCACGGAGAACATCAAGCTGAACGGCCTGGAGAACGTCGTCGAAGTGAGGCTGAGCGACTTGCTCGGCGTGCTCCGCGAAGAGCCCGGCGCGGACGGCTCCGCGAGCGGCGTTCGGCCGCCGGTCGACCTGGTCGTCGCCAACATCCTGGCGGAGATCATCCTGCTGTTCATCTCCGACGTCATGGACGTGCTGAAGCCGGGCGGCATCTACATCGCCAGCGGCATCTACAAGAACAAGGAAGAGGACGTGGCGGCGGGCCTTCTGGCCGCGGGCTTCGAGATTATCGACCGCGTCCGCCAGGACGACTGGATCGCGTTCGTGGCCGGCAAGCCGAAGGGAGCGGGCGAATGAACTTCCTCGCGTATCCCCTGAGCGAGCTGCCGTTCGTCATCCTGACGATGCTGGTCGCCTTCACGGTTCACGAATTCGCGCACGCGTGGACGGCCTTGAAATTCGGGGATACGACCGCCTACGAGCAAGGGCGCGTCACGCTGAACCCGATGGCGCATCTCGACTTGTTCGGGATGCTCTTCCTGCTCGTGGCGGGCTTCGGCTGGGCGAAGCCCGTACCCGTCCGCCGCAGCCGCTTCAAGAACCCGAGGCTGATGAATATTCTCGTGACGGCGGCCGGGCCCGTCAGCAACCTGCTGCTCGCCTTCGCGGGTCTTCTCGTCGTATACGCGCTGGTCGCCCTGGGAGTGCTGGACCGGCCTTCGGACGGCGCGCTGGCCACGATCACGACTTTTCTGAACTATTGGGTCCACATCAACATCGTCCTGTTCTTATTCAATCTTATTCCGCTTCCGCCGCTGGACGGCTACCGGATCGTGGAGGAGTTCGCTCCCCTGCGCTGGCGCGTCCGGATGGCCCAGAACGAACAATGGGGCATCTTTATCTTCTTGCTGCTCGTCTTCATCCCGCCCCTCAGCGCGGCCACGATCGGCCCTCTGTTCTCGCTCAGCTACCCGATCGCGGAAGGCATGCACGGACTCGTGTCGTCGCTGTTCGGCTCGCATCCGGAGTCCCCGGTGCTGCCGAGCCTGTTCGGCTGGAAATTTTAACGGGTGCTGGCGGGACGCGAGCAAACGAGGTAAGATGAAGGGTGGAACACCGTCGGGAGGCTTCTCGGAATGCAACGATATTTTGTTCCTCCCGCGCAGATCGGCGATTCGTCCGTGACGCTGCTGGGAGACGACGCCCGCCATCTGGCGACGGTCATGCGGGCGAAGCCGGGCGACGAATTCGTCGTCTGCGACGGTTCGGGAGACGAGCTGCTGGCGAAGGCAGAGACGATCGAGCCGGGCCGGATCGAGGCTGCCATCCTGAGCCGGGAGCCGTCGCGCGCCGAGATGGCGTGGAAGATTACGGTCGCGCAGAGCTTGCCGAAGGGAGACAAGCTCGAGACGGTCATTCAGAAGGGGACGGAAGCGGGAGCGTTCGCGTTCCAGCCGTTCCTGTCGCAGCGAACGATCGTCCAGTACGACGAGCGCAAGGAAGCGAAGCGGATCGAACGCTGGCGCAAGATCGCCAAGGAAGCCGCCGAGCAGGCCCATCGCGGCCTCGTGCCGGAGATTCGGCCCGTTCTGTCCTGGAAGCAGCTCGTCGGCACGTTCGAAGGCTTCGATCTGGTATTGCTATGCTATGAAGAAGAAGGACGGCGCGGGAGCGGACTGAGGCCCGCGTTGAACGCATTTAAGGACGGATTCGCCGGAGGCCGGGAGCCCCGGGTGCTGCTCGTCGTCGGTCCCGAAGGCGGCTTCGCCCCGCAGGAGGCCGAGCAGGCCGAAGCGTCGGGAGCCGTACCCGTCGGGCTGGGACGCCGAATTCTGCGTACCGAGACGGCGGCGCTGGTGGCGCTGTCCTGCCTCGCCTACGAATCCGGAGAGCTGGGAGGTTAACACGACATGCCGTCCGTGGCATTTTATACGCTTGGCTGCAAGGTCAACTTCTACGATACCGAAGCGATGTGGCAGCTGTTCAAGAACGAAGGCTACGAACAAGTGGACTTCGAGACGACGACGGCCGACGTGTACGTCATCAACACATGCACCGTGACGAACACCGGGGATAAGAAAAGCCGGCAAATCATCCGCCGCGCCGTGCGCCGCAACCCGGACGCGGTCATCGCGGTGACGGGTTGCTACGCGCAGACGTCGCCCGCGGAGATCATGGCGATTCCGGGAGTCGACCTCGTCGTCGGCACGCAGGACCGCGACAAGCTGATGGGCTTCATCGCCGACATCCAGCGCGACCGCAAGCCGGTCAACGCGGTGCGCAACATCATGAAGACGCGCGAATTCGAGGAGCTGGACGTTCCCGCGTTCGCGGACCGGACCCGCGCGTTCCTGAAGATCCAGGAAGGGTGCAACAACTTCTGCACGTTCTGCATTATCCCGTGGTCGCGAGGGCTGTCGCGCAGCCGAGCTCCCGAGAGCGTGCTGAAGCAGGCTCGCCAACTGGTGGAAGCCGGCTACAAGGAGATCGTCCTGACGGGCATCCATACGGGCGGGTACGGCGACGATCTCGAGAACTACCGGCTGGCCGACCTGCTGTCGGATCTGGACCAGATCGACGGGCTGGAGCGGATCCGGATCAGCTCGATCGAAGCGAGCCAGATCGACGACAAGATGATCGCGGTGCTCAACAGCTCCAAGAAAATGTGCCGCCATCTCCACATTCCGCTCCAGGCGGGCGACGACGCCATCCTGAAGCGGATGCGCCGAAAGTACACGACGGAGGAGTTCGCGGAGAAGATCGCGCGCATCAAGGAAGCGATGCCGAGCGTCGCGATCACGACCGACGTCATCGTCGGCTTCCCGGGCGAGACCGAGGAGCAGTTCGAGAACGGCTACAGGTTCATGGAGCGGATCGGATTCGCCGAGATGCACGTGTTCCCGTATTCGAAGCGGACCGGCACTCCGGCGTCGCGAATGGACGACCAGGTCGACGAGGAAGTGAAGAACGAACGCGTGCATAAGCTGATCGACCTGTCGGAGAAGATGCAGGCCGAATACAGCAAGGGCTGGGTCGGCGCGGAGCTCGACGTCATTCCCGAGCGCGCGGTTCGCGGCGAGGACGGCATCGTCCGGCTGGCCGGCTATTCGGACAACTACCTGCTCATCGAATTCGAGGGCGAGGAGAACATGTACCGCAAGCATTGCCGAGTGCGGCTCACCGAGAGCGGCGTGAACGAGAACCGAGGCGAGCTGATCGAGATGCTCGAGCCGGTCGAACCGGCGGCGCCGGTTGCTTCGGTCGCCGAGGCCGCTCAGGTCGCTCTGAGGGCGTAAAGCGCGAGGCTGGGAGGGTGCGAGTTCCGGTATGATCCGCAACGGCATCCGATAACGACAAGAACGCATTTCATCCTTGCCGCAAGCAGGACAAACGAGGCGAAAGATTTCATGCCGGCGGAAGGCGACGAGGTCGCGGCCGGCGTGGAATCTTTTGCTGTACATAGCTCGGAAGAGGGGATTCCGGATGAAGGAGATATCGGCGGGCGGGGTCGTTTTCCGCCGGCGGGACGGCAAGCTGGAGATTCAGCTGATCCGGGACCGGTTCGGGAAGATGACGCTGGCCAAAGGCAGGATGGAGCCCGGCGAGACGATCGAGAGAACCGCGCTCCGGGAGATCGAAGAGGAGACGGGGATTGCGGGAGCGATCGTGGCGCCTCTGTCCGTCATCCGCTACGAGTACGAATCGGCGGAGCAGGTAACCGTGCAGAAGGAAGTGCACTATTATCTGGTGGAGGCGGGTTCGGGAACGCTCCAGGCGCAAGCAAGCGAGATTGCCGGCGTCGACTGGTACGCTCCCGAGGAGAGCTGGCGTCTGCAGCAGGTTGAAGGGTACGACACGAACGACGAGGTGCTGCGGCAGGCGCTTCGGCAGCTGGGCGTCGAGCCCAGCCTTGCCGCTTCGGGGAAGGCGGGGAGGTTCCCGGTCTGGGCGCCGGGGCAGTCGATCGCTCCGTTTATCGATCATACGCTGCTCCGGGCGGAAGCCCGCTCAGCCGATTTCGCCAAGCTGTGCGAGGAGGCGCTCGCGCACCGCTTCTACAGCGTGTGCGTGAACGGACGCTGGGTGCGGCAATGCCGGGAGCAGCTCAGCGGCACGGATGTCAAGGTGTGCGCGGTCGTCGGCTTCCCGCTCGGAGCGGGCGCGACCCGGGCGAAGGCGTTCGAAGCGGCGGCGGCCGTAGAGGACGGGGCGGCGGAGATCGACATGGTGCTGCCGGTCGGCAAGCTGCTGGACGGGGATTACGCCGCCGTGGAACGCGACGTCTTCGCCGTCGTGCAGGCCGTGCAAGCCGGAGCGCTGGTGAAGGTGATTCTCGAGACGGGGGCGCTGACCGAGGCTCTCGTGAAGGAGGCGTGCCGCATCGCCGAAGCCGCCGGGGCCGACTACGTCAAGACGTCCACGGGCTTCGGACCGGGGGGCGCGACGGAGGAGCATATCCGGCTCATGCGGGCGAGCGTCTCGCCGAGAATCGGCGTCAAAGCTTCCGGCGGCGTGCGGGACGAGCAAACCGCGGTCCGCCTGCTTCTCGCCGGGGCGAACCGGATCGGCACGAGCTCCGGCGTCGCGATCGTCGGCGGCGGAGGCGCCGGCGGGGCGGGCGGCTACTGACCGCAGGCGGCTCCAACCCGACGATGTCGGGTTGGAGGGGAGACGCGGGGTAGCCGAGAGCGCCGTAACCCGACGATATCGGGTTGGAGAGAGGCCTCGTTACATCGTAAGTCGAAAAAATCGAC
>NZ_JACJVR010000054.1 GCF_014212175.1 Cohnella xylanilytica | reverse complement strand
CGCCAGCCGTGCCTGCCGCACCAGCTCCCGCCGTGCCTGCAGCGCCTGCCGCGGCGGGCCGGCCGGCCCCTCCGGCCGCGCCCCTGTCGGCCGGCGTCGGCTTGACCGCCTCCAGGCTAGCCTGCAGCGCGGCCATGAGGTCGATGACGTTCGTCCGTTCCGCGGCCGGAGCCGTCACCACGTCCGCGCTCTCGCCCGCCACCTTGCGCCCGATCGCGTCGAGCAGGGCGACCCGGTAATCGTCCGTATACTTGGACGGATCGAACGGGGCCGTGAGCTGGTCGATGAGAAGCCTCGCCATCGACAGCTCCCTTTCGTTCACGTTGATCTGCTCGGGCAGATTCGGCACCCCTTGCAGCGAGCGGATCTCGTCCGGGTAGAACATCGTCTCCATGCAGATGCAATTGTCCTTCACGCGGATGGCCGCCAGGCTGCTTTTGCTGCGGATGGCGACCTTGGCGATGCCGATGCGCCCGGATTGCCGCATCGCTTCGAGAAGCAGGCTGTACGCGCCGCCCCCCGCCTGATCCGGCGACAAATAGTACGTTTTCTGATAATACAGCGGGTCGATCTCCTCCAGGGAGACGAAATCGATGATTTGGATCGTGCGCGCCGTCTCCGGCTTGATGGCTTCCAGCTCCTCGTCGTCGAACAGGACGAAGCGGCCTTTCTCGTACTCGTAGCCACGGGTAATCTCTTCCCACTCCGCCGGCCTGTCGCAGTGCGGACAGCTCCGGACGTACGAGATCGGCGTCCCGCACGGCTTGTGGATGTACCTGAGGTGCACGTCTTTGTCCTCGGTGGCCGTGAACATTTTGACCGGGACGTGCACGAGACCGAAGCTGATGGCGCCTTTCCATACGGTATGCATGCCTGAAGGGCTCCTTCCTTGAGTTGACGTGAAGCGGGCCGCCCGATCGGCGCCCGCCGCGGCAAGCTTCGGTTTAGGGTTCCCCGAATGCATGGGGGCATCCCGATCCGGGCATATTGACGGGTGAACAAATCTATGGGGCGGAGGAGACGGGCACGCATGGACAGACCGAGCGACACGGATTCCTTGAATGAGGGCAAGGACGAATACGACATGGATATCGACCGAATGATCAACGAAGGGCTCGGCGGCGGCCAGGTGACGATTCACAACGGGCTGATCGAAGAGACGACGACCGATTCGATGAGGGAAGGGGATCCGGAATGAACGTAGATCGCGCGAAGCAGATTTTCGATTCGAAGGATACGATCGCGGTGCAGCTCGAAGGCCAGTCCGTCTGGATCGAGGAAGTCGACGCGGCGAACGGGATGGCGACCGTGCAGATCGGGTCCGATCCGCTCAATACGCAGACCGTGTCCGTGGAACGGCTGAAGGAAGGCCGGTAAGGCGGAGGAACGGACGGGGCTCGCCGCCTTGTCCGTTTTCTTTTTGATCGGGGGAAGGGGGAGATGGTACAATCGGAAATGGAAGGAAAAACCGATGAGGGGAGCTGGGAGACGTGTACGAAGTTGCGATTATCGGGGGAGGCCCCGCGGGAGCGAGCGCCGCCATCTTCACGGCCAAGGCCGGGAAGAAGACGCTGGTTCTGGACAGCGACCAGAGCGTGACGAGAAGGGCATGGCTGGAGAATCATTACGGAGCCCCGGCCCTGTCCGGCCCGGACTTGGTCGACATCGGCCGCAAGCAGGCCGAGAAGTTCGGCGCGGAATTCGTTCAAGCCAAGGCGACCAAGCTCGAGGCGAACGGCGACAGCCTGCGAATCGAGACGGAAGGCGGAACGTACGAGGCCAAGCATGTCATCGTCGCGACCGGCATGTTCGTCGACTTCGCCGAATCGAGCGGCATTCGGACGAAGCCGGGAACCGAGCCCCGGATCAAGACGGTCATCGACGCCACGCCCGAGGGCAAGACGAACATCGCGGGCGTCTGGGCGGCGGGAACGGTAGCCGGCGTCAGCATGCACACGATCATCACGGCCGGCGACGGCGCGAAGGTCGCGATCAACGTCATCAGCGAACTGAACGGGGAACGTTACGTGGATCACGACGTGCTCAAGAACGGGTAAGCCGCTCGCCATCGGATAACCATATCGAGTCAACCTTGGCTGTCTCGGAACGATGCGTTCCGCAGGCAGCCATTGCTATAAGGAGCTTCCTTCATGCACCCGGATACCGGACAATTCAATTGGCTTCTCGTGTTCTTCTCCGTTCTCGTCTCCATCGTCTCCTCTTACGCGGCCATCGATCTCGTCGGGCGCGCCGGGCGGTCGTCCGCCAAGGCGGCGGGCATGCTGCGTCTGCTCGGCGCGATCGTGATGGGAATGGGCATCTGGTCCATGCACTTCATCGGCATCCTGGCGATGCACATGGACGCCGCGACGTGTTACAATCTCTCCCTCTTGTTCTTGTCCGTCGTGCTTCCCGTGCTGGCCTCCTACGGAGCGATGCTTCTGATCGCGTCCCCGAAGCCGAGCCGGAAGCGGGCCGTCTCGGCCGGCCTTCTCGTCGGCGTCGCGATCGTCGCCATGCACATCACCGGCATGAAGTCGATGAGGCTGGACGGGAGGCTGCATTACTCCCCGTGGTGGAACGCGGCATCCGCCCTCATCGCTTTTCTCATTCCGTGTCTGGCCTTCCTGCTTCCGCTTACGCGCCGGGCCCAAGGGATGGAGCGGCTGCCGGTCCGGCTGCGCGCGGCCTGCGCCGCGATGCTCGGCTTGGCTACGTCCGGCATGCATTACGCGGCGATGGCCGGGACGACGATCGAACCTTACGGTCCGGACGGACGGACCCGCGTGGACGGCATCGATCCTCCTTATTTGGCGGCGTTCGTCGGGGGCGCCACCCTGTTCATCGTGGCGACGATCTGGACCGTCCTGTTCCTGGACCGACAGAACGCCCTGCGGTCCGCCCGGTTCAACGAGCGGCGCTACTTCTCCCTGTTCGAGCACAGTCCCGACATGGTCGTCTGTTACGATCCGCATCAGCATCGGGTTATCAGCATGAACCCTTCCGTGCTCCGGAATACGGGCTACACCGAAGCGGATTTGCCCGGCACGAACATGTCCGAGCTCGTCTGCTTCCCCGAAGAACTGGCCGCGGTCGAGGAATGCTTCGACCAGGTCGTCGGGCTGTCGGCGGCGCGCCATCTCGAATTCCACGTGTTCAGTAAGGACCGGTCCCGCATGCTCATCAGCGCGACGATGTTCCCCCTGTTCGTGGACGAGAAGCAGTATCTTTATCTTGTCGCGAGAGATATTACCGAGCAGAAGCGGGCGGAGCTGGAGTTGATCCGGGCGAAGGAAGCCGCGGAGAGCGCCGACCGGGTGAAGAGCCGGTTCCTGGCGACGATGAGCCACGAGATCCGCACTCCTCTGAACGGAATCGTCGGCATCACCGAGCTGCTGCTGGCTTCCTCCCCGACCGAGAGCCAACGCGAACTGCTGCTGCTTCAGGAGAAAAGCAGCCAAGCCCTGCTCCGAATTCTCAACGATATTCTGGACTTCTCCCGCATCGAATCCGGCCGGATCGACCTGATCGAAGAGAGGTTCGACCTTCGCCGATGCCTCCGGGAATGTCTGGACCTGTTCTCGGTCAACGCCCGGCAGAGGGGCATCGAACTGGAGCTGAAGGTGTCTCCCGGCATGCCGGCGGCGCTGTACGGGGACCAGCTCCGGCTGCGCCAGATCGCGATCAACCTGATCGGCAACGCGGTCAAATTCACCGATACCGGAACCGTCCAGGTGGAAGCGGAGGTCGAAGACGAAGGCGGCATGGGGCAAGAAGAGGCGCGGCCGGCGTCAGGCGCGGAAGAGGGGACGTCGAACCCGGACGGCTTGCCGGCCTTCGGACGGAAGCGGATGGTCGTTCGCTTCCTCGTCTCCGATACCGGCATCGGCATCGATCCCGACAAGGCGCATATGCTGTTCCTTCCGTTCACGCAGCTCGATTCCGCGATGAACCGGCGTTACGACGGCGCAGGCCTCGGGCTCGCCATCTGCAAGAACCTCGTCGAGCTGATGGGCGGGCAAATCTGGTTGGATACGTCTTGGAGCAAAGGGGCGGCCATCGGATTCCGGCTGCCGTTCGGTGCGGACGACGGGCGGAATGACCGTCATTAGGCGGGGTAAACCGCGTCATATCGGCAAAAGAAGAAGTCGAAGGCCATTCCGAGTATCGGAAGGGCCTTTATTTCTAAAGTCCCGGAATGTTGACAATGATACAATTTGTATCCTATAATAAAGCAAAATACGTTACATAAAGTTATACCTCGGAATTAATCGGGCCGATTACCGGACTCCGATTATCGAGCCTCGCTCCTCGTTCCGCACGCCCCGTTCGGGGCTTTCCGAATCCAAGATCAGCCGGGTAAGGGGGGACTCTAACGTCTCGTTCGAAGCTTGATTCATGCGGATCCGTCTCGAATCCGAATCGCCACCACCACAAATAACCGCCACGACGCCGGGAATTACGAGGGCTGCCTCTTACGGCGGACGAAGAGAAGCGGGGCAAGGAAGGAAGGAATGGATGAAGATTGCCATCGTTCATGATTGGCTCGTCACGTACGCCGGCGCGGAACGCGTTCTGGAACAATTGCTGAGGTTGTTCCCCGATGCCGACGTATACACCGTCGTCGATTATTTGCCGGAGAAGGACAGAGGGTTCCTCCAGGGCCGCCCGGTCCACACTTCGTTTATTCAGAAGCTGCCGCTAGCCCGGAAGCACTATCGGAATTACCTCGCCCTGATGCCCTTGGCGATCGAGCAATTCGACCTGTCCTCCTACGACTTGATCGTCTCCAGCTCGCATGCGGTGGCGAAGGGAGTCATCGTCGGATCGCAGCAGGTGCACGTCTCTTACGTCCATACGCCGATTCGTTACGCCTGGGAGCTCCAGCACCAGTATTTGAGGGAATCCAATTTGACCCGCGGAGCCAAGGCCATGGTGATCAAGGCGATGCTGAGCCGGATGCGCATGTGGGACAGCCGGACCGCGAACGGGGTCGATTACTTCGTCGCCAACTCCCGTTACATCGCCGACCGCATCTGGCGGGTGTACCGAAGGGAGGCCGAAGTGATCTATCCTCCCGTCGACGTGGACGCCTTCGAATTGGAGACGGACAAAGGGGACTATTACATGACGGCTTCGAGAATGGTTCCCTATAAGAAAATCGACCTCATCGTCGAGGCGTTCGCCGAGATGCCGGACAAGAAGCTGATCGTCATCGGCGACGGTCCGGACTTCAAGAAGATCAAGAGCAAGGCGGGCCCGAACGTCGTCCTGCTCGGCTATCAGCCCTTCCACGTGCTGAAGCGGTATATGCAGAAGGCCAGAGCGTTCGTCTTCGCGGCCGAAGAGGACTTCGGCATCGCGGTCGTCGAGGCGCAGGCGTGCGGCACTCCCGTCATCGCCTTCGGGAAGGGAGGAGCCGTGGAGACTGTGCGCGGCTTGTCCGAAGACCGTCCGACAGGCGTCTTCTTCCGCGAGCAGAGCGCGCCGGCGATCCGGGAAGCGGTCCGGACGTTCGAGCTGCGGGAGATGGATATTATGCCCGTCCATTGCCGCAGGCAGGCCGAGCAATTCTCCAGAGAGGTGTTCTTGAACCGGATGGGGGATTTGCTGGAGCAGGTGAAGGCCGGCCATCGGGTCGGGGAACTGGTGCGAGCTTAAGCTTCGCGTTGACGGCCATAAGGCAGGAGCGGCGAAGGCCGCGGGAGAGGAGAGAGAGACATAGAATGAAGATTGCCGTTATCGGTACGGGATATGTCGGGTTGGTATCCGGAGTTTGCTATGCGGAGCTGGGGCACGAGGTCGTCTGCGTGGACAACGATTCGGCCAAGATCGAGAAGCTGCGGCGCGGCATCATCCCGATCTACGAGCCGGGCCTGGAGGAGATGTGCGCGAACCTGGTCCTGGACGGCCGCCTGGCGTTCTCCGAGTCGCTTCAAGACGCGGTCGAAGAAGCCGAGCTGGTCGTGATCGCGGTGGGCACGCCGCCGAAGGAGAACGGGGAAGCGGACATGCGGTACATCGAGGCGGTCGCCGCCGAGCTCGGAGACCATATGAACGGGTACAAGGTCGTCTGCGTCAAAAGCACCGTCCCCGTCGGCACGAACGAACGGGTGAGAGAATTGATCGCCGCCCGGTACTTCGGGCCGTTCGATGTCGCGTCGCTGCCGGAATTCCTTCGGGAAGGCACGGCGGTGCACGACACGATGAACCCGGACCGGGTCGTCATCGGCTCCGACAGCGAGAGGGCGATCGCCTTGCTGAAGGAGCTTCACGCTCCGCTGACGCCGAATCTCTTCGTCACCGACATCCGCAGCTCGGAGATGATCAAGTACGCTTCCAACGCTTTTCTGGCGACCAAAATCTCGTTCATCAACGAGATCGCGAACATCTGCGAGAAGGTCGGAGCGGACGTCGACGACGTGGCGAAGGGGATCGGAATGGATCGCCGGATCGGCCCTTCCTTCCTGCGCGCGGGGATCGGCTACGGAGGCTCCTGCTTCCCGAAGGACACGAAGGCGCTCATTCAGATCGCCGGCAACGTCAAGTACGATTTCAAGCTGCTGAAGGCCGTCGTGGAGGTCAACCGGCACCAGCGCTTCAGCGTCATCGACAAGCTGGAGGACGCGCTCGGTTCGCTGGACGGGATGTCGATCGGCGTCTGGGGGCTGGCCTTCAAGCCGGACACGGACGACGTCCGGGAGTCGCCCGCGATCGAGATCGTCGGGAAGCTGATCGAGCGGGGCGCGAAGCCCCGGGTGTACGACCCGGTGGCCATGGACGCCTTCCGCCGGGGCCACGACCACCCTGCCATTACGTGGTGCGGTTCCGCACTGGAAGCGGCGCGCGGCTGCGAAGCGCTCTGCTTGCTCACGGAATGGCGGGAATTCGCGGAAGCGGACCTGCTCGCGCTCGAAGAGGCGATGAACCGCCCGATACTCGTCGACGGGCGCAACGTGTTCGGCGGCGAGAGAATCGGGAGCACCGGGTTCTCGTATTATCCGGTGGGAAGGCCGGTCATTCGCCGGGAGAAGCATCTCGTTCGGGAGCTTAATTGAAGATAACGGACGGAGCGAAGGCGCCGGTTTGCCTGGAAGCGGGCAAGCCGGCGTCTTTTTGGCGCGTGCGGAGGAAGAATATCCGGGATACGCGCATGAAGGGAATTCGGATCGGCCCGTCGAAAAAGGGATGAAGGAATAAAGAAGCGCGCCGTTCGCGGAACGGCCGCGCAACCCCTTATCGAGAGGAACGACGCGATGAAAGATAACGATGCTTACACGGAAGCGGTGCTGTCGACCCCGGATCCCGACTCGTTCGTAACGAAGAGACTCGATTCGATCGAAGTGGATTTGGGAGGAATTCCGGGAGACCGGCATTACGGCCTGCTCCGTCCGGCGGATTCCCGGCAGAAGCTGTACCGGCGGGGGACGATGATCGCCAACCGGAGGCAGATCAGCATTCTGTCCGTCGAGGACAACGCGGAGATCGCCCGGGGGCTGGGAGTGGAGCGCATCGAGCCCGAGTGGCTCGGAGCCAACGTCCTGCTGAGCGGGTACGAGCGGCTGACGTTGCTGCCCCAGGGGGCGCGCCTGCTGTTCGCTTCCGGCGCGGCGCTCATCTGCGAGGGCGAGAACATGCCCTGCCTGGGACCGGGCGAAGAGATCGCGGCCTTCTACGGCCGCGATGAGCTGGCGCGCCGGTTCGTGAAGGCGGCGAAGCAGCTTCGGGGGATCGTATGCTCCGTCGAGCTGCCGGGTACGATCGCGGCCGGGGATGCGGTCCGGATCGTTCTGCCTTAGCCGTCCGAAGGAGGCGGGCGCCTGGGGGCGCCTTTTTGCAACTTCGCGCCCGTGCCGATATAATAAGATCAACTTGCGGCTTCCGAAGCGAACCGCGTGGTTGGATGGCTTCATTTTTTCGGCTTCACGCGCTTATCCGCGCTTGGACGAATGATCGTCCGTCCGCGGATTTTCTGTATTTGGGCGGACGGACTTCCAGACGGACTTCGAAGGCCAACTTCCGCGACGGAGGACTGACAAAGGATGGGACAGGCTATGAATACCGGGAACGGCGGCCGCGCCGGGAGAACGTTCGTCTACCGGGCTTCCGACGAAGCCGCCACCGTCGGCTTCGCTTCCCGATTGGCCGCTCTGGCGGTGCCCGGAACGGTGCTGGCGCTGGACGGCGATCTGGGCGCCGGCAAGACGCGGTTCGCGCAAGCGTTCGCGAGCGGGCTCGGAGTGCCGGGAATCGTGAACAGCCCGACGTTTACGATCATCAAAGAGTACGAGGGAGGAAGGCTCCCTTTCTATCATATGGATGTGTATCGGTTGTCCGAAGCGGAAGCGGACGAGCTCGGGCTGGAGGAATATTTCGAAGGCGAAGGAGTCTCCCTCGTGGAGTGGGCTTCGCTCATCGAGCCGCTGCTCCCCGAGGAACGGCTGCACGTTCGGCTGCGCGTGACGGGGCCGACCTCGCGTCTGCTGGAATGCCGTCCGATAGGCGAACGCTATTCGGAATGGTGCGCGGAACTGGGCATGGAAGAGACGGACGAGGAGGGGAAGGGCGAATGAACGAAGCGATACAAGCGGATCCGAAGAGCGGCTGCACGGCGCTCGCTTTCGATACGTCCACTTCGGTGCTGGCGGCCGCTCTTACCCGCAACGGAGAGACGCTGGGCAGCTCGCGTTCCTTCACGGAACGGAACCACTCCGTCCGGATCGTCTCCGATCTTCGCGACTTGATGGAACGGGCCGGCGTACGCCGGGAAGACGTCGACGTCATCGCGGTCGGTCAAGGCCCCGGTTCGTATACGGGGGTCCGGATCGCGGTATCCGCGGCGAAGACGCTCGCTTGGGCTTGGGGGAAGCCGCTGGTCGGCGTGTCCAGCCTGGAGGCGATCGCCAGCGGAACGTGGGCGAGCCTCGCCGCCCGCCCGGATACGGGCGACGAAGCCTGGATCGTGCCGCTCATGGATGCGAGACGCGGACAGGCGTATACTTCGCTTTTCCGCGGGAACCGGCATGGCGAATGGACAAGACTGGAGGAAGACGGCATTCGGCTTCTCGCGGATTGGGAGCGATCGCTGAGCGACCGGCTTCGCGCGTTGCAGGCGTCGGACCGTCCCGCTGCCGTCTACTTCGTCGGCGAGATCGGGTTCCTGGAGGGCAAGTGGAATCCGCCGGCCGAGTCCCCGGTTCCGTTCCTGCTGGAGCCTTCGGTTCTGGACGCGGGCGCGGTCGGTCTACTCGCGGAGAGACGATTCCGGCGGGGGGAGAGGGACGACGTTCACGGCTTCGTCCCGAACTATACCCAGTTGACCGAAGCGGAGGTCAACCTCATGAAGGCGAAGACGGAGAGAGCGAACTGATGCGGCAGCGGAGACCGGATATGGGGCAACTGGAATTCAGGAGCATGACGCTGGACGACGTCGACGCGATCGTCGGGATCGAGCAGGAAGTCTTCGCCGCGCCGTGGACGGCGGAAGCCTTCCAGAACGAACTCAAGCAGAACATGTTCGCCAAATATATGGTGATGGAGATGGACGGGGTCATCCTCGGCTACGGCGGGATGTGGCTGATCGTAGACGAGGCCCACGTTACGAACATCGCGATCCGGGAGCCGTACCAAGGCCAAGGCCTCGGCAGACGGCTGCTCGGCGAGATGATGAAGACCGCCCACTGGCTGGGCGCCCGCCGGATGACGCTCGAAGTTCGCGTCTCCAACGAGCGGGCCCAACGGCTGTACCGAAGGTTCGGCTTCGCTCCGTCGGGCCTTCGCCCCGGTTATTATTCCGATAACCGGGAAGACGCTCTTATCATGTGGGCGGATTTGAACCCGGAAGTCTGGACGCAAGCGGAGACAGCCGGAACTTCGGAAGGAGAACGGGAACAACCATGAATCGGCCTTATCATCTCCTCGCGATCGAGACGAGCTGCGACGAGACTTCCGTGGCGATCGTCCGCGACGGAACCGAGGTGCTGTCCAACGTCGTCTCCAGCCAGATCGAGACGCACCGGCGCTTCGGCGGAGTCGTGCCGGAGATCGCATCCCGCAAGCATGTCGAGAGCATGACCGTTATCCTCGAAGAAGCCGTCGCGGCCGCGGGAGTAACCTTAAGCGACATCGACGCCGTGGCAGTGACCCAAGGCCCCGGACTCGTCGGCGCCTTGCTCGTCGGCGTGGTGGCGGCCAAGAGCCTCGCGCTGGCGCTGGACGTCCCGCTGATCGGCACCCATCATATCGCCGGGCATATTTATGCCAACCGGCTGATCGGCCGGATCGAATATCCGGCTTTGGCCCTCGTCGTGTCCGGCGGGCATACCGAGCTCGTCCTCCTGGAGAGCGAAGGGTCGTTCAACATCATCGGAAGAACGAGGGACGACGCCGTCGGCGAAGCCTACGACAAGGTCGCCCGCGCCCTCTCGCTTCCGTATCCGGGAGGCCCCCACGTCGACCGGTTGGCCCAGGAGGCGGCGGAAGCGATCGAGCTGCCCCGGGCCTGGCTCGAGCCCGACTCGTACGACTTCAGCTTCAGCGGCTTGAAGTCGGCCGTCCTCGCCGAGATCAACCGCTCGAACATGAAGGGCAAGCCCATCGACGCGGCCGCTCTCGCCCGAGGCTTCCAGGAGTCCGTCATCGACGTCGTGACGGCCAAGGCGATGCGCGCCGCGTCCGAGTTCGGCGTCCGCCAATTGCTGCTCTGCGGCGGGGTCGCCGCGAACCGCGGGCTGCGCGAACGCCTCGCTTCGCTGTGCGAGGCGGCGAATCTTCCGCTCCTCGTCCCGCCGATGTCGCTCTGCACCGACAACGCCGCCATGATCGCGGCCGCCGCCGATTTGAAGTGGAGGCGCGGGGAGTTCGACTCTCTCGATATGAAGGCGGAGCCTCAGCTTTCTCTCGAGGACTGGAGCGTCCGTTCAACCTAACCGAAAGCCCCCGGGCTTTCGGTTTTTTCGGTCCTCTTTTTGCTCGCTCCTCTCGACGTATTCGCTCTCCCTTCTCTCTCTGGCTTTAGCTCGCATCTACGCTCCTGTTGTCTCTATAGTCCTCACTTCCATCTTCGCTCCTATTAGCTTCTTAAATCCGTTCCCTCTCGCTCCCGTACTCCCTCTCCGTACTCCCTCTCGTTCTTCCTCTTGTTCCCGTTCTCGCTCTCGCGCCCCGAAGGTGTGCATCTCTTTCCCCGTAATCAGACCACTATCCCCTCGGCTCAGGTTTTGATCGTTATGCCGCTCATTTCCTTGTCTCGCCAAGAAGAGATAGGCAGCGTGGAAGTGTCGGATTAACCGAGTAGAGGATGTATCACGAAAATAAAGGGGATCTTCTGCGTGAAGTCCAGCTAGATTAAGCCGTCCAGAGACTTAGATGCCTTCCTCTCCACTTCGAACGGCTGCCCCACATCCGCCACGGAACGGGGAGAACCGGCCGGTCCTTGGTCAGTTCCTTATAAATAATCGTCGGCGTCGAGGCGCACCAACCGAGCAAGGCGTCGAACGCTGGAACGCTGCGAAGCTTCAGATTGACCCGGAAGGCGAACTCGTCCAAATACGCCTGCAGGTGCTTGGCGCCGATGCCGTTGAACGTGTCGTTCAGCCAAGCCCCGACGAACCATTGAAGCCGCTTGAACACGGGGAGGGATTTGTCCGCGCGCGTGTGGTGCGTCACCTGTTGCCCGTCGGTATGATCCTTCTCGAACGCGTCCAGTCCGAACCTAAGAACCGATCTTTGCTCGTTGTCGACGTGGTTCGGGTGGGGTTGTTTGATTTTCACATGGGTGGGTTCGTTCTGCTCGTTGACCGAAGCTCCCAGGATCAGAGGCTGGCGGCTGTCGAGGAAGAAGAGCGATCCGTAATGAAAGGGTTGAACGCGTACAGTCCCCGTGAGCGACTCGCTTGCATCGGCCCGCTGCATGGCGTGGCGGAGCTTGTGGGAGATGAGCCAGGCGGTCTTGTACGTGACGCCGATGATCTTGGACAGGCGAAGAGAGCTGATTCCGGAGGGCTGAGAGAGCAAGAAAAGAGCCTGAAACCAGCGGGTAAGGGAGGTCGAGCTTCCTTCCATGGCGGTGCCGGCGATGATCGACGTCTGGAGGCCGCAATGGGCGCATTCATATAGAGGCAATCGGCGGGTCGAGATCCGATAGTAACGGGAGTCGGCGCAGGAGGGGCAGCGGAAGCCGTCGGGCCACCGGGCCTGGAACAGCGCGTCGGCGCAGGCTTGCTCGGTATCGAACCGCCGGCAAAAATCTGCGAAATCCTGGCAGATGTCCTCCATTCTCGACCCCTCCAATGCATCGTTTTCTACTCTTATTATATCGAACAAACGTTCGCTTTTCAAGGAGAAATTTATAAATGAATGGAAGATTTGAGGGCCTGATCGGAGGGGATAAGGAGATCGGCGTACCGGATGCGATAACCTGAACGAAGGGATAATAGCACCAAACGACAACCTGAATGAAAGGGATAATGGCACCGAACGGTATGGAGGGCGAATTCGAAATTGGCGGTAGGGACAGGAGTGGCTGAGCCGGTGGGGAGGGGGACTGAGCGATGGGGATAGTGGTATTGCGAGGAATAGGGAGACGGAGGCAGAAGCAGATGCTGGGACAGAAACAGCAGAGACAGTTTCAGAAGCAGATGCTGGGACGGAAACAGCGGAGACAGTTTCGGAAGCAGAGGCAGAGACAGAAGCAGAGATAGAGTTACAGGCAGAGACAGAAGCAGGGATAAAGGTAGAGATATAGGCAGAGATAAAGTCAAAGACAGAGGACGGGCAGGACTGAGCCGAAGGGATAATGGTACGAAGACCGAAAATTAGATGAAGAACGCCGCGGTCCTGAGGCGAAGGGATAATGGAACGGCCGGGGAAAAAGCGAATCTGTCAATACGGTAGGAGCTTCGGCCAGGTGGTTAGGAGAGGGCCACAACCAATTTAAGTGAGAATGACCTCAAAGTTAAAAGAGATCGGTCGTAATTGGAGAGAGAACAGTCTTCGGGTTGGGGGGGATGGCATTAGGCTAAGAGTAAACGGCGGAAGGTTAGGAAAAGGGGCTGGCGGTTAGGGGGAGATTATCCAGGTGCGATATCGATATCGTGCTCCTATGCTTCGAGTTCTTGTCCGCGGGGATGAGGGTAGTCGTTCGGAAGGAGAGAGACGCGTCGGTCATATGACGGCGGTCACCGGATAATGCTGACCCTTTCGACGACGGCAGTCACTTGTTGGGCTTCCTGGAATCGGTAGAATGATACACGCACGGTATCTTATTATAACCGAGGAGGCTCTTAATGAGATCGCAGCCGAACTACCGACCGGGTTTACGTATTATAGCGATCCTATTATCCGTTGCTTTGTTTGGCAGCGGATTATTTGTTGGGTGGGGGCAAACGCAAGCGCGAGCCGAGGGACTTACCCAAGGCGAAATTCTGGATAGGTTGCTTAGCCCGGAAGCGGTCGGCAGCTCTCTCTCCGCCGCGGCCGTGGGAGACGAGCCGATGTGGAAGCATCTCGAACGGGTTTTCGACAAACTCTATCCGATCGTGGCGGATAATGTGCGTTTGTCACCGGACGGAAGATACGTCTCCTTTATCCAATATAAGTACGAGACGGGGCCATCCGGCGGGGAATTGCATTCCTCTCTCGAGCTGTACGACCGCGAGACGGGTACTCTGGAGAAGGTGCTGCCGGAAGATACGTCGCCGGAGCCGGTCCGGTTCTCGATGACGCCGGACGCCCGGTGGTTCGCCTTCTCGGGCAAGCCGAGCTACTCGGACTTGACGGACTCGCAGGTCTACCTATACGACCGGCAGGAGGAGGAGCTTCTGCTTGTCAGCCGCCAGCCGAGCGGGGTCCCGGCCTCGGGACTGAGCGATTATCCGTCCATCAGCGACGACGGGCGTTTCGTGGCGTACGACTCTTCGGCTCCAGATCTCGTGGAAGATGACGTCGATAATTTCGACGTTTTCGTCTTCGACCGCGACTCCGGAACGAACGAGCTCGTCAGTCGGGCCAAAACAACCGAGGATCCGGAAGAGATCGCGTCCGGCAACAGCGAGAAGCCGTCGATCAGCGGCGACGGCCGCTACGTGGCGTTCGAGTCCAGCTCTCCCTTCCTTGTCGAAGGGGACGAGAACGGGAATAACGACGTTTTCGTCTTCGACCGCGAGGAGAATCAGGCGCGCCTGATCAGCATTCCCGAGACGGAAGGCCAATCGGAGGAAGCCAGCGGCGGCGCTTCGATCAGCGCGGACGGGGAAGTCGTCGCGTTCGAGACGTATGCCGGATTGGCGGCGAACGATACGAATGACCAGTTGGACGTCTACGTATACCGCAAGGCGGAAAATAAGGTCGAACGCGTCTCCGTCGCCACGGACGGCTCGCAGAACGACTTCGAGAGCTATAAGCCTCTTATAAGCGCGGACGGACGTTTCGTCTCCTACGAGACATCACCGAATACATCGGATTTCGCGCAAGCGATGGTGGCGGATCTGGAGGCCCATAGCACGAAGGAAGTAACCGTGCCGGAGTCCGAGGAGAAGCTGAGCTTGCCGTTGACGGAGTTGGCTCTCAGTAACGAAGCGGCCGTCGCCGCCTTCAATGCGGGCTATCTCGTCAAGGATCCGTCCACGGGAGAAGAGATCCCGATGGTCGGGCTGTTCATCGCCTCGAACGACAAAGGCGAAGGGGAAGGACCGACGTGGCCGGACGGCAGCAAGCTGGAAGCGACGGAGGTGAAGCCGGACCGGGTGACGCTAACCTGGACGCCGGCGTCCGATGCGGCCGGCATCAAGGAATATCGCTTGTACGCGAACACCGAACGGATCGCCGTGGTGGACGGGAACACGTTGTCGTACACGGCGACGGAACTTACGCCCGCGACGGAGTATACGTTCCGCGTCGAGGCGGTCAACGCGGCCGGAGCCGCGACGAGCGGGGGGCCGCGGGTGATCGTCACGACGGAGGCGGATGACCGCACCTTGGATGTGAAGCTGGAATTCGACCGGCTATCGCCCATGCGGCTTCCGCTCCCGAACGGAACGATGACGATCATGGCGAGAGCCAAGACCGGCCGAGCGATTACGGCGAAGATCGCGTACGCCACCTGGCTCGACGAAGCGGGCGGCAAACTGCCCGCGCCTCGAGCCGCGGAGACGACGGCGAATCTGGTCGAGAAGATTCCCGGCTCGGGCGCGTACGAAGCCTCGTTCCCGGTGAAGGCTGGGGTGGCCGAGCTGACTTCGGTAACCGCGGTCATGACAGGCGCTGCGGGAGGTCCGGTCGAAAAGAAAGCGGCGGGGTTGCCGCTGGCCGTCTCCGGCACTCTTAAGGCGACGTTCGACAATCCCGGCGGGGTCGATCTGAACGGGGCCTATCTGACGGCGGCAAGTCTGGACGGAAGCGGCTCGTCGTCGGCGGTTCTGAAGGGTGGCGAACCGATCCTCCTCGAAGGGCTGACGCCGTCCGACAAGTATTCGGTCGCGCTGTACTCCGCTACCGGCAAGCCATTGTTCGCGCAGTCGGGAGTAAGCGTCTCCGCCGGGCTGGAAACGTCGCTGGCCGTGCATGTCGCCCAGTCCTCCAGATACCGGTTCAAAGTGACCGACGAGAATAGCAAACCCGTAAACGGCATCCGCATCGAGGTCTGGAACGAAGCGGCAACCGACTATTTGGCCGGCTACCAGACGCTCACGGACGGCCAGACGGGGTGGGCGGAGGTCGAAGGCTCCGGTCTGAAATTCACGGCCAAATTCGACTATAACGGAACGAAGTACGATCCGGTTCCCGATATTCCGTTCACTTTGAAGCCGGGGGACAATATCATCCCGATTACCATCCAACGCTCGGCCGAGGGCAAGCTTCAAGGCAAAGTGACGAACCCGGAAGGCAAACCGGTATTCAACGCTCTGGTCACGGCGACGCAGATTTACAAAGGCAAGCCGTTCGTCCAAAAGGTGTACACCGACCTGAACGGAACCTATCAATTGACGGTACTTGCAGGCGAGGTCTCCGTTCAAGCCGCCCAAACCGGCTATCATTACTTTTCGGATGAAGGCTTGAAGGCGGTCGTGGAGAAAGGCAAGTCGACCACCTTGGATATTCCGGTCCGCATGGCCGCGCAAGGAATGGTAACGTTCAAGGTTCACGTCAAAATGGTCGGCGGCGAGTGGCAAGGTCCCGTCGACATGGAACAGCTTCGCTTCAAGGCGACGCTTCGGAGCAAATTCGGGGGACGCGTCGGCTATTATCAGAACGCGATCCAGTTCCAAGGGCAGCCCGGGGAAGACGTCGAGGCATGCATATCGGGCGTGCTGAACTCCCCGTTCGAACAGTGCAAGACGGTCCGACTCGATTCCGAAGCGAATGGAACCGTGGAGCTGTGGGTCGAGGAGACGGGCGGAATTTTCAAGGGCGCCGTTCCGACGGAAGGAAGCTCCTGGACGAACTTGAATCTGTACGAAGTCGACGGCGACAAGCTGACGTACGTCAAGTCGACGAGCTTCCGAACGGGGCGGTTCGAGCTGCACGCTCCGAAAGCGGGCGCCTATCGGCTGGAGTTCAACCGCAGCGATTCGAAGACGAACCGGCTGTCGATCTCCTACAAACAAATGTCTATCCGAGAGCAGGAGACGGTGGACGTCGGGACGATCGACCTTCAGGATAAAAAATACTTTTTCCAAGTAACGGCCAACGGGTTCCTGGCCCAGCCGAACGAAGTGTCTCCGGGAGGTACTCTTAACCTTCGCGCGTTCTATCGCAATGCCGGAGACAACGCGGTGACCGGCGCGAAGCTGAAGATCGACCTTCCGGACGGGATAACCCCCGTAACGCAACCGGGCGGCGTCCGCATTCCGGTCAAGTTGAACGGAGCCGACGCGACGGCCGCGCTTAAAGGCCGGACGCTCGAAGTCGCGCTCGGCGATATCGATCGGAGAGCGCAAGGAACGGTCGCGCTGCAAGCGAAGCTCGACGCGGACTTCTCGCTTGGTCAAGCGCAACTGTCCGCCCGGATCGAGGGAACGGCCGGCGGGGAGCCAATCGGCGAGTCGCTCGGCTACGTGCAGCTCGACGTTCCGAAGGTGACTCTCGAGGCGCCCGAGCTCGTCTCGTCCGCGAAGGTGAAGGTCGCCGGCTTGGCTCCCGCCGGAAGCCTCGTCAAGATTTTCGACGACGACTTGCTTCTCGAGACGGTCACGGCTTCTTCCGCCGGAACGTGGAACGGCGAGGTCGAGCTAACCAACGTGGACGGCGACAACGTCCATCTTCTGTGGGCCCAGGCGGAGACCGGCAACAAGAAGCTTCGCTCGGAGCGCCACGTCGTGACTTACCGCGAGAACGAGCCGGTTCTGCAGCAGATCGCCATGGCTCAGTATCCGAACGGCAAGTGGCTGCAGCTCGACGTTGAGAACGGCATCGCCCAGTTGCCTTATACGGTTCTTCCCGGCAATCCGTTCGCGTTCGTCCTGAAGTTCGACGAGCCGGACAAAGTCAAGAACGTCAAGCTGTATCTGGGAGGCCAGATCGGAGGCCCGGTAACGGCCGAGAAGGGCCCCGACGGCTTGTTCCGGGCGACGGTCCCGACCACGAACGGGACGCTCGGGGGCCTGTACGTCGACTACGACACGGTGAAGCCGAAGATCGTCATCAGCCGGGAGGCCCCGACCGAGCAGGAGACGAGAGACTCGCTGCCTCCGCAGATGAAGGACTTCAAGATCGTCGAGAAGACGCCGTTCAAGCTGGAAGGCAACGTCTACTCGGGCAGCGCGGTCATCGAATTCCCCGAATTGCCGGACTTCAAGATCAAGGCCAGCGAACAGATCGATCTGTCGCCGACGACTTACCGGCCGACGGTCGAGGAGATCGTCGAAGCCGAGGCGATCGGTCTTCCCTTATACAACATGACCTTCGACGTGAAGGAGACGGAAGACGGAGTCGTTGTGAAAATGAGCGCGTACATGCCGAAGGCGGAGTTGTTCCCATCGGCGAAATCGGAGGGGGAATCAGCGGTTGCCGCGCTAGCCTTCGATCCGTTGGAGGTTCTGGACGAATACGGAATCGATCCGGGCAAGTATCGGGGCATGATCAAGGTGGCGACCGAGTATAACGTCGTAGTGCAAGAGGTGAAGGCTCCTCTCGACAAAGTCAAATCGCAGTATTCGAAGTACAAGAAGTATTCGGGACGGATTACCAAGATCATGGACAGCATCGAGGCGGCGACGATCTGTCCGGAGAACATTGAAGCGACAAGCCAGCAAGCGAGCAAGGCGCTGCTCGTTACGGTCGGCGGAGAGATCGCCAAGACGGCGATCGGAGCCTGGACTGGAGCGATGATGCTGGAAGGGCCCGCGGGAGCGATCGGCGGCCTCGCTTCCAAGTACATCTCCTACAGGATCGACAAATACGTCGACGGCGAGATCAACAAGGTCGCGACGGCAGGTCCGACGAACCCGCAGAGCTGCGAGGAAGATGAGAATTACGACGATTTCGAAACCGAGAACATTTATAAGAAAAGGCTGAAGAGAGTCGCTCGCCTGAAATGGATCTACGATCCGAGCGGCTACGTATACGAAGCGGTTCCGGCCAACCGGCTGGAAGGCGTCCGAGCGACGGTGCTGTACAAGGAATCGGCCAAGGGAGAATGGAAGGTATGGACAGACGCTCCCTCCTACGATCAGATCAACCCGCAGCTGACCGACAAGGAAGGACGGTATGGCTGGGATGTCCCCGAAGGCATCTGGAAGGTCGTCTGGGAGAAAAGCGGATACGAGACGGCGAGCAGCGCGGAATTGACTGTTCCGCCTCCTCACTTCGACGTCAACGCCGGACTCGTCTCGAAGGCTCCGCCGCTGGTTGACGGCATCGAAGCCGTCGTCGGGGCGGATGGCAGCTACGTCGACGTCTCGTTCAGCAAGTATTTGAAGGCGGGCGAAGCGATTCCGGCTTCCGCGGTGACGGTTAGCGGGCCGGGCGGAGCCGCCGTCGAAGGCAACGCGGTCTTCGTCGAGCTGCAGGACGGCGAAGGCGGGAAGTTGGCTCGCAAGGTGAGGTTCGCGCCTAGCGGCGAAGGGTTGAAGGAAGGGGAAGACTACGAGGTCAAAGTCGAGGCCGGTTCGTTCGTCAGCTACGCGGGAACGAGTCTGTTGGCGGGCGACGATCGGGTTGTCAAAGCGGTCCGCCGCGATGCCGAAGGCCCGGTACCGGTCAAAGCCGAGGCGGCCGGAAGCCGGTCCGCGGTCCGGCTCGTCTTCGACGAACCGTTGAAGGCGGGAGCGATTCTGGCGCCCGAAGCGTTCAACGTTAGCGGAGCCGGCGTCGCCGTATCGTCGGCGGTCGTCGAGGTTCCGGAAGGCGAAGGGCCGCCGAGCGCGGTCGTGCTGACGCTGAGCGCGCCGTTCCCCGAAGGGGCGAACGTGACGGTAGGCGCAGCTGCCGGCGCCGTGACCGACGTTCTGGGCAATCCTTCGGAAGAGAAGACGCTGACGTTAAGCGGACCTAACGCAACGTTAAGCGGCCTGGCCGTCGAGGGCGGCACGCTGGCGGAGGCGTTCTCCGCGGATCGAACCGACTATACGGTCAAAGTCCGCTCTTCCGCCGCGACGGTCAAGATCAAAGCGACGCTGGCGGAAGCGGGCGGCAAGCTGTCCATCCGGGGAGTGAAGCTGGATAACGCCGCCTTTAAAGAAATCGAGATACCGAGCGATGGCGTCATCCCCATCTTGGTCGAAGCGGCTAATCATCCGGACGCGACCAAGACGTATACGCTGACGGTTGTTCGTTCGTCCGACCCGGGTCCGGGAACGGGAGGCAGCGGAGGCTCGGGAGGCGGAGCCGATCCGAATCCGGCCGAAGGCAATATCGCCGACATCGGCAAGGATGCGGAGGTTAGCGTCAAGGACGGCGACGGAGGCCGCAAGTTAGCGGCGATCTCTCTCAAGACCGAGACGGTGCTTAATGCGATCAAGAACGCGAAGAACGGCGAAGAGCTGTTCGTTCAAGTTCCGTCCGCCGCCGATTCATATGACCTCGTCTTGCCGGCGGAGGCGTTCCGCGCTCTGGCGGAGGCCAAGGCGAAGCTCCGGCTGAAGGGCGATCCGGCGTCGGTTGTCATAGACCCGGAAGCCTGGACGTCCGGCTTCGGCGACAAGGCTTCCGCGGTACATTTCAAGGTCGACCGCGCTTCCGCGCAAGAGGAGAAGGCATGGCTGGACGGCCTGAAGGCCAAGTTCGGAGGGCTGACGGGGGGAAGCGGACTGTACCGGTTCGCCGCGGAAGCGGCGGAAGGAGACGGAACCGTTCCTCTGACGGCTTCCCGGCCCGATGCGGCCCTCGGGTATTGGACGACGACGTCCTCCGGATCCGCGGCCGTCTACGGCTACGATCCGAGCTTGCAAGCGTGGAGCTTCGTCTCGGACGTCTCTGGCACGGCGGGGCTCAAATGGGCGGGCGCCGACGCGAAGCCGCGCTACTACGGCATCGTCGCCTTCGCGAATCCGTTCGCCGACATCGGCGGGCACTGGGCGAAGGGCCATATCGAATGGATGGCCGCCCGTCTGTACGTCAACGGAATAACGGCCGATGCGTTCCAGCCCGACCGCAAGGTGACGCGGGCGGAATTCGCCGCGATGCTCGCGCGCATCGTCGGCGCGAAGAGCGAGGCCGCCGGAGCGTCGCCGTTCGACGACGTGAAGGCGGAGGACTGGTACTACGAGGCGGTCCGCACGGTGGCCGCCGCGAAGCTGATCGAAGGCGACGGGCGCGGGAAGTTCCGCCCGAACGACTTCGTCACCCGCGAGCAGATGACGGCGATGAGCTGGCGGGCGTACTCGCTGCTCGTTGCCGGTGCCGTCCCGGCGCGGGAAGAGGAGATTCAGAGCCTCCTCCAGCCGTTCGCGGACAAGGGCAAGATCAAGAGCTGGGCGTCGGCGGACGTCGCTTCCGCGCTGAAGGCGGGACTGGCGCAGGGCGTCGGCGGATCGCGGTTCGATCCGGACGGCGTCGCGACCCGCGCCCAAGCGGCGACGGTTCTCCGCCGCATCGCGGAGAAGCTGGAGAATCCATCCTAATCGTCGGATAGATAAAAGAGAGACAGGCGAACGATCGCCTGTCTCTTTTCTATGAATAAGGAAAGGAAGAAAGGATGAGCGAGAAAGAAGCCATTGGAGGAATTTGCAATATTTTTCCGAATAAGGAAGTGTGGATATCAAAAGGAGGAGGGGCTATTGCCCATTTATTTGCAAGGGTTGCTTCTGGGCATATCCATCGCTGCGCCAGTCGGCCCTATCGGCGTTCTGTGTATACGGCGGACGCTGTTGCAGGGGAGGCTGCACGGGTTGATGTCGGGGCTCGGGGCCGCCACGGCCGATGCGATTTACGGGGCCGTCGCCGCGCTCGGACTATCCGCCTTGATGACGATTCTAATCGACCAGAGCGTCTGGATTCAGCTCGTCGGCGGCTTATTCCTCTGCTATTTGGCCTATCGGACGTTCGCGTCCGCCCCGCCGGCGGCCGAAGCCGGCGCCAGACTCGAAGGCGGGTTGCCGGGAGCGTACGCGACGACGCTGCTGTTAACTCTCGCGAACCCGATGACGATTGTCTCGTTCGCGGGAATGTTCGCGGGATTCGACGTCGGCGAAGGCAGTCGCAGCGCTTGGCTGCTCGTCGGAGGAGCGAGAAGGCGACTCCCCGAACGTTGGCTGAGAGGGATTAATCGGCTCTCGGGCGTTGTCCTGTTGATTTTCGGAATTGTGATTCTGGTAAAAGGATTGGCGGAATGGCCATGAGAGCCGCGGGGGTTATCTGGCGAATCGGACGAGAACCGGGGCCTTCAACGGGTAGAAGGAGACCTCCCGTTCCTGCATGGGGGCTCTCTCATAGGCTTCGCCGACTCCGAAGTCGCGGATGGAGAGCTTCCCGACCGCCTTATACTTCAGGGTAACGGCGCTGTCGCTCCGAAGCGGATAGTGGCTTAGGCCGACGCTCTGCTTCCCTAGCCAGCGGGCCCGGATCGGCTGGAAGCTGATGAACGGAAAAGCGCTGAACCGAGAGAATCTCTCCGCGAACCAGGGAAGCTCGTTCTCTTGGAGAGACCCCGGCTCGTTCATGGCGATATAGAGCGACAAGTAGTGGCAAAAGTGCAGCATTCCCAGGTGAATCCGCAAGTTCTCCTCCGACACGGAGTCGCGGATGCCGCACTCCTCTTTATAGCGGGCCTGTCTTTTGCGCTCGCTATTCAAGAACCGATTGGTCTCGCCGACGTTCAAGCTCTCTAGAACCGGATCGTGCGTATGATGAAGGCTGGCGAGCAGCGCGACGTACGGGGAGATCTTCTCCGCGGCATGGACGGAACGCTTGGCGGCCCGCAGCCTCTGGCGGAGCGGGCTGTTCGCCATGCTCTGGGGGGCTTGCCTTCTCCCGTCCCAGCTGGGACGGACGTCGATTTTGCTCCAGCCCGAATATAGAACGCGAGCAGCCGCGGCCACTTCGCCGAACCGGCGGGAATCGTAGAAATAAGCTTCGTTCCACTGCTCCGCGATTCGGCCGGCGGCCAGGCTCTGATCCGTCTGCCGGACCATGACGTAGTCGTGTTCTCTTTCGTAGACGATCATGGCAGTGCCTCCTCGAGGGGGAAAGTATCTAGTTTTTACAATATCGAGGATCGTTGTGGGCGAATAGTGATCGCTGTCATGAATTCGGTCATATGACCTGTCATGCCACGGGGCGGCAGGGGGGGCGTCTTGCGGATCAACTCGGTTTTTCAGGTCTCGTGCCGCTATCCCCTTCGTTCAGGACGGGAGGTATGCGGAATTGCGTGCCATTATCCCTTTCGCTCAGTGCCGGTTTACAGGGTCACGTGTCACTATCCCCTTCGTTCAGGACGGGAGGTTTATGGAGTTGCGTGCCGCTATCCCCTTCGCTCAGTATGGGGCCGTTTCGAGGGGCGATGGTTTGGGGAAGAAGTAAGGAGAAGGAGTAAGGAGAAGGAGAGAAGCGACGATAGGACCTGCGAAAAGGGCTACATCCGATCGATCTCGGAGAGACAGGCAGTTGGTGTTCAAAAAGCCATCCTGCTGCGCTCCGACGCGCGGCGCCTTTGGCGCCATAAACGCGCACCGGGAGAGGCGGCAGAAGGCAGTCGAGATCCATAGGCATTAAATACGTCCAACCGCGTTGGTACCCGATTGCGGCTCGGATAAGGGTGCACACCCTTCCCGGCCAACGTGTTATCTCAAGGGATGTGGATAAAAATATCCACATCCCTTGTGCATACTGTGGGCAAAACCGGTAAGCCGTTGGGAGAGTAAGGCGGGGGATTTTATGAAAATGGGATGGTTTTTTCATAGCGAGACTGTGGAATCTGTGGACATTGTGGATAAAACTGTGGAAAAAGTCTGATAATTTACGCTCCCCTAACAAAAAACAGCCGGAGCGCGGCCGATTACTCCAAAGGGATTACTCCCTGGGAGCCTCTTCCGCCGCGTCCGAGCTGTGCATAAAGCTGTGGACAACAATTTTCCTTTTCCCAAGCGCTCCGATATCAATCCAGCAGCGACTCCCAGAGGGCGTAAGCCTCATCCAACGCTTGCTTGCGCTTGTCGACTTCGGCTTGCTTCTCGCGCAGCAGCACGTAGTCGGTGAACACTTCCTCCGAGGCCATCTCCTGCTCCAAGGCGGCGATCTCTTCCTCGAGACGCGCGATATCGGCCTCGGCCTGCTCCTTCTTGCGCTGGCGCGCGCGCTCCTCGCGCTTGGCCTGCTTCTCCGCCTCGTAGTCGAGCACCGGGGCCGGCGCTTCCTTCGCAGTCTGGGAGGAACGCTCCGATTCCCACTGCTCCATCTCCTGCTTTTTGCCGATCATCTCGTCGTAATTTCCCAGGAAATGTCGAGCGCCGTCCGGATGAATCTCGACGATGCGGTCCGCCAGCCGGTTCAGGAAGTAGCGGTCGTGGGAGACGAAAAGCAGCGTGCCTTCATACTCTTCCAGCGCCGCCTCGAGCACTTCGCGGCTCCACAGATCGAGATGGTTGGTCGGCTCGTCGAGCACGAGTACGTTCGCCTTGCGCAGCATCAGCTTAGACAGTGCCACGCGCGCCTTCTCCCCGCCGCTCAGGCTTCCGACCGTCTTCTTGACGTCTTCCCCGCTGAACAGGAAGTTGCCGAGAACGGTCCGGATCTCCGCTTCGGGGAGCATCGGGTACTCGCTCCACACTTCCTCCAGCACCGTATTCGCCTTGTTCAAGCCGCGCTGCTCCTGGTCGTAGTACCCGAGCATGACGCCGGTCCCCCAGCGGATCGTGCCGGCCCGAAGCTCGAGCGCTCCGACGAGGGCTCGCAGAAGAGTCGTTTTGCCGACGCCGTTCGGTCCGAGAATCGCGATTCTCTCTCCCCGCTTGACCTCGAAGGACACGCCGCGAAAAAGGGGGGACATCTCCGCCGAAGGAGCCGCCGAAGCCTCCGACACCTGCAGCACGTCCTTGCCCGTCCGGCGCTCGGTCGTGAACGAGAAGCTCGCCTGTTTCAGCGTGCCGGGCTTCTCCAGCCGCTCGATCCGCTCCAGCGCGTTGCGCCGGCTCTGGGCCCGGCGGGTCGTCGTGGCCCGCGCCAGATTGCGCTGGATGAAGTCCTCCATGCGCATGATCTCCTTGCGCTGCTGCTCGTACAGCTTCACGCGCTGCGCGAAGTCCGCCGCCTTCTGGTCCATGAAGCGGGAATAGTTGCCCGTGTATCGGGTCGCCGCGTGGCGCTCGATCTCGACGATCGAGGTGACCGTGGCGTCGAGGAAGTAACGGTCGTGGGAGACGATGACCATCGCTCCCGAATACGTTCGCAAATATTGCTCCAGCCAAGTAAGCGTGGCGATGTCGAGATGGTTGGTCGGCTCGTCGAGCAACAGCAGCTCCGGCTGGACGACGAGCAGACGAGCCAGCGCGAGACGCGTCCGCTGGCCGCCGCTAAGGCTGGACACGGGCGTCTCCGGCGCGAAGTCGCCGAAGCCCATGCCGTGCAGCACGCTGCGAATGCGGTTGTTCATCTCGAAACCGCCCGCTTCGCGGAACTTGTCGTTCCGGTCCGCGTATTGGCTCAGCAGCGCTTCGTACCTCGCAGCGTCCTTCTGCTCCTGCGGGTCGGCCATTCTCTCTTCCAGCCTTCGCAGTTCCTTCTCCTGTTCCAGAAGAGAGCCGAACGCGTTCATCATCACCTCGTGAAGAGACAGGCTTCCTTCGAAGCTGCTGTTCTGCGCCAGGTAGCCGACCTTCAGCTCGCGCGGCTTCGACACGGATCCATGATCCGCGGACAGCTCTCCGGCGAGGATCCGCAGGAAGGTCGATTTGCCCGCGCCGTTCACGCCGACGAGGCCGATGCGGTCGCGTTCGTTGATCTGAATCGAGACGCCCTCGAGTACGGGCGTTGCCCCGTAGTACTTCGTAATGCCCGATGCTTGCAAAAGCAAGAGGAATCCCTCCGACTTCCTTATAATGTCTTCCTATAAATAAGAGCGCTGCTCCAAGTGTAACGCAAATTGGCGGCTTCGTCCAAGCGGAGCGGGCGTTGGAGGCTCGGTCTTCTTGGCGAAAATGGGGAAAAAATGATACACTGGAACTAACTTTTGGAGCCGGGTGCGGGGGAGGCGGAGATGGAGCGACCTTCGGTTGGGACGTTGAAGCGCGAGCGACGGGCCCTCTTGTCGGCGCGGCGCGACGAGCTCGCTCCCCGCGAGCGCGAGGCGAAGTCCTCGCTGTTGTGCGATGTCGTCGCGAGGGAGGCGCTCGTTCCGCTCGAGCGGGGAGCCTCGCGTCCGCTTGTCGTGTGCGTGTACGGGGCTTTTCGCTCGGAGGCCGATCCGGCCGGGTTGGCGGAATGGTGCCGCCGGCGAGGCCATCTCGTTATCGCTCCCCGCGTTCTGAGAAGCGGCGAGCGTGCCGCTATCCCGTCGGATCAGGTAGCGCGGAATGGCGGGGGGCATGCCACTATCCCCTCCGTTCAGGATTCGTCGAACGACAGGGGGCATGCCACTATCCCTTCGAGTCAGGATTTGCCAAACGACAGGGAACATGCCATTATCCCCTCCATTCAGGCTTCGCCCAGCGGCGAGGAACATGCCACTATCCCCTTCGCTCAGGAGTTGTCGAACGATAAGGGGCATACCATTATCCCTTCGAGTCAGGGCCCCCTGAGCGGTAGGGATAATGGTACGGCCTTTGCCGATTCGAGCGTCCTGAGCAGCGGGGATAGTGGCACCACCTTCCTCGACCGGCACTCCCTGAACCAAGGGGATAACGGTACGGCATCTGCCGATTCGAGCAACCTGAGCAGCGGGGATAGCAGCACGCAGTCCTCGAACAGGGAACGCCTGAGCGAAGGGGATAGCGGCATGGAGCTGCGAATAATCGATTCCCCCGCCGACTGGACGCCCGGAAGATGGGGAGTGCCGGAGCCGAACCCGGCCGCCACCGAGCCGTATCCGGTCGGAGGAGAGATCGACGTCGTGCTCGTGCCGGGGCTCGCCTTCGACCGACAGGGAGGCAGGCTCGGCTACGGCGGAGGCTACTACGATCGGCTGTACGCGGCGAGACGCGCGGCCGCGCCGGAGCGGTCCCGGCGAACGCTGTGGATCGGATTCGCCTACGAGCGGCAAGTCGCGGGGGAGGAAGAGCTGCCGCGGGAGCCGCACGATTTGCCGCTGAGCGGCTTGGCTACGGAGGAAGGCATCATCTGGTTCGACGGGAGGGAAGCGAATGGAGACGGGGAGGAACGAGCCGGATCGTCTGACTCATTTTAACGAACAGGGACGGGCCGTAATGGTCGACGTGTCGGACAAGGCGGTCACCGCCCGCACGGCCGTCGCCGAGACGAAGGTGACGATGCGTCCGGATACGCTCGCGCGCATCCGCGAAGGCACGGTCGCCAAGGGCGACGTGCTGGCGGTGGCGCAAGTGGCGGGCATTCAGGCCGCCAAGCGCACGTCGGATTGGATTCCGATGTGCCACCCGCTGCCGCTGACCGGGGTGAACGTCCGGTTCTCGGACAACGGGCGGGACACGCTGTACATCACGGCGGAAGTGAAGACGACGGGCAAGACGGGCGTCGAGATGGAGGCGCTGACCGCCGTATCCGCCGTCGCTTTGACCGTTTACGATATGTGCAAGGCGCTGCAGAAGGACATGGAGATCGGCCCGACGCGACTAGTCTCGAAAACGGGGGGGAAAAGCGGGGATTACAAAGCCGCGGACGGCGCCGGGGCGGGTTGACCGGACGGCGGACGCTCGCGGATGACGGAGGCGTTATGCCAAATGGGAGCGAAGGGGGAACGGATATGCATTGGAAGGTAGCCTTGCTGTCGGCCAGCGACAAAGGGTCGCGCGGAGAGAGAGAAGACACGAGCGCGCAGGTCATTCGGGAGCTGGTGGAAGAGGAGCTCGGAGGGGAGATCGTCGACTATCGCGTCGTCCCGGACGAGCAAGACGAGATTCGGGCCGCGCTCATCGAGATGGCCGACTACTTCCAGGCGGACTTGATTCTGACGACCGGCGGCGCGGGTCTCGGCTTCCGGGATGTGACGCCGGAGGCGACGCTGATGGTCGCCGAACGGACCGTTCCCGGCATGGCGGAGGCGATGCGGGCGAAGGCTCTGCAACGGACGAGAAGGGCGATGCTGTTCCGCGGCGTATGCGCCATCCGGGGGCGGACGCTAATCGTCAACCTGCCCGGGGATCCGAAGGGCGTTCACGAGCTCTTCATGGCGATCCTGGACGTGCTGCCGGCCGCGTTGCTCCAGGTTAAGGGATTAGGGAGGGACATTGACGGATGACGAAGCCTAATCCGTCCGCTTCCGGAGCGGAAGAGAAGCGGATCGGCGATTCGGTGCTGCGGGAGGTGAAGGTCGAGGACGCGGTCGGCCTGATTCTCGCGCACGACCTGACGCAGATTCTTCCGGGGACGTTCAAGGGACGCCTGTTCCGCAAAGGCCACAAAGTCACGGAAGAGGACATCCCGAAGCTGAAGGATATCGGCAAGGAGCATCTGTACGCGATGGAGCTCGCGCCGACGGATCTCCACGAGGACGACGCGGCGCTTAGGATGGCGCTCGCGCTCGGCGGGCAGAACCTGAGCCGCGGCGAGCCGCACGAGGGCAAGGTGACGCTGAAGTCTACGATTACGGGGCTCGCTTCCATCTCCAAGGAAGTCGTCGACCGGATCAATTCGCTCGGCGAGATCGCTCTGGCGACCGTAACGAGCGGGCGGGTCGTCCGGGAAGGGGACCATGTGGCCGCCACGCGGGCGATCCCGCTGATCGTGCCGGAAGCCAAGGTCGCCGAAGTCGAGCGGATCGCCTCCGAATACCGCAGCCGGGAAGGCTCTGACCCGATCGCGGTCAAGCCGCTTCGCAAGATGCGGGCCGCGCTGCTGTCGACGGGCACCGAGGTGTTCTCCGGCCGCATCCAGGACAAGTTCGGGCCGGCCGTCTCCCGCAAGCTGGAGGAGCTCGGGTCGGAGCTCGCGGAGCAGCGGTTCGCGCCGGACGACCGACAAATAATTGTCAACGAAATTATCTATTTCCTGAATCAAGGGTATGATATGATACTTGTGTCCGGCGGGATGTCCGTCGACCCGGACGACCGGACGCCGGGAGCCATCGCCGCGGCCGGCGCCGATATCGTCAGCTACGGGACGCCGATGCTGCCGGGCTCGATGCTGCTGTTCGGCTACCTGCGGGGAGTGCCGATCTTCGGGCTGCCGGGCTGCGTCATGCACGACCCGTACACGTCCTTCGACGTGCTCTTGCCGCGGGTTCTCGCGGGAGAGAAGATCGAGCGCGAGGAGATCGCCCGGATGGGGTACGGCGGCTTGCACCGTTGTTGACCGATTTGAGGTTCTATAATTCCATGAGCGAATAGGAGGCGTTACGATGTCAGGCATCGGCGCTACAGGTTTTCTATTGATCGTGATCGTGGCTCTGCTCTTGTTCGGACCGAACAAGCTTCCGGAGCTGGGCAAAGCGTTCGGACGCACGCTGCGCGAATTCAAGAAAGGCGCGAACGGCATTCTGGAAGAGCAGCCGGAACCCGCTCCGCGCCGGGTTGAGGTCTCTGCCGCCGAAGCGGAACAACCCAAAGCGGAACGCCGGCTTCCGGAGTAAGGGGTTCAGGCATGACGGATCGTTCGAACTCCGCCGGGGCCAAGCAGCCGGGAGGCGGCTGGATGCCCCTGATGGAGCATATCGGTGAACTGAGGAAAAGAATCATTTACGTCCTGATCGTCTTCGTGCTCGGCGTCGCCGGCGGCTTGTTCGGGGCCGGCCCGCTGTTCGATTACCTGATCGAGAAGACGCCCGCGGGACGGATCGAGCTAAGCGCATTCTCTCCTTGGGACGCCATCGGGCTCTACATGAAGTTCGCCTTCGTCATCTCCTTCGTCGTCGCGATTCCGTTCGCCCTGTACCAGCTCTGGGCGTTCGTCCGGCCCGCGCTCGGAAGGAAGGAGCAGAAGGCGACGCTGAAGTACGTGCCGGGAGCTCTCGTCATGTTCCTCGCCGGACTGGCTTTCGCCTACTTTATCGTGTTCCCCATGGCCTACCGGTTCACGGAGGGCATCACGCAAAACATGGGACTTAATCAGATGTACGGGGCGGGGCAGTACTTCTCGTTCATGTTCAACATCGTGGTACCGCTTGCGGTGCTGTTCGAGCTGCCGGTCGTCATTCTGTTCCTGACGCGGATCGGCATCCTCAATCCGATCGTGCTGCGGAAGCTGCGCCGGATCGCCTGGCTGATCATGGTCGTCGTCGGCACGGTGATCACGCCTCCGGACGTCGTGTCCGACCTGCTCGTCGCCGTTCCGCTCGTCGCGCTGTACGAGTTCAGCGTGCTTCTCTCCACTATCGCATTCAAGAAGCGGGCGGAGAGGCTTCGGGCAATGGAGCTTGAAGACGAGGAAGAAGATTCTTACGCCGCTACGACGTGAAGACGCGGGCGAGCGGGAATACCCATACGCAAGCCGGAAGCCGGGTTCGCCGATGAAGCGGACGTGGCTTCTTTATATTGACACTGATACAAATTGTATCATAATATGAAGAAAAGACGCGAGTCTGCCGCGGAGAACGTCGCGCCGAACAATCGAAGGAGGTTAACCAATGAGGCTCGCTTGGGCGGATATCGCGAGGGGAATCGGAATCGCGCTTGTCGTCTACGGTCATGTGCTCAGAGGCATCCACGATGCCGACATCGGGTTGAACGAGAATTTTTTCTTCTATTCGGATACGTTCGTTTACGGATTCCATATGCCTCTGTTTTTCCTGCTGTCCGGCCTGTTCGTCTCCAGCTGGGAGAGCAAGCCGTTCGCGTCGGCGGCGGGCAAGAAGGTCCACCAGCTTCTGCTGCCCTATCTGATATGGTCGCTCTTGCAAGGGAGCGTCATGATCGTGCTCTCGGGGACGACGAACAGCTCGACGCTGACCTGGAGCGGTCTTCCGGCGAACATCGGGTGGAGTCCCATCGGCCAATTCTGGTTCCTCTACGCCTTGTTCTTCATGTTTATCCTCTATTACGCCATGAACAAATTTTTGCCGAAGCCCGTTATCCTGCTCGTCGGGTTGGCCGTCTTCGCGGCCATGCCGCTGCTGGAGCTCAATTGGATCGTCGAGAAGTTCGGCAGCCACTTCGTCTACTTCCTCGCGGGAACCTGCTTGGCCCGGTACAAGTCGATCGTTCCGCGCCTGTTCAAGCCGGCGGCTCTGTATGCGTCCTCGGCCGCGTTTATCCTCGTGAACGCCTTGTACCTGTGGGCGGCGAACCGGTTCTACGACGCTCCCGGATTTCAATATCTGGGGCTTGCGGCGGCGGCGGCCGGCGTCGCGTTCGTGATCGCGCTGTCCTACCGGCTTCAAGCCGTCAAGGGAACAACGTGGCTCAAGTCCCTCGGGCTCTCTTCGATGTCCATCTACCTGGTGCATATTCTCGCGGCTTCGGGGACGAGAATCGTGCTGGACAAGGGATTGCATATCGGCGATCCGGCCGTGCATATCGTACTCGGAACGATAATGGGAATCGCGGTCCCGCTCGTCGTTCAAGCCGTCGCGAGGGGGTTGCGGTTGGATAACGTCCTGTTCGCTTCGAGGCAGCCCACTGTCAAAGGGCAAGCGAGCGCTTGAGGAAGAGCATGCGGGAGTAGATCGGACATCGACATAAAAAAGGGGCCGTCCGCGGGACGGCCCTTTTGCTATAACCATAGAGTTAACGCACGCAGCTTCCGTCAGCCGCCGTTCCCGGCGGGGATTCGCTTCCCGAGCCGGGCCCGCCGATCCGGCCGAGCGGCCGCCGGCAGGCGGTTCTCCGCCGTCCTCATCCGGGCGTAGGCCATCCCCGCGAACAGCCAGGTCGTCAGATAGGAGAATTCGGCAACCGCGATCATGGCCGTCGCGTATATGACGATAAGCGCGCATTTGATGCCGACGTTCTCGTAGTCGTTCTTCAGCTTCAGAATCGGCACTAGGAACAGCAGCGTGAAGAGGGCGACGCCGACGATTCCGACGTTGCAGAGGAAGGTCGACCACAGATCGGCCGAACGGACGTATCCGAAGCCGACGCCGAACAGCTGGTTGAAGAGCGGAAGCTGGCCGAAGAAGTCGAGATGTCTCTCCATCAGCGTCTGGCGGAGCAGACCCGAGTCGGTATCCGACTTGTTCCCGAGCACTGCCTCGTAGACGGGTTGCAGGTATCCGAGCGCGAAAGGCGAGGCGAACAGGAAGACGACGAGAGCGGAGAGGAGGTAACGGTCTCTCAGCTTGAAGAACACGACCCGCAGGGCGAGATACAGCAGGATGCCGATGAAGGCCGTCGTGGAGAAGGTCAAGAGCAGGCTGGCCAGCAGCAGCAGATGGACGAACGTCTTGCGAAGGTGGATCGCGTAGATCCAGAGGGGCAGGACCGTGAAGCTGTACATGCTCGGCTCGCCGGTCAGGCTCTTGATCCGCATCATGTCGATGCCGAAGAAGCTCATCGTCTGGAAGAGGCTGCCCGAACCGGTGAGGGGGTTGTTCTCGGAGCCGCCCTTGAACACCCGGTTCGTCACGAAGTCGCCGTTCTCGTGGAAGAGCAGGAAGTAGACGAATTCGTAGATCCCGTAAAGGCACAGAACGAGGGCTCCGTAGAGGATGTACCGGTTCCAGGACGGGCGATAATAGTTTTTGACGAAGACGGCCAGCGCCACCGCCGCGAACAGGTAGAGGGACTGGGTGAACATGGAGGAACGGAACAGATAGGTTCGCCAATCCTCGTCGGACACGAGCGTGAGCTTCTCGAAGGAGATGGAGGCTCCGCCGTCCACGGCCAAGGCGAGGCTCAGCTGGGCCGCCGCCGTCAACCCGCCGAACAGCAGGCAGAAGCCGAGCAGGTCGCGGAAGAAGAAGCCCTTCTCCGCCAGATAGGCGCGGCTTCGGTATTGCGGCCCCAGGTAGAGGAACAGGACGAAGGGGATGGACGCGAGCCCCAGCATCAGCCCCGGCGTGGTCCCGGGAACGGAAGGAACGATCAGGAACGAGGTGACGGGAAGAAGGAAGGCCCAGAGAGCGAAGAAACGGTTCAGAGTCGGTTGCATCGATCTACTCCTATCTTAATAATAGGTAACGCTTCATACGCGTCATACGCGGACATTCGGGCGCGGTCCTGCCGGCAGTCGGCGCGAACTGGACGATACGATTTGGCATGGTTCTTGTTAAATGATACATTGAGTAACATTTTGGTGTCAAGAAGAGACGGGGGTTCCGCTTCCGCATCCGTTCGATCCGGCAACCGGGCGGCTCCCGTCCATTGACTCGATACGATAGGTAGCGTATAGTTAGAATATTTCATTTTCCTTATGGAGGGAAAAGATGCGACGCTTGCGCTGGCTTGCGGCTTCCGTCATCGGCTTGGCGATTCTGTTCCTCGCGACCGGCTCGTCGGCTTCGAAGGCCCCGGTATCCTTGTCGGACGTGAAGGGGCATTGGGCGGAAGCGGATATACGTTGGGCGGTCCAGTCGAACCTCGTCCTCGGATACAAGGACGGAACGTTCAAGCCGGACAATCCGGTGACCGAGGCGGAATTTCTGGCGATGCTTCTGCGCATATACCCGAACGCGATGAATGTCGTCCATGCGGCCGCCAGGCCCGGGGTCAACTGGACGGAGCCGTTCTACGAAGCGGGGAGACGGTTCAACATGCCGCTCCTCGGCCTCGAGGAGCCGGCCAAGCGAACGCTCCCCGCGAACCGGGGCCTGGCGGCCAAGCTGATCGCCGGAGCTTACGGCTTCCATTACGACGCGTTCGGATCGATCGCGTTCCTATATGAGATGGGCTTCTCCAAAGGCCGGTCGGGCAAGACTCTGCTCGGCTACGAGGCGGGCAGGGGGATGACCCGCGCGGAGGCGGTCACCTTCCTGCGGGCCGTCGCCCTCAAGCCCGACGCGAAGGAGCTGAAGGTGAGAGCCGAGAAGCTCGCGGCGAACGGGGCCACTCCCCGCTACCGGGGGATCGAGAAGATCTTCTACGGAACGAACGGGCACCAGAGCCAAGGAGGAGCTTACGCCAAGGTGAGCTTCGCCGAGCAGCTGAAGCAGCTCAAGGATATCGGACTGACGATCTACCGCAACGACATCTGGGACGAGAGAACCGCCGCCCAGCTGGCCAGGATGGCCGACGTCTTCGCCGGATCGGGCGTTCAGATCGTTCCCGTCCTGACGCCGAACCCGCAGGCCGAGAACGGCGAGAACGAGGCTTATGACAAAGGCTACCAGGTCGGCCGGGCGGCCGCGCTGCAGCTGGAGGGCCGGGTCACCTATTACGAGGTCGGCAACGAGCTGGAGAACTGGGTGATCCTCAAAGGGCGGGACGGCGTCAGGCCGAGCGATTACGACAACGCCCGGTTCGCGAAGGCAAGAGGAGCGCTGCGCGGCATGATCGACGGCATTCGTTCGGTCGATGTCTCCTCCCGCATCAACATCAGCGGCAGCAGCTGGCTGCACCTGGCGTTCGTCGACATGCTCTGGAACGGAACGCAGCCCGACGGCGCGACCGGCAAGCCCGTCGTTCGCTGGGACACCACGTCTTGGCATTGGTACTCCGACATGGGAGATATTACGAACGCCTGCGGCGAGAGCGGGTGCTACAACGTTCTGCAGGAGCTGAAGGACCGGTTCGGCAAGCCGATCTGGCTGACGGAATTCGGCGTCCGGCCGACGCTCGGCGACGACAATCGGATCGCCGAACACCTGGTGAGCGACCGGATGCTGGGCCAATACGCGTCGGTGGCCAAAGAGTACGACCTGCGAAGCGTCATGGTGTACAGCTTCTACGACGACGCCGCGTACGGCGGCGACGGCAATTACGGGCTGCTGAAGGACGACGGCGTGACGAAGAAGCCCGCTTATTCGAGACTGAAGGAGTTCATCCGAACCCATCCGATGTGATCTGAGAGCCCGGAGAGCCGCTCCCGAAAGGGGGCGGCTTTTGTTGTTTCGCGCGAACGCCGGGGTTCCGCCGCGCGCTCTCAAAACGGTTTTCTGCTGCCGGTCCTCCCGATTTGGCATTGACATGATACAAAATGTAACTTATATTAGGATTAATCGTTAGATACGAAATGTATCGAAACATGAACCCATCAGGACGGAGGAGAGAAATGGAATTAAAACAATACTGGCTTATCGTGAAGCGGCGACTCTGGCTCATTGCCTTGCTGGTCGTCATCGGGGCGACGGCGACGGGCGTCTGCTCCGCCTATCTCATAGACAAACAGTACGAGGCCTCGTCGAAAATCATCGTGAACCAGAAGGAGGGAGCGGTCGGAACGGCCGGGCTCCCGGACGTCCGAACGATCGACTTCAACGTCGAGATCATCAAGACCTACAAGGAGATCATCCGGACGCCCCGCATCATGAACGTCGTCATCCAGCAGTACCCGGGGCTGAAGACGAGCGTCGGCGAGCTGATCGACAAGGTGTCGGTCTCGACCGTGAACGGCACCCAGGTCATGTCGGTGACGGCGAAGGATTCCTCCTACAGCCGGGCCGCCGAGATGGCGAACGCGGTCTCCCGCGTGTTCCAGGAGGAGATCCCGAAGCTGATGAAGGTCGACAACGTCAACATTCTGTTCGAAGCCGATCCCGGAGCGAACGCGGAGCCGAGCTCTCCCAATCCTCTGACGAACGTGCTGCTCTCGATCGTCCTGCTGCTCGTCGTCGGGATCGGGCTCGCGTTCCTGCTCGATTACCTCGACGATACCGTCAAGTCCGAAGAGGACGTCCGGGAATGGGCCGGTCTCGCGACGATCGCGGACATTCCGAACGCGTCGCGCAGCCGGAGAACGAAGGGAAGCAAGAACGCCAATCTGGATAATCCGATAAGGGGTGGGACAGGTGCCACGATCCATACCTAGAAGCAAGCTGTTCATCGACGGAGGTCCGGGCACGGCCGTATCCGAAGCCTACCGGATCCTCCGAACGAACATCGAATACGCCCAAGGGGAGCGGCGGATCAAGACGATCGCGATCTCCTCGTCGACCCAAGGCGAAGGGAAAAGCGCGACGGCCGCCAATCTGGCGGCGGCGTTCGCCGATTCGAAGAAGAAGGTTCTTCTCGTGGACGCCAACCTGAGGGATCCGATCCAGCAATCGATCTTCGACGTCCCGAACAGGCACGGCTTGTCCACGCTGCTCGGAGGGCAAGACGAGCTGGGCGACGTCGCCGTCGCCACCACGATCCCTTACCTGACCCTTCTCCCGGCCGGTCCGATTCCGTCCAACCCGGCGGAGCTGCTGGGATCCGAGAGGATGGCCCAACTGCTGGAAGAAGCGAAGCCTTCGTACGACGTAATACTGATCGACACGCCGGCGGTCCTGTCGTTCGCCGACGCGCAGATCATGGCGGTCCAGTGCGACAGCGTGCTGATGGTCGCCGGGAAGGGAACCGTCAAGAAGAAGACGCTCGGGAAGGCGGCGTCCGTGCTGGAGCAAGTGAACGCCCGCGTTCTGGGAGTCGCGCTGAACGAAGCGAGATAAGAGGCAGCGAGGCAGGGAAGACGTGACGAGAGCCGGAGACGGCGATAGAGACAAAGATAAGCATGAAGGAGGAGTTGGAGTGAGATCGTACCATTCCCGGCCCTATCGGCCGAATCGGCGAGGGTTCGTCCGATGACAGCGCCGGCGAGACCGCTCAATATCCTGTTCGTCAGCCACACCTATATCGGCGGCCCCTTCGTGGTCGGGTCCCATCATCTGGCCCGCGAGATGTCGAAGATGGGCCACCGGGTCCTCCATCTTAGCACGTCCGTGACGCCCGCCCACTTGATGAAGATGAAGGAGCCGCCCATCAAGGATAGGCTCGCCCAATGGAGGAACATCCGCAAGCAGAGCGGGCGCATGATCCACGGCGTTCCGATGTCGCTCGTTCCGTGGCCGCTCGCGAGCGCCATCTACCGCCGAACGGGAATCAATCTGTTCGTCCGTTCCATCGCCTTCCCGTCGATTCGCAAGCTGCTCGGCATGTACCGGTTCTCCGAGGTCGATCTGCTGCTCATCGACCAGCCCTACTTCGCCGGCATCGAGAAGCAGCTAAAGGCCAAGGTCGTCATCTACCGGCCGACGGACAATTACGCGGACATGCACGGGGACCGGACCGTGGAGATCGCCGAGAAGGAGATCATCAGCCGCGCCCACGGCGTGGTGGCGACGTCCGAGCCCGTTCTCGCGAACGCCCGGAGACACAAGAGCGACATGCCCGCCATCGTGCTGGAGAACGGAGTGGAGTTCGCGCACTTCGAGCGGGCCCGTCCCGAGCCGGACGATCTGAAGGAGATCCCGGGCCCGCGGGCGATCTATGCCGGCGCCGTCGACGAACGGTTCGACATGGCGGCGGTCAAGCGCCTCGCCGAGCGTTCCCCCTCCCTCAGCGTCGTCGTCATCGGCCCTTGCGATCCGGCGTTCGTCCGGACGCAGGGCTTCCCGGGCAACGTGTTTTTCCTCGGGGCCAAAGCCTACGACGATCTTCCCGCCTACTTGCAGCACGCGGATCTCGCGCTGCTTCCTCTCTCCGACCACAAGGCGAATCTGGGCCGAAGCCCCATGAAGCTGTACGAATACGCGGCCGCGGGACTTCCGACGGTCGTCAAGGAGACTCCGGAGCTGAGAAGAAGAGGGGAGGACTTCCTCTACTTCTACAAGGACGCGGACTCGTTCGCGGAGCGGGTGGGTCAGGTGCTGCGGAAGCTGGATCGCGGAGAGATCGCGAGAGGCCGAATCGTCGAAGCGGCCCGCAAGCAGTCGTGGAGGACGAAGGCGGAGCAGATCATCGACTTCGGCGGGCGACTGTCCGGGTCGAGGCCGTTCCAAGGGGAGCCGCGCGCCTTGACGGCGGAGAAGAGCTTCTCCGGTTAAGGGGAAGCTTCGAGGGAGCAAGGAGGAAGCGAATGGAAGCCGTCATTCGGGAGCGACATCCCATGGAACGACTGAAGAGGAGGCTGGGCGCGATCGCGGAGGCGGTTCCTCCCGGATCGCAGGTCGCTTACATAGACTATCCCCTTCACGAGAATATCGGGGATCTTCTGATCCTTCAGGGCACGGAGGCCTTCTTCGCCGAACACCGGATCCGGGTGCGGAGACGCTATTCGTGCGTGAACTTCCGCCCCGGCGTCAAGATCCCCCGGGACTGGATCCTCGTCTGCCACGGCGGCGGCAACTTCGGAGACCTGTACCCCTGGTATCAGCGGCTGCGGGAGGACATCGTCCGCTGCTATCCGGATCACCGGATCGTCATCCTGCCCCAGACGGTCGAATTCCGGGACGCGGAGAGCGAGAGGCGGTCCATGGAGCTGCTCGGGAGCCACCAGGATCTTCACTTGTTCGTCCGCGACCGGGTCTCCTACGAGAAGGCCCGGGGCCATATCGCCAATCTGTATCTGTCGCCGGACATGGCGCACCAGCTCTATCCGATCGACGCGGGCCGAGCCGGCCAAGCCGGTCAAGCGGGCGGGGCCGGGTTCGCGCGGGTGCTCGGCGTGCTCCGGACGGACGGCGAGGCGTCGGGCGCGGAGGGCTCCGCCATCGCGGGCGAACGCATCGACGAGACGACGGATTGGCCGCTTCTCCTCTCCGCAGGAGACCGGCTGGCCGTCCGGCTTCTCGTCGCGATGAGCTCCCTCGACCGGCGGCTGCGCAACGCGCTCCCGGTCTGGCCGCTCTGGCGCCGCTTCGCGCGGCGCCTGACGGACAAGGCGATCCGCAAGTACGCCGGGAGCGGCCGCGTCGTGACGAGCCGGCTTCACGGCCACATCCTGGCCTGCCTGATGAACAAGCCGAACGTTCTGTTGGACAACAGCTACGGGAAGAACGGCCGGTATTACCGCGAGTGGACTCGCGACGTAGAAAGCGCGACGGCCGTTCTTCCCCGGCCGCCCGGGAGCGGGGAGGAGGAGGCCGTCCGTGAGCGATTGGCAGGGATTGACTATCGCGATCTGCACGCGCAACCGTCCTGACGATCTTCGCCGCTGCGTCGCTTCCGTCGCCGGGCAGTCGGCGGACTATCCGCTGCAGGTGCTGATCGTCGACGACGGCGAGCTCTCGGAGAGCGAGCTCGCGGAGCTGAGCGACGCGCTCGGCGGGAACGTTAGCCGCTTCCGCTACCGCAAGAAGCGGCAGCCCGGGCTTCTGCTGTCGCGAATCGAGGCCGTCGGCCTGGCCGACTTCAACCGCATCCTCTTCCTCGACGACGACGCCGAGCTGGAGGAGGGCTACCTGCGAAGGCTCCGGGAGCTGTACGCCCGATATCCGGAAGCGGCCGCGATCGGCGGAACGGACGGCGCGATCCGCGGCAACTTCCTGTGGAACCTGTTCGCGCGCGCGATTCTGTACGACTCGGGCGATCCGGGCCGGCTGTCGCCGAGCGGGTACGGCGGCTCGATGACGAGGTGGAACGAGCGGCGGGAGCCGTTCCGCACGGAATTCCTGCTCGGGTGCAACATGTCGTTCCGCACGGACGCGCTGCTCGGGCTCGAGCCCGTCGACTGGCTCGGCGGATACAGTCTCGGAGAGGATCTCTACCTCTCCTACTGGGCTTCGCGGAGCGGGGAGATGTGGATCGACCCGGGCCTCAAGGTGCGGCACCGCCAATCCGCGGCGTCCAGGGATAAGCTGGAGCAGGTCGCGTACACGGAGATCGCCAACCATTACCATCTGCTTCGGCTTCGCAAGCCGGGAGCCTGGCGGCGGGCGGCCCTCCTGTGGACCGCCTCCGGCCTGCTCGCGAGGGCGCTGGCGGTCCCCCGGCTGCGCCACAGGGCCGCCGGCTACGGCAGGGCGATCCGGTTCGTCCTCGCGGAAGATTGGAGGTGGTTCCATGAAAGTATCTCTAATCTTGGCAACGGTGGAAAGGTACGCCGAAGTGGAGAGGTTCCTCGAGAAGCTGGATCTTCAGACGTACCGGAACTTCGAATTGATTCTGGTCGATCAGAACGACGGCGATCCGCTCCGTCCGCTGATCGAGAAGTATAAGAATCGATTCCCGCTGCTCCATCTTCGCTCCGAGCGGGGACTGTCCCGGGCCCGGAACGTCGGGATGCGCAGGGCGACGGGGGACCTCGTGGCCTTCCCCGACGACGACTGCTGGTACGCCCCGGGCGTCCTCGAGCAGGCCGTCGGCTACTTCCGGCGGGAGCCCGCCCCGGACGTCGTCACGGGCCGGTCGGTCGACGAGCGGGGAGAGGACGCCGCCGGCAGCTTCGACCCGGAGGAAGGCTACGTCGACAAGATGAACGTCTGGAACCGGGCGATCTCCTTCACGATCTTCCTGAAGAAGGAGGTCGCCGACGATATCGGCGACTTCGACGAAGAGATCGGGGTCGGAGCCGGCTCCATCTACTTGTCCGGCGAGGAGACGGACTACGTGCTGCGGGCGTTGAAGCGGTTCAAAGTATACTACTACCCGGAATTCATCGTCTATCACGCCAATCCCCTGCGCCAGATCACCCCGCAGATTATCGCCCGCGCCTACAAGTACGGATGCGGCTTCGGCCGAGTCGTCTCGAAGCACGATTATCCGATCGCGTTCAAGCTCCGAATGCTGGCGAGGCCTCTGGCCGGAACGATGGTCTACGGGACCGTCGGGCAATTCTCGAGGTCGAAGTATTATTGGAACTCGTTCAGAGGCCGATTGAGAGGGATGTTATGAACATTTATATTAACGCCAGATTTCTGACGCAGCCGATCACGGGCGTTCAACGTTACGCGGTCGAGCTGGTCAAGCGCTGGGACCGGATGCTCGCGGAAGGGCAGGCGGCGGGCCGGCGGGAAGAGAAGCCGGGCCGGCAAGAGGAGAAGGCGGGGAACGGCCCGGCGGAACGCGGGGGCTCCCGGGAACGGGGCGGCGCCCGGGAACACCGGTATACGCTGCTCGCTCCCCCGGACATTCTCTACGAGCCGGAGCTTAAGCACATTCGGCTGGAGAAGGTCGGCAAGCTGCGCGGGCACGCGTGGGAGCAGTTCGCGCTTCCTTATTACGCGAGGGACGGCCTTCTCGTCAACCTGTGCAACACGGGCCCTCTGGCGAAGCGCAACCAGATCGCGACGATTCACGACACCGCGGTGTTCGAATACCCCGAATCGTTCACGTTCTCCTTCCGCAGCGCATACAAGGTCATCCAAGGCGGGCTGGGCAGGCGGGCGAAGACCATCCTGACGGTCTCGCAGTTCTCCAAGTCCCAGATCATGCGCCATTGCGGAGCGAACGAGAGGAAAATCAAGGTCGTGCCCCTCGGCAAGGAGCACATCGGCGAGGTGCAGGCGGACCCCGGCGTGTACGCCAAGCACGGGCTCACGCCGAAGAATTACATTCTGGCGGTCAGCAGCCGCAACCCGTACAAGAACTTCGCGGGTCTCCTGCGCGCGATGGAGCGGCTCGGGGACCGCAACTACGAGATCGCCATCGCCGGCGCCTCCAACAGCAAAGTGTTCGGGCGGGCGGAGCTGTCCGGCTCGGAGCGGGTCAAGTGGCTCGGCTACGTGAGCGACGAAGAGCTCAAGGCATTGTTCGAAGGAGCCGCCTGCTTCGTGTTCCCCTCCTTCTACGAAGGGTTCGGCTTGCCGCCCCTCGAGGCGATGGCTTGCGGGACGCCGATCCTCGCTTCGCGCGCCGCTTCCATCCCGGAGGTGTGCGGGGAAGCGTGCCTGTACTTCGACCCGCACGACCCGGACGACATCGCGAGGCAGATCGGCCGCGTCATGGACGATCCCGAGCTGCGGACGACGCTTCGCGACAAGGGCTACCGGCGGGCCGACGCGTTCAGCTGGGACGCGTGCGCCCGCGAGACGCTGCAGCTGATTCAAGAGGGGGTCCGATGACGCGAAGGCGCCGTCCGGCGGCGGGCGCCTAGAGAGCCGGAGCCGGGCGAGCCCGCAACCGCGCGGGACGCGGGCGCCGCATCCGCATCCGCCGGCGGTACGAGGCGAGGCTGCATTAAGCCGTTAGAGAGCAAGGTCGATTTACACGGAGGAGAGGGGAGTAAACGCATGGCGGATGAAGCGTATCGGATCGTCGTCCGGCAAGCGAAGGTCGTGAACGGCAACGCCGTTCATTACGAGGTCGAGTATGGTTCCAAGGTTCGTCCCTACTTCTCGGGAGAGCCGTTCTTCGTCGAGTACGACAGGGACGTCGGCTCCGTGCCCGAAGGCCTGCTGGTCGTTCCGCTGCTCGCGAATCTGTGCCCCGTCGCCTGGGTCATCGGCGCGGACGTCTTCGTCGGGAAGCTCGACCGGGCCTTCCACGACAGCCTGGAGACGGCGAAGGCGGCCTTCGCCTCGCTCTATCCGCGCATCAAGTTCAGAGGCAGCCTGACCGCCCGGGAGCTGACGGAGGTGCCGGAGGCCGAGCTTCCCGCCAGGCCGGAGAGGACCGCCGCTTTTTTCAGCGGGGGAGTCGATTCGCTCGGCACGTTCCTCCGCAGGCGGGGGGAGAATCCGTACTTCATTACGATCTGGGGCGGGGACATCGGGTTCTCGCAGCCGGATATCTGGCACGAGGTCAAGCGGTACAACGAAGCGTTCGGCCGGGCGAACGGCATCGAGAGCCTCTTCGTGAAGTCGAGCCTGCGCACGTTCCTGAACGAGGAGCTGATCGCCTTCAACTTCGGCCGGTTTACGCACGGCTGGTGGCCGGGAGTGCAGCACGGCATCGGCATGGTCGGCTTGTGCGCGCCGCTCGCCTACTCGCTCGGCATCGGCCGGCTGTACGTCCCTTCGGCGCTCCCGCCCAAGCTGGCGAAGGCGATTCCCGACGGCTCGAACACGCTCATCAACAACCGGCTGCGGTGGTCCGGCACGAAGGTGCAGCTCGAGGGGGAAGAGCTGACCCGGCAGGACAAGGTCGCGCTCATCGCGGATTACGTCCACGCCACCGGCCAGAAGCTGAACGTCCGGGTCTGCTGGTCGAACAAGAGCTACGGCAATTGCTGCCGCTGCGAGAAGTGCCTGCGGACGATCGCGGCGCTGTCCGCCGAAGGCGTCGACCCCCGGCAGGCCGGATTCCCCGTGAACGAGGACACGTTCCGCCATCTGAAGGAGCAGCTGCCCAAGTGGCTGCCGGGGAACGAGCTGAGAGTCGAGTATTGGGACGAGATCCGGAACCGTTCGGTCGCCAACCGCGAGAGGCTGCGCGAGGAAGCGCGGGAATTCTTCGATTGGTTCGGACGCCTCGATCTCCAGTCGTACAAGAAGAAACGCGGTTGGTTCCATGCGCTGGTGGATTTGATTCCGCATCCGGTATTCCTTTTCCTCAAGAGAACGTTCATCTGACTCCCGGCGCACACCAGACGAAGAATGAGGGAAGCTTATGTCTCTGAAAACCAAAGGAATCAACGCGGCCAAGTGGTCGACCCTGGCCACCGCCGTCTCCGCGATCGTCCAGCTCGCGCAGGTCGTCACCGTCTCCCGGATGCTCTCCCCGGAGGATTACGGCCTGATCAGCATGATCATGGTCGTCGTCATGGTCGCGATCGCGATGAGCGACTTCGGCATCTCGAACGCCATCATCCACCGGCAGAACGTGACGAAGAACGAGCTGTCCAGCCTCTATATTCTGAATCTGGCGGCGGGGGCCGGCCTGGCGGCGATCGTGTGGCTGCTCGCGCCCCTCGCCGCTCTCTATTACAGAGAGCCGGAGCTTCTCGGGCCGATGCGGTGGATGGCGCTGCTCTGCTTCTTCCCGGCGATCGGCCAGCAGTTCCAGGTGCTGTTCCAGAAGGAGCTGCGCTTCGAATATCTGGCCAAGGTGGACATCGCCGCCTACGTCGTCGGGTTCGCGACCGTGTTCTTCGGCGCGCTCTGGGGCTTCGGCGTCTACGCGCTCGTCGCCTCCTATCTGTCGAACGCCCTGTTCAAGTCGCTGTGCCTCGCCTTCGCGGGCTGGCGCCTCTGGGCGCCCAGCTTCTACTTCTCCAGGAAGGACTTGAAGGGCTATCTCAGCTTCGGCTTCTACCAGATGGGCTCCGGGATGATCCAGTCGTTCATGACCAACATCGACTATCTGATCCTGGGGCGGATGATCGGCGCGGAGAAGCTCGGCTACTACACGTTCGCCTACCAGCTCTGCATGATGCCGATGCAGAAGCTGAGCCCGCTCATCTCCCAGATCTCGCTGCCGCTGCTCGCGAGGATCCAGGATCGCGTGGAGCAGCTGCGCAGCGGCTACCTGCAGATCACGACCATGATCAGCTACGTCGCCGGACCGATCTATCTGGGGCTCGCGGTGACGGCTCCTTATCTCGTGCCGTTCGCGTTCGGGGAGCAGTGGACGGAGAGCATCGTCATGGTCCAGATTCTGGCGATCATGCTTCTCGTCCGCTCGGCCATCATTCCGACGCACAGCCTGCTGCTCGCGATCGGGAGGGCGAATACGAGATTCTATTACGCCCTCATCTGCTTCGCGATTCTCCTCCCCAGCCTCTGGATCGGCGCGGAGGCCGGCGGCGCGATCGGCGTCGCGTACGCGTACCTGATCGCCCAGGCGCTGATCGTCCTCGTGAATTACTACCAGTCGATCCGGATCGCCATCGGCAACTGCTTCGCGGCCTACTGCCGAAGCATGCTGCCGGGCACGCTGTACAGCCTGCTCATGGCGGCCGGCGTCTTCGCCCTCGGCATCGCCGCCAGCCGCTTGAATTCGGACGGGCTCATCCTCGTCCTGCAGCTGTCGTGCGGCATCGTCCTGTACGCGGGACTGATTCTGGGCTTCAAGAGGGAGCTCGTCCGGGACGTCATGCGCCGGCTGAACGGAAGGGCGGCGCTGAAGAAGGAAGGCGGATAGGCCCCTGGGCATCGCTTGCCGGGGCGGTCGGTTGACCTCTAGCGGAGCGGCTTCGGCCGGTCCGCTTTTTCTCGTCATTTTCCGATATTCCTCTTCCGGAAAATGTGGTAAACTAGGTAAAACAAACTATGATAACGGTTCCATTCCGGGATCGCCGGGGATTTGGACAAGCGTTCCCGGGCCCTTGGAACCTATTGTCGGAGGGGACGTCCGTATGAGCAAATCGGGAATGGGATTGGGACGGAAGGCGCTGATCGGCTACATCGGGATCAGCGTGCTGCAGCTGCTGGCGCTGGCGCTTGTCGTCGCGGGCATCGACATGAAGGCGAACGCGGCCCTGATCGTCGAGGTGATCGTCATCACCGCCGCGGTTATCGTCGCCGGCGGCATCGGGATCGCCTACTTCAACCGTTCCGTGCTGGGATCGATCGGCAGCGTGACGAACGCGCTCAAGAACATCGCTTCCTCCGGCGGGGACCTGACCCGGCGCATCTCCGTTCCTTCCAAGGACGAGGTCGGCGATCTGGCGATCGCCGCGAACGGGATGCTCGACGGGCTGCAGAAGATGATGAAGGAGCTGCGGGAGAGCACGGCCGAGCTGGCCGCGGCCGCGATCCAGCTGAAGCAGGGCGCGGACGACAACGCCCGCGTCAGCAGCGAGGTATCCAAGGCGGTCGAGCGGGTCGCCGCGGGCGCGGTCACGCAGGTGGCCAAGTCGCAGCAGATCACGGCCGTCATGCAGGAGACGCTGCAGGGCCTTAGCCAGGTCGCGAGCACGACGACCGGCGTCTCCGACGCCGCGCTCTCGACGCGCAGCCGGGCGGAGGACGGCTCCTCCGTGCTCCGGACCGCGACCGAGGACATCGTGCAAGTCGAGCAGTCGTTCCGATCGCTTCAGGATTCCGTCCGCGGGCTCAACCAGAAGTCGGAGCAGGTGCTCGAGATTATCGGCTACATATCCGAAGTATCCAACCAGACGCACCTGCTCGCGCTGAACGCGGCCATCGAGGCGGCGCGCGCCGGCGAGCACGGCCGCGGCTTCGCCGTCGTCGCCGGCGAGATCCGCAAGCTGGCCGACCAGACGCAGCAGTCCGCCGTGCAGATCGGGGACACGCTGCAGGCGATGTCCAAGGATATCGGCGGGGCGGCGGCGATGTTCGAGCAGAGCGCGGAGCAGGTGTTCGGCGCGGTCGCCGGCATGCGCCGGGCGGAGGAATCGTTCAGCGGCATCGCGGGGGACGTCGGGACGCTGAGCAGCAACATCGTCGAAGCGGCTGCCGCGATCGAGGAGATGACCGCGGGCAGCGAGTCGGTCTCGCAGTCGATCCAGGAGATCGCCCGCGTCACCGAAGAGACCGCTTCGTTCACGGAGCAGGTGTCCACCATGACGCAGAAGCAATCGTCGTCCACGGAAGAGATGGTGCTCACGGCGGACCGCCTGAGCGACATGGCGTCCCGCCTGAAGGCGATGGCCGGCCACTTCCGCGTGTGAATGAACGCGGCCGCCGTTGGAGAGACTGGGTGAAGCATACACGTACGGAGCAGACCCGAAGCGAGGAGCGGGTCTGCTTTTTTTAACGGAAAAGGGCTTGAAAACCAATCGCAAAATCAGTATCATAAGAGATGGTTATTAGCACTGTTCATGATTGAGTGCTAACAGCCCTCACATCTAACCGTTAACCTATTTACAAAGGAGGCTATTTTCATGATCAAACCTTTGGGTGATCGCGTACTTGTCGAAGCGAGTGCCAAGGAAGAGAAGACCGCAAGCGGCATCGTCCTGCCGGACACGGCCAAGGAGAAGCCGCAAGAGGGAACCATCGTAGCGGTGGGCAGCGGATCGCTGAACAAGGACGGAGCGCGCGTAGCGCTCGAAGTCAAAGTGGGCGACCGTGTTCTGTTCTCCAAATACGCAGGCACCGAGATCAAGTACGAGGGCAAAGAGTATTTGATTATGAAGGAAAGCGACATCCACGCGATCGTAGGCTAATCGGCCGTACGAGAGATTCGCGAACGACATAAGCTTCGGGTTTTCCCATACGTAAGTTCGAACGATATTTCGAGGAGGGTTATTGAAGAATGGCTAAGGAAATCAGATTCAGCGAAGACGCCCGCCGCGCGATGCTTCGCGGCGTAGATACGCTTGCCAATGCCGTTAAAGTGACGCTCGGACCGAAGGGCCGCAACGTCGTTCTGGAGAAGAAGTTCGGATCCCCGCTGATCACGAACGACGGTGTAACGATCGCCAAGGAGATCGAACTCGAAGACGCGTTCGAGAACATGGGCGCTCAGCTCGTCAAGGAAGTCGCCACGAAGACGAACGACGTAGCGGGCGACGGCACGACGACCGCTACCGTTCTGGCTCAAGCGATGATCCGCGAAGGCCTGAAGAACGTTACCGCCGGCGCGAACCCGATGGTCGTTCGCAAGGGCATCGACAAGGCCGTCAAGGCCGCCGTCGAAGAGCTTAAGAAGATCTCCAAGCAAGTCGAAGGCAGCAGCAACATCGCCCAAGTCGCCGCCATCTCGGCAGCGGACGAAGAAGTCGGCCAACTGATCGCGGACGCGATGGACAAAGTCGGCAAGGACGGCGTCATCACCGTCGAAGAATCCAAGGGCTTCAACACGGAGCTCGAAGTCGTCGAAGGGATGCAGTTCGACCGCGGCTACGTCTCCCCGTACATGATCACCGACACGGACAAGATGGAAGCTCTGCTCGAGAACCCGTACATCCTGATCACCGACAAGAAGATCTCCAACATCCAAGAGATCCTTCCGGTGCTCGAGAAGGTCGTTCAATCCGGCAAGCAGCTGCTGATCATCGCGGAAGACGTCGAAGGCGAAGCGCAAGCGACCCTGATCGTCAACCGTCTGCGCGGCACGTTCACTTGCGTAGCCGTTAAGGCTCCGGGCTTCGGCGACCGCCGCAAGGCGATGCTGCAAGACATCGCGGCTCTGACGGGCGGCCAAGTCATCACCGAAGAGCTGGGTCTCGAGCTCAAGTCGACGACTCTGCAACAGCTCGGTACGGCTCGCCAAGTGCGCGTCAACAAAGAGAACACGATCATCGTCGACGGCGCAGGCGACTCCAGCGACATCCAAGCCCGCGTCAACCAGATCAAGGCTCAGATCGAAGAGACGACTTCCGACTTCGATCGCGAGAAGCTGCAAGAGCGTCTCGCCAAGCTGGCCGGCGGCGTAGCCGTCATCAAGGTCGGCGCGGCTACCGAGACCGAACTGAAGGAGCGTAAACTGCGCATCGAAGACGCCCTGAACGCTACCCGCGCTGCGGTAGAAGAAGGCATCGTCTCCGGCGGCGGTACCGCGCTCGTGAACGTATACAACGCCGTTGCCGCCGTTCAAGCGGAAGGCGACGAGAAGACGGGCGTGAACATCATCCTGCGCGCTCTGGAAGAGCCGATCCGCACGATCGCGGCTAACGCCGGCCAAGAAGGCTCCGTCATCGTCGAGCGCCTGAAGAAGGAACCGGTCGGCGTCGGCTACAACGCCGCTTCCGGCGAGTGGGTCAACATGTTCGAAGCCGGCATCATCGATCCGGTGAAGGTAACCCGTTCCGCTCTGCAGAACGCGGCATCCGTAGCGGCTATGTTCCTGACGACCGAAGCGGTCATCGCCGACAAGCCGGAGAAAGACAAAGCTCCTGCCGGCATGCCTGGCGGCATGGGCGACATGGGCGGCATGGGCGGATTCTAATTGTCCCCGCCGACCGGGCCGATCATACGGCTCGACGCATAAGCTCCCTTCGGGGAGCTTTTTGCGTTTATGCGCTTGAGTTCGATGGCGAACGGCGGGATGGAAGGGGGAGAGATAGAGGGCGAACGGGGGATGGAAAAACGCAAAAGAAAGGCGCCCCGCCGCGAGGGCGAAGCGCCGTTCGAGGTCTCTTCGTCGGCTTGACGCCGGGAGAGACCCTCTTGTTTATCGCGCCAGCGTCTGGCGGAACTTCACGAAGCTGCCGATTCTCCAGATGCAGACGTAGACGTAAGCCATCAACATCGTCAAGAAGGTGAACTCGACATAGTCGAGGTTCTTGAAGTATTGGGCCAGCCCGATGCGGATGACGATCACCGCGAGCAGGACGTATTTGAAGTTCTTGTTCGGGCGGGAGTAGACGAGACCGTCCTCGCGCTTCTCGTATCCCGTATGGTAGAGCATGACGCTGCCGAGGACGACGCCGATCAGGCACGCGCACACAATCTCCCAGACGGCGGGGAGGTGGAACGGTTGACCGGGAGTATGCGAGAGCGAAGCGAGAGTGCCGCAGAATGCGACCAGGAGCAGGACGACGGGAATAAACATGCCGTAGCCGTTGCGCTTGACGGGGCGAGGATTGGCGCTGCGGCGGCTGCGCAGCCAGAAGACGAGCAGAATGATGGCGATCATGAAGACGTAGCTATAAGGTTGAGAGTTGTTCATCGGGAACATCCTTTCATTGTTTCGTTCGTGTTAAGTGTATTATATCACTTAATACACACTATACAATACCCTTTTCGCAAAAAAAATAAAAAAAGGGCAGCCGGGTCATCCCCGACTGCCGCTCGATCGAGCTTGAGACCTAATGCCGCCGATCGAAGGACAAAGCGCGCCGAGCAGGCGACGCCTTGCTCCCTCGAAGTTAGAGCTTGAACTGGCTGACGGATTCCTTCAAGCTCCGCACGATATGCTGAAGCTGCTCGGACGCGTGGGAGATGTTCTCCATGAGCGCCAGCTGCTCCTCGGTCGCCGCCGCGACGGTCTGCGCCTTGCCGGCCACCTCGCGTGCGGTGTTGGACGATTGCTCCATGCTGGCGGACACTTCCTCGGAGCTCGCCGACATCTGCTCCGTGATCGCCGACGTCTCGTGCACCTGCACGGTCACCTGCTTGACCGCCTGAAGAATCGCGGCGAAGTCCCGCTCGACGTCGGACATCATGAGGTGTCCCTTCTCCGCCTGCTCCATCGTCGTGTCCATAAACTTCGAAGCGTTCGAGATCTCTTCGCGCGTCTCGGCGATCAGGTTGCTGATCACCTCGGCCGATTCGATCGAGCCCGCGGCCAGCTTGCGGATCTCCTGGGCGACGACCGCGAAGCCCTTGCCGTGTTCGCCCGCCCGCGCCGCTTCGATCGAGGCGTTGAACGAGAGAATGTTCGTCTGGTTCGCGAAGCCGGTGATGTTCTCGGTGATCTGACCGATCTGCTCCGACTTGTCGGTCAGCTGCTTCACGATCTGGGACAGCGATTGAATCGTCTCGTAGATGCCGTGCATCTGCACCCGCAGCGTCTGAACGCGGGCGTTGCCTTGGTCGACCTGCTCGGACGCGGTCGCGGAGTAATCGGAGATCGCCGACGTGTTCTCCGCGATCCGCTGCACGCCGACGGCCATCTCCTCGACGGCCCGGCTGGACTCGTCCGAGATCGTCGCCTGAAGCTCGACTTGGGAGGTGACCTCCTGAATGTTCTCGGCGACGTGATTGGACGCGGCGGCCGACTCCTGGGCGCTGACCGACAGCTCCACCGCCGACGCGGATACCGTCTGCGTGTTGTCGATGATTTTGCCGACGAGCCCCCGCATCTTCTCGATCATCGTATCGACCGCTTCGTTCAGCTGACCCAGCTCGTCCTTGCGGTATTTGCCGTCCGGGATCGACTGGAGATTGCCGGCCGCGACCAGCTTCGTCTTGTTCACGGCGCGATTCAGCGAACGGCCGAGATAACGGATGAGAAGCAGGCCCAGGACGATGATCGCGATCCATTCCACGATCAGGGCGGACCAGGTAATCGTACGCGTCGAATTCATCTCGTTCTTCATGCCGGCGGTCTCGCTCTCCGCATACCGGCTCAGAATGTTGCCCATGGCGTCGACCGCGGCGCGGCTGCTCTCGAACTTCTGGGCGAGAGCGATCTCCTGCTCGCCGTCGGCGGGAGAGCGGGACTCGACGTTCGCCGCCGCCGCCTTCAGCCACTCTTCGATTCCCGCTTGGAATTCGTTCAGCAGGTCGCCTGCCGTTCTCTTCGAATCCGGATCTTGCAGGCCGAGCAGGTTCCTCTTCTTCAGAATGTCCGAAGCCTGCGCGAGACGGTCGCGGACCTGCTGCGCGTTGTCGCGGAAGTCCTTCGCGATCTGGTCGTAGGCGGCTTGGTCCAGCTTGGCCAGCCGCAGAAGATCGTAATCCCGCAAGGCCTGGTACATGTCCCGGTCCGCCTGCTGGACGAGATCGTTGGCTTTGAAGGAAGTCTCGTAAAGGGAATTCGTCATTTTATGAAGATTGGAGGATATCGTGTTCTGCTGCGTAACGGCCGTAAGCACGAAGAAGAAAATGGGAATGAAAAGAAGAAGCGCTAATCGGAATTTGATCGAACGGTACATATAGATGTCCACTCCCCGGTAGATGTGCATAGATCCTGGATAAAAAATCCAAGGCTAATGGATCTATATCATCTTACTATATCGGCGGCAGCGCGGCTTTTGTAGAGCGTGCGAATCGCAAAATGGTCCTAATGGACCATGCGAATTAATCCGATCGCTTGCCCGGACACGAGAAGCCCGGCGAAGAGCGGTTTCGCAGGAAACCGGACTCGCCGGGCTAGCCAACAAGCGGGGAAGACGGACATGGACATGGACATGGCTTGGCTTAGCGAACGGGGGCTTCTCCGGAGCTTGCGGGCCAAGGTCCGGTATAGACGGACTGGGGCCGGATGATCCGGTTGTTCGCCGCTTGCTCGATCGCGTGGGCGGTCCAGCCGACGGCCCGGGCCGCGGTGAAGGTCGGCGTGAACAGCTCGGCCGGCATCCGCACGGCCCGCATGACGGCCGCGGCGTAGAATTCCACGTTCGCGTACAGCTTCCGTCCCGGCTTGAATTCCTCCAGCAGCCGGACGGCGACCTCCTCCGCGTGCCGGGCCAGGTCCAGCCACGGATCGTCTCCGGCCAGCGCCGCCGACACCTCGCGGAGCGCTTCCGCCCGCGGATCCCGCGTCTTGTAGACGCGGTGGCCGAAGCCCATCAGCCGCTCCCCGCGGCCGAGAAGCTCCCTCAGGCATGGCTCGGCCCGCTCCTTCGAGCCGATCTTCTCGAGCAGCTCGAGGACGCCCGACGGGGCGCCTCCGTGGAGAGGGCCCTTCATCGCCCCGATCGCGGCGGCGACGGCCGAATGCAGGTCCGATCCCGTGGAGGTCACCACCCGGGAGGCGAAGGTCGAAGCGTTCAACCCGTGTTCCATCGTCAAAATCATATAGGCGTTCATCGCCCGAACGGCGGCGGGCTCGGCCGGACGGCCGAAGAGCAGATGCAGGTAATGGGCGACGTGCCCCTCCTCCCGCGCCTCTTCGACCCAAGGAAGCCCGTTCGCCTGCCGATGGCGGTACGCGATCGCGACCGGCAGCATCCCGGCGATCCGGATCGCCGCGTCGACGGAAGGCGGGCCTGCGGGTTCCTCCTCGGCGAGCGCGGCGACCGCCGCTTCCAGCACGTTCATCAGCGGCGCGCGCTTGGGCATCGCGTCCAGCAGCCGGCGAAGCTCGGGAGTCAGCGTACGCGCGGCAACAAGCTTCTTTTTGAACTCGTTCAACTCCCCGTCGTCCGGAAGCCGGCCGTGCCAGAGCAGGTGGGCCGCTTCCTCGAACGTATGCCGCACGGCCAAGTCCTTCGCCCAATGTCCGCGATAGATGAGCAACCCCTTCTCGCCGTCCACGTGACCGATCTCCGTCTCGGCCGCCACGACGCCTTCCAATCCGGAACCTTGTGCCATCTCCATCATTCCTCCGACTCTAGAATGGTTCTACGGATAGAATAGCAAGAATGGATGATAATTAGAATCTTGTATTTTGTATCGATATGATAAATTTCATTTATCGTTTTGTTCGCGGCAGTCTGCGTAACTCCTCGTAGTCTGCGAACCCGTCAGAGCCTTGCCTCTTTGAAGCGAGCATGCCATTATCCCTCTCTGTCAGGAAGAGCGGGGTGCACGCCATTATCTCCCTTTGTCAGGATAAGCAGGCCGCATGCCATTATCCTTCTCTGTCAGGAGAAGCAGGGCGCATGCCATTATCCCACTCTGTCAGGATAAGCGGGATTCATTCCATTATCCCATGCGATCAGGATGAGCGGGGGCATACATTATCCCACGCGATCAGGATGAACGGAGACCGCAGGACCGCCAAAGCGGAATCGATTGGGCTCTTTTTTTGGGCGCGAGCCCCCTGACGGGAAGGGATAATGGCATGCGGATGTCGTAATATTATAGTTAAAATGGCACGATCGTTTATTATTTCCCCGCGCTCGGGTGTGCTATCTTGTGGATGTGTCGCCTATTTGAAGTGGATAAGGAGCGGACGGGATGATAAGGATCGGCATGATCAGCTACTGGCATGTACACGCGGAAGACTATACCCGGCAAGTGCTCGACCATCCGGAGACGGAGATCGCGGCGATCTGGGACGAGATCCCGGAGCGCGGCGAAGAGAAGGCGGCCAAGTACGGCGTGCCCTTCATCGCCTCCCTGGACGAGCTGCTGTCGCGAAGCGACATCGACGCGGTCGTCGTCGACGCGCCGACGAATATTCACCGGGACGTCATGGTGAAGGCGGCCCGGGCGGGCAAACATATTTTCACCGAGAAGGTCGTCGCCCCCACGCTGAAGGAAGTGAACGAGATTCTGGAGGAAGTCGGGAAGGCGGGCGTGAAGCTGACGGTCTCGCTGCCGCGGGTTTACGACGCTTATACGCAACCGATCCGGAAGATCGTGGAGGAAGGAACGCTCGGCCGTCTCACCCTCGCCCGCGTGCGTCTGTCGCATAACGGGGCGACGGCGAATTGGCTGCCCGAGCATTTCTATAATAAGGAGCAATGCGGAGGGGGAGCCCTGATCGATCTCGGCTGCCATCCCGTCTATCTCGTCCGCCTGTTCCTTGGACTGCCGGAGAGCGTTAGCGCTACGTACGGCTACGTGACAGGCAAGGAAGTCGAGGACAACGCGGTCGCGGTGATGTCCTACGCGAACGGGGCGATCGGCATCGCGGAGGCGGGCTTCGTCAACAGCCATTCGCCGTTCTGCATCGAGCTTCACGGCACGGACGGAACGCTGCTGTTCGGGTTCCCGGAGGAGAAGATCCTCGTTCGCAGCCAGAGCCTCGGAGACGGCTGGCAGGAAGTGCCGATCGGCGAGAGGAAGCCGTTCGCGTTCGATCAATGGGTCGGGCACATCCTGGAAGGCACGGAAGCGACGGAGAACGTGCGGCTGGCCGCCGACCTGACGAAGCTGATGGAAGCGGCGAACCGTTCGGTCGCGGAAGGCAAGCCGATCCGGATCGGAGATTTGCAAGGGTAAGCTTAGCCGGAACGGCGTTAGCGAGGTCGCCGGCCAGACGTGAAGAGGAAGCGCGAGAGGAGAGGCGTACGGATGCAGACGACGTGGCAACAGCCGGAGACGGGAGAGCGCAAGGCGGGGAGCGCCGCGCCGTTCCCGTTCGCGAGAATGGAGAAGAAGCGCGACGCGCTCGACCGGCTGGACCTTCGGTTCCGCTGGGGCCGGTACGGCATCCGGGTCCTCCACTGCCACCTGGCTTCGTTCGAGCCGGGCCATGTCATCGCTTCGCATAAGCATTCGGAGTTCGAATTCCACTTCATCCCGAAGGGGAAGGGCTCCGTCCGGATCGGGGACGACCTGCACGAGCTGAGGGAAGGGCTGTTCTACTTGACCGGACCCGACGTCGTTCACGAGCAGCGCTCGGACGAAGCGGACCCGATGTACGAGCTGTGCCTTCACTGCGAATTCGTTCCCTTGGAAGCGGATACGGACAACGGCTGGGGCGACTCGCTGGAAGCCGCGGAAGCGGAAGAGTGCATTCGAGTGCTCCGGGAGATGCCGGCCGTACCGGCGTTCGACCGCTATCACGCGATGGGCTGCTTCCTCGACGCTTACCGGGCGTGGGAGGAGCAGCCGATCGGGTTCTACGCGACGCTTAAGCAGACGATCGTCCAGATTCTGCTGCGGGCGGCACGCGTCCATGCTTCTCCCGGCAACGGAGGCAATATTCCCGAGAGGGACATGAAGGACCATCGCTTCCGTCTGGCCACCCAATTCATCGAGGACAACGAATCGCGCCCCATTACGCTGGAGGACGTGGCGGAGCGGGTGCGCGTCAGCCCCCGGCAGCTGCAGAGGATTTTCCGAAGCGAGGGCGGCACCTCCTTCCGCGATTGGGTCGAGCACGTCCGGCTGCAGCGGATCCGAGAGGAGCTGCTGGGCACGGACCGGCCGATCGAAGAGATCGCCCTCGACCACGGATACGCGAACCCGAATTACCTGTACCCGGTGTTCAAGCGCAAGTTCGGGATGACGCCCGCCGCCTATCGCCGCTTGCACGGAACCGGACGGCCGCGAAGCGCAAGCGAGAGAGCCGGGAACGAGAGATCGTAGAACGATAGACCGAAGCGGGCAAGAGGACGAGATCGAGACAACGATGCCGGAACGAGGCATAGACGAATGGGAGGATTTCAACGACCATGAGCGCAAAAGTGAAAATAGGCATTATCGGCACGGGCGGCATCGCCCGCGCGCACGTATCGGCTTACCGCAAGCTGCCGTTCGCGGAGATCGTCGCCGTCGCGGACGTCATTCCGGGCAAGGCCAAGGAGTTCGCCGAACGGGAAGGACTGACGGAAGCGGCGGCTTACGACAGCCACACCGAGCTGCTGGCGACGGACCTGGACGCCGTCAGCATCTGCACGCCGAACGTATCCCATCACCGCACGGCGGTCGATTCGCTGCGCGCCGGCAAGCAGGTGCTGCTGGAGAAGCCGATGTCGGTGACTCTGGCGGAGGCGCTCGACATGGTGCAGGCGGCGAAGGAGACGGGGGGCATGCTGTCCATCGGCTTCCAGCCCCGGTACGACCCGAACATGAAGCGGCTTCAGGACATCGTCCAATCCGGCCGGCTCGGCAACGTCTACTATGTCGAGACGGGAGGCGGACGCCGCCGCGGCATGCCGGGAGGCACGTTCATCAGCAAGACGCTGGCCGGAGCGGGGGCGATGGCGGACATCGGCTGCTATTCCCTCGACATGGCGCTCAACACGCTCGGCTATCCGCGACCCGTCTCGGTGTCGGCCTTCACGGCCAACCATTTCGGCACGAATCCCCTCTATCATCCGGAAGCCTCGAAGTTCGAGGTCGAGGACTTCGGCGTGGCGATGGTCCGGTTCGAGAACGACCTGGTGCTGCAATTCAAGATTTCCTGGGCGATGCACATGGATACGCTCGGCGCGACGATCTTCCTCGGCACGGATGCCGGGCTGAAGGTGACGCCGGCGGGAACGGGCCCCTGGTCCGGCGTCTGGGACGGAGCGGTCGGCTCGATGACGCTGTTCCACGACGACTTCGGCGGGCATACGTCGACGGAAGTGCCGCTCATCGGGCATTCCCTCAACCTGTTCGACGAGAAGGTGCGCGACTTCGCCGAAGCGGTGCGCGACGGCCGGCCGGCCCCGATTCCGGGAGAGCAGATTCTCATTCAGCAGGCCATCATCGACGGCGTCCTCCGTTCGGCGGAGCAGCGCCGGGAAGTGTCGGTCGAGCTGCCGCAATAATCGAATACGCGAAGCGACCGCACGCGAGCGACGGCTCCGTGCGGTTTTTTGCATGTCGAATTTTCCCGATTCGCGTCCCTCCATCCGGTCACATGTACTATACTGGTTATATACATAGCAAACAGGGAGCCCGCAACGACTATGAACCGATCGGACAATAGGGAACTTCTCTTCGAGCAAGCTCTGCTTCAAGCCAAACTGGCCGTCCCGCGCGCCCGGACCGCGCTCGTCGGCCGCCCCCGCCTGACGAACCGGCTCGGCGAAGGCGCCGCCGCATCGCTGACGTTCATCTGCGCTCCGGCCGGGTTCGGCAAGACGACCCTCGCTTGCCAGTGGATCACGGAAGCCGAGGTTGACGCGGCCTGGGTGTCCCTGGACGAAGGAGACAACGAAGGCGGGCGAATGTGGCGTTATATCGCGGCCGCCATCGACGGCGTCCGGCCCGGCTATCTGGAGGAGATCAAGCCGGTGCTGTCCTCCCTGGACTCGAACGCCGCGGAGCAAGGGCTCATTGTGTGCCTCAACGCCTTGAACCGCACGGCGGGCGACGGCAGGCTGGTTCTCGTGCTGGACGATTTCCACGTCATTCGGGAGCCCCGCCTCTTGAACGGCATCTCCTACTGGGCCGAGCATCTGCCTTCGCACGTGCATCTGATGCTGTTAAGCCGCGCCGAGCCGGGCTTCTCGATGGCCCGGATGGAAGCCGGGCAAGCGGCGCTCCGGCTGAACGCCGACGATCTGCGGTTCGACCGCGAGGAGGGGGCGCGTTTTTTCCGGCAGGAGCAGATCGGCCTTGGAGACGAAGGCATAGCGGCGCTGGTGAACAAGACGGAGGGCTGGGTCACGGGGCTGAAGCTGGCCGCTCTCTCGATGCGAAGCTGGGAGGATCAAGCTGCCTTCGTCGGGGAATTCGCCGGCTACAACCGCCAGATCCGCCAATATCTATTGGAGGAAGTGTACGCGAGGCTGCCCGCACGGCTGCGGAAGTTCCTCGTTCGTTCCTCGATCTTGAAGCGCTGGTGCGCGCCGCTCTGCCGAACCGTCTCCGGGTTCGAGGACGCGGCGGCGCTCATCGGCGAGATCGAGAAGCTGCAGCTGTTCGTCGTTCCGCTCGACGCGAAGGGAAGCTGGTATCGGTTCCATCATCTGTTCGAAGAATTCCTCCGCCGGCAGCTGGAGCAAGACCCCGAGGAGCGGCCGGCTTCGCTGCACGAGACGGCGGGGCTCTGGTTCCGGGAGCGGGAACTTCGGGAGGAAGCGGTCGAGCACTTCCTGCTCGGAGGCTGTTACGATCGCGCCGTGGGAGTGCTGGAGGAGATGACCTCGCGGGTGGTGGGGTGGGAATGGTCCCATCTCGGGCGATGGCTGTCCGCGATTCCGAGCGAGCATCTGCTCGCTCATCCGGTCTTGTTTTTTTCCTATGCCAATTCGCTCGTCGCGGAGTACGCGGGAGACACGGCGAAGGCGGAGACGCTGCTCTCCGAGGCCGAAGCATGGTTCGACGCGGCTCAAGAGGGAATGCCGCCGGAGGAACGCGGCCAATTCCTCGCGATGTCCCACTACGTGCGGGGCACGATCATGGTGTTCGGCCGCAACGATCTGGCGGAAGCGCGCAAGCATTACGAGAAGGTCGTCCGGTACGCGCCGGACGGCATCCGCATTCTGTTCGGCCTGCCGGAGACGCCGCTTCAGCCCGTCACGGCGCGGACGTACCGGATCGGCAACGGGCATGCCGCAAGGGCGGTCGCGGAGCCGTACACGCTTCAACTGGCCGAGCTGTACAGAGCCGTGAACCCGTTTTTCCAGGCTCGCCTATTTATCAATTACGCGGAAATGCTCTATGGCTGGAACGACCTGGAGGCGGCGGAGCGCTATGCGACGGAAGGATTGGCCTGGGCGGAACGCAAGCCGGACCGTCCCGAGCACGAGCTGGTCCCGGGGTGGATCGTCCTGGCCCGCATCCGATCCGCCCAAGCCCGCCTGTTCGAAGCCTGCGAGTTATTGGAAGCCGGGAAGCGGAGGATGGAGTGGATGAAGATTCCGCGCGGCGCCGAGCTGCTCGACCTGGAGCTGCGGCGGCTTCGGCTGCTGCACGGCGATCCGGGGCCGGCCGTCGAATGGGGAAGCGGCTGCCGGTTGACGGCTCGCGATCTCGTCTCCGCGTATTCGCTGTACGATTACCTGCTCTACGCGCGCGTGCTGCTTGCGACAGGAAGCCGCGGGGAAGCGGCCGTCCTCCTCCATAAGCTGCTGCATCTGGCCCAGCAGGAGATGAGGCTGCTCGACGCCGTCGAAGTTCTGGCGCTGCAGGCCCGCCTCCATCTGGAAGAGGGGGACAAGCAACGGGCGCTGGTCCAATTGGAAGAAGCTTTGCGAATCGCCGAGAAAAACGACTTCATCCGGCTGCTCGTCGACGAAGGAGCGCCCCTGCAAGGGCTGCTCGCCGATCTGGCGGCCGCGAAGCAGCAAGGGTATTACCGGGGAGCGGCGGCGGCTTCTCTCTCCTTCGTTCGCACCGTGCTTAGCGGAATGGATGGAGCGGGGGCCGGCGGACCGGCCGTTCATCCGTTCGAGACGCTGTTCACCCCGCGGGAGATGGACGTCTATCAAGGGCTGCTGGACGGGCTGAACGGGAAGGAGATCGCGGCGAGATTGGGGATCTCCTACGAGACGGTGAAGACCCACCGGGCCCGGATTTACGATAAGCTGGGGGCGAAGAACCGGGAAGAGGCCGTGCAGCGCGCGGAGCGAATCGGCGGAGAGGGTCGATCGTCGCGGGGATGAGGCCGTCTCCGACGGAGAGGTCGAACCGAGATTGGGGGCAAGGGGCAGCCGCCATCCCCCTCGAGGGGGATTCAAGGCGGAGGTCTATCCATTAAAATGGTTCTATCGTTCTACGAAAATTGGTCGAACCATAGAGTTGGAGGTTGTTGCCCGGTGATTACGCTAACAGGACTCAAGCGCTTCTTCGGTTTGTTCATGGCGAGTATTCTGCTGCTGCCTTTCATCGCTCCTTCCGCACGGGCGGCCGCCGACGACGGCCGGCTCGTCGTCGATCCGACCGCCTATTCCGGGATCCCGGGTTTTCGCGATATGCAGCCGACGCGGGACGGCGGTTACGTCGCGGTCGGGGGAGGCCGAATGACGAAGCTGAACGCGGCCGGCGAGAAGGTCTGGGCGGCGGACGCGCTGCCTGCAGAGACGGAACTAGCGAGCCTCCGGTTCGTTCGCGAGACGTCCGACGGAGGATTTCTCTTCGCGGGAAGCCAGAACTTGTCTCCGGCATGGGTCGTCGGCAAGCTGGATAAGAACGGGAACCAAGTTTGGCGTAATTCGAACCTGATCTATCAGGGAGAAGCGACGGCGATTTTCGAGAATTCGGGGAGTTATCTTGTCATCGGTTCCAATTCCTCTAATGGACTCCAGAATCGGGATATCGCGATCGTTCGAGTGGATACCAACGGCAATACAATGGCTGGTACAAACTTCCAGCAGCCGGGAGTTCAGTACGTTCGCGACGTCTTGCCGCTTGACGGAGGCGGTTACCTTCTCGTCGGAGATAGCGGAAGCTCGACCGAAGAAGGCTTCGTCGCCAAGCTGGACGAGAACGGCATACTCATCGGCGAACTTCGGACCTACGGCGTTGCCGGTTCGGCGTTCCTTAGAATCGATCGGCTTGTCGGGCACGGAGGATACTTCATAATGGGGGCCGTATACAATTCCGCTCAGAACGCGCTCCTGCTCAAGATCGACGACAACCTTGAGAAGGAGTGGGTTCAGACTTATTCGGGTCCGACCTCTTTGTCATTCCGGACGGCACCCACGCTAGATGGAGGCTTCATTGTGGCGGGGGGCAACAATGTCGACCAAGGCTTGTTGGTGAAAGTAAACGGTACCGGCGTCCGGCAGTGGGACAAATGGCTGGACGGCGGCGGCAATCTGGGATACGTCCGCCAGGCGGACGACGGCAGCTATCTGGCCGCAGGCGGGTACAGCCAAGGCATGCTGTTCCGGGTCAAAGTCGGGGCGCCGTCCGTATCGGCCGACGACGTCCATAACAAGATCGTCGGATTGAATGAGAAGATGGAGTATAAAAAAGAAGGAGAGCCCTCCTACACTCCTTATGACGGCGCTGCGGAACCGACGTTCGACGGGGACGCGAACGTGCTCGTGCGCTATAAGCGCGACGACGCGGCCGGTTATGCGGCGGGGGATCCGATCGCGGTCGTCTTCCGCGCGAATCCGACCGCCGACGAAGCGGCTTCTCTGACCGATATCACGGTAGCGTACGGGACGAAGTTGGCGGATGTTCCGCTCCCGTCGCAAGTGGCGGTCAAGCTGAGCAACGGGGATCATGGCACGGCTGGCGTAACCTGGAACGAGGGCACCCCGGCGTACGACGGCAATGCGGCTGGAACGTATACGTTCACCGGAACATTGACGCCACCTGAAGGCACGACGAACCCGGACGGTCTGAAGGCGACGGTACGGGTCATCGTGCAAGAGAAGCCCGTCGTCCCAGTAACAGTAACGGAAGTGGAGTCGCTGTCTGACCTGACGGTAGCGTACGGGACGAAGTTGGCCGACGTTCTGCTCCCTTCGCAGGTAACGGTCAAACTGAGCAGCGGGGATAGTAGCACGGCCAGCGTAACCTGGAACGAGGGCGCTCCGGCGTACGACGGCAATGCGGCTGGAACGTATACGTTCACCGGAACATTGACGCCACCTGAAGGCACGACGAACCCGGACGGTCTGAAGGCGACGGTACGGGTCATCGTGCAAGAGAAGCCCGTCGTACCGGTGACGGTAACGGAAGTGGAGTCACCTTCTGACCTGGCGGTAGCATACGGGACGAAGTTGGCCGATGTTCCGCTCCCGTCGCAAGTGGCGGTCAAGCTGAGCAACGGGGATCATGGCACGGCTGGCGTAACCTGGAACGAGGGCGATCCGGTTTATGACGGCAATGCGGCTGGAACGTATACGTTCACCGGAACATTGACGCCACCTGAAGGTACGACGAACCCGGACGGTCTGAAGGCGACGGTGCGGGTCATCGTGCAAGAGAAGCCTCTCGTACCGGTGACGGTAACGGAAGTGGAGTCACTTTCTGACCTGACGGTAGCGTACGGGACGAAGTTGGCCGACGTTCTGCTCCCTTCGCAGGTAACGGTCAAACTGAGCAGCGGGGATAGTAGCACGGCCAGCGTAACCTGGAACGAGGGCGTTCCAGCGTACGACGGAGATGCTGCCGGCACGTATACATTCACCGGAACATTGACGCCGCCAGAAGGCGTAACGAATCCGGACGGTCTGAAGGCGACGGTACGGGTCATCGTGCAAGAGAAGCCCGTCGTCCCAGTAACGGTAACCGAAGTGGCGTCGCTGTCTGAACTGACGGTAGCGTACGGGACGAAGTTGGCCGACGTTCTGCTCCCTTCGCAGGTAACGGTCAAACTGAGCAGCGGGGATAGTAGCACGGCCAGCGTAACCTGGAACGAGGGCGCCCCGGCGTACAACGGCGATACGGCCGGCGCCTATACGTTCATAGGCACCCTGACACCGCCGGAAGGCGTAACGAATCCGGGCGGCCTGAAGGCGACGGTACGGGTCATCGTACAAGAGAAGCCAATCGTACCGGTGACGGTAACGGAAGTGGAGTCGCTGTCTGACCAGACGGTAGCGTACGGGACGAAGTTATCTGATGTTCCTTTGCCTTCGCAAGTAACGGTCAAACTGAGCAACGGGGATCATGGCACGGCTGGCGTAACCTGGAACGAGGGCGTTCCAGCGTACGACGGAGATGCTGCCGGCACGTATACATTCACCGGAACATTGACGCCGCCAGAAGGCGTAACGAATCCGGGCGGCTTGAAGGCGACGGTACGGGTGATCGTGCAAGAGAAGCCCGTCGTCCCAGTAACGGTAACCGAAGTGGAGTCGCTGTCTGAATTGACGGTAGCATACGGGACGAAGTTGGCCGATGTTCCTCTCCCTTCGCAGGTGACGGTCAAACTGAGCAACGGGGATCATGGCACGGCCAGCGTAACCTGGAACGAGGGCGCCCCGGCGTACGTCGGCAATGCGGCTGGAACGTATACGTTCACCGGCACACTGACGCCTCCGGAAGGCGCGACGAATCCGGGAGGCCTGAAGGCGACGGTACGGGTCATCGTGCAGGAGAAGACCGCGGAGCCGGATCCCGATCCGATTCCGTTAACGGTGGCAAGCGTACCGTCGCTCAGCGACATCAAAGTGCCTTATGGAACGAAGCTGAGCTCGATCCCCTTGCCCGCGCAGACGGAGGCGCTCCTGAGCAGCGGGGATAAGGCAACGGTTATGTTAACATGGAACGATGGGGAACCGGTTTATAACGGTCGCAAGGCTGGAACGTACGTTTTCGCCGGCACGCTGGCATTGCCGGATGGCATCTCCAATCCGGCGGGCGTTCAAGCCGCGGTCCGGGTCATCGTCGCCAAGCCGACCGTCTCGGATTCGACGTCCGCGACCCCGGTTCAGGTCAGCGAACGAACGACATCTTGCGGCGCGGGAGCTTGCTCGGCCAGCTTCGGCGACGAAGTCGAGATCTACGTTCCCGAAGGGGTATTCGACGGCTCCTACCAATTGACGATCCGGAAGCTGGGAGCCGGCTCGGTTCAGGTTCCGGGAGAGCTTCGTCTCCTCAGTCCGGTATTCGAACTGCTCGCCAGCGTCGCGGGCGACTTCAAGCAACCGGTGACGCTCCGCTTCAAGTTCAATCCGGACGAGATCGGGGACGCTCGCAGGCCGGCTCTCTTCTATTACGACGAGAAGGACGCGCGTTGGGTCGAAGTCGAAGGTCGGGCGGAGAACGCTATGTTCGTCGCCAAGGTCGGACATTTCACGAAGTTCGCCGTCTTCTCCGCGGAGAAGAAGGAGGCGCCCGAGAAACCAGAGAAACCCGAGAAGCCCATCTTTGAGGATACCCGGAATCACTGGGCGGAGTCGTCCATCCGGGAAGCCGCGGCCAAAGGCATCGTCCAAGGCTATTCCGACGGGCGGTTCGAGCCGGACGCGCCGATCACCCGGGCCGAGTTCACGGTCATGCTGGCCCGGGCGCTCGGACTGGCGGCACCCGCCGATAACGAGCCGGCCTTCGCCGACGCATCGGCCATAGGCGCCTGGGCACGAGGCCCGATCGCCGCCGCCGCGCAAGCCGGGCTCGCGACCGGCTTCGCCGACGGCACCTTCCGTCCCGGCGAGAAGATCAACCGCGCGGAGATGGCGGCCATGATCGCCCGCACGCAGAAGTTCCGCTCCGTCGATGCGGCTTCCGAGCCGTTCGCGGACGAAGAGACGCTGCCCGCCTGGGTTCGGGAAGCGGCGGCGGCCGTCCGGGAGGCCGGAATCGTGACCGGCGCGGACGGCAACCGGTTCGCTCCGAACGAGCGGGCGTCGAGAGCGGAAGCGGCCGCGATGCTGCTCCGAATGCTGGACGCGATCGCGAAATAACGAAGAAGACGGTTCCCTTGCCTAGTCGGCGAAGGAACCGTCTCTACTTTTTTGGAGCCTCTGAACGCATCAACTTTTTTATAACGGGACAGCTTGATAATAGATTTCCTTTATCCGATGGCAAAGGATCTCGCCGCGCAATCCGGCCGAATTGAACACCGTTCCGCCGAAAATAAGTTAATGATACCCGCCGAACACGTCCATCCAACCGTTCTGGATCTTGAGCCTGGGGAGGTCGATCTCGGCGATCTGCCGCATCTGCTCCACGTTCAGGCCGACGGGGAGGAAGGCCGGCTTGACGTCGTCCAGACGGCCGATTCTGCCGCTGCGTCTCGCGGAGATTCCGCCGGAGGACTTGCGGCGGAGCTGGTAGTACAGCGTGGAGCGGCTTAATCCGAGCAGCTCGGTCTGCGTCCGGATCGGAAGAGCCGGCTCTTCGAGCTGCACGAGTCCGCTCCGGTTCTCCTTCGGCAGGTTCATGGCGGCGACGCGTTTGAGCCATTCCAGCTGACGGTTCAGCTGCTCGATCTCTTCCTGCATGTCGCCGATCCTCTCTTCGTAGGCGCTTCTCAGCTTCTCGGCTTGCTTGTCGTCCTTCTCGAAGAGCCGGTGCAGGTTCGCTACGGCTTGATTCTTCCAGCGATGGAGCTGGATCGGGTGGATGTCGAACTCTTCCGCGAGCTCGGCGATGGTCCGGTTCTCCTCGAGAAGCTTGGCGATGATGCGAGCTTTCTGCTTCGGCGTGAATCTTCTTCTGCGGGCTTCGGCCATACTTCCATCGTTCCTTTGCTTGTCCAAAATAGGGTTTCGGGAAAGCGTCGAAAGGCTGTCGTTCGCTTCTATTCTATCAATTTATCAACTCCAATACCAACTTGACAAGTAGGAATTGTATCATTAAGATTCAAGGTAATCCGTCCGAGGCGACAAGCCCGGATAGGCAGGATACTGACCAGACCAACTGGAAGTGCCGCCCAAAATCGTTCCCGTTCGCGGAGCCTTTTTGGCGGCTTTTCTTTTTCCCGGCAACGAACATCAAGAGGGGGGGAACGCATGCAGCCGATTCTGCGTCTTCAGGACGTGTCGAAAGTCTATCCCAACGGAACCGCGGCCGTGCAAGAGGCGAACCTGGAGGTCGGAGAGGGGGAATTGATCTCGTTCGTCGGCCCGTCCGGCTGCGGCAAATCGACGATCTTCCGGATGGCGGCGGGGTTGTCCGCTCCGACCGCCGGCAAGATCGAGGTTCTCGGTACTACGCCGGAGGAGGCCCGCAGGTCTAACGGAATCTCGTTCGTTTTCCAAGAAGCGACTCTTATGCCCTGGAGCTCCGTCCGGGACAACGTCGCGCTGCCGCTTAAGCTTCGACAGGCGCCCCGCAAGGTGCAGGACGAGGAAGCGGAGCGCGCGCTCGAGCTCGTCGGGCTCCAGGATTACGCGAAGGCGCTGCCCCGGCAGCTGTCCGGCGGCATGAGAATGCGGGTGTCGATCGCCCGGGCGCTGATCGCGAATCCGAGAATCCTGCTCATGGACGAGCCGTTCGGCGCCTTGGACGAGATCACGAGACAGACCCTTCAGGAGGAGCTGCTGTCGATCTGGCGGAGGAACCCGGGAATGACGGTGCTGTTCGTGACCCATAACGCCTTCGAGGCGGTCTATCTGTCGAACCGGATTCTCGTCATGACGCCGAGGCCGGGGCGAATCTCGCGCGAGATCGCGGTCGACGTCCCGTATCCTCGCGGCGACCGGTTCCGGACCGGTCCGGAATTCGGCCGCTTCGTCGGTCTCGTGAACGAATCCCTGAAGCACTAGGAAGGAGGCATCGGGCCGATATGAACCCGGTCTTCAGCAACCTGCTCAGCCGAATAGGACCTCCGTTGATCGCCTTCGTCCTCTTCGTCGGAGCCTGGCAGGCCGTCGTGGCGATCGCGGAGCTGCCGACCTACCTGCTGCCCAAGCCGTCCGACATCGTCGCGGCCGCGGCGGACAACTGGACGCATCTGCTCGGATCGGTGTCGACGACTCTGATCGAGACGATTCTGGGCTTCCTGCTCTCCGTGATCGGAGGCGTGCTCGGGGCGATCCTGCTGGCCAGCTCGAAGATCGTCGAGCGAAGCATCTACCCGTACGCGATCGTGCTGCAGACGATTCCGATCGTGGCGGTCGCTCCCATCATCGTGATCTGGTTCGGCGCCGGTATCCGCTCGATCGTGACGATCGCTTTTCTCATCGGATTCTGCCCTATGTTATCGAATACGCTGATCGGCCTGAACTCGACGGACAAGAACTTGAACAACCTGTTCACCCTCTACAACGCCACCAAGTGGCAGACGATGTGGAGGCTGCGAATTCCGGCGGCGCTCCCCTATATCGTGGGCGGGCTCAAAATCTCCTGCTCCCTGTGCGTCATCGGGGCGATCGTCGGCGAATACGTGGCGGGAGTCGGCGGCGGCCAAGGCGGTCTCGGGTACGCGATCACGTATGCGGCCATGCGCATCCAGACCCCGTACCTGTTCGCTTGCGGCCTCATGGCCTCCATTCTCGGAATCGCGTTCTACCAGATCGTGAACGGGCTGTCGCGCAAGTGGCTCGGCTCCTGGCACGAATCCGAGATGCGGGGCGACCACGACTGACGGTTCGAAGTCATCATTTTAACTCGTTCAAGAGAGGACGGATTCATCTATGAAAATAAAAAAGTTGAACCTGGCCGTCGCGGCCTCCCTGTTCGTACTGCTGCTGGCGGGCTGCGGCAGCAGCGGCAACGGCAACGGCAACGGCGGCGGCGCTTCGCCGGGCGCGGACAACTCCGCTTCCCCGCCGGCTTCCGCCGCCGAACCCGCAAGCGCGTCCCCTTCCGCTTCCGCCGAGACGTCCTCCGAAGCTTCCAAAGAGCTGCGCAAGGTGACGGTTCAATTGGGCTGGTTCGCGGAGCCCGAATACGGCGGCGACTACGCCGCTCTAGTCAAGGGCTACTTCGCCGAAGAGGGCCTGGACGTGGAGATCAAGTCCGGCGGGCCCAAGGTGAACGGCCGCCAGATCGTGGCCGCGGGCAAGGCCGACTTCGGCTTCGCCAAAGCGGACACGGTGCTCCAGAACCGCGAGGAGGGCCTGCCGATCGTGGCCGTCGCGGGCGTGCTGCAGAGCTCGCCGCAGGCGCTGATTTACCACAAGGGACAGGACATCAAGACGTTCGAGGATCTGAACGGCCGAACGGCCTTCTTCGTACCGGGGGTACCCGCATACGAATACGTGAAGAAGAAATATAACCTGAAGCTCAAGGAGCAGGTGACCGACGGCACGCTCGTCCGGTTCCTCGAAGACGAGACCTCCCTTCTTCACGGCTTCGCCACGTCCGAGCCGATCACGCTGAAGGAGCAGGGCGTCGAAGCGGAAGCCCTCCTGTTCTCCGAATCCGGCTACGACCCGTACGAGATCACGATCATCACGTCGGAATCGTTCCTGAAGGACCATCCGGAAGTCGTGAAGGCGTATCTGCGCGCGGTCAAGAAAGGCTGGGCCTACTACTTCGACCATGCCGAGGAGATCAACGAGCGAATCCATCAAGACAACAAGGACCTGCCGGTCGCGGCCATGAACGAGCAAGCCAAAGCCTACAAGCCGTACGTCTACGGAGGCGACGCCGAGAAGGAGGGCTGGGGCGTCATGAAGGAAGAGCGCTGGACGGAGAACGAGAAGCAGCTGCTGGAAGCCGGGCTGCTGAAGAAGGACGTCGACGTGAACGAGGCGTTCACGACCGAGTACCTGCCGAAGTAGAGCCGCCGGGGAAAAGCAAAAGACGATCATACGGAGGAATCGAGCGATGAGTACAATGGCATACCCTGCGAAGGATCGGCCGTGGGTCGAGAAGGCGGAAGAGCTGGCGGCAGGATTCGCGCCCGCCGCCGCGCAGACCGACCAAGAAGCGGCGCTGCCGAAGGATAATCTCCGGCGGCTGTTCGATGCGGGATTGGACGCGGCCATTCTGCCGGAGGAACAAGGAGGAGCGGGTCTCTCGTTCCGGGCGTTCGGACGAATCGTCTTCGAGATCGCCCGGGGCTGCCCGGCGACGGCTTGCATCTGGCTCATGAACACGGGGGCAGCCGAGACGCTGATCGCGCTCTCCTCGCCCGAGACGTCCGCGCGCTACGTGCGCGAGTTCCGTCAAGGCAAGCGCTTCGCGAACGCGCTGAGCGAGCCGACCTCGGGCAACCTGTTCCTGAACCCGGTTCAGGAAGCGGAGCGGCTGCCGGGCGGAGATTGGAAGCTGGAAGGCGCGAAGCGGTTCGTGTCCGGGGCCGAGCTGGCGGACTACTTCCTTATTAACGTCAGCATCGACGGCGCCCCGGCGTTCTTCGGCGTCGAGCGGGACGACACGCTCGAGATTCACGACATCTGGGACGCTCTCGGCATGAGGGGCACGAGAAGCCAGCTCATCGGCTTCCGCGGCGCCCGGCTGAAGCGGGAGAACCGGCTTGGCCCCCCTCCCGAAGGCCGCCAGAACCTGATCGGCCTCGGCCTTCCGTGGCTGTCGCTCGGAATCGCCCAGGCCGCCTACGACGCGCTCAAGGAACACGCGCGGACCAAGACGCTCGGCGCGACCGGCAAGCCGCTGTCCCACGCCCAGTGGATCCAGTTCGAGACGGCGGCCGTGCACGCCCGCCTGACGGCGGCGAAGCTGCTCGCCGAGCATACGCTGGCGCTCGCGGACGAAGGCTCCGCCGAGACGAACATTCTCGCTCTGGAGGCGAAGATTCTCGCCAACCAGATCGCCAAGGACATCGCCGAGCTCGGCATCCGCGTCGGCGGCGGGCTCGCCTACACGAAGGCGCTGCCGTTCGAGAGACACTTCCGCGACGCCCAGGCGGGCGGGCTCATGGCGTACTCGAGCGAGCTGTGCCATCTCTTCGTCGGGCAATACGAGCTGGGCGTTCAGGAGCCAGGGTGACGCGGGATGGGGAAGCAGATCCGGCTGAACGCCTTCGACATCAACGCGGCGATGCACAACGCCCACGGCCTGTGGAAGCATCCGGAGAGCGAACGGCATCGCTACAAGGACCTGAAGTATTGGGTCGAGCTGGCCCGGCTCCTCGAGCGGGGCAAGTTCGATGCCCTCTTCCTCGCCGACGTGTTCGGATTCTACGACGTGTACAAGGGCAGCCGCGACGCGGCGCTGCGGGACGCCATCCAGGTGCCGATCAACGATCCTTCTCTACTTATCCCGACGATGGCCTACGAGACCGAGCATCTCTGCTTCGCGGTAACGGTGCCGACGACGTACGAGCACCCGTACGCCCACGCGCGGCGAATGACGACGCTCGACCATCTGACCGGCGGAAGAATCGGTTGGAACGTCGTCACTTCTTTTCTTCCAAGCGCGGCCCGCAACTTCGGGCTGGAGAAGATGATCGGGCACGACGAGAGGTACGACATCGCCGACGAGTACATGGAAGTCGTCTACAAGCTGTGGGAGGGAAGCTGGGAGGACGGGGCGGTCGTGCGCGACGCCGCCCGCGGCGTCTATACGGATCCGGCCAAAGTTCATGAGATCGACCACCGGGGAAGGCACTGCCGGCTGCCAGGCCCGCATCTGAGCGAGCCGTCGCCGCAGCGGACGCCGGTTCTCTATCAAGCCGGCGCGTCGGCGCGGGGGCGGGCGTTCGCGGCGAAGCACGCGGAATGCGTGTTCATCGACGGCCACTCGTTCGAGAGCATGAAGTTCTACGTGGACGACATCCGCGCCCAGGCGGTCCGGCACGGCCGGCAGCCGGACGACGTTCAAGTATACATGGCGCTGAGCACGGTCGTGGGCCGGACGTCCGCGGAGGCGGAGGAGAAGTTCCGCGAGCTGACCCGGCTCGCCAGCGAGGAAGGGCCGCAGGCGCTCTACGGCGGCTACACGGGAATCGACCTCTCGCGGGGAGCGCCGGACGACGTTCTCGCGTACCGGAACACCGATCACGGCCAGACCGTGATGGCGCGCTTCACGACGATGGCGGAGAAGCCGCTCACCTACGGCGAAGTCGTCGAGAAGGTGAAGAAGATCGGCGGCCGGGCCGTCGTGCTGACCGGTTCGGCCGAGGAGGTGGCGGACCGGATGCAGGAATGGGCGGAGAAGACGGGCATCGACGGCTTCAACCTGGGGCACCTGGTGACGCCGTCGAGCCTGAAGGACTTCGTCGACCTCGTCGTTCCGATTCTTCAGGAGCGAGGCGTCTACAAGACGGAATACGCCCCGGGCACGATGCGCGAGAAGCTGTTCGGAGCGGGACGGAGCCGGCTGCCGGAGCGTCATCCGGGGGCCGGCTATCGCCGATAAGCAAGGAGGGATCAGGAGCATGGCCAAGCAAATTTTACTCAACGCGTTCGACATGAACTGCGCGATGCACAGCGCTCACGGCTTGTGGAAGCATCCCGAGAACGAGCGTTACCGCTACAAGGAGCTGCAATATTGGGTCGACCTCGCGAAGCTTCTGGAGCGGGGCAAGTTCGAGGCGCTGTTCCTGGCCGACGTGCTCGGATTTTACGACATCTACCGCGGGAGCCGGGACGCGGCGCTCCGCGACGGCATCCAGGCGCCGGTCAACGACCCGTCGCTCATCATTCCGACGATGGCTTACGCGACCGAGCACCTAAGCTTCGCGGTCACGGTGCCGACGACGTACGAGCCGCCGTACGCCCACGCGAGGCGGATGTCCACGCTCGACCACCTGACGAACGGTCGGATCGGCTGGAACATCGTCACTTCTTTTCTGCCCAGCGCGGCTCTGAACTTCGGGCTCGACGGCGTCGTGAAGCACGACGACCGCTACGAGGTCGCCGACGAATACATGGAAGTCGTCTACAAGCTGTGGGAAGCGAGCTGGGAGGACGACGCGGTTATCCGCGACGCGGAGCGGGGCATCTACACGGACCCGGCGAAGGTCCGCCCGATCGATCACGTCGGCAAATATTACCGGGTGCCGGGGCCCCATCTCAGCGAGCCGTCGCCGCAGCGGACGCCGGTTCTGTACCAGGCCGGGACGTCGAAGCGGGGGCGCGAGTTCGCGGCGAAGCACGCGGAATGCGTGTTCATCGACGCCCACAATTACGAGAGCATGAGGTTTTACGTCGACGATATCCGGGCGAAGGCAGCCGCTTACGGCCGCAGGCCGGAGGACGTCAAGGTGTTCATGGCGGCGAACGCCATCGTCGGACGCACGAGGGCCGAAGCGGAGGAGAAGCTGCGGGAATACACGGCGCTTCGGAGCTACGACGGGCCGCAAGCGTTGTACGGCGGCTTCAGCGGCATCGACCTGGCCGCCTACGATCGCTCCGATTACCTGGAGTATTACGCTTCCGACGCGGGACAAGCCTCCGTCGCCCGCTATACGACGATGTCGGAGAAGCGGATGAACGTCGGCGAGATCATGGAGGAGAACGCCCGCATCGGCGGCCGCAGTCCGCTTCTGTTCGGATCGGCGGAGGAGGTGGCGGACCAGATGCAGGGCTGGATGGAGAATACCGGCATCGACGGCTTCAACCTGGCGCATCTGATGACGCCGGGCACCTTGAAGGACATGATCGAGCTTGTCGTGCCGATCTTGCAGGAACGGGGCTTGTACAAGACGGAATACGCCAAAGGGACGATGCGCGAGAAGCTGTTCGGGGAACGGAGCCGGCTGCCGGACCGCCACCCGGGGGCGGCCTTCCGCGGAAGCCGGCTTGGCGCGGGGGAGAGGTAGCGGCGAATGGCTTCCAGAGGACAACGATTTATCGATAGCTTGCGGGACGGCCGGAACGTGTGGATCGACGGCGGGCGGGTGGACAATCTGTCCGGGCATCCGGCGTTCTCGGGGACGCTGGACACGATCCGCGGCCTGTTCGATCTGCTGGACGATCCGAAGAGAAGGGAGAACGTCGGGTTCGCGGTGCCGGGCCGCGAGGCGTACGCCCACAGCTCGTTCCTCGTTCCGTATACGCCGGAAGACCTCGCCAAGAGAAGCCGGGCGTTCGACTATTGGGCGCAGGAGACGAACGGGGTCATGAGCCGGCTGTCGGATTACGCCCGTTCGCTCGTCGCGGGCTGGTACGGCGCGCGGAAGCATCTCGGCAAGCTGGATTCCGGACTCGAGGCGAAGGTCTCGGCTTATTACGAGCTGGCGCGGGACAACGACCGGTTCCTCACGACCTCGATTCTCGATCCGCAGATCGACCGCTCCAAGGGGCTGGACGACAAGCGGATCGCGGAGCGGTATTTGCACGTCGTGCGCGAGACCGAGGAAGGGATCGTCGTCAGCGGGGCGAAGATGATCGCCACGGGGGCTCCTTATACGCACGATTTTCTCATCTTCTCGTTCTACCGGCTCGACTCCCGCCACAGCAAGCACGCCCACGCGCTCATCGTCCCGGCCGGCTCGAAGGGGCTTCATATCGTGTGCCGGGAATCGTTCGCGAGCGACCTCGGGGCGGATCATCCGCTCAGCGCCCGGTACGACGAGATGGACGCGGTGCTTCTGTTCGACGAAGTGCTTATCCCCTGGGAGCGGGTCCTCCTGTACGGGGACGCGGACGCGGTCTGGCAGCTGCGTTCCCACCAGAGCTCCAACGCGCTGGCGTTCCACCAGACGGTCGTCCGCTTCGTCGCCAAGCTCGAGTTCGTCGCGGGCGTCGCCTTCGCGATCGCCGACTCGATCGGCGTGAACGGGTTCCTCCACGTTCAGGAGAAGCTCGGGGAGCTGATCACGCAGATCGATACGATGAAGGCGCTGCTGATCGCTTCGGAGGCGCGGGCGAAGGCCGATCCGGCGACGGGAGTGTGGGTTCCGGAACCGTCGTTCATCGACACGGCGAGAAGCCTCGGGACGAAGCTGTACCCGAGGGCGATCGAGATCCTGCAGCAGGTCGGAGGAGGCGGCTTCATCCAGACGCCTTCGAGCGTGGGAGCGTTCGACGGGCCGATCGGCGACTTGCTCCGCCGCTACTTCGAGGGAGTGTCCCTGGACGCGGAGAACAAGGTGCGGCTGTTCAAGCTGGCGTGGGACCTGATCGGCAGCCCGCTCGGCTCCCGCCACGAGCTGTACGAGCGGTTCTACGCGGGCGATCCGGTGCGCGGGCTGGCGAGCCAGTATTTGAACGCGGACAAGTCGCAGTGGACGAACCGGGTGTGGCAGCTGCTGCAGAAGTCGCGCTGAACGAAATAACGCTTTTACATTCGTTAGCCGCTTTCCGGTTCCCTGCGGTTCTCTTCGAGTCCGGAAGATGGGCGAAAAGGCGAAACTAGTAGAAGAAAGAAGCAAGAAGAATAGAAGGAGAGGAGCCGAACGGCCATGGAAGTGTTCTGGTTTATCCCGACGCACGGGGACGGCAAATACTTGGGGACGACGCACGGGGCCCGCGCGGTCGACTTCGATTACATGACGCAGATCGCCAAGGCGGCGGACACGCTCGGCTACGGGGGCGTTCTTCTGCCGACGGGCAAATCGTGCGAGGACCCGTGGATCGCGGCGTCCGCCCTCATCCCCGCCACGAAACACCTGAAGTTCCTCGTCGCGGTCCGGCCCGGCTTGATGTCGCCGACGACGGCCGCGCGCATGGCCTCCTCGTTCGATCGGATCTCCGGGGGCCGGCTGCTGGTCAACGTGGTGACCGGCGGCGACGCGGTGGAATTGGCGGGAGAAGGGCTGCATCTGGACCATGACGCCAGGTACGATCTGACGGACGAATTCCTGACGGTGTGGCGCCGGACCTTGCAAGGCGAACAGGTCGACTTCGAAGGCGATTACGTGCGCGTGACCGGAGGCAAGGTGCTGTATCCTCCCGTGCAGAAGCCGTATCCGCCACTGTTCTTCGGAGGCTCCTCCGACGCCGGGCACCGGGTGGCGGCGAACCATATCGACGTCTATCTGAGCTGGGGCGAGCCTCCGGCGCAGGTCGCCGAGAAGATGGCTACCGTCCGTAAGCTGGCGGCCGAGCAAGGGCGGACGGTGCGGTTCGGCATTCGGCTGCACGTCATCGTCCGGGAGACGGAAGAGAAGGCGTGGGAGGCGGCGAACGATCTCATCCGCTATCTGGACGACGAGACGATCGCCGAAGCGCAGAGCATTCTCGGCCGCTTCGATTCGGTCGGGCAGCGCCGGATGATGGAGCTGCACGGCGGCAGCCGGGACAAGCTCGAGATCGGCCCGAACCTGTGGGCCGGAGTCGGCCTCGTGCGCGGCGGGGCGGGGACGGCGCTCGTCGGCGACCCGCGGACGGTCGCCGATCGGATGCTGGAATACGCCGAGCTCGGCATCGACACCTTCATTTTGTCCGGCTACCCGCACTTGGAGGAAGCGTATCAGTTCGCGGAGTCCGTCTTCCCGCTGCTGCCGCTCAATAGGAGTAAGGAGAAGGAGCAGCGGTCTTACATCAGCCCCTTCGGCGAGATGATCGCGAACAACGAGCTTCCGAGGAGCAAAGCGAAGTAAGCCGGATCGGCGCCGACCGACAAAGGGCTGCCCGTTCGTCATCCAGGATGACGGCGGGCAGCCCTATCGTCCGTACCGTGCGCGATTCTTTTCTATTACTTCTTGGCTGCCTTGATATCCGCGATCAGCTTATCCAGCGTCGCCTGCAGCTGATCGACCGGGATGTCCGTCACGAAGCTGGCGCCGTTCGTATCCTTCTTGACCGTCTCGACGACGTCCGGCTCCTGGTACAGCTTGGCGATGGTCCGGTACGTCTCGTTGTCCTTGTCCTCGGCGCGGACGGCGAAGACGTTAATGTACGGGCGGGTGGACTCGGCTTGCGGGTCGTCGTGGAAAATAGCGTCCTCCAGCTTCAGTCCGGCTTGGCCGGCGATGCCGCCGTTGATGATGGAGGCGGCGACGTCCGGAAGCACGCGCGGCGTCTGCTGGGCGACGACGGGGACGATGTTCAGCTTCCGGGGGTTGTCTACGATATCGTCCGTCGTGCCGTACAGGCCGACGTCGTCCTTCAGCTTCAGCAGCCCCGCCTGCTGGAGCACGAGCAGGCCGCGGCCCTGGTTGGCCGGATCGTTCGGAATGGCGATTTTGGCGCCGTCCGGAATCTCGTCGACGGATTTGTACTTCTTGGAATACAAGCCGAGCGGAGCGACGACCGTGGAACCGATCGGAACGATGTCGAGGTTGTGCTCGACGTTGAATTGGCTCAGGAACGCCAGGTGCTGGAAGGAGTTGATGTCGACCTCCTTGTTCGCCAGCGCCAGGTTCGGCAGCGTGTAATCGGAGAATTCGATGAGCTCGATCTCGATGTTTCGCTCCTTCGCCTTCTTCTTCAGGAGCGGCCACGTCTCGCCGTCGGAGCCGGTGACGCCGATCTTGACCTTGACCGGTTCCTTGGGTTCGTCCGACGGGGAAGGGCTGGGCGACTCGGAAGCGGGAGCCGAAGCGGAGGCGGATGCAGAGACGGATTCGGATGCGGCCTTGGACGGGCTCGGACTGGCGGCCGCTCCTCCTTCTGAATTATCGTTGCGGGCTCCGCAAGCGGCGAGAACGCCGAACGCGAGGATCAGGGCGATACCGGGCATCCATTTCTTTTTCAACTCTACGCATCTCCTTTGGGTTTGGTCTATATGAGATCCCTTCATTAACGGCGCAGGAACTTGCGGGAAGCGGCGTTGCCGATAAATTGGGCGATCTGCACGAGAAGGACGAGAATGACGATGGTGACGAGCATGACGGAGCCGTCGAACCGTTGGTAGCCGTACGTCATCGACAGGTCTCCGAGTCCGCCGCCGCCGACCGTTCCCGCCATCGCGGAGAAGTCGATCAGGCCGACCGTCATGAACGTGAGCCCGAGGATGAGAGGGCCGAGCGCTTCGGGAATGAGCACGCCGAAGATAATCTGGAACGGGCCCGCGCCCATCGCCTTGGCGGCTTCGATGATGCCGGGATCGATGGAGACGAGATTGTTCTCCACGACCCGCGCGACGACGAACGACGCGACGATCGTCATGGGGAAGATGGCCGCCCACGTTCCGATCGTCGTCCCGATGACGAGGCGGGTGAAGGGACTGATGGTGACGAGGAAAATGATGAAAGGAATCGGCCGGATGATGTTGATCGCCAGATTGAGGACGAAGAAGACGAACCGGTTCTCGAGAATGTTCCCCCGCCGGGTGACGAAGAGGAGCAAGCCGATGATCAGGCCGAGGACGCTCGAGAAGATCAAGGTGAAGAACACCATCGTCAGCGTCTGGCCGGTCGCTTCGACGAGCCGAACCCAGAACGTGCTCCAGTCAACTTTCATGATCGATCACCTCCCATATTTCGACGGTCCGCTCCAGCTCCTCCACGACCCGGGCGATCTCCGAGTCCTCGCCCGCGAACTCCACGATCAAGCTGCCGAACAGTTGGCCCTGAAGCTCGTTGATGCTGCCGTAGATGATGCTGAAGTCGATGTCGTATTTCTTGGCCGCGCGCGACAGCACCGGTTCGCCGGTCGTCCCGCCCTTGAAGACGACGCGGTACAAGCGCCCGGAGTGATGCTGCTTGAGAAGGGCGAGCAGCTTGGGCGACAGCTTGTCGTTCTGGACGGAGCTGATGAAGCTCCGGGTCGTCTGCTTCTTGGGGTGGGCGAAAATATCGAATACGGGCCCCTCCTCGATGACGGCTCCGTTCTCCATGACCGCCACGCGGTCGCAGATGCTGCGGATGACGTGCATCTCGTGGGTGATCAGGAGAATGGTGATGCCGTATTCTTCGTTGACCTTCTTCAGCAGCTTCAGAATCTCTCCCGTCGTCTCCGGGTCCAGCGCCGAAGTCGCTTCGTCGCAGATCAGGATGTCGGGCGAGGTGGCGAGCGCGCGGGCGATGCCGACCCGCTGCTTCTGCCCTCCGGACAGCTGCTCGGGGTATTGGTCCGCCTTGTCCTCCAGCCCGACGAAGCGAAGCAGCTCGGTCACCCGTTCCCGGATCCGCGCTCTCGGCGTTCGGGCGAGTCTTAGCGGATAGGCGACGTTCCCGTAGACGGTTCTCGAATTGAACAGGTTGAACGTCTGGAAGATCATGCCGATTCGCCTTCTCAGCTGGCGCAGCTCCCGGGCGGATAACGCCGTGAGATCCCGGTCGCCCACGACGACCTTGCCTTCGGTGGGCTTCTCCAGCAGGTTGACCAGCCGAAGAAGGGTGCTCTTGCCCGCTCCGCTGAAGCCGATGACTCCGTAGATCTCGCCTTTGTTCACGTTCAGCGTGACGTTCTCCACCGCGCGGACTTCCTTGTTCTTCGATCTGAAAATTTTGCTGACTCCTTGAAATTGGATCAACCCGGCTGCTCCTTTCGCGAATGCGGACCTTGATAACCAAGAAAATTAAGTTTAATACTCGGATTAATGGCGAGAGAACATCCTCGCGGATTCCCGAACGCGGAAAAGCCTCTTCCGGCATGGCGCGGAAGAGGCTTCGCGATCCGATACGAAAGCGGCCCCTCCCGTCCTCCCGCCGCTTATGGGCCGGGGGAAGACTCCGGAATTGGTCACAGTTCTGACGGATCAGTCACCGAGATTTGCGATTGGCCTTACTTTAAACCGCGGTTATCGAACATGTCAATAGGTCACGGCAAAAAAAGTTTCCGGAATTTCCTTCTCTTGACACCCGGAATTGGGCAGTGTTAGCATAGCCTCAATTCGTTAAACCGAGTTTGTCTATGAGAAAAATAGAGTTTTGGGTCGGGAAAGGAACGGTGAGAGGCATGGCCAAGCAAATTCGCCTGAACGCGTTCGAGATGACCAGCGCGATGCTGAATTCCCATGGGCTCTGGAAGCATCCGGACAACGTCCGAACGAGGCGATACAAGGATCTGGATTACTATACCGAGTTGGCCCAGCTGCTCGAGAGGGGGAAGTTCGACGCGGTCTTCTTCGCGGACGTCATCGGCATTTACGACGTTTACAAGGCAAGCCGGGACCCTGCCATCCGCGAAGGGGTGCAGGTTCCGCTCAACGACCCGGCCTTCGCGATCCCGATCATGGCGCAAGCGACGAAGCATCTGTCGTTCGCCTTGACGGTGAGCACGACCTATGACCATCCGTACGCCCATGCCCGAAGAATGTCGACGCTGGATCATCTGACCAAGGGGAGATTGGCCTGGAACGTCGTCACCTCCTACTTGCCGAGCGCCGCCCGCAACTTCGGCCATGACGAGATGATGAAGCACGACGACCGCTACGAGCTGGCCGACGAATTCCTCGAGGTCGCCTACAAGCTCTGGGAAGCCAGCTGGGAAGACGGGGCGATCGTCAACGACGTTCGGAGGAACCTGTTCGCCGATCCGTCCAAGGTTCACGAGATCAACCATGTCGGCAAGTTTTTCAGAGTGCCCGGCCCCCACCTCAGCGAGCCGTCGCCGCAGCGGACGCCGGTCATCTACCAAGCGGGCTCGTCCCCGAAGGGCCGCGACTTCGCCGCCAAGCACGCCGAGTGCCTGTTCGTCGGCGGGCCGACCCCGGAAGCGACCCGGTCGTCGATCCAGGACATCAAGAACCGCGCGGAGCGCTACGGGCGCGACCCGGAGGAGATCAAGGCGTTCACGTTCCTGAACGTCGTCGTCGCGGAGACGGAGGAGGAGGCCGAGCTCAAATTCGCCGAATATTCGCGCTTATGGAGCGGGGAAGCGGCCAAAGCGCAATACGGCGGATCGAGCGGCTACGACCTCTCGCGGTATACCGATCTCGACGCGATCTTCGAGTACAAGCATACGGAACACGGCCAATCGCGGGCCGCTTCCTTGACGAAGGATGCCCCGAAGAAGCTGACGGTGCGCGAGGTGCTGGGCAGCTTCGACCGTCTGAGCCGCAAGTTCGCGATCGTCGGGGATCCCCGCCAGGTCGCGGACGGCATTCAGAGCTACTTCGAGGCGACGGGCGTGGACGGCTTCAACCTCGCCCACTTCGTCACGCCGGGAAGCCTGGTCGACTTCGTCGAGCTGGTCGTTCCCGAGCTTCAGAGGCGGGGAATCTACAAGACGGACTACGAGGAAGGGACGTTCCGGGAGAAGCTGTTCGGGCCGGGCAAGCGCTATCTTCCCGATCATCATCCCGGAGCGAAGGTTCGGACGTTCCCGGTCTGAGGGCGGGTTCCCGGCCCAAGGCCAGGTTTCCGGTCTGAGGACGCGTACCCGGTCGGGGGCCGGGGTCCTGGTCTGAGGACGCGTACCCGGGCGGGGCCGGGTTCCCGCCTATGGATTGGAATCGTCCGGGTATCGGAATCGCGCGTGCGGGAGTACAATCATGGCAAAGGAGGAGGGATTTCCAATGGCGATTTATCGTACGGTAGGCCGAACGGGCATTCAAGTCTCGAAGCTGTGCTTCGGCACGATGTCGTTCGGGGGCATCGCGGACAAGGCGGCTTCGAAGGCGATGTACCTTCGCGCCCGGGAGAAGGGCATCAACTTCTTCGACACGGCGGATATTTACAACGAGGGCCGCGCCGAGGAGATTCTCGGCGAGCTCATCCAGGGAGAACGGGACCGGCTGATCCTGACGACCAAGGCGGGCTTCCCTTCCGGACAGGACCCGAACGCGAGGGGAGCTTCGCGCCGCCACTTGTTCCTCTCGGTCGAGAGCAGCCTGAAGCGGCTTCGGACCGACCGCGTCGAGTTCTACTTCATCCACCGCTTCGATCCGCTCACTCCGATGGAAGAGACGCTGCGGGCGCTGGACGATCTGCGGCGGCAGGGCAAAATTCTGTATCCCGCCGTCAGCAACTGGGCGGCTTGGCAGATCGCGAAGGCGCTCGGCCTCTCCGCCAAGGAAGGGCTCGCGCGGTTCGAGCTCGTGCAGCCGATGTACAACCTCGTCAAGCGCCAGGCGGAAGTCGAGATATTGCCGCTCGTCCAATCGGAGCAGCTCGGAGCGATCAGCTACAGCCCGCTCGGTGGAGGCTTGCTGACGGGCAAGTACGGGGTCGGCAAGCGTCCGGAGAGCGGAAGGCTCGTCGAGGTGGACAGCTACGCGAAGCGCTACGAAGGAGAAGCGAACTACGAGACGGCCGAGCGATTCGCGGCGTACGCCGAACGGCGCGGCATCCATCCGGCTACGCTCGCGGTCGCCTGGGCGCTCGGCCATCCGGCTATTACCGCTCCGATCATCGGAGCCCGAAGCCCGGAGCAATTGGAGCCGTCGCTGGCCGCGCTCGACTTCGAGCTTCCGGAGGAATGGCGCCGAGAGATCTCGGCTCTCTCGGCCGCGCCGCCGGTCGCGACCGACCGGAGCGAAGAAGCGTAGGAGGGGATGGCATGTCCGTTCGACTCGGTGCCGCCGCCGCGGGGATCCGTTCGCGGATTCCTTCCGCGGCCTCCTTGGCTTACCGGCTCGGAGAGCTGCCGGTCGACTTCCGCAGAAGAGGGATCGAGCTCGGGTTCGTGCCGGAGAACAACGAATGGACGGTTCGGATCGAGGGCGAGATCTATTCGATCCGCTGGGGGTCTTCGCTTCGCGAGTGGCCGTCGCTCGCTCCGGAGCAGGGCCGCAAGGCGATCGCGCTGATCCCGCGGAGCCGACGGGAGTTCGTTCTCGTCCGGTCGGATTCGAGCTTGCGAACGATCGAAGAGCTGGCAGGGGCGCGCATCGGCATTCCGACCGAGCGCTCGCCGGCGGTCCCGGAGGCCGAGGCGGAAGCGACGAGAGGCTTCGAGGAAGCCCTTCGCCTCGCGGGCTTGAAGGAAGCGGACGTTCGCCGGGTCGCTCTCCGCTTGGAGCCGGCGTCGGCCGCCGATACCGACGGGTTCCGGGAACTGTCGAGAGCGCTGTCCCAAGCGCTCCTCTCCGGGGAAGCGGATGCCGTCCACGCCGGCGGCGCGCTCGCCGTCGGCTTGCGGGAGGTGATCGGAGCGCGGCCGATCGGAAGCTGGGTCGCTTCGTCGCCTTTGGTCGTCACGGCGTCCGAACGGCTCGTCCGCCGGCACCCGGCGACGGTAGAGCGCATACTGGCGCACGTTCTCGCGGCCGCGGACTGGGCGAAGAGCAACCGGGAAGCGGCATGGAGGCTTCTCGCCAAGGACGCCGGCCTGACCGAATCGGCGCTGGAATCCGCCTATGGAGACCGTCTTCTCGAGGAGCTCGAACCGACGCTCTCCCCGGATCTTGTTGAGATGGTAGACCGGGAGATCGAACGGTGGGCGGCGTATGGCTTCCTTGGCGAAGTTCGTCCGCTCGCCGAGCGGCTGGCGCCGGATTCTCTGGAAGCGGCCCGGGAGCTGCTCGCGTCCGGGAACGTCGAGCGTCCGTCCGCCGATAGGGTATCGCCCTACGCGCTGGCGCCGGTGCCCGATCGCTTTTTCACCGAGCGCCGGCAAGCCCGCCGGATCGGTTCGGACGAGGAGGCGATCGAGGCCGCCCGCGAATTCGCCGAACGGATTCGGGAGGGGGCGTCCGAGAGGGATCGCGAGCGGAGGCATCCGTTCGAGGAGCTGAAGCGGCTCGGGGAGAGCGGGCTGCTCGGCCTGTGCGTGCCGAAGGCGTACGGAGGCCCGGGCGTGTCCGTGCGGACGCTGACGGAGATCTTCAAGATCGTCTCCGCGGCGGACGGAGCGATCGGCCAAATTCCGCAGAACCATCACTTCTTCGTCCGCTCGCTCGAGCTGGCGGGCACCGAGGAGCAGAAGCGGTTCTTCTTCGGCGAAGCGCTCCGCGGCGCCCAGTTCGGCAACGCGCTGGCGGAGAGGGGGATCAAGGGGTTCAAGGACATGACGACCCGGCTGACGAAGGCGGGGGACGGCAGCTACCGGCTGTCGGGAAGCAAATATTATACGACCGGCGCGCTCTATTCCCACTGGATTCCGGTGACCGCCCTGGACGAGGAAGAGAGAAGAGTCACCGTCTTCGTCCCCCGCGACGCGGAGGGGGTCGCCGTCATCGACGACTGGAGCGGAATCGGCCAGCGGACGACGGCCAGCGGAAGCGCGGTGTTCCGCGACGTGGCCGTGCCGGCCGATCGCGTCGTGGCGCATTGGCGCATCTTCGAGAAGCCGCAGACGTTCGGGGCGTTCGGCCAGATTCTGCACGCGGCCATCGACGTCGGCATCGCCAAGGCCGCCTTGGAGGATGCGGCCGGGTTCGTCCGGGAGAAGACGCGGCCGCCCTTCAAGAGCGGCTACGCGCGGGCGTCCGAGGATCCCGACCTGATCCGCAGGTTCGGGGAGCTCGGCATCCGGCTGCAGGCGGCCGAGGCGCTGCTGGACCGAGCGGCCGCGGCCATCGACGAAGCGGAGTCCCGGCTAGACGAGACGACGGCGGGCCAAGCGACGCTGGCCGTCGATGCGGCCAAATATTTCGCCGCCGAGACTTCGATCGAGATTACGAACGCGTTGTTCGAAGTGTCGGGAACGTCCTCGATGGACCGCAAGTACAATTACGACCGGCATTGGCGCAACGCCCGGATCCATACGCTGCACGACCCCGCCAGGCTGAAGCTGCATCGCGTGGGCAACTGGCACCTGAACGGAATCTATCCCGAGTACAAGCTATAACGGAACAAGGCTATCCCAGAGGCCCGAGCGGCTTAGGGGATAGCCTTGTCCTGCAAGTAAGACCCATTGCGAATACGGTCATTGGAGTGATCGTACAAAAGGCCATAACGGATGGCGGAGAGGCGGCAGGGAGGCGGCTAACGAATCGAGGAGACGCTATTTCGCCAAAAACAACGGATTTTCCATTCTAACGAATCGTATAGACTCTATTTCGTGCTGGAAGTCCCTTTTTCCCCTCAAATACCCTAAATAAGATCGCTGGAGTTCGTTAGATTGTCAAAATGGGCTTCTAAACGCTATCTAGCGTCTCCTGGGTTCGTAAGAGAAAACAAGGGTCTATGAACCGGAAGCATGGGATTCCGATTGCAACCATAAACGAGACTTCCATGTCTCCAGAAGGAAAGGCGCGGTAGAGGGGGTGTTATCGACCAAAAGGCCATAAAGGGAGGTGAAGCGGAGGAGAAGCGGAACGATCCGTTGGCCCCCCGCCTACACCGCCTACACCGTCCACACCGCCTACACCGCCTACACCGCCTGCTCCGCCGATTCGCCGTCGAAGCCCCGTACCCGCCGCCCGGCGGGATCCCTTCAAGCCTAGCCGTTCTTCTTCTGCGTGGCGATCTTCTCCGCCAGCTCGTTCAGCTCCGTCCACCGCTCCAGCAGCCCGTCGAGCTTCTCCTCGAGCTTCCTCTGCTCTTCCATCAGCTCCTGGAGCAGGGCGGAGTCGCTTCCCGCGGCTTCCATCCGGGCGGCGACCGACTTGAGGCTCATCTCCGCCTCGGCGATCCAGCCGTCGATCTGCTCGAAGTCTTTCTGGTCCTTGTACGACATCTTGAGCGGGCGTTCCCGCTCGGAGGTTCTCGTCTCCGCCGGCGAGGCGCTCTTCGGCTTGGCGGAAGCGTCCGGCGCGGAGCTCGCGGCCGCGTTCCGGGCCGCCTGCTCCTCATACTCGGAATAATTGCCCGTATACTTCGTCACGACGCCTCCGCCTTCGAACGCGAAGATCCGCTCCGCCGTCCGGTCGAGGAAGTACCGGTCATGGCTGACGACGAACACGACGCCGGGAAAATCGTCGAGGTAATCCTCGAGCACCGTCAGCGTCGCGATGTCGAGGTCGTTGGTCGGCTCGTCGAGCAGCAGCACGTTGGGAGCGTCCATGAGCACGCGCAGCAGCTGCAGCCGCCGCTTCTCCCCGCCGGACAGCTTGGCGATCGGGGTCCACTGCATCGCGGGAGGGAACAGGAACCGCTCGAGCATCTGGCCGGCCGAGATCGTCTCTCCTTCGGCCGTGCGCACTTGCTCCGCGCCCTCGCGGATGTACTCGATGACGCGCAGATTGCCGTCCATCTCTTCGTGCTCTTGGGAGAACCAGCCGATCTTGACCGTCGGCCCCAATTCCACGCTTCCCTCGTCCGGCTGGAGCTTGCCGGCGATCAGCTTAAGCAGCGTCGACTTGCCGCTGCCGTTGCGCCCGACGATGCCGACGCGGTCCTCCGGCACGGCGATGTAGCTGAAGCCGCGGATCAGGACGCGGTCCCCGTAGCTCTTCCCGACGCCTTCGAGCTCGACGATCTTCTTGCCCAGCCGCGCCGAAGCGACCGATACGTCCAGCTTGCCGGCGGACGCCTTCGGGCCTTGCGCCTTCAGCGCCTCGTACCGGTCGATGCGCGCCTTCTGCTTCGTCGAGCGCGCCTGGGCGCCGCGGCGGATCCAGGCCAGCTCGTTCCGCAGCAGGTTCTGCCGCTTCGCCTCCGAAGCGGCTTCGCGTTCCTCGCGCTCCAGCTTCAGCTCGAGGAAGCGGCTGTAATTCGCTTCATAGAAGTAGGCGCGCCCCCGGTCCAGCTCGATGACCCGGTTGCTGACGCGATCCAGGAAGTAGCGGTCGTGCGTAATCATGAGCAGGGCGCCGCGGCGCTTCTGAAGCATGCCTTCGAGCCACGCGACGGATTCGTTGTCGATATGGTTCGTCGGCTCGTCCAGGATGAGAATGTCGGACGGCTGCAGCAGGGCGGCGGCCATGGCGACCCGCTTGCGCTGCCCGCCGGACAGCGTCTCGACCTTCGCGCCGTAATCGTCGATGCCGAGCTTGGAGAGCGCCGTCTTCGCTTCGCTCTCCATTCTCCAGGCGTCCAGCTCGTCCATCTTCTGGTTGGCGGCGATCAAGCGCTCCTGCAGCTTAACGTCGTCCGGACGCCGCTCCAGCTCGGCCAGCGCCGCCGAATAGGCGCGCACCGCCTGCAGCTGCGGCGATTCGCCGCCGAGCACGTGCTCGAGCGCGGTCTCGCCGGGCGCGAACACCGGATCCTGCGCCAGCATCCGGATGCGAACCCGGCTGCCGACGCTGACCGTGCCCGAATCGGCCGGCTCGAGACCGGCGATCACCTTCAGGAACGTCGACTTCCCCGTTCCGTTCACCCCGATAATCCCGATCCGGTCGCCTTCCGCGACCCCGAAGGTAACGTCTTCGAACAGAAGCTTGTCTCCGTGGCTTTTCGTAATATGTTCAACGGATAGAAGATGCATAATCCGACCTACTTTGCTAAAGATTAGAATAGTTGATCTCCCTTATCATATCATATTTCTGACCGGACATCGGACGAGCCGGCCGGGAGCGGACATCCGGCGGACGATCCGCCGGCAAGGAACCTCGGGCTCGTCGTCAAGCTGGACCGCGGTCCAGTCCCGGCTCTGCCTTCGGACCGTTCCGGCTCGGAGGCCTCTCTTATACAATGAAGTTAAATCGAGATCACGAACGGAAGGGGAATCGACATGACGGGAGCGTACGAATGGACGAACGACGGACTCGCCCTGCTCTTGATCGTCGCGTGGGGGATCGCTCTCTATCGGCTCGGCCGCATCGGCTACGCGCCTAGCTATCGGCTCATGAGGCGCCGGATCGAGGGAGCGCTCGGCTTCGCCCTGGCCGCGGGGGCGCTCTCGATCGCGAAGCTGGCCTATTCCGCGATTGTCTCGCCTAACGTGTGGAGCCTCGGAGCCGACAACCTGCCGCTTCAGGCGGTTCTGCTCGCCGCGCCGTTCGCGGCCGCCCTGGCCCTGTCGGTTCCGCGCCTCTGGAGAGCGGCGAAGATGCCGGCTCCGGACGAAGAGGCCGCGCCGGACGGCGCCGCCAGAAGGAAGGTCGCCGATCCGACCGCGATCGTGCCGTTCCAGGCATCGGCGGTCGGGGCCGCGCTGGCTTGTTACTTAGGCTATGCGGGGAGCGGGCCGATCGGAATCGGCTGGGCCGATATGGCGGCGCCGGTCCCGCTGCTGATTCTGGCGACGGTATTGCTGTGGCGCCGCCAGCGCACCCGCCGCCGCACGTTGGGCAAGTTCAGTTGGACGCTTCCCGCCTTCGCTGTCCGCGCGGCGCGCGGCACGCTGGCGATCCTGGTCGCGGCGGCGGTGATCGTAATCTGGGCGCGCGGAACGGGAGAGAACGTGATGCCGAACCGGGCGGGACAGCTCGGAGCGGGCGGATGGATCGGAGCGAATTCCGTCGCGGGCACGAAGTAAAGGCGAAATGAATAGGCAATTCATTTTTTTTGAGAAAAAGGGTTGCAGGCGATCAGAGGATGTGATATATTAATTATCGTTCCTCGAAGGCCTGTAGCTCAGCTGGCAGAGCAGTTGACTCTTAATCAATTGGTCGTGGGTTCGAATCCCACCGGGCCTACCAATATCGAATTGGACAAGCAACCTTCGCGGGTTGCTTTTTTTAATTTTCATTTTCAGACAGAGAACGAAGGAGAGAACCTACCTGCATGCGGCTGCGACTGAAGCAACAATGGCTGTCGAACCCCCGTCTGGACATCTTGGCCGGCATCACGACCGTTCTGGCGCTTATCCCGGATTCCCTCGCGTTCGCCTTCATCGCCGGCGTGAACCCGATGGTGAGCATCTATTCCACGATCTGCATTCTTCTGCTGATCTCGTTCTTCGGAGGCAGGCCGGGCATGGTGTCGTCTTCGGCCGGCTCGATGGCGGTGCTCATGACCGCGCTCGTCGCCGAGCAGGGGCTCGAGTATCTGTTCGCGGCTACTCTGCTGACCGGCGTCATTCAGTTTCTGATGGGCGTGTTCAAAATGGGAAGGCTGATGCGATTCGTGCCCCATTCGGTCGTCACCGGGTTCGTGAACTCGCTGGCGATTCTGATCTTCCTCTCCCAGCTTAGGTATTTCGAAGGCCAGCCCTGGCTCATGTACGCGATGGTGGCGGTCACCGTCGCCATCATCTACGCGCTGCCGCGCTGGTTCAAAGCCGTGCCTTCGCCGCTCGTGGCGATCGTGCTAATGTCCGCCGCTTATGTGCTGGTGCCGGGCGATCCGTTCCAGACGGTAGGAGATCTGGCGACGATCCAGGCGACGCTGCCGATCCCGCATTGGCCCGATATTCCGCTGAACCTGGACACGCTGTGGAAGATCCTCCCGACGGCGATCTCCTTGGCCATCGTCGGGTATTCGGAGACGCTGCTCACCCAGACGATGATCGACGATCTGACCGGCACGAAGACGGACAAGGACCGCGAGCTGCGCGGGCAGGGAATCGCCAACGCCGCGACCGGGCTCATGGGCGGCATGGCCGGCTGCGCGCTCGTCGCCGAATCCGTCATCAATGTGAAAAACGGGGGGACGACCCGCCTCTCCACGCTGGTCGCCGGCGTCGCGCTTCTCGTCCTTATCTTCGCGCTCGGGGACGTCGTGTCGGCCATTCCGATCGCCGCGCTCGTCGGCGTCATGGTGTACGTGTGCGTGGAGATCTTCGATTGGAAGTCCTTGCGGAACTTCCGCCGCGTGCCGCCCGCCGACTTCGCGACGATGGCGCTCACGGTCGCGATCGTCGTGGCGACGCACAACCTGGCGATCGGAGTGCTGGCCGGCGTCGCGATCAGCGCCGTTCTTCGCTTCTCGACCAGGTCCAAGCTTCCGGCCGCTTCGAAGGCGGCGGAGCTCGATTCGTGATCGATTCGGTTCCCCATATACCAATAACACGCGCTGATCCCGCCGTTCGGACAATCCGGACGGCGGTTTTTTCATGTGTTCTTTAGATGGGTTATTTTATTCCGCCTGCGACTCCCGGCGGAATCTTTATTTTTTCTTCAGATTTTCCCCACGGCGCTCCTTAGAATTGCGGCTTAAGATGAAGCCATCCACCTTAAGGGGGCCGGCGGAATGTCGATGTTAAGTCCGGACGGCCGAATCTTCCTCCGGAAGTTCGTCCGTTATCCGAAGCAGGTCGGAAGCGCGGTGCCGAGTTCGCGGTATCTCGCGAAGAAGATGGCAGGGGCCGTACCGTGGAACGAAGTCCGGGCGGCGGCGGAGCTCGGGGCGGGGACCGGGGCGATTACCCGCGTTCTCGCGGAGCGGATTCGTCCGGGAACGGACGTTTATCTATTCGAGAAGGATGCCGACATGAGAAGGAGACTGGCCGAACGTTATCCCGGGTTCACCTGCGCGGCCAACGCGGCGTGTCTCCTGGACGTCGTCGGCGGAGGCGTAAGCGGAGGAGAAGGCCGTCTCGACTGCGTGCTGAGCGGGCTTCCGTTCTTCAACTTTCCCCAGGAGCTCCGCGACCGGATTCTCGGGCAGGTCGAGCAAGCGCTGAAGCCCGGAGGCCTGTTCGTCGCGTTCCAATATTCCCTGCAGATGCGGGGGCAGCTGTCGCGCAGGTTCGAGATCGAGCGGATCGGGTTCACGCCGCTGAACGTTCCGCCGGCCTTCGTGTACGTCTGCCGCAAAAGGGGCGGGTCCTCATGCTGATCGACCAATGGATCGGATGGATCGGCGACTTCGGCTATGCCGTCTATTCGGGCGGGCTCCGCGTCCTCTGGCTCGCCGTCGCGATCGGGGGCGCGGCCTGGATTCTTTACTCGCGCCGGGAGAAGGGGAGAAGCGGCGGCTGAGCTTTGCTAGTTTTTGCTATAATGGAGTCGACTGTATTCCAGGACCATGAAACGGAAGGGCTGCCGATGAACCCTGCGACCATTCTCGTCGTGGACGACGATTCCGAGATCCGCGACGTGATCCACGTCTATCTGCGCAACGAAGGCTACCGCGTCCTGGAGGCGGAGGACGGCGCCCAGGCGCTCGCCCTCGTCTCCAGCGAGCCGGTTCGGCTCGTCATTCTGGACGTGATGATGCCGAACCTGGACGGAATCCGGACGTGCCTCAAGATCCGGGAGACGTCGAAGATTCCGATCATCATGCTCTCGGCCAAGGAAGAGGATATCGACAAGATCACCGGCTTGTCCACGGGCGCCGACGATTACGTGACGAAGCCGTTCAGCCCGCTGGAGCTGCTGGCGAGGGTCAAGGCGCAACTGCGAAGGCAGAGCTACGCGGAGGAGAGCCAGGCGGGCGAATCCGTCATCTGCATCCACGATCTGACGCTCGACATCGCGCAGCACGAGGTGACCGTCGGAGGGAAGCCGGTCTCTCTTACGCCGCGGGAGTTCGCTATTTTGCAATTGCTGGCGACCCACCGCGGCCAGGTGATGCACGCCGACCAAATCTACGAGAAGGTGTGGAAGGAGCGGGCCGGCTATTCGGACAACACCGTGATGGTCCATATCCGCAACCTCCGGGAGAAGCTGGAGGCGAATCCGCGCGAGCCCCGCTATATCAAGACGGTGTGGGGAGTGGGATACAAAATTGAGAAATAATCCGCTGGCCCGGCTCTCCGCGAGGAAGAGCATCCGGGCTCACATGCTGTGGTCGTTCGTCGCCAGCTTCTTCGTCGGATTCGGGGCGTCCGTCGCCGTTCCGAACGTTCCGGAGATTCCCGGGCGCATCGTCTACAACATTTTCATGTCGTTCGGCACCTTCTCGCTCGTCTTCATCCTGACCTTCTTCTTCCTGACGCGCCGGACGATAGGCTACCTGCTGCGCCTGTCGGAGGGGCTGGAAGCGATCGCGGGCGGCGATCTCGGCTACCGCTTCCCGGCCGTCCGGGAGGACGAGCTGGGCAGGATCGCGGGCAATATCAACGCCATGGCGGAGAAGCTCGAGCTTCAGATCGAGAAGGAACGCCGCTCGGAGCAGTCGAAGATGGAGCTCATTACGGGAGTGTCCCACGACCTTCGCACCCCTCTGACCAGCATGATCGGCTATCTCGAGCTGCTTACGGCGAAGGGGTACCGGGACGAGAGCGAATACGACCGGTTCGTCGGCAACGCGTACAACAAGGCTCTTCAATTGAAGGAGCTTATCGACGACCTGTTCGAATATACCCGGTTGACGAGCCATGACGCGAAGCTTCGCCTGATGACCGTCGACCTGAACGAGCTGCTCGGGCAGATCGAAGCGGAATTCCAACCGCTCGCCCGGGAGAGGGGAATCTCGGTCGAGACTTCCTTGCCGCGGACGCCGCTGCCGATGAAGCTGGATCCGGACAAGATCCGCCGGGCGATCGACAATCTGCTCATGAACGCCCTGAAGTTCTCCCTCAAGCCGGGAGTCGTCCGGATCTCGCTGGCGGCGAGGGACGGCGGGGGACGGCGGACGGCGGAGATCCGCATCGAGAACGACGGCCGGCCGATCACGCGGGAGCAGGAGGAGCGGCTCTTCGAGCGGTTCTACAAGGCGGACGATTCGCGGGAGAGCTCTTCGGCCCGCGGGGGAGCCGGATTGGGACTGTCCATCGCGAGAAGCATCGCGCGTCTTCACGGCGGCGATATTCGTCTGCGGCATGCGGACGGACACTACGACTTCCGGATCGAGCTGCCTGCCGGAGGGGCGAGTGCGGCGGAGCAGCCGGAATCCGGCGGTTACGTCCGGTGAACCGGAAGCCGGCCAGCGCGCCCGCAAGGCGAGACGGGGGAGATGAGGGAGAAGGGACGGTGAACGTGGGAAAAGCGGCCCGCCATACGCGTTCGGTTCACCCCGAAGCGTACCCGACGAGCTCGGCGAAGCCTTTGCTCCTTATCGGCGACAGAGCTCCGTCCGGCGAACGCCCCTCGCCGACGACGAGGCAGGCCCCCTCCCAGATCGCCTGGATCGGCCCGGCGATCGGGATCTCCTGCTCTCTCAGCAGCGGCATGACGCGCAGGTCCATGCCGAGCTCCGGCAGCCAGAGGCGCCATTCCGCCGGATAGCGGGCACCGGACGCCGGGCTTCGCCAGTGGCTCAGCGGCGTCAGGACGGCGTTCGCGGACGCGGCTATGCGCCCGTCGCGGCCGATCAGCTTGGCGGTCCCGAGGCCCTGCGCCGCGGAATCCGCCTTCCGCAGCCGGCTGACGAGCAGCTCCCGGCCGTCCTCCAGCTGCAGGCCGAACCAGTCCCAGCCGCGGCCTCGGAGCAGGTCGTAATTTTGCCCCCATTGGCGGTCGAACCAGCCTTCTCCTTCCAGCGTCTCCGTCTCGCCGGAGGCGGCGCGCAGCCAGCCCGATACGCGGCAGCGGGGGAAGGAATAATATTTGAGGCCGTTCAGGTCGCCGGACTCATCGACCGCGGAGAGCGGCTTGGCCGGAACGAACCGCAGGTCGGCCGCCTTCGTCTCGTCCGCGATCCTGAGGTCGAAGCCGGGGGCCCCCGCGCCTCCCGCGCCTCCGCCGCCCCCGCCGCCGCCCGCATCCGCGCCCGCGAACGACAGGGAACAGTCGCCGTACCGCAGCCGAGCCGGATCGGACCTTACGGTCGCCCCGCCTGGCATGGCTCGGTGGGGAGGAGGCAGCTCCCCTCTCAGCAGGCGGATATATTGGTTCCAGGTCCTGCGGTCGCCGGGCCTCAGCACGAAGTAGGCCGGAAGGTAGAAGCCGACCATCTGGTAGACGAGCGTCCGGTCCAGATACGATCGCGGCTCGCAGCTCCCCTCGTCCAGCCGGACGAAGGAATGGATCAGGTAGTGCCCCTTGACGACCGGGAGCTCCCCGACGCGGAAGAACGAAGCGACGAGCGCGTACCGGCGCCCGGAGCTTCCGGTGAGGAAGGCGTAGCCGTACCACCACTCCAGGTTCGACGAAGGCCGGTCGGCCGCGATATCGGCGATGTCCGCGTCGTTCGCGGCGGAAGGCAGCTGTCTCGGATACAGGATCAAGCTTCACACACCCATCGTTTTTTTTGTTACAGGGTATGTGCGGAGGGCGGGCGCGGCATCTTGTTCGGCCGAAGCGCCGCCGGGGCTGGCCGAAGCGTCCGTGCCTTCGATCGGTATGGACGAGCAAAGCTTAAGGGCGAAGGATCGTCAGTTCCGGGCGTCGATAACGGCAGGCTCGGCGCTGCCGCGAACGGACCGGCGGCGATAAGAGAGCCATACGGCCAGGCTGGCGGACAAGAACAGGATCTGCATTGGACGCAGACGTTCGACGCCGGCGATTCCGGCGATCAAGAGGGCTAGGGGTGGAGATCGCGTCGCGTAGAGCTTCATTATTGGTGCCTGATTCCAATTTCGATTGGGGGCGGCGGCTAACGAATCGAGGAGACTCTATTTCGCCCAAAAATGAAGGATTTTCGTTTCTAACGAATCGTAGAGACGCTATTTCGTGCCGGAAGCCCGATTTCCCCCTTAAATAGCGACTCCTGAATTCGTTAGAGTTCGGGGCCTATCACTAAACTTCCGAATCACCGCGCTCCCGGAAGTCGGTTCCAAAACTTGTACCAACCGATCCTCATGCAGATTCATAGGACCATTCGGCCAATCTCGACTGCGCCATTCACGCTAATCCCCGCAACCCCTCAACCTCGCTCGGCGCTAATCCGCCATTCCAAGGGACGGGGACGCTGCAGCCGTTATTTCGCGAAACTGAGCCTTTACCGAAAGGCAACGGACACCGCGGCTCTTAATGGCCCGACAGACGGTTAAAAAAGGCGGCTTCTGCGAAATAGGCGCAGCCCTGTCCGTTCCAATTCCAAACTGGCGAATTCGGCGTGTTCAACGTCCGCGGTGTCCGTAACGTTTTCTCGCTCGTCCCTCTCCTTGGCGATCAGGCCGTTCCGCTGTCGCGACAAAATCGGCGCCTTCCCGAGAGAAGGCGCCGATTCGCGTCAGATGAATTGCCGAACGTCGTTGTTGCGGCTGAAGCGGTACACCGCGATCAGCGAGAAGGCGGCGGCGAAGCCGACCAGGATCGCCAGGTTCAGGTACAGGCTGCCGAACGTTCGGCCCGACTGGAGCTCCGTCACGGTGTCGAGCAGCCAGCTCTGGGGCAGGAAGCTCGCGATCTTCTGGATGGTGTCGGGCATGATCTCCGGCGGGAACGTGCAGCCCGACAGCAGGCAGGTCGGCGTGACGACCAGCGTCTGCAGGGCGCCGGCGCTCCGGCTGTTCTTGGAGAAGGCGACGAGCAGAAGCGAGAGGCCGATGGCCGCCAGAGAGAACAGGAACAGCGAGGCCAGCAGCACGGCGAACGGAACGCCCGAATCGATCTTGAGTACGTATCGCATGACGACGAGCGTGAAGACGATCTGCAGAAGCAGGATGAAGGCGGTGAAGAGCACGTTCGACAGCACGTACGTCCGGGCCGACACCGGCGAGGCCAGCAGGCGCAGGAACGTGCGGTTCTCCTTCTCCTTAAGGATGAGCTCGGTCATGTTGGAGGCCGAGAACATCATGAACATGAGGAGGAATCCGATCGACTGGTAGGTCATGCTTTTCACGTTGGACGTATCCTTCAGCGAATCCGAATCCATCTTGAAGCCGTTCTTCTTGTATTCCGCGTACACGGCGTCGAACTTCGCGGCGTCCCCCTTCGCCGCCTGGCCGATGGCGGCTACGTTGCCGACGTAGCCGTCGAGCATCGCCTTCGCGTAGGCGGTCACTTGCGCCCCCTTCGCGGAGACGATGCGGATGTCGGGCTGCCGGCCTTCCCGGACGGCAGCCTCGTAGCCCGCCCCGAAGACGATGCCGCTGTCGAGATTCCCGGCCGCGATCTCCTTGTTCAGGGAGGCTTCGTCGGTCATCGTCACCTTCACGTGGCCCAGCTCCTCGACGAATCGGATCGCGTCCGCCGTAACCGGGCGATCGCCGTCCTGATTGACGATGCCGACCCGCAGGTCCGCGCCGTTCGTGTTGCCGTAGATCAGCATGGAGAGAATGACGCCCGCCAGCGGCAAGGCGAAGTAGATGATCCAGCTCGACTTCTTGCGGAACGTGCTCCGCAGCGTGTTGCGTATGAGCCACAGCATATTTTTCATGTTAGAGCGCCTCCCGTCTGCGCATGGAGATGACCGAGACGGCCAGGAACGCGGCCGCGAACGCCAGGTTCAGCCCGACCGCCCCCCAGGCGGCTCCCCAATCGTCGAAATAAATCACGTTCATAAGCCCGCGGTTCGCCCACCTTAGAGGCGACAGCTCCGAGACGACTCTCATCGACGTCCCCATCACTTCGAGCGGGAAGTAGGCGCCGCCGATGAAGGAAGCGATCTGGACGAAGACGTTCATGACGGCGCCGGCCGAATTCTCCTTGAACAGGTAGCTGACGCCGAGTCCGAGGCTGACGGCGAGCAGAACCTCGGTGACGAGGATGAGAAGGACGATGCCGTAATGATCGCCCCAATCGGCTTGGAAGGCCAGCTTGCTGAACAGGAAGACGACGATGACGCACATGGAGTTGATGAACGAGCTGCCGATTACCTTGCCCATGAAAATCTCGCCCTTGGAGACCGGCGAGGCCGACAGCCTCGTCATCGTATTGCGCTTCCTCTCGCCTCGGATCAGATAGCTGGCCGACATGCAGGCGTAGAGGCCGATCATCGTCGTCATGACGACGGCGTAATAATCGACGGAGTTCGGCTTCCGGTCGGGATCGAGCGTCGTCTCACGGACGATACCCCCCGCCGCTCCGGCGCTCCCGAGAATGGCTTCGGCATCGGAAGGAGCCGCCTTGATCGCCGCCGCGGCCAGATTGTACCGGTCCGCGAACGTCGTCAGCATCCCTTGGAGAATGTTGCTCTCGATCGTATGCTTGCTGCTGCCGTAGAAGCGGATGCCGTCGTCGCCGATCTCGGCGTAGGCGGTGTACAGATCTTCCTGCACGGCCTCGCGCCCGTCCATTCCTTCTTCGATCGGCTTCGCTACGACGCCTTCCTTGGCGATCGCTTGCTCGAAGCCGCTCCAGGCGGCGGTCAACCGGGCGTCGCTCGCCGTATTCCGGACGAGCAGATTCAGCCCTTCCACGGTCGCGCCGCTCGTGAACGCGTTCGTCAGCGCCGTGCCGAGAATGAGCATCAGGACGACGGGGAAGGCCATCATGAATATAAAAGTGCGTTTATCCCTCAGGCTAAGCTTGATCTCATGAAGCGCGATATGCAGCACGTTCACTTCGGGGTCCTCCTTAGTCGCGCAGGTTCCGGCCCGTCAAGGTCAGGAACACCGTCTCCAGATTGGGCGCCTGCTCTTCGACCGAGCGAATCTCCACCTGGTCCTTGATGAGCTGCTGGATAATCCAGTTCAGGTTGTTGATCTCGGCCTTGGAGTTGATCTTGATCGTCTGGTCCTCCAGGCGGACCGCGGTCACTCCCTGCAGCCGCTTGAGGGACTCGAGATCGACGGCCCCTTCCGACTTGACCGCGATCCAGATCTCCTTCGTGTCGGTGATGATCGACTTGAGCTGCTCCTTCGATCCTTCCGCGATGATCTTGCCGTGGTCGACGATCGCGATCCGCGTGCAGAGCTCTTCGACTTCCTCCATGTAGTGGCTCGTGTAGATGATCGTGCAGCCCATCCGGTTCAGCTTCCGGACCGAATTCAGAATGTAGTTGCGCGACTGCGGATCGATGCCGACCGTCGGTTCGTCCATGATGATCAGCTTCGGGCGGTGGGCGATGGCGCAGGCGATGTTGAGGCGGCGCTTCATGCCGCCGGAGAAGTTCTTCGGCAGGCTCTTGTGCTTGTCGCCGAGCCCGACGAAGTCGAGCGCCTCGATCGTCCGTTCCTTCAGCTCGGAGCCCCGCAGGCCGTACAGGCCGGCGAAGAAGCTGACGTTCTCGTAAGCGGTCATCTCTTCGTAGATCGCGAGGTCCTGCGGCACGATGCCGATGTTCGACTTGGCGAACTTCGGATGCTTCGCGATGTTCCTGCCCAGCAGTTCGATCTCGCCCTTCGTAGTCCGAAGCAGGGACGACACCATGTTGATCGTCGTGCTCTTGCCCGCGCCGTTCGCGCCGAGGAAGCCGAAGATCTCTCCTTCCCGCACGCTCAGGTTCATATTGTCCACGGCGATGAAATCGTCGAATTTCTTCGTCAGGTTGCGGATCTCTAATACGTTCATCCGGATCACTCCCGCTTGTCGTTGTGGATTATGGTTCCATTCTAACCGGCGGAGGCGCTCCTCCGTCAGTGCAGAAGTTCATTCCTTGCCCCTGAGAAAATTCACCTTCCGCTCCGTGAGGAACCTCATTCCCGCATGAAAAAAGCCGGTCTCGCGCGAACGAGACCGGCAAGGCTATGAAATCATTCACCCGGCGGGGCGGGAGCGTCGTCGCGCCGATACGGAAGAAGCGTCGTCACGCTGAAGCCTCTCGTCCCGTCGACGATGACGGTCCCGCCCGCGGAGGCGGCCCTCTCCTCCATCCCGACGATGCCGAGGCCTTTGACGACCTTCTCCGCGCCCTTGCCGTTGTCCGCGACGACGGCTTTGATGAAGCGGTTGAGCACGCTCACTTCGATCTCGATGGCGGTCGCTCCGCCGTACTTGAGCGAATTGGTGACCGCCTCGGTCGCGTTCTCCTGGATGATCTTCCACTGGATCGGCGTGATGACGTCGACGTCGCCGGAGTAGGTGACGGTCGCGGCGACGGCGTGCTTGGCGGACAGCTCGTCGGCGAACAGGCGCAGCCGATGAAGGCCGAGCTCCTCCGACCTCGGCTTCATGTCCTTCAAGGTGAGCCGGATTCGCTCCAGCCCTTCCTTCGAGATCGCGATCGCGTTGCCGAGCAGCTCGCCCGCCTTGTCGCGGTTCGCGTCGAGAAGCCGCCGGGCGGCTTCCATCTGGATGAGCGCCCCGGCCATCGAATGGCCGATCTCGTCGTGGATTCGCTGGGACAGCCGGTTGCGCTCCTCCAGCTTGAACGTGTATTCCGACTGGCGGATGAACTCCCTGTTCTCGCTGAGCGACCGGGTCAGCCTCTCGAGATCGGCGCGCAGGTTCTCCCGCTCGTCCTCCAGACGCTTCAGCTTGTCCGAATGGCGGCGCAGGCTCGCGTGCAGCAGGTAGCTGAGAAGCGCCGCGGTCAAATACAGCGGGAGGAGGGAGCGGGGCAGCGCGAACATGGGGAGCAGGGCGAGCGCCGCGGGCGCCAGAGAGGCGCGGCTCTTGTCCGGAACGAGCAGGGTGAGCTCGTATAGATTGACGGGCAGCAGCAGGAAGTAGAGCGGGTCCAGCCGGTAAGCGAGCAGGACGACGAAGGCGGCGGAGGCGATCGCGAGCGCCCGCTTCGGCCGGCTCTTCTTGAAGATCGGGATCGCGACGTTCAAGCACACATACAGAATGTAAGCGAACAAGTCCCAGGAGGTCGCCGAGTCGCCCTGGAAGTAGATCGCCGCGATCGCGTAGAAAAGCAGGACGGCCTTGTTGCCGATCAACCAGAAATCCATATCGGGCACTCCTATTCTTCCGCTTGCTTCGCTTGGCCGGTCAGGTAATAGATCGCGATCTGCGTCCGGTGCTCGAGGCCGGTCTTGTTCAGGATGGACGTGATGTAGTTGGCGGTCGTGCCCTCGGAGATGAACAGCTTCTTCGAGATCTCCTTGTTGGACAGCCCCTTGGCGATGTGCGCCATGACGTCGAGCTCTCTCTCGGTGAACAGGCTGCGGTCGATCCGGTCCGGACCGGAAGGGACGGCCGAGGGGGCCGGAGCGGGCGCGGCGGCCGGCGGAGACTCTCCGGGACGTCCGGTTCCTTCCGGCGGCAGCAGGTTGGATCTAATCTTGTCGAGCACGACGTCCTGCAGGACATGGTGATTGTTGTATACGCTTTTGATCGCGTCGCGAATCCGTTCGGGATCGTTGTTCTTGAGCAGGTAGCCACGCGCTCCCGAGCGGACGGCCTCCAGGATGTACTCGTCGTCGTCGAACGTGGTCAGGATGAGCGGCTTGGCCTTCGTCTGCTCCGTCAGCAGGCGGGTCGCCTCGACGCCGTTCATGTTGGGCATCCGCACGTCGAGCAGCGCGACGTCGACGTCGTTGGCGCGGCAATAGTCGACCGCTTCGGCGCCGTCGCCGACCGTCGCGACCACTTCGAATTCGTCGAAGCTGGACAGGATGATCTTCATCCCTTCCCGGATGAACGAATTGTCGTCCGCGATCAGCACTTTGATTTTCACAGATAATGGCCTCCCGTTCACGGCCCGCCGCGGCGAGACCGGTATGCTGTTACAAGAATAAACCATCGCGTCCGGTCCGACAATCGGTCTTATCGAAATCTCCGATGGCCTCGATCGAAGACGTTCGATAACGGTCCGGCTTCGCGGGCTGTTACAGTAGATTAGAAGCAACGATTATCGGAGGGGATGAACGAGGATGGAAGCGGGAGAGCTGAGAGGGATCTTCGTGCCGGTCGTAGCTCCGTTCCGGCCGGACGGAGAATTGGATACGGACAGCTATAGGCGTTACGCGGACCGGCTGCTCGGGGAAGACATTCAAGGCGTCGTCGTCAACGGGACGACGGGGGAAGCCCCGACGGTAGAGCAGGACGAAGCCGCGCGGTTAATGGAGATCACGAAGGAACGGCTCGCGGGCAGGCGGCTGCCGATCGCGATGGGGACGGGCACGAACGATACCCGTTCGACCGTGAAGCGGACCGAGCGGGCCGGGGAGCTCGGGGCGGACGCGGCGCTCGTCGTGGTGCCTTACTACAGCCGGCCTTCGCAGGAAGGCATCCTCGAGCATTTCCGGAAGGCGGCCGAGGTCGGCGTGCCTGTTATCGCGTACGAGATTCCCGCCCGCACGGGGGTTCGCTTAAGCGTCGAGACGGCCAAGGCGATACTCGATCTGGACGGCGTCATCGGCATGAAGGACAGCACCGGCGGGACGGAGCTCGTCCGGGAGCTGGCCGGCCCCGGCTCCAAGCCCGTCCTGGCCGGCGACGACGCTTCCTTCTTCTCCATGCTGGAAGCGGGCGCGGCCGGAGGCATTCTCGCCTCGGCGAACGTCCGGACCGCCGAGTTCGCCGCCGTCTGGCGGCTGTTCCTCGCCGGCGAGAGGCGGGAAGCGGAGGAAGCGTTCGACCGGCTGCTCGGCGCGATCCGGCTGCTGTTCCGCGAGCCGAACCCGGCTCCGCTGAAGCGCCTGCTCGCGCTGCAAGGCGCGATCGCGTCGGACGCGCTTCGGCTGCCGATGACGCCGGTCTCCGAGCGGCTGGGCCGGGAGCTGGAGTCGATGCTTTTCGATTAGGAGGGTTTGGAGGCGTCGCCGTAACAGCCAAAATGGAGGTTACAGCGAAGGCAAAGGGCGTCTTGGGTGCTGTAACATCCAAAATAGTGGTTACAGAGAAGGCAAAGGACGTCTCAGGTGCTGTAACATCCAAAAAGGTTTTTGCAGCGAAGGCAAAGGGCGCCTCGGGCGCTGTAACATCCAAAAGGGAGGTTGCAGTGCCCCCTTCTCGTTCATGTGCTCCTCTAACCTCCAAAATGGTGATTGCAATAACCGACTCTAGTTCGCACGCCTTTCAAACCTCCAATATGGCGGTTGAAGCCTTGGCCGGTAGTAGGTGCGGCATGCGGAGGCTTGGGCCATGCAACGGAAGAAACATAAGTAAGAGTGAGCTGCGCGCGAGACTTGGTCTGTGCAACGGAAGAAACGTAAGTTAGAAGGAGCGGCGCGTGAGACTTGGACTGTGTAACGGAAGAAAGGAGATGCCGACGGCTTGTCCGGTATCCGCAAGATCGGCTAGAATCGGGGTATCAATCGCAGAGAAGAGGATGCGCATGGCCGCTTACTTGCGGGGACAAATCGCCAGACTGGCGAACGTGAATCCGGAGACTCTGAGATATTACGAGAATGAAGGGCTGATCCCCCGGCCGGAGCGTTCGGAGTCCGGATATCGTCTTTACTCGGAAGATACGCTCGAGAGGTTGGCGTTCATCCGGAACGCGAAGGCGTGCGGCTTCACGGCCAAGGAGATCCGGAAGGCGCTCGCCAAGTCGGAGGAAGGGGCCGGGACGGCCGAACCGTCTTGGGGCGTGGCCGCCTTCCTGGGCGCCATCGACGGCAAGCTCGCGGCTCTGGATGCGGAGATCGCCGAGCGGGAGAAGACGAAGGCGATGCTGATCGGCTTAAAGGCGAATTTGGAATCCGCCGACCGTCATCCGGACGTCGATTCCACGCTGCGGATTCTTCGGATGGATCGTTAACTTGACTCTGTAGCCGCTACAGGCTGTAAGTTGGAAGCATTCCAACGAACAGGAGTGGGAAGAGATGGTCCAGACGAACGAACGGGAGCTTGCGGCCATTCGCGATTATTTGAGGCAGACGGCCCCTCGCGATGACGAGACGCCGGAACGGCTCCGGAGCGGGCTGGCCAAGGCGGCCTCGGGCTTGCCCCAGCTGAAGGGAATCCGGACGGAGAAGGCGGCGATCGGCTCTTTGACGGGCGAATGGTCTCGCGTTGACGGGGCCGAACCGGAGGGGCCGGAAGGGAAGGGAGACCGGGAAGACCGGGAAAATCGAGTAGACCGAGAAGACCGAAATGTCCGGAATGTTCGAAATGTCCGGAAAATCCGGGAAGGGGCCCGCGGTCGCTGCGCCATCCTGTACTTCCACGGCGGCGGCTTCGTCGCCGGCTCTAGCGACGTTTACCGCGACTTGACCGGGCGAATCGCCCTGGCCGCCCATGTACCCGTGTTGGCCGTGAACTACCGGCTCGCGCCCGAACACCGTTACCCGGCCGCGAACGAGGATTGCCTGGGCGCTTATCGATGGCTGCTCGGCAACGGCTATTCCGCCGACAACATCGTACTCGGCGGAGATTCGGTCGGCGGCACCCTGGCGCTGATGACCCTTCTGAGCCTGCGGGATAACGGCGAAGAACTTCCGGCGGGAGCCTTCCTGCTGTCTCCCCACGCCGATCTGGTCCATCTGGACGGGGAATCCTACGACACCCGGGCCGCCGTCGATCCGACGGGCAGCCGGGCCCGGAATCAAGCCGCGCTGGATGCCTATTGGGGCGACAACGCCGGCGACTATCCCGCGATCCTGTCACCGCTGAGGATGGATCTGTCCGGCTTGCCCGAGCTTCTCGTACAAGCCGGGGACCGGGAGGTGCTTCTCGACGACGCCGCCAGGCTGGCCGCCAAGGCCGAAGCATCCGGATTCCGGGCGAAGCTGGAGATCTGGGAAGGGATGTGGAGCGTGTTCCAGACGATGGCCTTCCGGCTCCCGGAAGCGCGGCGGGCGATCGAGAACATCGGAAGCTTCGTCCGCTGCCGGTTGCCGGCGAATTCGCGCCGCTAACCGAACGCAAGCAACGCGCCTGCCCGGATTGCGGCAGGCGCATTGCTTGCGTTCCCAATTGCTTTAACCTTTAAGTCCTCCCAGCAAGGGCATAATCGTTTTGACCATGCCCATCCCCATGCGAATGACCGGCAGCGCCTTCTGCATGAAGCTGAGCATGCCGGTCAAGCCGCCGAGCAGGCCGGCTCCGCCGCCTGAACCTCCACCTCCGGCACTTCCGCCAGC
>NZ_JACJVR010000053.1 GCF_014212175.1 Cohnella xylanilytica | reverse complement strand
CGGGGTGGAAGCGCGGCAACGTGTGCAGCTGACGAGTACTAATCGGTCGAGGGCTTATCCAAATAAGCCAGCACAGGGTTGATGATTCTAACACGCATAAACGTTTCGTATCCGGTTATCAGGGTGTAAGCAGCAACCGTTATCCAGCGACGCTCGTCGTGGTCGGTTGTCGGCAAACCTTGAATACTTGTCCGGTGATGATGGCAGAGGGGTTCCACGCGTTCCCATCTCGAACACGACCGTTAAGCCCTCTAACGCCGATGGTACTTGGACCGCAGGGTCCTGGGAGAGTAGGAAGTCGCCGGGCAAACAGGAAGAGGAGTTCCTTCGGGAGCTCCTCTTCTTCGTTATTATTTTCAAACAAGAAGAGAAACAAAAAAACATCCCGGCGAACGGGATGCGTGATTAAGCTTCTTATCGATGGTAGTAGGACACTTCCTTCGCCTCGAGCCGGATGACGCCGTCTCCCTTCTCGCGCCACGTGCGCAGAAGCAAGGTTAAACGGGGGGCGATCAGCCAGAAGTGCCAATACGTCATCGCGACGAGCAGCGCGGCGTTCGCCCAAGGGTAGAACAGCCCGGCGAAGCAGCAGCCGACGAGCAGCAGGTGCAGGTGCAGCCGGCGGAAGAGGGACAGGTTCGTATCCATGATCGGCAGCGGACCGATCCACGGCAGCTCGAACCGGAAGGCCCAGCGCCTCTCGGAAGGCTCGTCCACGCGCCGGAGCGTGAGCCGCAGCACGACGGCGTGAACGACCAGCATGAGCAGCAGGCCGACGACGGCATAGAGCAGGCCCATCCAACCGTACAGCACCCCGATCACGGCTACTCCCATAAGGGCGGTCGTCAGATGGCTATACTTCATCTCCGGACGGAGAGCGATCTTCCGCACCAGCTTATAATGATAGATCGTGGCTTCGCGTTCTTGCGTAGATTCCGTCATTGCGCGTTTCTCCTCGGCCATACTCCTTCTGATTTTTACTATCGGCGTTATGAAGAGCGAATGTTATGTTTTTCATGTATATTTTCATAGAATTTGCCCCATACTGAAGCTATAAGAGTCTGGAAGGCGGGGATGGCGATGGATCAAGAAGGGACGAGAACTTGCATGGTCTGCGGCCAGCCGAAGGAAGAAGGCATTCAGATCGTAACCGAATTCATCTGTACCTCTTGCGAATCCGAGATGGTCAACACCAAAGTGGAAGACGAGAGATATCCGTTCTTCGTTCGTCAGCTTCGGCAGCTGTGGGTCCGATTCCATGCTTAACGCTCCCTCAGCGGGGATTCGGGAATCCTCTGTCCGATGCCGCCGTCAGTTCCGTTATCCGCGGGACTGGCGGTTTTTCTTTGACGTCCCGCCTGCTCTGGTATAATAGACCGTAATACGATACCGGAACAGAGGATGATGGGAAAATGCCGCTAGACGCCGAACGGGCCCCCTTGTATGAAGCGTTGGCGAGACGCGCCGGGAACAACCCGGCCGCCTTCCACGTGCCCGGACATAAGCAGCGCGCCGAGTGGACCGCCGCCGTCGGCGACGCGTCTCGCCGGTTCGCGGAGCTGCTGCCGCTGGACGTGACGGAGCTGCCGGATACGGACGACCTGCACCATCCGGAGGGAGTCATCGCGGAAGCGGAGGCTCTGGCCGCGGATTGCTTCGGAGCGGAGGAGACCCGGTTCCTGGTCGGAGGAAGCACGGCCGGCAATCTGGCGATGATTCTGGCCGTCTGCCGCCCTGGAGAGCTGCTCCTCGTACAGCGCAACGTACATAAATCGGTCATTCACGGCCTTATGCTGTCGGGCGCCAGGACCGTCTTCCTCCCGCCTGCGATCGATCCCGGCTCAGGGCTTGCGATCGCTCCCTCCGCGGATACGGTGCGGGAGGCGCTGCGCCGCCATCCCGACGCGAAGGGGCTGCTGCTCGCCAATCCGAACTATTACGGGATGAGCGTCGAGCTTGCCCCGATCGTGCGGGAGTCCCACGCGATGGGCATCCCGGTCCTGGTGGACGAAGCGCACGGCCCGCATTTCGGACGGCATTCGGCATTTCCCGAGAGCGCACTGCAGGCGGGAGCCGACATCGTGGTTCAATCGGCGCACAAGATGCTGTCGGCGATGACGATGGGCGCCTATCTGCATATGCAGGGAGACCGGGTATCTCGGGCGTCGATTCGGCAATACTTGCGAATGATACAAAGTTCCAGCCCTTCCTACCCCATTCTGGCCTCGCTCGACCTCGCCCGGCGCGAACTGCATGCGAGGAAGGAAGAAGCGTTCGCGGAAGCGCTCCGGACGGCGGGCGAGATCCGCGCCGTATTGGCCGACAGCGCGTATGGCATCGTCCCCGCCGGACCGCACGTCCGGATCGATCCGCTGAAGCTGACGCTGTTCGATGCGAGCGGGACGCTGGACGGCTTCCGTCTTCAAGCCGAACTGGAGAAGCACGGCTGCTCCGCCGAGATGGCCGACGACCGCTACGTCGTTCTGGCTCTCGGGACCGGATCGCGCCCCGAGGACGGAAGGAGGCTGCTCGCCGCGCTGGAGAAGATCGCGGTCAAATACGAGCTGCGGGACCCGCAGCCGAATCTTATCTTCAGAGCCCTTCCCGCCTACCCCGAGGAGATCCCGGAACCGGTCGTCCTGAGCCGCGGAGCGGAGACGGAGGATTCCGAACCGGTACCGCTGGAGGAGGCGGAGGGCCGAGTGTCCGCCGAGTGGATTATCCCGTACCCGCCGGGAATCCCCGCGCTCTACCCCGGCGAGACCATTACTCCCGCGATCATCCGGGAGCTTCATCAATGGCGGAAGCAGGGAGCCCGCATCCAGGGAGCCGAGGACGGCACGCTTGGAACGGTGCGGGTGGCAAGAAGCTAAGCGGAGTACAAGCCGACGACGAGGAGGAAGCCGAGATTCGTACGATAGCGGATGTTCGCAAGCCGATCGCATGGGTGTGCGTTCTGGCGGCGGGCGTGCTCATTATGGTTCTGATTCTGATTCCTCCGGTCGTCGGGGTGGCCGACAACGGGGACTTCTCGCGCGTCATGGGCGTATCCGGCATAGCCCCCTTGCATCCGAACGAACCGTATGCGGAACGATACTTCGCCTACGCCCAAGCCGATTATGCCTACGGAGGCTATACGCAGGGCGGCTACGTCTCCACCCATATCCTCCTCGTGGCGATATCCGGATGGATCTCGCGCCTCTTCAACGCCTCCCATTACGACATCCGCTACCTGGGAGTCTGCTACCTCGCCCTTCTGTTGACGGCGATCGCCTTGATCGTCCGGCATTCCCCGGCGTTCGCCGGCAAGCGGGCGACGGCCGTTCTGGCGTCGATTCTTGGCGGCGTCTTCGTCTGGATCTTCGCGGACATCGGGTACGTCGCCTACTTCCATTCGTTCTTCGGCGAGCCGTACGCGCTCGTCGGCATGCTCCTCGCGGTGTCCTCGGCGCTGGCTTCCGCGGAGAAGCCGTCCGGCGGCTTGCTCGCGCTGTTCACGGCGGCGGCGCTGGCGGTCGCGACGGCCAAGATCCAGAACGCGCCGCTCGGCTTCGTGTTCGGCCTGCTCGCCTGGCGGCTCGCGGCGCTGCGTCCGGACGACCGGAGCTGGCGCCGCCGGACGCTCGCGTGCGCGGGCATTCTGGCGCTCGGCTCCGCGATTATGCTGGTCGCCGCCCCTAACCGTTTGGTGCATACGAACCTGTACCAGTCGATCTTCTACGGCGTGCTTAAAGATTCTCCCGATGTCGCTTCCGATATGCGGGAGCTTGGCATCCCCGAGAAGTATGCGGGGCTCGCGGGAACCAATTATTTTCAGAAAAACACGGTGATTCCCCAGAGAGATCCGACGCTGAGGCGGGAAGTGCTTGAGAAGCTCGGCCACAAGGATATCGCGCTGTTCTATCTGAAGCATCCGGACCGGTTCGTCGCCAAGCTGAAGAGAGCCGCCGAGAGCGGATCGATGGTTCGCCCCTATTACCTGGGAAATTTCGAGAAGGAAGCGGGCAAGAAGCCGGGAACGCTAAGCTATCGGTTCAGCTCGTGGAGCGAATGGAAGCACCGGCACTGGCCCCGTTCGCTCGCGGGATTCGCCCTCTTCTTCTTCGCATACTTGGCGATCGCGGCCGTATGGCGGCTTCGGACCCGTTCGCGGGGGGTGCGGTTCGCGCTCGAGACGCTGGCCGTCGTCGCCTTCGCGGGGCTGTTCTCGTTCGTCATTCCGCTTATCGGGGACGGGGAGGCCGATCTGGGCAAGCATTTGTTTATGTTTAACGTCTGCTTTGATATGATGGTAGTAAGCGTCTTATTCGGCGCCGCGTATGGATGCGTTCGGTTGATATATACACGCAAGGGGTAATAGAGCGGAAGGAGCAAGTCGGGTGTCCAAGGGATTGTTCATCACGATCGAAGGCGGAGAAGGCACGGGGAAAACGACGCTGATCTCGACGCTGCAGAAGCGGTTCGCGGATGCGGGACGCGAGGTTATGTTCACGAGGGAGCCGGGGGGAATTCCGATCGCCGAAGCGATCCGGGCGATCGTCCTCGGGCGCGAGAATACGGCGATGGACGCGCGCACGGAGGCGCTGCTGTACGCGGCGGCGCGGCGGCAGCACTTGGCCGAGAAGGTGCTCCCGGCGCTCGGGCGGGGAACGACGGTCGTCTGCGACCGGTTCGTCGACAGCAGCCTGGCGTATCAGGGCTATGCCCGCGGGCTCGGCATCGAGGAGGTCGGACAGATCAACCGCTTCGCGACGGAGGGCATCGAGCCGGATCTGACGCTGTATCTGGATCTCGATCCGGAAGTCGGCCAGGCGCGTATCCATGCCAACGGATCGCGGGAGGTCAACCGGCTCGACGTGGAAGGCATGGCGTTCCACCGGCGCGTTCGGGAAGGGTACCGGCTGATCGCCGGCCGCAATCCCGGACGGATCGTGACGCTGGACGCTTCGAAGCCGGCGGATGAGGTCGCCGCGGAAGCATGGGCGATCGTGTCGGCCAAGCTGAGCGAAGGCGCAAGCCAAGAGTAGCGCGAAGAATAGAGGAATTTTCCGGTATGGCGTCTAATTATATAAAGTAGGAACCGATTCCCGATACTGAAGGAGGACAAGCGAATGAAATTGATCATTGCGGTCATTCAGGACAAGGACAGCAACCGGCTATCGAACGCGCTGATCAAGGAAGGCTTCCGCGCCACGAAGCTGGCGAGCACCGGGGGATTCCTGCGGGCGGGCAACACCACGTTTCTGATCGGAATCGAGGATGAACGCGTCCAGCAGGTGCTCGACGTCATTCGCGCCAATTGCAAGGTTCGGGATCAACTGGTCACTCCCGTCTCGCCCGTCAGCGGCGCGGCGGATTCGTATATTCCGTTCCCGGTCGAGGTTCAGGTCGGAGGCGCCGCCGTATTCGTGCTCCCGGTCGAACGATTCGAACATTTCTAACGAAGCTGCGGTGATGAATCGTGAAGATCCAACCTGGCTACCCTCCGCTGAACAAGACCGTTCAGCGGAGCGATTCCCCGCCTAGGCAGGCTCCGGCCCAGACGTTCGGGGACTTCTTGCAGCATCAGGAAGAGGGCCGCAGCATGGAGGAGCTCCAGCGCAAGCTGGAGGATATCCGGCTGCAGGGCGATCGGCTGATGCGCTCGCTTACCGTCCGGGAGCTGAAGCTGTACCGGATGATGGTCAAGAGCTTCCTGGAGGATACCCTTCGGCGGGGAATCAAGCTGAAGGAGACCCGGGGCTGGGACAAGCGCGGGAGAGGCAAGAGATACAAGATTCTCGAGGAAGTCGACGCCCTTCTCGTCGCGATGGGCGAAGAGCTGCTGCAGAGCGAGGAAGGACGGATCGAGCTTCTGGAGAAGGTCGGGGAGATTCGCGGCCTTCTTATTAATTTGGTTTTCTAGGAGTGTATGGATCGATGGCGTTACGCGACGTTCCCGCCCAACCGCGCGCCCGCACCTTGCTGCAGAACGCGATCCGCTCCCGCAAGGTGGCGCATGCTTACCTGTTCGCGGGTCCGTCCGGAAGCGGCCGGCGCGCCATGGCGCAGGCGTTCGCGCAGACCCTGTTCTGCGAGAGGCAGGAAGCGGACGCCTGCGGGGAATGCCTGCAGTGCCGCAAGGTGATGCACGGGAACCATCCCGATCTCCACGTGATCTCGCCGGACGGCTCGAGCGTCAAGATCGAGCAGATCCGCGAGCTGCAGAGGGAGCTCTCCTATCGGACCGCGGGAGCGGGCAGGAAGGTATATATAATAGAAGGTTCGGAGACGATGACGGTCCAGGCGGCCAACAGCCTGCTCAAGTTCCTGGAGGAGCCGCCGTCGCCCGTCGTGGCGATTCTGATCGCGCCGAGCGCGCAGTCGATGCTGCCGACCATTCTCTCGCGCACCCAGCTTGTCCCCTTCGTCCCGGGGGATCCGCAGGAGCTCGAGCGGGCGCTGGTCGAGGAAGGCAAGCCTCCGCTGCTGGCCCGGACGGCGGTCCATCTCGCTTCCGGACTCGAAGCGAGCCGGGCGCTGGCCGAAGAGAATTGGTTTGCAGAAATTCGGAACGTAGTGATACAATTAGGCAAGGAGATGCCGTCCCGGTTCCCTGCCGTTCTGCTCACCGCGCAACAGCAGGTCTTCAAGACGGATCTCTCGGAACATATAGACACCTTGTTGCAGATGCTTGCCTTGTGGTATAGAGATATGATTTACGTCATGACCGGTCGGGAGAAGAGAATGGTGTTCTCCGATCAGGCGGATTGGATCGCCAAGAACGCCTGGAGCCGCAGCATGGACAGCTGGGTCAGGGCGATGGAACTGGCGCTGACCGCGGCTAGGCGCATCAAGGCGAATGTGCAGCCGCAGTTGGCCCTGGAGCAATTTCTGGTGAACTCGCGGGAGGGGTAGATTTTGTACGATGTTGTCGGCGTCCGCTTTAAGAAGGCGGGCAAAGTCTATTATTTCGACCCCGCCGAGCACCCGGTATCCAAGGATCAGCACGTTATCGTGGAGACGGCCAGAGGCGTCGAGTACGGCACCGTCGTCATCGGACCGAAGACGGTCGGAGAGTCCGACGTCGTCCTGCCGCTGAAGAAGGTCATCCGGGTAGCGGGAGATAACGACGCCCGCGCCGTCGAGGAGAACCGCAACGCGGCGAAGAACGCCTTCGCGATCGGACTGCAGAAGATTCGGGACCATCAGCTCAAGATGAAGCTGGTGGACGTGGAATACACGTTCGACCGGAACAAGATCATCTTCTACTTCACGGCCGAAGGGCGCGTCGACTTCCGGGAGCTGGTGAAGGATCTCGCCGGCGTCTTCCGGACCCGCATCGAGCTGAGGCAGATCGGCGTGCGCGACGAGGCCAAGATGCTGGGCGGAATCGGGCCGTGCGGGCGCATTCTATGCTGCTCGTCGTGGCTCGGGGACTTCGAGCCCGTCTCTATCAAGATGGCGAAGGATCAGAATTTGTCGCTGAATCCGACGAAGATATCGGGGTTATGCGGACGGTTGATGTGCTGCCTGAAGTACGAGCACGACAATTACGAGAGCGCGAGGGAAGAGATGCCTGCCGTCGGCAAGTTCGTCGTCACTTCCTTCGGCGAAGGCAAGGTCGTCGGCCTCAACATCGGCAGTCGCATGGTACATGTCCAATTATTCGACCTCGGCAAAGTCAAAGAACTGTCTTTTGAAGACGTTGTGGTCAAATAACCGTCTCGACACAACCTGATGCTTGAGGTGTAAGTTGTAGATGAACGATATTTTCCTTCGCGTGGATGAACTCGAATCGCAGCTGGGCCAGATGCATTCCGACTTCGGCGAACTGAAGCTGAAGATCAAGGAACTGCTCGAAGAGAATCAACGGCTTCGGATCGAGAACCAGCAATTGCGCAAAGTATTGAAGCGTGAGACGACAGCGGAGGCGCCGGCGCTTGGCGAGGCGACGGAAGAACCGGCCGCCGCCAAGACCCAGGACAAGGAGGCGCTCGCCGTCGCTGTCGGGGAAGGTTACGATAATTTGGCCCGCCTCTATCATGAAGGGTTTCATATTTGCAACGTTTATTACGGACATCTGCGGATGGAAGGCGATTGCCTGTTCTGCTTATCGTTCCTCAGCAAGTAAGGTGATAAAGGTCCGCCGTTCCCCGTTCTGGGAGAACGGCTTTTTTTATTCGCTGACGGACTCTCGGCATGGGGGGAATTCGGAAATCGTAAGCTTAGTTCATCGTTCCAATCCGAATCCCATGGCTCCGGTCCCCGTCGAAATGGGAACCAGGCGCAAATCAAACGCAATTCAAGCGCACCTATAGAAGCTCCGCTACGCCTCCGTTGACAATGTCAAACTTTACCGAATACAATCGAAGAAGCGAATACCGCCTTCGCCGCGATCATCGCGATCATCGCGGTCATCTCGATCATTCGATCCTATGAAGCGAAAGGAGCCGAAGATGATTTATTTTCTAGCCTTCGCGCTTGCCTGTTCAATCGTTCTCGTCCTCATTCCTCCATTGAAGAAGTTCGCGCTTCGAATCGGCTTCGTGGACAAGCCCCGATCCGACAGCTCGCGCAAGATACATAGGGAACCGATCCCGCTGACCGCAGGCCTCGCGATCTTCGCCGCCTTCTCGGCCGTCTACCTGCTCTTCATCCGCGATTCGTGGCAGCAGACCGCGGCCATCCTCGGCGGCGGCGCCCTGGTGCTGGCGATCGGTCTGGTCGACGACTGGTTCAAGACGAACGGGCGCGAGTTCCCGGCGCTGCCCAAGTTCGTCGTCCAGATGTCGGCGGCCGTTCTGGTCTACGCCTCCGGCATCGTGTTCGCCGGCTTCGAGAACCCGGTGAACGGCGCTTACGTCGTACTGCCCGGGTGGCTGTCCTTCCTGTTCACCGTCCTCTGGATCTTCGGGGTGACGACGGTCATCAACTTCTCCGACGGAATGGACGGGCTGGCCGGCGGTCTGTCCGCCATCTCGGGCGGCACCCTGCTCGTCGTCGCGTTGGTCATGGGGCAGCAGGGCTCGGCGATGATGGCCGTCATCACGGTCGGCGTCTCCATCGGCTACCTGTTCTACAACCGCCCTCCGGCGAAGGTGTTCATGGGCGACGCGGGGGCGACGTATCTGGGCTTCATGCTCGGCGTCGTCGCGCTGGACGGGGCGTTCAAGCAGGCGACGCTGCTCTCCCTGTTCATCCCGATTCTCGCCATCGGCGTGCCGATTCTCGACAACCTCCGGGTCGTCGTCGTCCGGCTCCTGAAGGGCGTTCCGATCTACCAAGCCGACACGTCCCAGGTTCATTACCGGCTTCTGGCGACGGGCATGAAGCCGGTGCAGGTCGTCTCGTTCCTCTACCTGCTGCACGTCTGCTTCGGCTTGTTCTCCATCGTGCTGCTGCTGGCGCAATAATCGATTCCAGGTATCGGGGCCCCTCGTCTTCCGGGACGACGGGGTCTGTTTGCGCTGAGAGCCGAAGTCTTCGGCAGCCATAGACGGATACCGGGTGCATGTGCAATCGGTTCGCAAATCAAGTAAGCTTAAGAGAGACCAATTCGGGATAGGATGGATGGATAAGGAATGCCGCATACCACGAATCTGCAGCCGGGCGAGCGCTTGGACGATCTGCTGACCTACGAGTTGAAAATCATCCAGAGCCCCGAGGTATTCAGCTTCTCCCTCGATGCGGTACTGCTCGCCCGGTTCGCGGGCGTTCCGCCGCGCGGCCGGGTCCTCGATCTGTGCACCGGCAACGGGGTGATCCCGCTGCTCTTGACTACCCGCACGGAAGCGCGTATCGACGGGGTCGAGATTCAGCCCCGGCTGGTCGACATGGCCCGGCGGAGCGTCGGCCTGAACGGGCTGTCGGACCGGGTCTCGATCGTCGAGGGCGACTTGAAGGAATACGCCAGCCCCGAAGGGGCATACGACGCCGTGACGGTGAACCCGCCTTATATGCCGGTTCGTTCGGGTGAGCATAAGGAGAATCCGCACCTGGCGATGGCGCGGCACGAGATCGGCTGCACGCTCGAAGACGTGACGGCGGCGTGCTCCCGGCTCGTCCGCCGAGGGGGTAGGGTGTCGATGGTTCATCGGCCTTCCCGCCTCGCCGACATCATCGAGTCGATGCGGCGCCACGCGCTGGAGCCGAAGCGGATTCGCTTCGTGCATTCCCGCGCGGATACGGAAGCGAACATGGTGCTGATCGAGGCGCTGAAGGAAGGGAAGCCGGAGATTCGGCTGCTCCCTCCCTTGATCGTCTATAAGAAGGAAAGGCAATATACGCAGGAGCTGCTGGACGTGTTCTACGGACGCAAGGGGGAATTGGCGGACGTCGGCGCGGAAGCGGCGGAGCCGCGCGGCGAGGAACTGCGCGACGGAGAGCAGCGAAGCGAAAGGAAGGGGGACGACGAATGAGCGGGTCGAATCGCGAACAGGAACCATCCCAGGTGACCGTGCAGAAGAGCTTCGCTCCCCGGGAGAAGCCCGGAACGCTCTATCTGGTCGCCACTCCGATCGGCAATCTGGAGGACATGACGTTCCGGGCCGTCCGGACGCTGCGCGAGGTCGATCTCATCGCCGCCGAGGACACGCGGCAGTCGCGCAAGCTGCTGTCGCACTTCGAGATCGCCAAGCGGCTCGTCAGCTACCACGAGCATAACAAGGACGCGAGCGGGCCGGAGCTTATCCGGCTTCTGCAGGAGGGCCTGAGCATCGCCCTCATCAGCGACGCCGGCCTGCCCGCGATCTCGGACCCCGGCGCGGATCTCGTCGCCGAAGCCGTCGCCCAAGGCATCCCGGTCGTGCCGATCCCGGGAGCGAACGCGGCCTTGTCGGCGCTCATCATGTCCGGCCTGCCGACGGACCGGTTCCTGTTCGCGGGCTTCCCGCCCCGCGACCGCAAGGGGCTCGCCCGGTTCCTCGACGCCATCGGCTCCGAACCGGGAACGATCCTCCTCTATGAAGCCCCGCATCGGCTGAAGAAGACGCTGTCGGCGCTCGCCGCCAAGTGGGGCCATCGCCGGGTGGCTATCGTCCGCGAGCTGACGAAGCGGCACGAGGAAGCGATCCGGGGAACGGCGCAGGCTTGCGCCGATTACCTGGAGGAGCATCCGCCGCTCGGAGAGTGCTGTATTATAATAGAAGGAACTGGCGGGAACGAGCCCGCGAAGGCCGATTCCGACGCGGATTCCGGCGGTTCGGAGAGCTGGTGGTCGAGCTTGCCGCTTCATGCGCACGTGAAGCATTACGAGGAAGCGGGACACCCGCGCAAGGAAGCGATGAAGCTCGCCGCGAACGACCGCGGACTGTCCCGCCGCGACGTATACCAGGCACTGCTCGGGGAAGAACAATAAGGAGAAGGCCGGTCCGGTTCATGCCGGTCCGCTTCGGCGACAACGAAGCTGGAAGCGAAGTTCCGCGAATGACAAAAAAATCCCTCCCGGGAACAGCTCGGGAGGGTTGCAAGGAGATATAAAAAGGTTAGAATTAACAATTGGTAGACTTCGTTTTCTATTATAGCACACTTTTCTTTAATTTGTCACAGGTGAAGGTAAATCCTTCAAACAATCTCTGCAAACAATTTTGCCTTTGAAGTAAACGACGCTCTCCGCGTTGCCGCAGAAGATGCAGGCGGGCTCGTACTTCTTCAGCATGATGCGCTCCCCGTCCACGTAAATCTCGAGTGCGTCCTTCTCCCCGATGCCGAGCGTGCGGCGCAATTCGATCGGAATGACCACCCGTCCCAGCTCGTCGACCTTGCGTACAATTCCCGTAGATTTCATCATTTGGAAACTCCCTCTTTTCAGGTTAAAATGAAAATCAAAAAGTACAGCATCCAGGAATGCGAAGAATGCGAATTGTAATTTCGTCATCATTCGACAAAATTCTCTAATTTCCGATTTCTATCATACCAACCATTCCCAAATAAGTCAACAGCGCCAATAAGACAATTTTACAAAAAAAAGCCCATTTATGCGGATTAATGAGGAAGATTTAAGAACAAAGAGGGGTTCCACATGCGATAGAGCGGCAAAAGGGCCTGTTTTATTAAACGACATTATTCGACAATAGTTTCGGGATGTTTGTCGAATAATATTGTCGAATCCCGGAATATACCGTTGGAGGTGCGACTCAATGTTTCGACCCTTGGAGGAAGAGAAGGTATTCAAAGACCCGGTGCATCATGCCGTCTACGTCCAGGACGACACGATCTGGAAGCTCATCAACACGCCGGAGTTCCAGCGGCTGCGGAGAATTCGCCAGCTCGGCACGACGTACCTGACGTTCCATGGAGCGGAGCACAGCCGGTTCTCCCATTCGCTCGGCGTCTACGAGATCACGCGCAAGATCATCAACCAATTTGAGCGTAATAGATACAAGGATTGGCCGCAAGAGGAAAAATTGGTAAGTTTATGCGCTTCTTTGTTGCATGATGTCGGACACGGTCCCTTTTCCCACGCTATCGAACACGTGTTCCGGACCGATCACGAGAAATGGACGTGCGACATCATCCTCGGCGACACGGCCATCCATCGGGTTCTGAAGGAAGTCGACGAGGACTTCCCCCGCAGAGTCGCCGACGTTATCCGCAAGACGTACGACAAGCCGATCGTCGTCAGCCTCGTATCCAGCCAGATGGACGCCGACCGGATGGATTACCTGCTTCGGGACGCCTACTTCACCGGGGTGAACTACGGCTCCTTCGATCTGGACCGCATTCTGCGCGTGCTTCGGCCGCATCAAGGGACGATCGTCGTCAAGGAGAGCGGCATGCACGCGGTCGAAGCGTACTTGATGGCCCGTTACCAGATGTATTGGCAGGTTTACTTCCATCCGGTGACGCGAAGCTCGGACATTCTGCTGCGTCAAATCTTCCGCAGGGCGGGAGAGCTGTATCGGGACGGCTACCGGTTCGGATTCCTTCTTCCGCAGCTTCGTCAATTGTTCGAAGGCGCTCTGACGGTGGCAGATTACCTGTCGCTTGACGACTCGACCGTCCAGACGGCGTTCGGCCAATGGATCCGGGAAGACGATCCTCTTCTCGCCGATCTGTGCCGCCGCTTCCTGAACCGTTGCCTCTATAAGTACATAACCCTGGAGAGCTGCGATTCGTCGTTCATCGACGAGCTGAAGCGGGAGTGGGCCCGGATCGGTCTGGATCCGGAGTACCATCTCGAGATGGACACGCCCGTCGATCTTCCGTACGATGTCTATAAGCCGGGCACGGGGACCGGCGGCAAGGACAAGCCGCCCATTCTTCTTCTCGACGAGAAGGACGGAATCGCGGAGATCTCCGGGAGATCCGAGATTATCCGGTCGATCGCCGGCCTGCACCAAGGGAAATACTACATCTATTACCCCCAGGAAGAGCTTCTGAAACGCGCGTCCGTCTTAAGACGGGAGACCCGGGAGCTATTCCATCTATAGAGCTATCGCGCGAAGCTAACGCGCAGAGCTAACGCGCGAACCGACAGAGAGGAGACGTTATCCGACATGCTAATCGACACGCACGCGCATCTGGATTCCCCGAAGTTCGACAGCGATCGCGAAGAGGTCATCGAGAGGGCGAGGGAAGCGGGAATCGACGCGATCGTCAACATCGGCTTCAACCGGGAGACGATCCCGACGACGATGGCTCTCGCCGAGAAGTATCCGTTCATCTACGCGGCCGTGGGCTGGCACCCGACCGACGCGATCGACATGAGGCTGGAGGAGGATCTGGCCTGGATCGAGAGTCTCTGTTCCCACCCGAAGGTGGTCGCGATCGGAGAGATCGGTCTCGATTACTACTGGGACACGTCCCCGAAGGACGTTCAGCATACGGTATTCCGCGAGCAGATCCGGCTCGCCAAGCGGATGAAGAAGCCGATCGTCATCCATAACCGAGACGCTCACGAGGACGTCGTCCGGCTGCTTCGCGAAGAGGGCGCCTCCGAGGTCGGCGGCATCATGCATTGCTTCTCCGGTAGCTGGGAGACGGCCAAATTATGCCTCGACATGAACTTCTATATCTCCTTCGGAGGGCCGGTCACGTTCAAGAACGCGAGGGTTCCGAAGGAGGTGCTGGCGAAGGTGCCGGACGACCGTCTGCTCATCGAGACGGACGCTCCTTATCTGGCTCCCCACCCCCATCGGGGGAAGCGGAACGAGTCCTCGTTCGTCCGTCTGGTGGCCGAGTCGGCGGCGGAAATAAAAGGGATTTCCGTGGAAGAAATTGCAAAATTAACGACGGAAAATAGCCGCCGCTGTTTGGGACTGACGAGATAAAACGCTTCCATAGCGAGGAAAATCGTTCTGTTCTCTGATAAAAGTGTTTTTCCTTGACGTTCAGCTTAGAATAAGCCCGTTTTTCCCGATAATCGGTCGATTTCGTCCGTTGACCCTTCTTTACACCGCCAGCGCCGAGAGGTTATCATCATCAACAAGAGTTTGAATATGGCATCCCTTTTCCAGTACGCTTAATCTCCGATGAGGAGAACGGGGGACCCGACGCGCGATGCGGAACTTGTCCGTCCGCCACGCGCGGCTGAGCAATCTTGGGGTGAATTCCGCCGACGCGGCCATCGATCGGATCCGATCGGGCGCCGAAGAAGCGGATAGGGCGACTCTCTTTGCCCGAACCCGACAGCTAACCTCGTAAGCGTGTTAGAGAGAGGTCACCTCGTGCTGCCCATTTCCCCATTCGTTACTCGAGCGGAAGCCACGAACAGATCCTCTGTCGTCGGCTTTTTTTGTTGTCCGTTTTTGGCGTAACGCATGACGGGAGATGCCGGAAGCCGCAAGGAACCGGGATTCGATACTGGGCAAGGCGGCGCTTCTTCGCGTGATAGCCGCTTCCACGCGAACGATCGCGCCGTTATCAAAAAAGGATAGTCGCGTCAGACGTAGTCATGCGTAACAGTCGACGGCGGGGCTATGAAGGAGGAACGAGAAAATGGGCGTTGTTCCATTAGGGAGCACCCATGATCCACGACCGACCGGCAAGCTTATCGCAGCGCGATGGAAGCATGAGCATTTGCGTGTAATTCTTCTCAGCGCAATTCTCTCTTTTGCTCTAACCATCTTGTTCTTAATGCTGCTGCACGGCGCGTCCGCCATGAGCGTGACCGTCGTGGACGGCGGGAAATCTACCGTCATCCATACGCGTTCTTCCGACGTGCGTTCGTTGTTCCAAGAGCACAACATCGCCGTCGGTCCGTACGATCAGCTCTCGCCGCCGCTTAACGCCGATCTCGGCGACGGCAGCACGATCGTCATCGATCGGGCCGCGAGCGTAACGCTGATCGCGGACGGGAAGAACGCCGTCCAATATACGACCGAAGAGACGGTGAAGGACGCGCTGTCGTCCTTGAACGTCCAACTGGGAGCCCACGACAAGATCTATCCGGCTCCGGACGCCCCGGTCTACGACGGGATGAAGATTCGCATCGTTCGCGTCACCAAGGAAGTGAAGGAAGCGAAGATCCCCGTTCAATTCACGGTCGTGGAGAAGAAGGACGCCACGCTGCTTCAAGGCAAGCAGAAGGTCGTCCAGACCGGGAAGCCGGGCTTGATCGTCAAGAAGTTCGAGAAGGTCTACGAGGACGGACGCCTCGTCAGCGACCGCATGCTGTCGAAGGCGATCGCCCAATCCGCCGTGCCGAAGATCGTCGCGGTGGGCACGAAGAAGAAGCCGGCCGTCGCGGCGCTCTCGTACGACGTCCAGGCGGAAGCCTCGGCCGACGCGAAGACGCTGAAGCTGAACGGCCGGACGGTCAAGGTGAAGAGCGTGCTCAGCAACGTCACCTTGACCGCCTATACGGCCGGGCCGGAATCGACCGGCAAGGACAAGGGAGACCCGGGCTACGGCATTACGGCCTCGGGAACCAAAGTATCCGAAGGACGGACGATCTCCGTCGATCCGGACGTCATCCCCCTCGGATGGTGGGTCTACATCGAAGGCATCGGCTTCCGCCGAGCCGAAGATACGGGCAGCGCCGTCAAGGGCAAGAAGATCGACGTGTATTACGACAGCGAGAAATACGCGAACAAGTTCGGCATGAAGCGCGGGTATACCGTGTACGTGATCGGACCCGTCAAGCCGTCGGCCGATTAAGGCGGGCCGCCGGCAGGCCCCGCCTCCCGCGTTCGGGAAGGCGGCGGCAGGATCGCGCGCTCCAGGGATGCCATCCGCAGGGCGCATCGATAGAAGCATATGCGGGATAACGCGGCAAGCGAAGGGGGGAGGCTTAGGCCTCTTCTTCTTTTTTTTAACCTTCGGAGCTTCTTTTATTTCCGTTTTTTTCCGCAACCTCGAGTCCTTTCCAATCGTCAAACCGAGAGACCCAAGACGCCAGATCCCAACGAAGGAGCCGATGTCTAATGAAATCTCCGGACGGAAGGGAACGTCTTCCCGAGCTCGATCTATTCCGGGCCTTCGCCATTCTCGGCGTCATCCACGTGCATGCCACTTCGTACGCGGCCGGCGTCCAGGCCGTCGAGTCGCCGTATTATTACTTTTTCAATTGGGTGAACATCTTTTTCAAGTTCGGCACGCCCTGCTTTATTTTCCTAAGCAGCTTCGTTCTGTTCTACAATTACTTCGGCAGGCCGGTGAACGGGAGGCTCATCTCCCGGTTCTATTCCAAGCGGCTGCTCTATATCGTCATTCCGTACCTCGTCGCGTCCGTGTGCTATTACATCGTCTCGCAGGCGGTGAACGGCAACCTCGGCCAGCCGGCCGGCTGGCATCTGGCGAAGCTGGGGCGAGGGCTCGCGACGGGGACGGCGTACACGCATCTCTACTTCGTCTTCATCAACGTGCAGTTCTACTTGCTCTTCCCGCTGCTGCTGCTCCTGTTCCGGCGCTGGCCGAAGCTCGTTCTCTGGGCGCTGCCTCTCGGCCTGGCGATCGAATGGGCGTTCGCCCTCTGGAACAAATACGATCTAAACCTGAAGGACAAGGCCAGCTACGCTCCGACGTACATGTCCTATTACATGCTGGGGCTCGTGCTGGCGGTCTACTTCGATTCGTTCAAGGAATGGCTGAACAGGGATCTCCGGAGCCAGCCCCGATTCCGCAAGCTGGCCATCGCGGGAATATGGCTGGGCTGGTTCGCCGTCGCCATGATTCACGTGCAGCTGTACCACAACGGGCGCGCCTACGGCAAGTGGGTCGGCACGCTCTGGTACGAGCTGCTCTGGAACGCGCATTCGCTGCTGTCCGTCTTCGTGCTGTTCCATGCGGCTTATTGGGTCTACCGGAAGGCGTCCCCCGCCGTCGTCGCCGTCTTGGCCCGAATCGGGGCGCTGTCGTTCGCCATCTACCTGCTGCACCCGGTGTTCCTGCTCGTCTACCGCAGGTTCCGCTACACGATCCCGATCGAATCGCTGACGTATGCGGCCTGGATCTGGTTCGGGGCGCCCCTCTGCCTGCTGCTGGCATGGTTCACGGCCGCGAGCGTCTACCGGTGGGTGCCGGGCTCGAGCTTCCTGCTCGGCGGCAAGCCGGCTTCTCCGGCCAAGCGGGCCGGACTGCCGGCGGGGGCGAAGGGGGGCGAAGCCTCGGGCAAGGCGGCCGGCTGAGGAGGATCGAAGCGGGAAGGCGTCGCGCCGGAAGGGGCGAAGGACCGCCGTCAGAGGCGGTCCTTCGGCTCGTTTCTAGGGCGGCGCCTTTTTTGTTATAATAAACGGAGTCTGCATGAACGGCTGAATATGTCGAAGGAGCGTCCGGACGATGATTCGAGAAGTGATAGTGGTCGAGGGCAAGGAGGACACCGTCGCCGTCCGGCGGGCGCTGGAGGCGGACACGATCGAGACCGGGGGCTCCGCGATCAACGAGTCGGTGCTGCGCAGGATCGAGCTGGCGCAGGAGAGGCGCGGCGTCATCGTGTTCACCGATCCGGACGCTCCGGGGGAGCGGATTCGCAAGATCGTCGCGGCGCGCGTACCCGATTGCAAGCATGCGTTCCTGACGAAGGACGAGGCGAGGGGCAAGGACGGCATCGGGGTCGAGCATGCCGCCCCGGAGGCGATCCGCCGGGCTCTCGAGCAGGTGCGCACCCCGGAAGCGGGCGAGGGCGGCGGGGCTGCCGAGATCGAATGGAGCGACCTGCTGGACGCCGGCCTCATCGTGCACGGTTCGGCGGCGAGGCGAAGGGAGCGGATGGGGGAGCTGCTCGGCATCGGCTATGCGAACGGGAAGCAATTCCACAAGCGCTGTTCCACGTTCCGCATCACTCGGAAGGAATTCGCGGAAGCGCTGGAACAATTGGAGAGAGAAGGAATCTAGAGCATGACGAACCCAAGCTTCCCCGGCGGAGCGGATATCGCGACTCCGAACCGGACCAAGGATATTATCCGCAAGCATAATTTCACGTTCAAGAAGAGCCTGGGTCAGAACTTCCTGGTGGACAAGAACATTCTGGACAAGATCGTCGCGGCGGCCGGCCTTACCGAAGCCAAGGGGGCGCTCGAGATCGGACCCGGCATCGGCGCCTTGACGGAGCGTCTCGCCCGGGAAGCGGGACGCGTCGCCGCCGTCGAGATCGACAACCGGCTCATTCCGATTCTGCGCGACGTGCTCGCCGATTACGGGAACGTCAGCGTCGTTCACGCCGACGTGCTGAAGACCGACCTGCACCGGCTGTGGGAGGAGCAGTTCTCCGGCCTGGAGGGCGTCAGCGTCGTCGCCAACCTGCCCTATTACGTCACGACGCCGATCATCATGAAGCTGCTCGAGGAAGGGCTGCCGCTCGAATCGATCGTCGTCATGGTCCAGAAGGAAGTGGCCGAGCGGATGGCCGCGAAGCCCGGCGGCAAGGATTACGGCACGCTCAGCATCGCCGTGCAGTACTATTGCGAGCCGGAGCTCGTCTGCGTCGTGCCCTCGGGGGCGTTCATTCCGGCGCCGAACGTCGACTCGGCCGTCATTCGCCTCGGACGCAGGGCCGAGCCGGCCGTCGCCGTCGCCGACGAGGCGCGCTTCTTCCGTGTCGTCCACGCCGCGTTCGCCCAGCGCCGGAAGACGCTCGGCAACAATCTGGCCGCGCTCGCGGGCAAGGAGCGCAAGGCCGAGCTCGGCGAATTGCTGAGGAGCATCGACATCGAGCCGGAGCGGCGGGGGGAGACCTTATCGCTACAGGAATTCGCCGCGCTGACGGAGGCGCTCTCCGAAGCGGGCATGCTCGGCTGATTCCGATCGCCTTGCACCATGTGTCATTCGCCTCCATAGGATACACGAAGAGGTGATTTGCCCATGAAGCAGGGGGACCTGGTCGTCCGCAAATCTTATGGCGGGGATATGCTGTTCCGAATCGCGTCTCTTCACGACCAAATGGCCGTACTTCGCGGGACCGACTACCGTCTCTTGGCGGACTCGCGTCTCGACGACCTCCAATCGGTGCGCAATCCGGACGAGCTGGGCGGGACGCGCCGGGCGCGGATCCAGGCGAACGAATCGCTCAGGCGGATGAGAGAAGAACGGGAGCAGCTCAGCTCGCCTTATTCAGCGATGACGGGCGGCGCGAATCCGCGCCGGTCGTACTTCGAGATGCCCGGCAAGGTGCTCCACCTCGACGGGGACATCAATTACCTGAAGAAGAGTATGGCGGTCTACAGCCAGCTGCAGGTTCCGGCGGAGGGCGCGCACTGCCACGAGTCGCAGATGCCTCAGGCGCTGCTGCATCTGTTGCCCCTCGTCCGGCCGGACATCGTCGTCATTACCGGCCACGACGGCGTGCTGAAGAACCGCAAGGACTGGAGCGACCTGAACAGCTACAAGAACTCGGTCAACTTCGTCCAGGCGGTTCGGGTGGCCCGGGACTACGAGAAGCACCGCGATTCGCTTATCGTTATCGCCGGCGCCTGCCAGTCCCACTTCGAGGCGCTGCTGCAGGCCGGCTCCAACTTCGCCAGCTCGCCGGGGCGGATCATGATTCACGCCCTCGATCCGGTCTACGTCGCGGTCCGGTCGGCCTACACGCCGTTCCGGGAGACGATCAATATCTCCGACGTCATCGCCCATACGATCAGCGGAATGCAGGGGGTCGGGGGGATCGAGACGATGGGCCGGTACCGGATCGGAGTCCCGAATCTGAAGGCCATGCCTTCAAGCGCGAGCATTGGATAACGGACTTTAGACCTAACTTTAAAAAAACCGCGGAAATCATGGCAAAAAGTCGTTGACAGAAATTCGGGATCGCTGATATAATATTTGGCCACTTGACATGCCACCTCTTTTTAGTTATAATTTACAGGGAAAGAGGTGGTAGTGGATCATGGCTAAGAACGCGCTTATCGAGATCAAGCGAAGCTTGGAACCGCATGTCGGATCCAAAATCATGCTCCGCGCCAATGGAGGCCGCCGGAAGACCGTCGAACGGACCGGCGTGCTCGAAGAGATTTACCCTTCGGTGTTCATCGTCAAGCTGGATCAGGAACAGAATGCTTTCAAGCGGGTTTCGTACAGCTATGCGGACATCCTGACGGAATCCGTTGAAGTCATGGTTTGCAACGAAGAGGGCCAAGTCCGTATCAACTTCCTGTCGCATTGAGACGATTTTCGTGCAGGGCAGCCGCGAGGCTGCTCTTTTTGTTGCCGGCGGATCGCCGCCGCAGACGGTCGCCCGCTGTCCCTAGAGCGTCGAATCGGACCGCCTCGATAAGGGCAAGCTAATCGCGAACGCCGCAAGGCGTTACTCGCGCGAAGGGGGCTGGGCGATGAGTCGACGCAGAAGAAGCATGATGTCCGAGCAATTCAAAGCCGAGCTGGCCAAGGATCTGGGATTCTACAATACCGTTCAGAACGAAGGCTGGGGCGGCATCAAGGCCAAGGATGCCGGCAACATGGTGAAGAGAGCGATCCAGATCGCCGAACAGAATCTGTCGCGCACGCAGCGCTAAGCGGGCGCGCATCGGAAGAAGGGCGGAGCGCGTTCCGACGGACGCGGGAACCGCCCTTTTATTGCGCCCTTTTCCTGCCGCCGACGGCTCTCTTGGGGAAAATCGCAATTCCTTCGGGGGTTTGTTATAATATGTAAAGCTTTCTAACGAACCGAATGCTGGCGTCCGAAGGCGCCGGAGGCTCTTACTTGACCCGCAGGTGATGAATGATGATGAAGATATACGAGAAGGCTCCGGCCAAAATCAATTTGCTGCTCGACGTGATCCGCAAGCGCGAAGACGGCTACCATGAAGTCGAGATGATCATGACGATGGTGGATCTCGCCGACCGTCTGGAGATGTACGAGCTTCCCCGCGACCAGATCGTGCTGTCCAGCCACGCCGGCTACATTCCGCTGGACGAGAAGAATCTGGCGTTCCAGGCGGCGCGGCTTCTGAAGGAGCGCTGCGGCGTGAGCCGGGGCGTCTATATCCACCTGGATAAGCATATTCCCGTGGCGGCCGGCCTCGCCGGGGGCAGCAGCGACGCGGCGGCGGCCCTGCGCGGCCTGAACCGGCTCTGGAACCTGGGGCTGTCGGTTCGGGAGCTGGAGGAGCTGGGCGCCGAGCTCGGGTCCGACGTGCCGTTCTGCATCCGCGGCGGCACCGCGCTGGCGACCGGGCGCGGCGAGAAGCTGGAGACGATCTCGAGCCCTCCGCAATGCTGGGTCGTGCTGGCGAAGCCCCCGATCAACGTCTCGACGGCCGACGTGTACGGCAAGCTGCGCGCGAACGAGCTGAAGGAGCATCCGTCCGTGCCGGCCATGCTGGACGCGATCGAGCGCCAATCGTTCGCGGACGTCTGCGCCAATCTCGGCAACGTGCTCGAATCGGTCACGCTCGGCCGGTACCCGGAAGTGCGCCAGATCAAGGACGTCATGACGAAGCTGGGAGCCGACGGCGTTCTGATGTCCGGCAGCGGCCCGACGGTGTTCGGCCTCGTCTCCAAGGAATCGAAGGTGGCCCGGCTGTATAACGGCCTCAGAGGCTTCTGCAAGGAAGTGTACGCGGTCAGATTGCTTACATAAAGCCTCCGATTTTGGCCAATTGAAGAAGAGGTCAAGTTAATGTCAACTTTATTGCCACACACTTCCGCAGCCTTCTTGCCCAAAACCGGATAAAGATGTTATGATGTCGGTAAATTATTCGGATTTGGACGGGAGAGAGGATCCGTGAAAAAGTTGAAACGTAGCGCGCGCCTCGTGGAGATGACCCAATACTTATTAGCCCGTCCCCATACGTTAATTTCGCTGACAGCCTTCGCCGACCGCTACCAATCCGCCAAGTCCTCCATCAGCGAGGATCTGGCGATCATCAAGGAAGTGTTCGAAGGAGAAGGCATCGGGGATTTGCATACGCTTGCGGGAGCCGCGGGCGGCGTCCGGTTCATTCCGAAGTGCCGCAAGGACCAGGCTCTGGACAAGATCAAGGGGATATGCCGGCAGCTCGAGCAGCCCGATCGGCTGCTGCCCGGCGGCTACTTATACATGACCGATCTTCTCGGTCAGCCCGGCCTGCTTCAGGAGGTCGGCCAGATGTTCGCCACCGCGTTCGCCGATCGCGACATCGACGCGATCATGACGGTGGAGACGAAGGGAATTCCGCTGGCCCACGCCACGTCCCTGTACCTGAACGTGCCGGTCGTTATCGTCCGGCGCGATCATAAGGTGACGGAAGGCTCGGTCGTCAGCATCAATTACGTATCCGGCTCGAACAAGCGGATCCAGACGATGTCGCTCGCCCGCCGGGCTCTGCGGGAGCAGTCCCGCGTGCTGATCATCGACGACTTCATGAAGGCGGGAGGCACCGTTCAGGGAATGATCGACCTGCTGAACGAGTTCCGCGCCGTCGTCGCCGGGGTCGGCGTCTTCGTCGAATCCGGCGAGGTCGATAACGAGGAGAGGCTGCTCCACGATTACACGTCGCTGGCGCGCCTGACCGAGGTCGATCTGAAGAGCCGCCATATCGCGGTTACGCCAGGCAACTTTTTCAAGGAGGAAGCCCAATGAGCCTTAGAATCGTATCGACTTCCGAAGCCCCCGCCGCCATCGGCCCGTATGCCCAGGCGGTGCGCGTCGGCAACCTGCTGTTCACCTCCGGCCAGATCCCGCTGAAGCCGGACGGCCAATTGGCCGAAGGCGGCATCGTCGAGCAGACCAACCAGGTGCTGAGCAACCTCAAGGCGGTGCTCGCCGCGGAAGGGGCGACCCTGCGCGACGTCGTGAAGACGACGGTGTTCCTGAAGGACATGAACCAGTTCGCCGCGTTCAACGAGGCGTACGCCGCCCACTTCGGCGACCACACCCCGGCTCGCTCCACTGTCGAAGTCGCTCGACTGCCAAGGGATGTTTTTGTCGAAATCGAGCTTATCGCGGCGATATCTGTCGCTAGCGGAAGCTAGCAAAAAATTTTTTCAATTTCAGGGCGGGTTTTTCCAATTATAAGAAGGAATTTGCGCGATAATGTGGAATATTACACCAAGTCTTCTGATGGGGCAAAGGTGGTGAACACAAGTGCAAATTACAGATGTGAGACTCCGCCGCGTTAATTCCGAGGGGCGCATGAAGGCCATCGCTTCGATTACCATTGACAACGAATTCGTCGTCCATGACATTCGTGTCATCGACGGCAACAATGGTATGTTCGTGGCCATGCCGAGCAAACGGACTCCCGATGGAGAGTTCCGCGACATTGCTCACCCCATTTCTTCCGGCACGCGCGAGAAGATCCAATCCGCCGTATTGGCGGAGTACGAACGGGCTGCTCAAGACGAGGAAGTACTGGTTGAAGGCGCGTAATAACAAGCAAAGAGAGATTGGTTATGCATATTCGCTGAGAGAGAGCCTATATTTGGGCTCTCTTTTCATTTGGGGCGGAATAAGCTATCATTTTGTAGGGATTCATGTACGTGGTACGTGGCGCGAACTTGAAAGGAGGTCTTGCGACCGTGACAAGGATTGCGATTGTGCTGGCGGCAGGACAAGGGAAGAGAATGAAATCGAAATTATATAAAGTTCTTCATCCGGTATGCGGCAAGCCGATGGTGGAGCACGTGCTGGACGCGGTGAAGGGAGCCTCGTGCGAACGGGCGGTCGTCGTCGTCGGCCACGGCGCCGAAGCCGTGCGGGCCCGTCTCGGGGACGCGGCGGAATACGCCCTTCAAGCCGAGCAGCTCGGAACCGGGCACGCGGTTCTGCAGGCGAAGCCGCAGCTGGGAGACATAGACGGGGTGGCGGTCGTCGTCTGCGGCGATACGCCGCTCGTGACGGCCGAGACGCTGGAGGCGCTCGTCGCGCTTCACGAGAAGGAAGGCGCGGCCGCGACGATCATGACGGCGGAGCTCGAGACGCCGGCCGGCTACGGGCGCATCGTCCGGGGCGAAGCCGGGGAAGTGCTGCGCATCGTCGAGCAGAAGGATTGCACGCCGGAGGAGGCCGCCATTCGCGAGATCAACACCGGCACCTACTGCTTCGACAATAAGAAGCTGTTCGCGGCGCTCTCCCAGGTGACGAACGCGAATGCCCAGGGCGAATATTACTTGACGGACGTGATCGGCATTCTTCAAAAGCAAGGGGAGCGCATCTCCGCGCACAAGACGCTCGATCCGGCCGAAGCGATCGGCGTCAACGACCGCATCGCCCTTGGCGAGGCGGAGAGGCTGATGCGCCGCCGGATCGCGGCCAAGCATCAGACCAATGGCGTCACGCTCATCGATGCGGAGCATACGTATATCGAAGCGGACGTCGTCATCGGCGCCGACTCGATCGTCTACCCGGGCACGGTTCTGCGCGGCCGCACGGTCATCGGCGAGGATTGCGTCATCGGGCCGTCCGCCGACCTGACCGATACGGTCGTCGGAGACGGATCGACGATTCGCCAATCGGTCGCCGACCAGGCGGAGCTCGGGCCGGAATGCTCGGTCGGGCCGTTCGCTTATCTGCGTCCGGGGACGAAGCTGGCCGCCCATGTCAAGATCGGGGACTTCGTCGAGGTGAAGAACGCCGTCGTCGGCGAGGGCAGCAAGATCCCGCATCTCAGCTATGTCGGAGACGCCGTCGTCGGGGCGAACGTCAACATCGGCTGCGGCGCGATTACCGCCAATTACGATGGTTATAATAAGTCGAAGACCGAGATCGGCGACAACGCCTTCATCGGCAGCAATTCGAACCTGATCGCTCCGGTCACCATCGGCAGCGGAGCGTACGTCGTGGCGGGCTCCACGATCACCCACGACGTCGGCGCCAACGACGTGGCCATCGCCCGCGAGCGCCAAGTGAACAAGCCGGGCTACGCGGAGAAGCTGCGTTCCCGCGCCAAGGCCAAGAAGGAACGCGACCAATAACGAGTTCGTACGTATTCCATACTATCAATCCAAGTCCAAAGGCTGGTGCGTTATGTCTTACCCAGATGCCACATTGAAGCTGTTCTCGGGCAGCTCGAATCCCCGTCTTGCCGAAGCGATCGCGCGGAACATCGGGATATCGCTAGGCAACGCCGAGATGAGAAGGTTCAGCGACGGGGAGATCCATATTCGGCTGAACGAGAGCGTGCGGGGGAGCGACGTCTACGTCGTTCAATCGACGTCGCAACCGGTCAATGAGCATCTGATGGAGCTGCTCGTCATGGTGGACGCGCTCAAGCGGGCCTCGGCGAAGACGATCAACGTCGTTCTTCCGTATTACGGGTACGCGCGGCAGGACCGCAAGGCCCGTTCCCGCGACCCGATCACGGCCAAGCTGGTCGCCAATCTGATCGAGACCGCCGGAGCTCACCGGGTCATCGCGATGGACCTCCACGCGATGCAGATTCAAGGCTTCTTCGACATTCCCGTCGACCATCTGCTGGGCGTGCCGATTCTCGGCGATTACTTCCAGAGCAAGGGGCTGCTGGCGCCGGTCGTCGTCTCCCCGGACCACGGGGGCGTCGTCCGCGCCCGCCGTCTGGCGGACGAGCTGCAAGCGCCGCTCGCCATCATCGACAAGCGCCGGCCCGAGCCGAACGTCGTCGAAGTGATGAACATTATCGGCGACGTATCGGGCCGCACGGCGATTCTGATCGACGACATCATCGACACGGCCGGTACGATCTGCCTGGCGGCGCAAGCGCTCAAGGAAGCGGGCGCCCGCGAGCTGTACGCTTGCTGCACCCACCCGGTCCTGTCGGGCCAAGCGCTGGCCCGGCTCGAAGCGGCTCCGATCACGGAAGTCGTCGTCACCGATACGATTCCGCTGCGCGATCCGTCCGCTTCGACGAAGCTGCGCGTGCTGTCGGTCGCACCGCTCATCGCGGAAGCGATCGTCCGCATCCACGAGCAGCAGTCGATCAGCAAGCTGTTCGAACCGCATGTCTGATTAGGCGACGCTTGGAATGGGTATGAATAGGGTATACCGCGAGGAGGGATACCTTTATGAGTACGACATTGCAAGCGCAGCCTCGAGCCAAGACGACCAAAGGCGAATTGCGCCGGCTTCGCAACGAAGGCAAGGTTCCCGGCGTCGTCTACGGCAAGGAGCTGGGAGCCGCGGCGGCCATCGCTCTCGACGCCAAGGAGCTGACGGCGCTGCTGCGGGGCAATCCGCACGGCATTCTCGATCTGGCCGTGCCGAACCGGGGCAGCCAATCGGTGCTGCTCACGGACGTCCAGCGCGACACGCTTAGCGGACAAGTCCTCCACGTCGATTTTCACCAGATCAACCTGAACGAGACGATCAAGGCGGAAGTCCGGCTGGACGTTCAAGGGGAGAGTCCCGGGGAGAAGGAAGGCGGCATGCTGCAGCTCGTGCTTCACGAGCTCGAAGTCGAATGCGTCGCCAAGAACTTGCCGGCCTCGATTCCGGTCGACATCAGCGCACTCGGCTTCGGCGAGCATCTTACGGTCGGAGACCTTAAGCTTCCGGAGGGAGTCGTCGCGACGGCGGAACCGGACACGGTCGTCGTGTCGATTCTGGCGCCGCAGAAGGATCGCACCGAGGACGAGCTCGAAGCGATGGACGATGCCGCCGAAGAGAACGAGCAGCACGAGCGGGCCGCCAAGGCCGTGGAGACGGACTGAGGAAGAGGATCTTCCTTCGTTTATAGAGCTAGTCATGCAAGGAGCGCAGACCTCGAACGGTCTGCGCTCCTTCGATATTGGTGCACGAATGAACGGCAGCCGCCGGAAGGGGGGGACCGGCGGGCGCGCGTTCAATAGCCGGGTCTGGAGACGAAGATGAACTGTCTGCGGCTGTAGAAAATGTTGTTGACCTTGACGAATTCTTTGCCATAATATTCGATGAACCCGATATCCCGGTGCATGCGTCCGCGATACACCTGAATCGGCACTTCCGCGGCCATGTGGTCGAGGAAGTGATGATCGTCGAAGATCATTTGACCGTTCATGTACATGATTTCACCCTCTTCCGAGCGGATTGATGAGTATCGTTTGGTTCTTTTAATTTGTATGACACGGAAGAGGCGGAATTCGTTGCAGGGGTCAGGATATTTTTTATACGTAAAGGGGTAAAATTCGACATGAGATGGATCGTCGGGCTCGGAAATCCCGGTCCCGCCTACGAATCGACGCGGCATAACGCGGGATTCATGGTCGTCGACGAGCTGGCCAGGCGCTGGAGCGTCAGCGTGACCCAGAACAAGTGCAAGGCGCTGATGGGCGAGGCTCGCGTCGGGAGCGAGAAGGTCGTCCTGCTGAAGCCGATGACCTACATGAATTTGTCGGGAGAGTCGGTACGGGCGTTCATGGACTTCTACAAGGCGAAGCTTGAAGATATGATCGTCGTCTACGACGATCTCGATACGGAGACCGGCCGCATCCGGCTGCGCTACCAAGGCAGCGCCGGAGGCCACAACGGCATCAAGTCGATCATTCAGCATACCGGGACGCAGACGTTCAACCGGGTCCGGATGGGCATCTCCCGTCCGAAGCCGGGCATGCAGGTCGTCGATTACGTGCTGGGCTCGTTCTCCAAGGCGGAGCAGCCGGAGCTTCGGAAGATGATCGAAGACGCCTGCGACGCGATCGAATACGCGCTCGAGCATCGGTTCGACGAGACGATGGCGAAGTTCAACGGCAAAGGCTGACGTTGCCGAATCCTTCTCGAGGATTCGGACCGGGGGAGCGACGGATGCTTAAATTCGGCCGACGCCGGGCATACTGGAGGTATCGCGGCTAACGCCCGAATAACCGTCCGATAGGAGGCATACATATGGCTGTAAACTATGTCTGCCGGCATTGCCAGATGCCTCTGGGGAGCTTCCAGGCGTTCGAGGTGCCCGAATACAAGCTGGGCCTTCATTTCTTGACCCCCGAAGAGCGAAAGCGTATAATAGCGTATAATTCCAACGGGGACGTGACGGTGCGAGTCATCTGCGAATATTGCAGCCAGACGTTGGAGAACCATCCGGAGCTGGCGCTGCTGTCCAACCCGCTCCAATGAGCCCTTACAGACCGACGCGGAGGCCTTGGCATGAGCCGGGGCTTCTTTTTAACCGTGCGGAACCATGCTAGCTCGCCTATCCTACTTCTCAGGCAGCCCGCCGCCCTTCTCCTTCGCCGTCCCGGACGTCGAAGGCGTTTTCGCTTGCGATTCGACGCGGGGCGCGGGCACGACATCCGATCTCCGCATCCGAACCATGAAGAATAACGGTTAACGATCGACGTCTCGCTCCGGACAAGGGGCGAGGCCGTTTGGCTTGCGGCTTGCCCGCCGCATTGATGAAAGGGGAAACGTCATGAAGGCCCTAATGAATACGTTTGCCGCCGATCCCGACCTGGTCTCGATCCTGGCGGGAATTCGCGGAGGCATGCGGGAACAGCTGGTGGCCGGGCTGTCCGGCTCCGCCCGTCAGGTGATGATCGCGACGCAATTCCGCGAGCTGCAGAGGCCGATGCTCGTGGTCACCCACAACATGTTCTCGGCGCAGAAGATCGCGGAGGATCTGCAAGAGTGCTTGTCGGCGGACGAGGTTCTCCTCTATCCCGCCAACGAGCTGATCGCCGCCGAGACGGCGATCTCGAGTCCCGAGACGTCCGCCCGCCGGATGGACGTGCTGCTTCAACTCGCGGAAGGCTTCCGCGGGGTCGTTGTCGTGCCCTTCTCCGGCGTTCGGCGCTTCCAGCCGGACCGGACGACGCTGTCGCAGGCGAGGGTGGAGCTGAAGGTCGGGGACACGCTTCCGATGGGCGACTTCCTGTCGCGCATGATCGGGCTCGGCTACGAGCGGGTCGACCGCGTCGAGCAGAAGGGGCACCTCAGCGTGCGAGGCGGCATCGCCGACTTCTATCCGCTTACCTCGGCCGAAGCGGTTCGCGTCGAATGGTTCGACGACGAGATCGACTCGATCCGCACGTTCGATCCGGCCGATCAGCGCTCGATCGAGAAGCTTGACGCGTACGTCGTGCGCCCCTGCCGAGAGATTATCGCCGACGAGCGGAGATTCGCGAACGCGGCCCAGCATGCGAGCGAGCTGCTGGAGAAGCAGCTGGAGCGAATGTCCGACCGCCAGGCGAAGGAGCGGCTGCAGACCGAGATTTCCCGGGAAATCGACTTTTTGCGCCAAAATGTGTACTTTTCCGAAATCTACAAATATATCTCCTTGCTCTACCCGGAACGCCAGACGCTGCTGGACTTCATGCCGAAGGACACGCTGCTCGTCATGGACGAACCGAACCGGCTCACGGAGACCGCCCGGCAGCTCGAGAGGGACGAGTCGGAATGGACGACCCACTTGCTGCAGCAGGGCAAATCCCTGCCCGGATTCGTGCTCGCCCTCGAAGCGGAGCAAGCGCTTTATCCGAAGGCGTTCCAGACGGTCTACTTATCTCTCTTCGTCCGGCAGATTCCGCATACGCAGCCGCAGAACATCGTCAACGTCGTCTGCCGCTCGATGCAGAACTTCCACGGCCAGATGAACGTGCTCAAGGCGGAGATGGAGCGCTGGCGCAAGAGCGGAGCGCACATCGTCATGCTGGCCGGCAACGCCGAGCGCGCGGACCGGATGAAGCGGGTGCTCGAGGACTACCATATCGACCAGCCCGAGATCGCCCAAGGCAACCTGCAGAGCGGGTTCGAACTCCCTTCGGTCAAGCTCGTCGTCATCACCGAAGGGGAGATGTTCACCCAGAAGCAGCGGAAGGCCCGCCGGGTCGACCGCCGGATGGACAACGCCGAGCGGATCAAGAGCTATACCGAGCTGAAGGTCGGCGACTACGTCGTCCACCAGAACCACGGCATCGGCAAATATTTGGGAATCGGCACCCTCGAGATCAACGGGATTCATAAAGATTACCTCCATATCGTCTATGCGGGCGGAGACCGCTTGTCCGTGCCCGTCGAGCAGTTCGACCTGATTCAGAAGTACGTCGGTTCCGAGGAGAAGGAGCCGAAGATCAGCAAGCTCGGAGGCTCGGAGTGGACCCGCGTCAAGTCGAAGGTCCGTTCTTCCGTCAAGGACATCGCCGACGATCTCATCAAGCTGTACGCCGAGCGGCAGGCGACGAAGGGCTACGGATTCGGCCCCGACACGCCCTATCAGCAGGAGTTCGAGGCGATGTTCCCGTACGACGAGACGCCGGACCAGCTGCGCGCGATCGACGAGATCAAGAAGGACATGCAACAATCGCGGCCGATGGACCGTCTGTTATGCGGAGACGTCGGGTATGGGAAGACGGAGGTTGCCGTCCGGGCGGCCTTCAAGGCGGCGATCGAGGGCAAGCAGGTCGCCGTGCTCGTGCCGACGACGATTCTGGCGCAGCAGCATTACGAGACGTTCCGGGAGCGCTTCTCGGGCTATCCGTTCCAGATTCGGGTGCTCAGCCGGTTCCGTTCGCGCAAGGAGCAGACCGAGACGATGAAGGGGATCAAGGCCGGCACGGTCGACGTCGTCATCGGAACGCACCGGCTGCTCTCGCAGGACGTCGTGTTCAAGGATCTCGGCCTCCTGATCGTGGACGAAGAGCAGAGATTCGGCGTGTCCCACAAGGAGAAGCTGAAGCGGCTGAAGACGAACGTGGACGTGCTGACGCTGACCGCGACGCCGATTCCGCGCACGCTGCACATGTCCATGCTGGGGGTGCGCGACCTGTCCGTCATCGAGACGCCTCCGGAGAACCGGTTCCCGGTACAGACGTACGTGGTCGAGTACAGCCCGACCCTCGTGCGCGAAGCGATCGAGAGAGAACTCGCCCGGGATGGACAAGTATACTTCCTGTTCAACCGGGTTCAAGGCATCTACCAGATGGCGGAGCAGATTACGGCGCTCGTTCCCGACGCGAAGGTGGCGGTCGCCCACGGCCAGATGTCCGAGCAGGAGCTGGAGCGGACGATACTCGACTTCCTGGACGGGGAGTACGACGTCTTGGTCAGCACGAGCATTATCGAGACCGGCGTCGACATTCCGAACGTCAACACCTTGATCGTGCACGACGCGGACAAAATGGGACTGTCCCAGCTCTACCAGCTGCGCGGACGGGTCGGCCGTTCGAACCGGATCGCCTACGCGTACTTCACATACCAGAGAGACAAGGTGCTGACGGAAGTCGCCGAGAAGCGTCTGCAATCGATCAAGGAGTTCACCGAGCTCGGCTCGGGCTTCAAGATCGCGATGCGCGACCTCGCCATCCGCGGCGCGGGCAACCTGCTCGGCGCGGAGCAGCACGGGTTCATCGCGTCGGTCGGCTTCGATCTGTATTCGCAGATGCTGGCCGAGGAGATTCAAGCCCGGAAGCTGGAGAGGTTCGGCGAAGAGGCCGTTCCGGCGGTTCCGGTCAACACGCAGCTCGATCTGGGCGTGGACGCTTATCTGCCTCCGGATTATATTTACGACAGCATTCAGAAGATCGAGATTTACAAGAAGGTGGCCGCGGCCGCTTCGCTCGAGGACGTCGGCGACCTGTTCGAGGAGCTGACCGACCGGTTCGGCGATCCGCCGAAGTCGGTGCTTAACCTGCTCGCCGTCGCCCGTCTGAAGGTCTACGGCCGCATCTACGGCATCGAGTCGCTGAACCGCAAGGGCGACGACGTGCTGATCAAGTGCGAGGAGCGCCGCGCCGCCGACGTGGACGAGGCCAAGCTGAAGGCCTTGGAGCTCCGCCTGAAGGGCAAGCTGCAGCGGGTATCCTTGAATCCGCAGCTCGTTCTGAAGCTGAACGTGCGGGGCCTCGACGACGACGCGATGTTGGCCTTCGTCGAAGAGTTTCTGGTACAATACAAAGAAGTGACCAAGATTAAGGGGGAATTACAGGATGTTGCACCCTAAGCGCGGCCCATCCAGCCGGTTCGCCTTCGTGCTGCTGGCATTGGCGCTGCTCGTCGGGCTGGCCGCCGGCTGCGGCAAGAAGGAGAACAAGATCGCGGCCGAATATGAAGGCGGTCAGATCACCACCAAGGAATTCACGGCTTACAAGACATTCATGAAGATCGTCAACCCGACGTACGGCAGCATCGTGGACGAGGACAGCGTGCAGGAGACCATCCTGACCCAGTTCGTCGGCTTCCGGGTGTTGAGCGCCCGCGCGACCGACGAAGCGAAGAAGCAAGGCAAGGACGAAGCGGACAAGCAGTTCGAAGAGATGAAGAAGCAGATTACCGCCGACGCCGATACGAAGAAGACGATCGAGCAGATGATGAAGGACGGCGGCTTGTCGTACGACCAGATGAAGCTGTTCATGGAAGAGCAGTTCATCATGTACAAGGACGCCGATCTGAAGGTCAAGGACGAGGACATCTCCTCCTACTACGAGAAGAACAAGGACAAGTTCAAATACGCGACCGTCCGCCACATTCTGATCGGGCTGACCGACAAGAACAACAAGACCCGCACGGACGCCGACGCGCTTAAGCTCGCCAACGAAGTGAAGGGCAAGCTCGAAGCCGGCGGCGACTGGAAGGCGCTCGCGAAGGAATATTCGGACGATCCCGGCTCCGCGGACAACGGCGGCCTGTACGAGAAGGTCGACCCGTCGCAGTGGGTCGAGGAGTTCAAGAACGCGGCCAACACGCAGCCGATCGGCCAGATCGGCGATCCGGTCAAGACGTCGTACGGCTACCACGTCATCAAGGTGGAAGCCCGCGGCACGAAGACGCTGGACGAGGCGAAGGCGGAGATCCGTTCGACGCTGGCTTCCGACAGCATCGGCAAGTTTATGACGGACGAGCTTCCGAAGCTGATCAAGAAGACGAACGTGCCGAAGCCTTCGGCTTCTCCGTCCCCGTCGGCCAGCGCATCGGCTTCGCCAAGCGCATCCGCTTCCGGGTCGCCGTCCGCGTCGCCGACGCCATCCGCATCGCCAAGCGCATCCGCTCCGGCGAGCAAGTAATCCGGCTAGCCTTAAAGCCGCAACTACGGCCCCGTTCCCGGGAGACAACCTCGGGGGCGGGGCTTTTTTGCGCGCGCTTCGGCAGCTCCCCCCAGCGATGCTCCGGGATCCTGGGCGCGGGATTGGCGGCAAATAAAAAAAATTCTCGCGAACATGTCGATATCGTCGATAGCGGTTCGTCGTCTAGATAGAAACCGAATCGGCAAAGGAGAGATCGACATGCCCTACGTTACTTCCAAAGACGGCACCCGCATCGCCTACGACAAATCCGGCAACGGGCCGGCCCTCATTCTGGTCGCGGGAGCGTTCAGCTACCGCAAGTTCCCGGGCCAGGCGCAGCTGGCCGAGCGGCTGGCGGAGCGCTTCACGGTGTACAACTACGACCGCCGGGGCCGCGGCGACAGCGAAGACCGGCCCGTGTACGACCAAGCGCGGGAGATCGAGGACCTGGAGGCGCTCATCGAGGAAGCCGGCGGCTCGGCATACGTGTGGGGGCTGTCGTCCGGAGCGGTTCTGGCGCTTCAAGCCGCGGCGAGCGGCGCCAAGATCGCGAAGCTGGCGCTGCACGAGCCGCCGTTCATCGTCGACCCCGCGGACCGGAAGCCGCCCGCCGACTTCGTCCGGCGAGTACGCGAGCTGATCTCGGGCAATCGCCGCGCCGAAGCCATCAAGTACTTCATGACCCAAGGCATGGGCGCGCCTTCGTTCGTCGTCGGCCTGATGCGCCTCATGCCGGGCGTCTGGTCCAAGCTCATGGCCGTGGCCCATACGCTCCCTTACGACGCGGCTCTGCTGGACGGCTATATCGACGGCAAGCCGCTGCCGGCCGAGCGGTGGAGCGCCGTATCGATGCCGACCCTCGTCATGGAAGGGACGGAGAGCCCCGCCTCGCTGCGCCGGGCCGCCCAAGCGCTGGCCGCCGCGCTCCCCGGCGCGAAGCTTGCAAGCCGCAAGGGGCTCGGGCACACGAAGAAGCTGAACGCCCCGCTTATCGCGGAGGAGCTGACGGCTTTTCTCGAGGGGAAGCGTTAGGACGGGCCGTCGAACCGTTGCGAGCGCCCCCGAAGGCCGGATAGAATAGGGGGAGCTTCAGCCTGACGGAATCGGATTGAGATAGCGACGAGGAGAAGGGACGGAGAGTTCGTGGATTCTACCACCGGGAAATCGCAGGCGGCCGGAACCGGGATGCCGCCGCAGCGCGAGCGGGACGGAAGCGGGGAAGAGGCGGCCCGTCAGCGGACGATCGACGCGATCTGGAGAATGGAATCGGCCAAGATTATCGCGGCCTTGACGCGAATGGTGCGGGACGTGGGGCTGGCGGAGGATCTGGCGCAGGACGCCCTTGTCATCGCTCTCGAACGCTGGCCGACGGCCGGCATCCCGGACAATCCGGGAGCCTGGCTCATGACGACGGCCAAACGGCGGGCGATCGACGTGCTCCGCAGAGCCAAGCTGCAGGACCGGAAGTACGAGGAGGTCGCGCGGAACGCGGATCTGTTCGCGGAGGAAGATTACGACCGGGTGCTCGATAGCGAGATCGGCGACGACGTTCTTCGCCTCATTTTCATGACCTGTCACCCCGTTCTCTCCCAAGACGCTCGAGTCGCCCTCACTCTCCGTCTTCTCTGCGGCCTTACGACGGAAGAGATCGCGCGGTCCTTCCTCGCCGCCGAGCCGACGATCGCCCAGCGGATCGTCCGGGCCAAGCGAACGCTCGCGGAGAAGAAGGTTCCCTTCGAGGTGCCCGCCAAGGAGGAGCTCGACGAACGGTTGTCGGCCGTGCTCGAGGTCATCTACCTCATGTTCAACGAGGGCTACTCCGCCACGTCGGGGGACGACTGGACCCGCCCTCTGCTCTGCCAGGAAGCGCTCAGGCTCGGGCGCGTGCTCGCCGAGATCGCGCCGCGGGAGCCGGAGGTGCACGGGCTGGTCGCGCTGCTGGAGCTTCAATCGTCGCGGCTGGCCACGCGGATCGACGCCTCGGGCGAGCCCGTGCTGCTCATGGACCAGAACCGGGCGAAGTGGGACCGCCTGCTCATCCGCCGCGGCCTGGCCGCCCTGGAGCGCAGCCGGAAGCTCGGCCGCCCGCTCGGCCCTTACGCGCTGCAAGCCGCGATCGCGGCCTGCCATGCGGAGGCGCCGACCCCCGCCGAGACCGATTGGATCCGCATCGCGGCGTTGTACGAGGCGCTGTCGAGAGTCGCGCCGTCGCCGATCGTCGAGCTGAATCGGGCCGTCGCCGTCTCCATGGCCTTCGGTCCGGCCATCGGCTTGCAGCTGGTCGACGAGCTGGCCGGCGAGCCCGCCCTGAAGGACTATCATCTGCTGCCGAGCGTCCGGGGCGATCTTCTGAAGAAGCTCGGGAGACTGGACGAGGCCCGGGCGGAACTCGAGAGGGCGGCGTCGATGGCCCGGAACGGCCGCGAACGGGAATTGTTGCGGAGACGGGCCGCGGAGTGCGTCCCGGAGCCGGAGAGAGGAGAGGAATAACGATGCGATTCATGCTGATCGTGAAGGCGACGGGCTACTCGGAGGCGGGCGTCAAGAACGCCCCGGAGGACGAGGAAGCCATGGAGGCCTATCGGAAGTCGCTGGCCGGAGCCGGCGCGCTTCTCGTCTCGGAGAAGCTGCTGCCCAGTTCCGCCGGCCTTCGGATTGTGCGCCCGCCGGAAGGCGGAGAACCGCAAGTGACGGCCGGTCCGTTCCCGGTGGACGAGGGGCTGATGTCCGAATTCTCGTTGATCGAGGCGCGGACGGAAGAAGAGGCCGTGGAATGGGCGCTCCGGATGCCGGTTCCGGCGCGTCGGGGCGGCTCCGTCATCGAGCTGCGGAAGCTCGATGACTCTTCCGATAAGGGCCGCGATCCTCGGATTCCGGCGTTGGAGGCCGAGCTGGAGGATCAACTCGGCATGCTTCGAAGGAGCAAGTAAGCCGGCCCTCGCCGAACAACGAGACTGCTATTTTCCGGCAGCCTCTTGACAAAGGCCCTTTTCTCGACTAAATTAAGTGAAAACACATCGGCTTAGTCGGTATTATATTCGGTTGACCAGACCGCTGGAAACCAAGTTCCCCGTCTCGCCTCGCGCGAGCCGGCCGGGCTTGGTTTTTTTGCCGTCGCGGGGAATTCGAGGCCGATCGAGAGGAGACGGGGGAGAGCATGATCGTCATTCGAGACCTGAACAAATCGTATCCGTCCGCCGCCGGCGCCGTTCGAGCTCTCGAGAACGTGAACCTGACCATTCAGAAAGGCGATATCTTCGGCATCATCGGCTTCAGCGGAGCCGGCAAGTCGACCTTGATCCGCTGTCTCAACCGGCTCGAGGAGCCGGATTCCGGAAGCATCTCCATCGAAGGAACGGTCATCACGGATTTGCGGGAGAAGGAGCTTCGGCTCGCGAGGCGGAAGATCGGGATGATTTTCCAACAATTCAACCTGCTCGATTCCAAGACGGTGTTCGACAACGTCGCGTTCCCGCTCAAGGTGGCGGGGCATCCGAAGGAGTACGTGAGGAAGCGGGTCCGGGAGATTCTCGAGCTCGTCAAGCTGGGGGACAAGGAGAAGGCGTACCCTTCCCAACTGAGCGGCGGGCAGAAGCAGCGGGTCGGCATCGCCAGGGCGCTGGCCAACGAACCGGACGTGCTGCTGAGCGACGAAGCGACTTCCGCGCTCGATCCGCAGACGACTTATTCGATTCTGGAGCTTCTCGCGGACATCAACCGCCAGCTCGGCCTGACGATCGTCCTCATCACCCACGAGCTGGACGTCCTGCAGCATATCTGCCGCAACATGGCGGTCATCGAACAGGGCCGGATCGTCGAGACCGGACCCGTCGACAAGCTGTTCCTCCACCCGGAGAGCGACACGGCGCGCCGGTTCGTCGGCATCCTGGAGAGCTACCGCCGAAGAGGCTACATCCTGGAAGGGGCGGGTGCGGGCATATGAGAGACGACCTGATCGACTTGCTCTGGGAAGGGCTGCGGCAGACGCTCTACATGGTGTTCTGGTCGTCGATCTTCGCGCTGGCGATCGGGCTGGCGCTAGGGGTGACGCTGGTAGTCACCGACAAGGGGGGCATCCTGCAAGCCCCGAAGCTCAACAAGGTGCTGAGCTTCGTCATCAACAGCGTACGCTCCCTGCCTTTTATCATTCTGATCGTCCTGCTGCTCCCGTTCGCGAGATGGGTCGTCGGCACGACGCTCGGCCCGACCGCGGCCATCGTGTCGTTGTCCATCGGGGCCGCTCCGTTCCTCGGGCGCATCATCGAGAATTCGCTGAAGGAGGTCGGAGCGGGCAAGATCGAGGCGGCCAAGTCGGTGGGGGCCAGCCCGTGGACGATCATCTTCCGGGTGCTCATCCCCGAAGCGCTGCCCGCTCTCGTGCGGGGGATGACGATCGCCGTCATCGGCATCGTCGAATTCACCGCGGTCGCCGGCGCGATCGGAGCGGGAGGGCTCGGGAGCCTGGCGATCCGGTTCGGGTACCAGCGGTTCCGCGAGGACATCCTGTTCGCCACCGTCGTCGTCATCATCGCCCTCGTGCAGGGCATCCAATGGACGGGCGACGGCATCGCCAAGGCGATCCGCCGCCGGCGCTTCACGCCCGAATAGCGCCGCCGCCGCCGCGAGCTTCGCCGGGCGGCATTCTGATGTCGGTTTCACATTTTCAACCTATAAAAAAACAGGAAAGCGGGAGAGAGAGTATGTCCAAGAAAAGCGTGTCGTTATTGCTCGTATTGTTCGTCATCCTGGGGGGAATTCTCGCGGGCTGCGGCTCGAACGACGACAAGAACGCAGGGGGAAGCAGCCCCTCCGCCAGCCCGAGCTCGGCAAGTCCGAGCGCGGCCAGCCCGGAAGCAAGCTCCGGCGAATCCGCCAGCCCGTCTTCATCGTCCGAGGCCCCGAAGGAGGAAGTTACGCTGAAGGTCGGAGCGGCCGCCGTTCCGCACGCCGAGATTCTCGAATTCGTGAAGCCGAAGCTGAAGGAAGAGGGAGTGAACCTGGACATCGTCGTGTTCGACGACGAAGGCCAGCTCAATCCGGCCCTGAAGGACGGGCAGATCGACGCGAACTACTTCCAGCACGTTCCGTATCTCGACTCCGTCAAGGACGAGAAGGGGTACGACTTCGCCGTCACGACGAAGGTGCACGTGGAGCCGATCGGACTCTACTCGAACAAGCACAAATCCAAAGACGAGCTGCCGGAAGGCGCGAAGATCGGCATTCCGAACAACCCGTCGAACGAATACCGGGCGCTCGTCCTGCTTCAGCAGCAAGGACTCATCAAGCTGAAGGACGGCCTGACCACGTACGAAGCGACGCCGAAGGACATCGTCGACAATCCGAAGAAGCTCAAGTTCGTCGAAGCCGATTCCGCGACGCTGCCCCGCTCGCTGCCCGACCTGGACGGAGCGGTCATCAACACGAACCTGGTGCTCGAAGCGAAGATCGACCCGAACAGCGCCCTGTTCCGCGAAGACGCGAACTCGCCGTACGCCAACGTCATCGTCGTGCGCAAGGGCGACGAGAACAAGGATGCGATCCAGAAGCTGGACGCCGCCCTCACGTCGCCGGACGTGAAGAAGTTCCTCGAGGACAAATACGGAGTGGCCGTCGTTCCGGCCTTCTAAGCTATCGATGATCGGAAAAAGGAAAGAGCATTTCCCCCTAGCTTCGGGCGAAGGGGGAGGTGCTCTTTTTATGTTATGTAACATAACACATTTAAATTTATAAATACTAGTATTATTTTACATATAGTTGTTATTCATATAAAACAATTCGATAGGGAGAGAAACGCGTAGATTTAGCGAGAAACGATAAAATGGTAACGCGTACTTGAATAAATTTCGGTTTGTAATCCGATTATTTTCGCCATACAATTCCCTTTATATTAAAATACGAGTTACATAGGTGGTAGATAAAATTACACAACTAACGCCGGTTCAAATCGATTGAGGGTCGCTTCTCGTCATGATCGCCTAAATATCCGCATCATTCCTGACATGAGAAATAAGAAATTCACCAATACCATCAGGAGGTCTCTATGAAAAAGCCCTTATTCCGCAAGGTCGGCTCACTGGCGCTCGCCGCCGCGCTGACAACCACGCTGTTCTACGCTCCGATCGCCGCGACCCCGGTTTACGCCGAAGAAGCCGGGACGACGGCTCCGTCGGCCGATCCGTCGGCTTCTCCGGCGACGCCGGCGCCTGTCGAGACGGCGCCTGCCGCGGCCGAGCCGCCGGCGACCGCGCCCGCCGAGACGGCGCCGCCCGAGAGCGTCCCCGCCGACCCGGCCGCCGAGCAACCCCCGGC
>NZ_JACJVR010000052.1 GCF_014212175.1 Cohnella xylanilytica | reverse complement strand
CCGTCAGGCGTTTTTCTTATCTATTTCCAACGCCCCGAAGGGCAAGCTGCATGGCGGGGATTTGCATCGGAGCAGCGGGAAAGCGGGAAGAGGAGCAACGAGCAGGCTGCATAGGCGGCACAACGTTTATCGTAAATTAATCGATTTTTTCCGGAAATTATTCCACTCTCTTCGCCCGCGGCGTTCCCTACAATGGGAGCAGATCAACGAAAACGAGGTGAGAGGAATGGGCGAGCCCTTGGTGCGGATGGAAGGAATCGAGAAGAGCTTCCCGGGCGTGCTGGCCCTGTCCGACTGCCGCTTCGAGCTGAACGCGGGGGAAGTGCACGCTCTCGTCGGCGAGAACGGGGCGGGCAAGTCGACCTTGATGAAAATATTGACGGGCGTCTACCGGAAGGATGCCGGAACGATCCGGTACAAGGGCCGGGAGGTGGACATCCCCCATACGAAGGCGGCCCAGCAGCTCGGCATCGGCATCATTCATCAGGAGCTGAACCTGATTCCGGACCTGACCGTCGCGCAGAATCTGTTCATCGGCCGGGAGCCGCGAAGATGGATGGGGCTTCTGCTCGACGACAAGGAGCTCGAACGACGGGCAAGGCATTGGCTGGAGCAGCTCAACCTGAAGGTCGACCCGCGCGCCAAGGTGGAGGATCTGACGGTCGCCATGCAGCAAATGATCGAAATCGTGAAAGCGCTGTCTCTTCACTCCGAGGTGCTCATCATGGACGAGCCGACCGCCGCGCTCACGGACGCCGAGATCAAGGAGCTGTTCCGGGTCATCGCCCGGCTCAAGGAGAACGGAGTGGGCATGGTGTACATCTCCCACCGGATGGAGGAGCTGAAGGCGATCAGCGACCGGATCACCGTCATGCGCGACGGGCGCTACATCGATACGGTGCCGACGGCGGACACGCCGATCGACCGGATCATCTCCATGATGGTCGGCCGGGAGCTTCAGAGCGCGAGCCGCGCGGCGGCGGGGCGACACCCGACGGAGGCCGTGCTGGAAGCGAACGGCTTAAGCCGCGGCACGGCGGTCAAGGACGTCAGCTTCAGCCTTCGGAAGGGCGAGATTCTCGGAATCGCGGGACTGATGGGCGCGGGCCGAACGGAGGTGGCGCGGATTCTGTTCGGCGCCGACCGGCCGGATTCCGGCGAGATCAAGGTCCGGGAGCGCAAGGCGCGGATCCGGAACCCGCACGACGCGGTCCGGCTCGGGATCGGCTACCTGTCGGAGGACCGCAAGCGCTACGGGCTGCTGCTCGAGATGGACGTCGCCGCCAACATCGCCGTCTCCTCGTACCGGCGCTTCCGCAACTGGGCCGGCTGGATGAAGGACAAGGCGATCGAGAAGACGGCCGAAGAGCAGGTCGGGGCGCTTAGAATCAAGACGCCCGGCGTCCGCCAGGAAGCGAAGAACCTGTCCGGCGGCAACCAGCAGAAGGTCGTCATCGGCAAGTGGCTCGTCCGCGACTGCGACATCCTCATCTTCGACGAGCCGACGCGGGGCATCGACGTCGGGGCGAAGGCGGAGATTTACGCCCTGCTGGAGGAGCTGGCCGCGCAGGGCAAGTCGATCGTCATGATCTCGTCGGAGCTTCCCGAGATCCTGCGGCTCAGCCATCGCATCCTCGTCATGTGCGAAGGCCGGATCACGGGCGAGCTGAACGGGGAAGAAGCGACGCAAGAGCAAATCATGAAGCTGGCCACCCAGAGAGGGGCATAGAGGAGTGAAAACCATGGAATTGTCCGTCTCGCCGTCTTCCAAGCCGTCCGTCCTGAAGCGCTCCGGGGCCGCGCAGAAGCTGCTCGCCTTCGCCAGCCTCATCCTGCTTATCGTCGTGTTCTCGCTGTCGTCGGCGAACTTCTTCAAGTTCGACAACATCGTCGGCATCCTGCTCGCGACGGCGGTCACCGGCATTCTGGCGCTGGGCTCCACCTTCGTCATCATCACGGGGGGCATCGATCTGGCCGTCGGCACGGTCATGACGTTCTGCTCGGTTATCGCCGGCGTTATCATCACTTACGGCGGTGCGCCGATTCCGTTCGGCATCGCCGGGGCGATCGGAGCGGGAGCGCTCTGCGGGGCCGCCAGCGGGTTCGCGGTGTCCCGGATGAAGATTCCGCCGTTCATCGCGACGCTGGCGGTCATGATGATCACGAAGGGGCTGTCGCTCGTCATCTCCGGCACGAAGCCGGTCTACTTCGTCGACACGCCGGCCTTCGCCCAGATCGCGATGGGCACGGCCGTCGAGAAGCTCGTTCCGGGGCTCGCGATTCCGAACGCGGTGTTCATCTTCTTCGGCATGGCGATCCTGGCGAGCCTCCTGCTGTCGAAGACGATCGTCGGGCGCTACAACTTCGCGCTCGGCAGCAACGAAGAGGCGACCCGGCTGTCGGGCGTCAACGTCCGCTTCTGGAAGATCGTCATCTACACGATCACCGGCGTGTTCAGCGGCGTGGCCGGCATCCTCATGGCCTCCCGGCTCAATTCGGCGCAGCCGGCGCTCGGCCAAGGCTACGAGCTGGAAGCGATCGCGGCCGTCGTCATCGGCGGCACGTCGCTCAGCGGGGGCAAAGGCTCGATTCTCGGCACGGTGATCGGGGCGCTCATCATGAGCGTGCTGACGAACGGGCTGCGCATTCTGTCGGTGCCCCAGGAATGGCAGACCGTCATCATCGGCGGGGTCGTGGTGCTCGCGGTGTACACCGATATTCTGCGCCGCCGCAAGGGCTGATCCCTGGCCGCACGGAAGCCTGAAGCTCACATAACCAACGTTAAGGGGAGAAAATCGATGAAAACAAACCGAAAGCTCGGCATGACGATCGTACTCGCGCTGATGTTCGCCTTGCTGGCCGCGTGCGGCGGCAACAACGAAGGGAAGAACGCGGGCGGCGCGTCTTCTTCCCCGGAAGCTTCTTCTCCGCCGGCTTCGTCTTCCGCATCGCCCTCCGCGTCCCCGTCCGGATCGAACGCGGCTGCGGACAAGGTATACATCCCGGTCATCTCCAAGGGATTCCAGCACCAGTTCTGGCAAGCGGTGAAGCAGGGCTCCGAGAAGGCCGCGAAGGAGCTCGGCGTCGAGGTGACGTTCGAAGGGCCGGAGACCGAGTCCCAGGTCGACAAGCAGATCGAGATGCTGCAGGCGGCTCTCGACAAGAAGCCGCAGGCGATCGCCCTGGCGGCGCTGGACAGCAAGGCCGTCATCCCGCTTCTGCAGAAGGCGCAAGCGGCGAACATTCCGGTCGTCGGCTTCGACTCCGGGGTCGACAGCGACATCCCGGTCTCGACGGCCGCCACCGATAACCTGAAGGCTGCCGCGCTCGCCGCCGACAAGATGGCGGAGCTGATCGGGGGCAAGGGCGAGATCGCCATGGTCGTGCACGACCAGACGAGCCGGACCGGCGTCGACCGCCGCGACGGGTTCAAGAAGCGGATCGAAGAGAAGTACCCCGACATCAAGATCGTGGACATTCAATACGGCGGAGGCGACCATCTGAAGTCGACCGACCTGGCCAAGGCGATCATTCAGGCGCATCCGGATCTCAAGGGGATTTTCGGATCGAACGAAGGGTCGGCGGTCGGCGTCGTCAATGCGGTGACGGAGCTGAAGAAGACGGGAATCGTCGTCATCGGCTACGACTCCGGCAAGGCTCAGATGGATGCCATCCGCAGCGGTACGATGGCGGGAGCGATCACGCAGGACCCGATCGGCATCGGCTACTGGGCCGTCAAGGCGGCGTACATGGCGTATAAGGGCGAGAAGGTCGAGAAGACGATCGACACCGGCTTCCACTGGTACGACAAGACGAACATCGACTCCGAGGAGATCAAGCCGCTGCTGTACGAATAAGCGAACCGGAATCGGAGGCGCCTATGCCGGGCTGCCTCCGATTCGCGGCGTCGCGGGAAGGGAATCGTTGCCGCTGGCGGGAGTCCGAGCGGCTCTGGTACACTCTTGGTGAACAGGACGGCGAAGGGGGTCGAACCCATGTACAAGCTCTATCTGATCGACGACGAGGACGAGGTGCGGGAAGGGATCCTGGCGAAGACCGATTGGGCGTCGCTCGGCTTCGAGCTCGCCGGGGCGTTCGCCAACGGCCGGGACGCGCTCGAGGCGGCGGAGGCCGAGCCTCCCGACCTGATCATCACCGACATCTGCATGCCGTTCATGGACGGGCTGGAGCTGACGAAGCGGATCGGGGAGAGGCACCGCGACGTCAAGACGGTCATTCTGACCGGCTACGAGGACTTCGAGTACGCGAAGCGCGCCATCAGTCTCAAGGTGCACGAGTATTTGCTCAAGCCGATCAACTTCCATGAATTTGCCGAGCTGCTCGGAAGGCTCCGGCGGGAGCTCGACGAGGAGAGGGAGAGGCGCGAGGACCTGGCGCGAATCCGCCTGCAGCTGAACGAGAGCTTGCCGCTTCTGCGGGAGAAGTTCCTGGAGCGCCTCGTGACCTCTTCCGTCGGGGAAGAGGAGATCGGGCGCAAGTTCCGGCTGTTCGGCATCGGATTGGATGGGCCCGCTTACGTCGCCCTCGTCATGGATATCGACGAGCTGCCGCCCGAAGCGGCCGGGGATCGGGAATGGGGAAGGGAGCTGCTTCGGTTCGGGGCCGCCAATATCGCGCAGGAGATATTCGAGAAGGAGCGGGGCGGGCTCGTGTTCGGGACGAAGGACGAGCGGACCGCGATTCTGTTCTCGGACGAAGCGGCCGCGTGCTCGGTTGCCGCCCAGACGTTGGCGATGCAGGCGGCGCGCAGCATCGAGAAGTATTTGAAGACGCGCGTGTCGTTCGGTATCGGGCGGGTCAAGGATCGGCTTCCGGAATTGGCTTCCTCTTATATGGAAGCGATTACAGCGCTCGATTACCGGTTCCTCCTCGGCCGCAACCGGGTCATCGCCATCGACGACGTGCAGCGCGGTTCGGGCCGGAACCGGCTCTGCTACGCGGACTGGGAGAAGAAGCTGCTGTCCGCGCTCAAGGCGGGCAACGAGGAAGCGTACGCGGCCCGAATGGCGGAATGGATCGAGCGGCTCAAAAGCGAGTCGCCGTCCGCGGACAAGGGCTACGCGTCCATCCAGCGGTTCCTCGTCTCGGTCATGAACCTCGTGGAGGAGACCGGCTACGGCGAAGCGGCGTTCGAAGCCGGCCGGCCGTTCGCGCGCGCGCCGTCGATCAAGACGCTCGACGAGATGAAGCTGTGGCTGACGGAATGGGGAATCGGCGTCATGCGCGAGATGGAGAGCCTTCGCCGGACCGACGCCCACGCCCAGGCGAAGCTGGCGGCCGACTTCATCCGCGAGCGCTACGCCGATCCGAATCTGTCGCTGCAAGAAGCCGCCCAGGTCGCCTGCATGAGCGTGAACTACTTCAGCGCCGTGTTCAAGCAATATGCCGGCGAGACGTTCATCGAGCATCTGACGAGGCTTCGGATCGAGAAGGCGAGAGAGCTTCTGGCCTCCACCGCGCTCAAGTCGTACGAGATCGCCGAGAGGGTCGGGTACGAGGACCCTCAATATTTCAGCGTCATTTTCAAAAGGAACGTCGGACTTACCCCGAAGGAATACCGGGCCGCGGCGAAGGAAGGGAAGCTCGCTTGATGAGACGGCGTCCGTTCCAATTCAAGAGCATCCATACGAGCATCGCGCTCGCGTTCTCTCTGCTTATTCTCGGAACGACGCTCCTTCTGAGCTACAGCTCCTACCGGCAGTCGGCTTCGTTCGTCGCGGACACCTCGGTCGAGTACACGACGACGCTGATCGAGCAGGTGAACGCCAACATCCGGACTTACGTCGACAACATGGAGAGCATCTCGGCGCTGGCGATCGGCAACGGGGACCTGACGAAGTTCCTCTCCGCCCCGCTCGGGACGCCGGAGAGCGAGCAGCTGAAGGCGCGGATCGGCCGGTTTTTCCATTCGGTCGTCGCGTCCCGCACCGATATCGCCACTCTCGCGTTCGCCGGCTCCAACGGGGCGGTCATCTCGGACCGGGAGGGGGCGAAGCTGAAGGACTACACCGAGCTGATCGGCCAGGACTGGTACCGGGAAGCGCGGGCCGCCAAGGGCGAGGTCGTGCTGTCCTCCTCGCGCGTCCAGCACCTGTACCCGAAGGAATACCGCTGGGTCATCTCGCTCAGCCGGGAGCTGAGCGGGGAAGGGCGGCTCGATCCGAGCGGCGTTCTGCTGGTCGACCTGAATTACAATCTGATCGACGACCTGTGCAGGCAGATCCAGCTCGGCAGCCGGGGGTACGTCTTCATCGTCGATTCCGCGGGCGATCTGATCTATCATCCGCAGCAGCAGATCATGTTCACGGAGCTGAAGACGGAGGATATTCCGCTGATTCTCCGCTCTCCGGACACGACTTTGACCGTCCAAGACGGCAAGGAGCCGAAGAAGTATACGATCCGTTCGACGGACTTCGGTTGGAAAATCGTCGGAGTGACCTACCCGAAGGAGCTGGTCGGCGACAAAGCGAAGATGCAGCTGTCCGCGGCCCTATGGGGAGGCCTCTGTCTCGTTATCGCGCTCGGCCTGTCCGTCCTGCTGTCGTTCACGATGGCGAGGCCGCTGAAGCGGCTCGACGCGCACATGAAGCAGGTCGAGAAGGGCAGCTTCGACATCCGCGTCGACGTGACGAGCACGAACGAGATCGGCAAGCTCGCCCGGACGTTCAACCTGATGATCGCCAAGATCCGGGAGCTCATGAACCAGAAGCTCCGCGACGAGGAGATCAAGCGGACGAGCGAGATCAAGGCGCTGCAGGCTCAGATCCAGCCTCACTTCCTGTACAACACGCTCGATTCGATCATCTGGATGGCGGAGACGAACAAGATGGCGGAGGTCGTCAAGATGACGACGGCGCTGTCCCGATTGTTCCGGTCGAGCATCGGACAGGGAGAAGAGGAGGTGCCGCTCTCCGTGGAGCTCGAGCACGTCGGGAACTACCTGACGATCCAGTCGATGCGCTACCGGAACCGGTTCGTTCACCGCATCGACGTGCCCGAGGAGCTGCGGGACGCCCGCATTCAACGCGTCATCCTGCAGCCTCTCGTCGAGAACGCGATTTACCACGGCATGCGGAACAAGGCGGAGACGGGAGAGATCGTCGTCTCGGGCCGGCTCGCCGGAAGCCTGCTGGAGCTGACCGTCGCGGACGACGGGGCGGGCATGACGCCGGAGCAGGTCCGGACGATTCTGTCCGAGCGGAAGGCGTCGGAGAGCGGCACGGGGATGGGCGTTCTGAACGTGCATCGCCGGATTCAGTTGTTTTACGGGCCGCAATACGGGCTGGAGTACCGGAGCGAACGGGAGGAAGGAACCGTCGTCACGCTTCGGGTTCCTTGGCGCAAGGGAGGCGAGGATACGTGAGAAGGGGACGCCAAGCCGGGCTCGTCGCCCTCGCCGTTCTGCTGGCCGCCGCGGCGGTCGCGGGATCGGTCCGCTGGGCGCAGGCGAAGTGGCTCTCTCCGTCAGGACCGGTCGTCTATATTCCGAAAACGATCGACCCGCGCATCGAGTTCTGGCAGGCGGCGCGCCAAGGGGTGGACGCCGCGGCCAAGGAGCTCGGGACGGAGGTGCTGACGCTGGGCACGGACAAGGAGAAGGACATCGACGGCCAGATCGCGCTCGTCGAGCGGGCGATCGGGATGCGCCCGAAGGCGATCGTGCTGTCGGCCACCGATTACGAGCGGCTCGTCCCGGTCGCGAAGAAGATCCGGAGCGCCCGCATCCCGCTCGTCATCATCGACTCCGGCATCAACGGCGACTACGCGCTCAGCCTGATCGCGACGGACAACTTCGAGGCGGGAAGGAAGGTCGGCGACGCCTTGAAGGAGCTGCTGCCGGAAGGCGGCGAGGTCGGCGTCGTCAACTTCATCAAGGCCTCGTCCACCGCGATCGAGCGGGAGAACGGCGTGCTGGCCAGCCTGCGGGAAGGGAGAGGGGGGCTGGAGGAAGGCGCGGCATCGGGGATCGGGGAACAGGCGAGTAAGGGAGTCGGACGATTGCCGGGGGCGAGTTCGATTGCAGCTGCAGGGCGGGTGGAGAGCGGTTCTAGTTTGGGGGCGGGCTCGGATGAGGGGCAAGTCTATGAGATCGTTCCGACCGTCTATAGCGAAGGGTTGATCGACAAGGCGTACGAGGTGACCAAGGCGCTGCTGCGGGAGCGTCCCGGGCTGGCGGGCATCGCGGCGCTGAACGAGCCGTCCACCGTCGGCGCGGCCCGGGCCATCGAGGAAGCGGGCGCGGCGGGACGGGTGAAGCTGGTCGGGTTCGACAGCTCCACGAGCGAGATCGATTACCTGGAGAGAGAGGTGCTGCAGGCGATCGTCGTCCAGAAGCCGTTCAACATGGGCTATCTGGCGATCAAGACGGCGATGCAGGCGTACCGGGGGCGGAAGGTGGACCCTTCCATCGGCACCGGCTCGGTCGTGATCACGAAGAAGAACATGTTCAGCCGGGAGAATCAGAAGCTGCTGTTCCCGTTCCTGGACGGCTCGGGCGGGGGCGGAGGCTAGCCAAGCCGCGCACGCAAAGCGAGCGGCGGCTCGGCATTCAGCGGCCTCGCGTCGTCGCGAACCGCCGCCAATGCCGAAAAATTCGGCATTCGGGGGCCTCGCGCCGTCGCGAACCGCCTCCAATGCCGAAAAATTCGGCATTCAGCGGCCTCGCGCCATCGCGAACCGCCGCCAATGCCGAAAAATTCGGCATTCAGCGGCCTCGCCCCGTCGCGAACCGCCTCCAATGCCGAAAAATTCGGCATTCAATGGCCTCGCGCCGTCGCGAACCGCCTCCAATGCCGAAAAATTCGGCATTCGGGGGCCTCGCGCCATCGCGAACCGCCTCCAATGCCGAAAAATTCGGCATTCAATGGCCTCGCGTCGTCGCGAACCGCCGCCAATGCCGAAAAATTCGGCATTCAGCGACCTCGCGCCGTCGCGAACCGCCGCCAATGCCGAAAAATTCGGCATTCAATGGCCTCGCCCCGTCGCGAACCGCCTCCAATGCCGAAAAATTCGGCATTCGGCGGCCTCGCGTCATCGCGAACCGCCTCCAATGCCGAAAAATTCGGCATTCAGCCTCAAAGCAAAGCCCCCGCCGGCGCAAATGGAACTTGCGTGCCGGAGGGGGCTTATGTAACGCGACGCCAGGGTTACTTGAAGAACAGAAAGTTCGTGGCGAGCGGCCGGAGCTGCCCGTCGGACGGATGGTTGACGATCCGTCCCTTGAAAATCAAGCTGGAAGACCCGCCGCCGTCCAGGTTGTAGGCATCGACGACGCCGAAGCGGGTCAGCAGCATCTGAACCTCCTCCAGCGTCGCGCCGGAGCTGCCGTTCTCGTCCCGCCCGTCGATGACGAGCAGCAGCAGCTGATCGTCCTTGTAGTTGCCGATGACGGTGCGCGGGGCGCGGACGGGGCTGGTCCGCCACTTGACCGGAATCGGCAGGTTCACGCCGTTCTTGCGCAGCACCGGCACGAACGAAGCGCCGAACTTCGGCTTCTTCTTGTCGAGCTCGGCCTGGCTGGAGAACTCGCCGCCGATCAGCTCCATGTTCTCGCTCAGCCCGACGAAGAACAAATCGTTATAGCTCGGCTCGAAGCCGGTCACGTACTTGCCGTCGACGACGGTCGTGCTGAGCGGATAGCGCTTGCCCCGCGAATCCGCGAAGCCTCCCGCGTTGACGCCGGCCACGGCGCCGGTGCGCTTCACGGCCGCGAGCGTCGTCTCGGCCCCGCCGAGCTTGTCCTTGCCGAGCGCCATCGTCATCGCGCCCGCGCTCTTCAGCTTCACCTTGAGCGCGTAGCCGCTGAACTTCTGGGCGCGAATCGAGAACAGCTGGGCCGTCAGCTTGCCGGACTGCACCGAGTCCTTCACGGCGCCGAGCCGCCGGGTAATCCGCCGGTCGTAGATGAGCGCGGGCCGGTTCGCCTGAGCTTTGGCCGTCGTCATGATCGCGCTCATGTTCCGGTTCGTTTTGACATAGAGCTCCGACACCTTCTTGATAGAGACCGAGATCTCCTTGGCGACGGCCTCGGCTTGCCCGAGACCGGCATCCGCCTCCGCGGCGATCTCCGACAGCAGGGGCGCGGACGGCGCCGACGCTCCCGCGCCCGAATCGCCGAGAGACAGCGAGAGAGAGAAGTTCGAGACAAGAACCCAGATCATCGCCCCGAGGAACGGAGCGCAGGCGAGCAGGACGGTCCGGTTGAGACGCTGCGCCGTAGTGAGCGTCATTTGAGCACGTCCAGGTTTTTCTTCAATTGGTCGAGTTGCTTCTTAAGCTCGCTGATCTGGGTGTACAGCTTGTTGCTGTTGTCGGTCTTGTCGTTCATGTTGTCCTTATTGAACGTCAGCAGTTCGTTCAGGGCTTCGACCTTGGACTGCATCTTGGCCATCTCTTCCTCGTAATTCTTCTTCAACTCTTCGAGCTGATTCGTATAATCGGCCTGCATCGCTTCGATCCGGGTCGCGGTCTGGCGGCTCAGATCTTCGGACAATCGCTGGCGGAGATGGTCGACATAGAGGACGGAGCCCGCGATTCCGGCTCCGATGAGAACGATCCACAGAACGACGAAGGGGAGGACGGACGGCTTGGATCTGCGGCGCGCGATCGGCTCCGGGGAGCCGGCGGGCGCGTGCCTTTGGGGAAGCGGAGTACTCATGATAAGACAAAATCACCTCTTGCTTTTCCTACTTCGATCGAATGTCCATTGTAGCATAAATGATAGAATCGCCCAATAGAATGACGAAGCATGTCGCCGAAGGGTTGCTTCCGGGAGCGGGAATTGGATATGATGGGAAGAAAATCAATCGAGGAGAGTCAGATGACGAAGCTGCAAATGCCGGAAGCGGCGCTATTCGATCTGGACGGGACGCTGTTCAAGACGGAGACGCTGCTGACGACGGTTCATCGGCGGGTATTCGAGACGCTGCGCGAGGAAGGATTGTACATGAAGGAGCAGCCTCCGGTGGAGCTGCTGCTCGGCTCTCTCGGGATGCTGCTGGAGCATATCTGGCAGAAGGTCATGCCGGACGGCTCGCCTCAGGCGCAAGCGCGGGCGAACGATCTGCTTCTGCAATACGAGCTGGAGGAGCTGGAGAACGGCCGCGGCGAGCTCTATCCGGGCGTTCCCGAGACGCTTAGGGCGCTGAAGGAGAAGGGGATTCGGCTGTTCGTGGCGAGCAACGGGCTCGAGGCTTACGTCAAGGATGTGCCTAGGCTGCGGGGGATCGCCGATCTGTTCGACGGCTTCTACAGCGCCGGGGAGTACGGGACCGCGACGAAGGTCGACCTGGTGCGCCTGCTGCTGGAGAAGCACGGCATCCGCACGGCGTGGATGGTCGGAGACCGCTCGTCCGACGTGGAAGCGGGCAAGGGGAACGGCCTGTTCGTCGTCGGCTGCGATTACGCGGGCTTCCGGAAGGAAGGCGAGCTCGACGGGGCGGACGCGGTCATCCGCAGCTTCCCGGAGCTGCTCGATTTGATCGGGCGTATCGGGTGAAAAAAAGGGAAAAGGACCGCAAGGAAGCAGGCGCCGTGCCTGTGTCCGTGCGGTCCTTTTCGTGTGGCGGCGGGGCTGCGGCGCCCCGCCGCGAGATCGGCGCAAGCCGGGAAGACCGAGGGGCGATCGGGCGCCCGTGGCGATTAGCCGACCGCGCCGCCGGACTCCTCCCGGCCCGGATCCGGGAACGAACCGCGATGCTCGATCAGCGCCGCGGAGGAGGAATCCGTCCCCGTGCGGGACGTCTCCTGCGTCTGAGGCGCCGACGCTCCCTTGCCGCTGCGGTCCCGTCGCGAGCGGTACACCCACATCGCGTATTCCATCGGCCGGGTGATCGCATGGCGGTACGCCTCCCGTTCCCCGGCCCGGATGAACACCTCGCGCGAAGGCTTCGGGTTCACCTCGAGCAGCCAGACGCGCCCGTTCCGGTCGATCGCGAGATCGAGCGCCAGCTCGCACAGCGCGCCGAACGTCGCCTCCAGGTGGCGAGCGACGGACAGCCCCAGCTCCTCCGCCGTCTGGCGGATCTGGGAGATCCGGGCCTCGCTGCCGACCCATTGGCGCAGCAGGGAATTCATCGAAGCGGCCGTGCCGCCGCCGTGCAGATTGGACGTGATGCTGCGCGGAGGACCGACCCGGCCGGCGCAGCCGGTCACCTGCCATTCGCCGGAGCCGCTCTTCTGCACGAGCATCCGATAGTCGTGCACGCGCCCGCTCGGCAGCCGGATATGAAGCCCTTGCTGGACGATGTACCGGTCGCCTCTCGTGTCCCAAGAGCGGAGCGCGGCGGGGAGCTGGCCGCGGGAGATGCGCTTCGGCTCGACGATCCGGCGGGAATGATCCCGTCCCTGCAGCAGCAGCATGCCGCTCTTCAGCTTCTCGATCCGCAGAATGCCGCGGCCCCCGGTTCCGTTGATCGGCTTCAGATAGAGAAGCGAATGCTTCCTTAGCATGGCGGCGACGTCGTCGGACGAAGCATAGAGACGCGTCGACGGCAGATGCCCGCGGAAGGCGTTCACTTTGGCGAGAGTGCGATAGACGGTCCACTTGTTGCGCAGCGGGCGATTGAGGAAAGTAAGATGGTTGTACTTCCGGCGGAATTCGAGCAGCTGCTCGAACCGCTTGCTCTTCTGAATTCGGCACCGGTCGTAGATCAGGTTCGGCATCCTAACCGACTTGCGCTGCCAGGATCGGGATTCCGTCCGGTAGACGAGCGCGTTGACCCGGCCGCTGCGATCGTTGACGTCCGCGGGCGTGAACACGATGACTTGCAGGCCTAATTTGGCGCCCGCGACGGTCATTTTCTCGTAGACGCTCTTCTCTTCCAAGGCTTTGTTGTCGTTCAGATACAGAGTCAAGATGCCGAGCACGGGTTTAGCCGCCGTCGCCATGGTGGCTCACCCCCGCGCGGTCGACGGGACCGGCTCGTCGGCCGCCCCGGAGTCGTTAAGGGCGGCTTCCGGCCGCGCCGGATAGACCATGCGCAGCGTCGGCTTGCCCGTCGGCCCGGCTTCCAGGCCGACGGCGACGAGCCCGGCCGCGAAGCAGGCGGCGAGGCTCGCGGCGTTGTCGGAGGCGACCCGGCACGTCAGCCGCCCCCACTCCCCCGCCAGCCTCGCGAGCAGGCCGCGGGCGATCCCCCGGCCGCGCAGCGCCGGATGGACGGCGACGACGCACGCCTCCTCGCCGTATCCGGCCGCGAAGGCGATGCCGGCGGGCAGGCCGCCCGCCGTATACGCGACGGCGACCGCCGTGCCGGGACGGCCGAGGCCCTTCGCGTCGAGGGCGACCAGCTTCAGCCACCCGGCCTGCGTAATGCGGCGGTCGCCGTGCCGCCGGGCGAAGCGCAGCAAGGCGAATCTCCGGCGTTCCCACTCTTCCGGAGCCAATACGGTTACGTTCACGGGCTGACGCCCCCTTTGTGCTGCCTGGCCGTATGATAGAGATATTGGCTGTAGCGGAAAATCTGCTCCAACGATTTCTTGCGGATGTGGGGCTCGTCGAACTTCATCGGCTTGGAGTTCGCTTCGAAGAACCACAGTCCGCCCGAGGCGTCCACGCCCAGGTCCATCGACATCTCCCCCATCCGGTGCTTCGACGACCGCTCGATCTGCCGGGCCAGCAGCAGGACGGTGCTCCTCACCTTCGCCAACACCTTCTGCGCCTTCTCCTGGCCGAACACGGAGACGAGCAGCTTCTCGGGCTCGTCGATATAACCGCCGCGGGGGACGTGGGTCGTAATGCTCGTATCCCCCGCGACCCGGGCGCCGATTCCGGTCAATTCCCATTGTCCCGAGATGTTCTTCTGCACGAGGGCCCGCAGATCGAAGGGACGGCCGTTCACCGAGGCGAGCGTGATGCCCTGCTGGGCGATATAGGGCTCGCCGACGGCCCGGGACTGCTTCAGCACCCGGTCCCACAACTTGTTCATCGTCGCGCAGCGGTAGGTGCGGCTTCCCTTCTCTTCTTGAATCTGCAGCCGGTAAGGCAGGTTCTTCTCCGGCTGAACCCGGACCGACATGATGCCGACCCCGGCTTTGCCGCGCACGGGCTTCAGATAGAGATGCGAATGCCGCCGCAGCAGGCTGGACAGCACGAGCGACTCCGTCAGCCTCTTCGTCTCCGGGATGAAGGGCCTCGTCTGCTTGGATTCGTTGAGCCATTGGAACAGCGTCCACTTGTTGAAGAAGCGCCGGTTGAACAGCTGGATGTCGGGCTGGCGGGCGACGGAGAGGAGCTTCTTGCGCACCCTAGGCAGCCTCTCGTCCTCCCGCTGGGGGATCCGGTTATAGATGATGTCGGGGCGGGGGAAGTAAGCCTTCGCCCAATTCTCGCTTTTCGAATCGTACGTATAGCCCAGAAGCCGCGGCCGATCCAGCTTCAGATGCTTGACGGTCAAGACGTAGGCAATGAACCCCATCTGCTCTCCGGTCGCGAGGAGATCGGCGAAGTTCGCGCGGTTGCCGCGAAAATGTTGGATGTCGTCGTCGATGGTCAAGATCGCCAGCACGGGCTTCTCGTTGGCGGCGGCGTCGGCATGCGCGGCAGGTTCGGCGGTCAGAGTTCCCGGCTTCATGACGATTCTTCCTTCCTGCGGAATTTGCTCAAGTACAGGCAATGGTCAAGAATGTACTCGAGTGACGCGCGCCCTTGTTCCTTCAAGGCGGGATGCTTGAAGATCGACCTCCCCGGCTTGGCGTTCGCTTCGAACATCCAGACGTTGGCGTCCCGATCGATGCCGATGTCCAGCCCCAGCTCGCCCAGCGTATGCGCGTAATTGCGTTCGATCGCTTCCGAGAGCCGAATGGCGACCTGCTTCGCATCCGCGAGAACCTCCTGGGCGCGGTCTCCGAACGTCCGGCCCAGGGCATGCTCCGGCGTCATGAGCGAGCCGCCGTTCTTGATATGGGTCGTCACGCTTCCGCGTCCGGCCTTCTTGGCGCCGATCCCGGCGACGACCCAGTTGTTGTTGCCGTCCTTGTGCATGTGGAACCGGAAGTCGATCGGGCAATTCTCGATCTCGATGAGCCGGATCCCCTGCTGGACGACGTAGCTCGACAGGCCGCTGCCGTGGCGCGTCCGCAGCATCTTCATGAGGCTGGAGAAGTTGTTGAATCTGAGCAGCACGTTCGCGCCGTTGCGCCGGTATCGGGCGAAGTATCCCCTGCGGGGATGGTACGTCAGCCGGTAGATGCCGTTGCCGAGACTGCCGCCCGTCGGCTTGTAGTACAGGAACTGATGCTTCTCCAGCAGCTCCCTGATCTTCTCGGGAGCGGGATTATTGACCGATTCGGGCAGATGGCGCAGCGCCTCCGGATCTTTGTCGAGCAGGCTGTAGACGTCCGACTTGTTGAAGAAGCTCCAGTTGAAGAAGGGAATCTTCTTCTTGACGAACCGGTCGCGGAGGGCGGTGATCGCCGCTCCCGTCTCCGCGCGGCGGCTCGAGAGCCGGTTGTATACGACGTCCGGCAGCGGGACGACCTTGCGGATCCAGCCGCCGCCTCCGTCCAGGAACCATCCGTGGACGGTCTCCTGCTGCCAGTTGATGTCGCGGGGAGTGAACGCGAAGAAGTAGGCTTTTTTCTGCCCGAGCTGGAGCAGCTGCTTGACGAACGACGTCCGGACCCCGAACGGCGCGGCCGACGAGCGGGTCCCGCTGTCCGTCAGAATGCCGATCAGCGGGCCGAGCTGAATCTCCTCGTTCTCGGCGGCGGCGATAAAGACGTTGCCGGTCTTCGGAATCCGGACGGACCTGCGAAGACCCGCCGACAGGAAGACGTGATGGCCTTTGCGATTGATGGTGCGGACCGTGGCCGGCACGGTATCCCGGCCGAGCTTGACGTTAACCGATTTACGTCCGTTCAGCTTCAGGAGCTTCGCGAGGGGGCTGGAGAACCAGACGATTCTCTCCGGCTGCTGGGTGAAGTGGACGTTACATTGAGTCAAACTCATGAAATACCCTCCCAGGTGATCGAAGCAGGATGTATCGGGCGTAAGCGAGCGGCCGCTCGGCGGCTTCCGCAGCCGCGGCTCCGCCGGCGCACGCCATGGAGGCGCGCCCGGGTTTGGCGTTTGCTTCCAGGAACCAAAGTTTGCCCGACCGGTCGATCCCGAAGTCGAGGCCTAGCTCGGCGAACCTTCCGAACGATTCCTCCAGCCGTTCCACGACGGAGGCCGCGGCCTCCCGGAGCTCTTCCAGCAGCCCGGCCGCGGCCCGGCCGCCGAAGAGCTCCGTCAAGTAACCTTCCGCGCTTCGGGGAGTTCCTCCTCCGTGCAGATTGGCGGTCACGGCGCCGCTGCGACCGCAGCGGACGGCGGTTCCCGCCGTCGTCCAGCTTCCCTGGCCGCCGCGCTGCATCAGGACGCGCAGATCGAACGGCTCTTCGTCCGCTCCCCGAAGCTCGAGAAGCGGCTGCATGACATACGGGCGGCCGCCGATCCAGCGATCGATGCGGCGGAGCGCTTCCGCTTCCCGAATACCGCCGATCCGGAAGGAACGGTTGGCTCCGGTGCGGCCGCTCAGGCGAACGAGCCCGCCGCCGGGCTCTTCTCGGGCGACGGCGACGACTCCGCGGCCTTGGGAGCCGTTCGAAGGCTTGAGGAAGGCGGCCCCGCCCCTCCGGCCGAGCCACTCCGCCAGGGACGAAGTCCCCCGATAGGCGGCCGTGGGCGGCAGCCAGCGCCGAAGCCCGGCATCCCGGGACAACGCGCGGTAGACTTCGGCCTTGCCGGGCAGGCGGCCGTTCAACAGCTTCAATCCCCGCGTCTTCGACATGCGGCTTAAGCCCGCCCGGAAGCCCGCGCGTTCTTCGCGATCCCGCGGCCATCCCCGGTCGTAAGCGAGAGCCGGAGCCGCCCGCTCCTCCCGCGACCAGCCGCCGTTCCAGATCCAGGCGCGGACCGTGCCGCGCTCGTCGCTGTAGCTGGACGGCGCGAACGCGAACACGTCGAGCCCGTAAGCCGGACCGGAGGCGATCAGGCGGCGGACGAAGGACGCTTCGGCGAAGGGGACGTTCCCTTCGCGCTCGCAGACGGCGATGCCGAGCGCGAGGCCGGCGGGCGCGGCAGCCCCGCCGCTTCTTCGCGGCTTGCGGACGGATTCGGCGACCTTCAGCGTGTCAGAAGCCGGACAGATAACGGGCATATTGAATCATCATCCGCACCGACGGGCGGATTTTCCCTTCGTTTAATGGGGTGTTATCGTTCTTGGAAGGCTTCGAATTGACTTCGAGCAGCCAGATTCGCCCTCCCGTGTCCAAGGCCAGGTCGATGCCGAGCTCTCCGAAGTGGGCCGGAATATGCGCGTCGATTCCCTTCGCGATGTCGAGCGCCGCCCGGGTCAGCCGGGCGGAGGCATCCCCTCTATACGCGGCGGGCAAGTTGGATTTGGCCACGGACTCGCGGACCGTCGCGAGAGTGCCGCCGCGGGCGAGGTTCGACACGTAATGCTGGTTGCCGGCGGTACGGCCGACGATGGACGTCACGACCCACTTGCCGGTGGCGTTCTTCTGCGTGAGCGCCCGGAAGTCGATCGGCCTGCCGGACGCCTCGATCAGCGTCAAGCCCTGCTGAACGAGATAGCGGACCGTCTTCATCTTGCCGGAGATCGCGGAGAAGAACTTTAGCAGGTTCGGGTAGCTCTGCTTGCGCGTCCCTCCGACGGTCGTGAACGACGCCTGCCAGCCTTCGCCGCCGAGCCGCGACAGCCGGATGATCCCTTTGCCCAGCGAACCCCGCACCGGCTTGAGGAACACGACCGGATAGCGGGAGCACATGCTTTTGAGCATCGTGTAGTTACGCAGGGAGTGCGATTCCGGCAAGTACTTCTGCAGGGACGAATCGTTCTTTAACGCATCGAACACTTCCGACTTGTCGAGGAACTTCTCGTTGAACACGACCCCTCCGTACCGCTGCTTGATGTCGCGGATGAACTGCTGCACGATCGGACGGTTCTCCAGCTTCCGGGACGTCAGCCGGTTGTTGACGACGTCCGGCGCGGGCAGCGTCGCCCGGTGCCAACCGTTCGAATGATACACCCACCCTTCTACGTTCTTCAGGTCGGTATGAATGCTTTGCGGCGTGAAGAAATACACGTGCGTGCCTTGGGCGCGGCAGGTGTCGGCGAGCTCCCGGCAGAACATCGTGATGGCCCCGAACGGCTTGTCGGACTGGTCCGGATAGTCCCGGCTGACGAGAACTCCCAGTAGCGGGCCGAGAGCAAGCGTGCGCGAAGCCGTCCGGTACTGCAGCCGCAGCGGCGTTCCGGTGGTCACTCCCATTCTCCTGGCAAGCGAGTGGCTGATGCGGATGCCTTCGTAACGGGGGACGGATACGACCGACACGGACTGCCTGAGCGAGCCGAATTGAAGCACAAGCTGCTGCTGGACCGGGATTTTCGCTTGCTTGATCACGGATTCCCCCAGCATGAGGACGTCTTCGGACAAGATGCCGGAGCTGATGACCTGGACGTCGATTTTCGGGGTGGACATGCTTCGTTCTCCTTCCACCGTGTCGAATTCTGTGGTGAAGGCCTCGTAGGCTTCCTTCCCGGGGGCATGCGAGAATACTCCATCATATGAGGACATCTATCCATCGGTGATTGGCCACATTCGGGGAAAAACGCTATACTGGAAACGTGAAAAGCGGGCTGAAAACCGCGCCGCGACGGGCGAAATGGCAAGATGAGGGCGGAGGGGAAGACGCCCCCCGGACGAAATTAGGCTTGACCCGAGACCGGGGGAGAGTCCGTCCTTGTCGATTGGAAGGAGTCTACGAACACGGATGTATCGCGAATGGTATGAACGGAGCTTCGAAGAAAAGAAGGGGATCGTCTGCCGCCGTCGGGACCGGCGCGGCGCCAAGCGCGAAGCGGCCGCCTTGACGCGCCGGGCGGAAGCGCCCGAAGGGGCCCGCGCCCGCGAAGGCGACGCGGAGGGCGAAGTCGAACGGATCCGCGGGAGCAGGAGAGGTCTCCCGTCCGGGGATCGTTCGCGCGACGCGGCGGACGACAGGTTCACGTCGTTCGGCTGCTTCGCGGAACCCGGCGATCCTTCGAAGGCTGTGCGAGAGATTCATAGAGAGCGGAAGCCGGGAGGCAAGCTCCCGATCGGCTACCCGAGCGAATCGCACGTCCGAAGTCGCCTGCCGGAGCAAGCGGGACCGAAGCCGGGACAAGTTCGGGGAGACTGCGGGGGTTCCGGCTGCGAGGCCGGGGCTTCCGCCCGCCCCGATCCGATAGGGAGGCGAGCGGGATGAGGGAGCAGGCTGCGGTTACGCGCCATGAGAACGGCTGGATCCGGGCGAAGGTTCCGGTGCCGTTCTCGCTCAAGTGGGTCAACGCCTATCTTCTGCCCGAGGAAGGCGGCGCCTGGACGCTCATCGACCCCGGCCTGCGTTCGGCCGATACGGAAGCGTTCTGGGAAGAGACGTTGAAGAGCCTCGGCATCCGTTGGGGAGACATTCGCAGAATCGTCCTGACGCATCACCACCCCGATCATTACGGCTTGTCGGGCTGGTTCCAGGAGAGAACGGGGGCGCCCGTCCATCTGTCCATGACGGCCCGAAGGTACGCGATGCGGCTGTGGGGAGAGCGCGAGACGTTCTCCGGGGAGCTGATCGCGGCGTTCCGGGAGCACGGTCTTCCGGAGGAGCTGACGGAAGGGATGCGCGGCCACCTGCGGGGCGTGTTCGGGCAGGTGCTTCCCCATCCGGAGGACGTTCGGCCGCTGCCTCCCGCGGGGGAACGGTTCGAGATGGCCGGGCGGTCGTGGGAGCTGATCGGCGGGGAAGGCCACGCTCCGGGCCACATCAGCTTCTACGACCCGGAGACGGGCGTCGTCCTGTGCGGCGACCAGGTGCTGCCGGACATTACGCCGAACATCGGCTGGATGCCGGACGCCGACCCGGATCCGCTGGGCTCGTATCTGGCGAGCCTGCGGGAGATGCGGAGAGTCGGCGAGGCGTACGCCTACCCCGGACATCGGGATCCGTTCCCGAACGCTTCGGAGAGAATCTCGCGCCTGCTCGAGCATCACGACAGGCGGCTGCTGCGGATGCGAGAGCTGCTCGGGGACCGCGATCCGGCATCGAAGGCGGACGGAGCGGGGGAGGGGACGACGTCCTTCGAGATGTGCGAGCTGCTGTTCGGGAAGCATCTTCGCGGCAATCCGCACAATCTGCGGTTCGCGATGGCGGAGACGATCGCGCACCTGGAGCGGTTGACGCTGGCGGGCGGCGCCGTTCGAACCGAGGGCCGCGATCCGGACGGCCGCCGCGTCGTTCGGTACGGGCCTTCGGAACAAGCGGCCGAATAAGCGGCCAATCGCGGCGGCAAGAGAGGGCGGCAAGCGGGCGAGCGGGCGGCTGGCGTTGCGCGCGAGCAGCCTTAAGCGGCAATTCGCAGTCGACGGGTAGGCGGGGAAGCGTCGCAGGTCGGATAGCATACGGGAAGAGGGATAGCAGCCATGGGAATACGGGAAGCGCTTGTCCGGGTGAACGGAGCCTTGGAGAAAATCATGCCGCTGATCACGCCGACGGCCATCCTGGTCGGGGTGCTGAGCGGGACGCGGCTGACGGCTTACGAATGGGCCGTGCCGTGGATCTTCGCGGTCATGACCTTCGTCGGAAGCTTGAAGACGAGCTTCGCCGACATGGCGCGCGTGCTTCGGAGACCGGGGAAGCTGCTGTGGCTCCTGGCGATTCTGCACGTCGTCATGCCTTTGATCGGGTGGGCGGCGGGCAGCCTCTTTTTCTCGGACGATCCCTACGTCGTGACGGGCTTCGTCTTGCTGTTCGTCATTCCGACCGGCGTCGTCAGCGTCGTCTGGGTGACGATCTATAACGGCAACCTGGCCCTGACGCTGGCCTTGATTCTGATCGATACGCTGCTGTCGCCCCTGATCGTCCCGGCCAGCTTGCACGTCCTGATGGGGGCGGCCGTCGAGATTCGGACGTGGGAGATGATGAAGGGGCTGCTGTGGATGATCGTCGTTCCGTCGGCCGCCGGCATGCTGCTCAATCAATGGACGAAGGGAAGCGTCAACCGGACATGGGGGCCGCCGCTCGCCCCGCTCGTCAAGGTCGGTCTCTTCGCCGTCGTGGCCATCAACGGCTCGACGATCTCCGGGGAGCTCAGGCACGCCGACGCGCGGATGGCGACGATTATCGCCGTCACCCTCGCGACGGTCGTGACCGGCTATCTGATCGGCTGGGCGGTCTCCTCCTGGTTCCGCTGGAACCGGGAGGATTCCGTCGCCGTCCAGTTCAACTCCGGGATGCGCAACCTGAGCGCGGGAGCGGTGCTGGCGGTCCAATACTTCCCGCCCGCCGTCTCCTTGCCGGTCATCAGCGGCATGCTGTTCCAGCAGGTGCTCGCCGCCACCTTCGGCTGGCGGATCGGCCGCAGCCTGGGCAAGGGAGAGGATCCCGCCGGCCTGGCAGCGCCGGGTTCGCGGGAGAGCGAAGAGCGTAGGCTCAGCCTTTGAGGCTGCTGGCTCGGTTCTCTTCTCGTTATCGGAGGCGTGCACGCCAACACTGGATCGTCCTGCATGGGCAGGGCGGCGGGGTGTCGCCCTCTCGGGCTCCATCGGCCGAGACCCGGGCTGTTGCGCCCGCCGAGTCTTCACCCAGTAACTCCTCCTCGAGCCAATCGTACCTAATCTAGGATTGACAGGGATCAGAGGTAAATTTGACTCAGCCACTGAGTTACATTAGCGGGGAATCGGAATTGAGAGTAAATTTGACTCAGCCGCTGAGATACATGAGCCGCGCTTAATCGCGCGCAATAAAAAAGAGCCTTGGGGAACCTGCCCCAAGGCTCTTCCATTACGGCGTATCCGGCCCCGAATCGCCGCCGGAGAGCGCTTCTTCCATCGCCTCGCGCTCCGCCTGCTTGCGGTGGGCGATCCGGCTGGACGCGGCGGCGGCGATCGCCCCGACGATGTCGTCCAGGAACGTGTGGACGTCCTTGCCGTTGCGTTCGTTGAGCTTCTTCAATACGCCCGGCTTGAATTTATCGATATACCCGAAGTTGGTGAACCCGATGCTGCCGTATACGTTCACGATGCTGAGAGCCAGCACCTCGTCGCACCCGTACAGCCCTTCGTCGTTGAAGATCATGTTCTGAAGCGGGGGAAGCAGCTTGCCCTCTTCCGCCAGCATATCCAATTGAATGCCCGTCAGGATGGCATTCTGCACTTCTCGCTTGGACAGAACGGATTCCACGTTCACGATGCATTCGTCCAGAGTCAGCTCGGGAAAATAATCCTTCTGCAGCAGCATGACCAACTGGCCGATCTGGCCTTTGGTTACGCCACGCTTCGCAAGCCATTCCTCGGTCGCTCTCGCCACTTCCTTGCTGTTGAGCCGATAGACGCTCGGATCGGACAACGGATACACCTCTTTCGCTTATCGGATTGCGACTCGTACCGCCCGGAAGCGGGACAAACCGTTCATACATTCCCCTAGGGGCTAGTATACATATTACTACATTAGGGATCGCCGGCGAAACGGCGCATCTCCACTTGGGAGGAATAACCATGAAGCCTCGAGGGGCCCGTAAATCCGTACGCAAGCTGCTCGCCGCCTTGCTGCTGCTGCCGCTCGTCGCCGGCTGCGCGCAAGCCGGCAAGGAAATCCGGAAGACCGCGGCGGTCGATCCGCCTCCGCCGGACGTCGAACAGACGATGCTGCAGGCGGCGGAAGCGAAGACGACCTCCGTCAAGGACGGACTCACGGTCTATCTGCAGGACCGCAACGGGTACATCGCCCCGATGACCCTGAGAGCCGGCACCGGCGCGAACGACGCGTCTTCGCCGGAGCGGACGGCCCTCGTCTGGCTGACCCGGGAGGGCCGGTTCGCCGACCAGCTTCCGCCCGGCTTCTCGCCTATGTTGCCCCAAGGGACGAAGATTCGTTCGGCGAAGACCGATTCCGGCACCGTCTCGATCGACTTCGCGGCCCCGTTCCCCGCCGTGCCGGCCAACCAGGAACGCAAGATCGTCGAAGCGATCGTCTGGACGATGACCGAGCTTCCCGGAATCGGGAAGGTGCGGCTCAGCGTCGACGGCCTGCCTCTGCGCGAGCTGCCCTCCTCGGGCCTGCCGCTGCCCGAGACGCTGACCCGGGACATCGGCATCAACCTGGAGCAGGCGGCCGGTACGAACGCCAGCCGTTCGATGGCGGTGACGCTGTATTTCTCCGCCCGCTCGGAGGAGGGCGAAGGCTACTTCGTTCCCGTCACCCGCCTGATCGATCGCCAGCCCGACCGCAACCGGGCCGCGCTCGAGGAGCTGATCAAGGGGCCGCTGGACGATCGCAAGCTGCAGCCCGTCTTCGCTCCCGGAGTATCGGTCGAGCGGGTCGTTCCGACCTCCGAAGCGATGAACGTGGAGCTGAAGGATCCGAGCTGGGAGCCGGAGATGACCGTCCCGAGCGAGACGATCGAGGCTCTGGTGCTGACGCTGACCGAGGAGACGGGAATTCCGAAGGCGAGAATCATCCTGAACGGGGAGTCCTCGTTCAAGGACTCGGACAACCGGACGTACGCGGACCCCGTCGAACGCCCGGCCTTCATCAACGCGCTGGCCAGCTAGCGGACGACGCCCGCTCCGGTGATTTTGACCTCGGTTACGACCTTGAACCGGACCTTCGAATAGGCCTCCACCCATCGCTCGTAATCCTTCTTGCCGCCGAAGTAGGAGGCCAGGTAATGAAGGCCGAAGCCGTATGGATCGACGCCGGCGTCCCGGATCTTGTAGAGAAGCTCCTCCACCTGGCCGGAGAAGTGCTTGCCGAGCTCCCTCTCGAGCCCGTGCCAATCCTTCTCCAGCAGGTCGGGAGGACTCTCTTCCAGAAACCCCCGGATCTTGACCTTCATCGTAACCAGCGGGATGTCGCCCTGGCCGACGTCGATCTTGGACCGGACGTAATTGACGGTCAACACGACGCGGTCCGCTCCGCGCGACATCTTCATCTCGGACTTCGTCGCTTTGTTCGCGGTCATATTGTACAGCTGCGTCTCCTCCGGTGTCAGGATGAGGCGCGATTTCTTTTTGTCCATCAGCAGCACCCGGTCGACCTCGTACGTCTTCTCCTTGGGGCGGATGACGGGCAGAACCGGATCCAGACCCATCTCGAAGTGGCGTCTGACCATATCGAACAGGTAGGTGGTCGTAATATACGGCGATTCGGTCCCTTCCTTGCCGAAGGTCAGGAACAGCGCGTTGCCGGGATACCGTTCCGACTGCGGTTGAACCTTCAGCACCGACAGGGCATCCGGATCCCCGACGGCGAAGTACGAGACGAGCTGGATGTCCCGCCGGCGGGCGAACCAGCTCATCGATCCGGGAGGCCCGTTCTGGAGCAGCTCCTTGCCGAGAATAAACACGCGGCAATGGCCGAATTCCAGCTCCTTGTCGACGAACGACTTCAGGTGGCGCACGCCTTCGGCGATGGACGGGGCGTCGATCGTCACGATCTGGGTCTTCGACGAGCCGCTCTCCACCTTGGCGGACGTGATGGCGAGCCGCACCGAGATCCGGTAGGGCTTCTGCGGATTGCCGCTCCAGTCGATGCCCGTCGTGACGACGTAGAACCTCTTGTCGATATCCTTCATACCGCATCCCGAGAGCAGCAGGCACAGCGAGAGCGCGATCAGGATCCGTCGCATGCGGGGCCTCCCTTCTTACTCGCCGGGCGAGGCCGCCCGCGCGGGGGAAGACGCGCGAGGCTTCCTGCCGGCGGCGACGGCCAAGCTGGCCACGACGAGCATCGTCACGATCTCGAGCGAGAAGCGGCAGACGAGCCAAATCTCCGTCACCCGTTGGTTCTTCTCGTCGTTCGCCCAGATGCCGTAGAGGAAGGCGACCAGCCCGAAGCAGGCGCAGAGAATCCAGTTGATCTTCGGCACCGGAACCTGCTCCGGCTGGGGCTTGTAGCGAGGAGAACACGCTTTGAAGAACTCCATGGCCGAGTGGAACGTATTCATCGCGAACATGAGCGACAGGATGGAATACAGCACGAGGAAGATGAAGAACACCCGCTGAATGAAGCCGAACTTCATGACCATCGAATCCGCCGTCACGCTCCATAGATAGATGTACTCCTCTACCGCCACCGTTCCGTGGAAGCCGATCGGAATGAAGAAGGTGAAGAGCGAGAATAACGTGCCGAGCAGAGGCAGGGTCCACAAATGCCGCACTTTGAAATCCGGGGGGTTCAGGCGGTTGAACAGCATCAGGCTCATATATCCGCTGAAGAAGAAAGTCGCCGCCGCGATAACTTTTATCGAAGGCAGGTCGCGGAAGTGGCCCGCGACGACCCGGATGGCGTCCCAATTCAACTGGCGGTTGGAGACGGCCTTGAACATGATGAGAGCGACGAGCGGCAGGCTGAGAAGAACGAGAATCTCGCAGGCGAACTGAACGGTCCGCGACGAGCGGGAGCCGGCGAACATGGCGGCGAATACCATCAGGGCCATGAATAAATATTCGTTCATCTCGGGGTTGAGGAACGCTCCCATCGTCTGGGTCAGGCTGAAGATGACGAGAACGGCCCCCACCAGCCAGCTCAGCCCGGCCAGCGCGACGAGCGGCGACGCGACATAAGGGGCGAAGTGCCGGTGAAGAATCTCCGGCAGGCCCATCCGGGGGAACCGCCGCATGGAGACGATCGTGACGATGGACAGAAAGGTTCCGATCAGGATCGACGCCAGAATGCCCGCGACCGAGCCGTCGAATCGCTCCTTGATCAAGATGTGCGGCACGAACAGCATAACGTTGATCATGCCGACGTAGAGAACGTGATAGTAGAAATACCGGTTCACGGTCAGGCCCCCGATTTCTTCTGGGATTGCTCGTCGCTCGGCAGGAACAGGGCCAGGTAAGGCTGGCCGAAGCTTCGCAGGTGGCACAGATAGACGATGATGAGGAACATCGTCACGATAACTCCGACCATCCCGTAGAAAATGGCGGCGACGACGAACACGTACTTCATCGCCCGGATCGAGTAGCTGAACGAGCTGTTCGGGATGACGAAGTTGGAGATGGCGACGACGGACGTGACGATGATCATGATGCTGCTGACGAGGCCGGCCTGCTGGGCGGCCTGCCCGAGAATGAGGCCTCCCACGGTCGCGGCGGTCGAACCGACGAACCGGGGGAGCCGAATGCTCGCCTCGATGAGAGCTTCGATCATGAACAGCATGATGAACACTTCTACAAAGGAAGGATAAGGCACCGCGGCCCGGCTGCCGTCGATCGAGAACGCCAGCTGCACGCGGACGAATTCCGGATTGTAGGAAGCGACCGCGATATACAGGGCGGGCAGCGTCATCGAGAGCAGCATCCCGATATAGCGGAACAAAATGATGACCCGTCCCATCCAGAACGGCTCGTAATCGTCGTCCATCGCATGCATGAAGTCGAAGAACCGGACGGGCATGGCGACGGCGAAGCGGCTGCCGTCGACGAGAATGGCGATCTTGCCCCGCTGCAGGAATTGGGCGACCCGGTCCGGGCGTTCGGACTGAATGGTATTCGGGAACATGCTGAAGCGCGCGTTGCCGAGGAGCATGCCGAGCTGACCGGCCGCCTGCAGCAGCTTCGTATGGACGGTGTCCAACCGCTTCTTCAGCTCTTCCAGCGAGTTGAGATCGACCTTGTCCCGGTCGTACAGGATGTTCAGACGCGTCTTGGACACGTCGCCCTTCTCCAGCTTCTCGATCGTCAGCGTCGGAACGTTGTACCGCAGCCGGATGAGGTACGTGTTCATGTCCAGATCCTCGGTCATCGCCGATTGCGGGCCTTGCAGGGACGCTTCCACTTCGGTGTCTTCCGGCTGCTGCTGCATCTTGCGGATGGCGGCGAACGAATAGACCCGGTCCTCGTACTTGATCAGGGCGCAGCCCTTGAGCAGCATGCCGACCCATTCCTCCGGATCGGGCGCGTCGATGAAGCAGACGTCGGCCTTCAGCATCCGCTTGAACTCGTCGGGATCGAACCGGTAGGAGAACGGGACGAGAATTCCGTCCTTCACCTGCTTGATGTCGCACATGCTGGGGAAAAAGCAGAACTCCATCTTGGTAAAGCCGTTGTCCATCGTCTCGGCCACCAAGTCCGCCGGCGCGCCCAGCTTCTTCTTGATCTCGTCCAGCATCGCGGATGCTCCTCCTTCCATGCTGCAATCCCGCTTAGATTGTCCAGCCGCAGGCAATTTATACCGGAAGTGGAAGGCTAGGCTGCGATGCGGCGGAGGCTCGGATGCTTTTCGGTTAAGTCTCTGTTAAAATAGGAGGGATTTACCGAAGACCGAATCGTTCAGGAGGACTAACCATGAGATCCGACGGAAGGCAGCCGAGCGAACTAAGGCCGTTCGCCGTAACGCTTCATCCCAATAAATACGCGGAAGGCTCCGTGCTCATCGAGATGGGCGACACCAAGGTGCTGTGCACCGCCACGATAGACGAGAAGGTGCCTCCGTTCCTCAAGGGGCAGGGGAAGGGCTGGGTCACGGCCGAATATTCGATGCTCCCCCGGGCGACCCAGACCCGCAACCAGCGCGAGTCGATCAAGGGCAAGCTGGGCGGCCGGACGATGGAGATCCAGCGGCTGATCGGCCGCGCTCTCCGGTCCGTGGTCAACCTGGAAGCGCTCGGCGAGCGGACGATCACGCTCGACTGCGACGTGCTCCAGGCGGACGGCGGAACCCGCACGACCTCCATCACGGGAGCGTTCATCGCGCTCGCTCTCGCCGTACATAAGCTATCCGTCGCGGGCAAGCTCGCGAGGTACCCGTTGACCGACTATCTCGCTTCGGTGAGCGTCGGCGTCCTGGGCGGCCAGGCGCTGCTGGACCTCAATTACGAGGAGGATTCGAAGGCGAAGGTCGACATGAACGTCGTCATGACGGGCGGCGGAGCCTTCGTGGAGGTGCAGGGAACCGGCGAGGAATCCCCGTTCAGCCGGGACGAGATGAACCGGATGCTGGAGCTCGCCGAAGCGGGAATCGGCCGGCTCGTCGCCCTGCAGAAGGAAGCGCTGGGAGAAGCCGGCGCCCGGATCGGGGGGAACCCGGCATGATCCGCGGCGGAGAGACGTTATTGATCGCGACCCGCAACAAGGGCAAGACGAAGGAATTCCGCGAAGCGTTCGCGGCGCTGGGCGTCCAGGTGAAGGACTTGAACGAAGTGCCCGGCGTCCCCGACATCGAGGAGACCGGGGACACGTTCGCGGCCAATGCGCTCATCAAGGCGAAGGCGGCGTCGGAGGCGACCGGGCTGCCGGCGCTGGCCGACGACTCCGGCCTCTGCGTCGACGCGCTGGGCGGAGCTCCCGGCGTCTATTCCGCCCGCTACGCGGGCGAAGGAGCCGGCGACGCGGCGAACAACGCGAAGCTGCTGCGGGAGCTCGCGGCGCTCGGGGAGCCGCCGGCGGACCTGCCGTCGCCGGAAGGCCTGCCCGGCGCCCGGCTGCTCAGCCGCGCCCGGTTCGTCTGCTCGCTCGTCCTGTACGAGCCGCGGACGGGGGAGCAGATCGTCGCCGAAGGCGCCGCGGAAGGCTTCATCGCGGATACGGCCAGCGGCTCGGGCGGCTTCGGGTACGACCCGCTGTTCTACCTGCCCGAGTTCGGCCGTTCGATGGCCGACATCTCCGTGGCCGAGAAGAACCGGATCAGCCACCGCGGCAAGGCGCTGCGTCTTCTGCTGGAGAAGCTGGAGGGAGTCTGACCGTCCCTCCTTCAATAACTTGTGAACACCCTACGAATCCGTTAAGGACGAGTAGGGTGTTTTTTTGTAACGCTTGCGTTGCAAAGTATCATATTTCGTTGCTCAGGCAAATTTTAACGGCGCTTACAACCCGCTACACTTAGAAGCGTCAAGATCAAACGCACGAGCAGGAGGGATCGAGGTGGAGCCGCTAACCGCGCGGACGAGGACGGCGGGCAAGAGCGGAGCCGGCGGCGCGATCGTCCGGTTCCTGAGGCAGTGGGACATCCAACTGATGGTGTGGCCCGGGATCGTTCTTATTTTCATCTTCCACTACATACCGATGTACGGCATTCTGACCGCCTTCAAGGATTACAACATTCTGAAGGGCTTCGCGGCCAGTCCTTGGGTCGGCTTCAAGCACTTCGAAGCGTTCTTCTCGAGCCCCGACTTCGGCCGGGTCATGCGCAACACGATCGTCATCGCGCTGCTGAAGCTGCTGGTCGGCTTCCCCGCGCCGATCGTCCTCGCGCTCATGCTCAGCGAGGTCCGGCACGGCTTGTTCAAGCGGATCGTGCAGAGCGTGACGTATTTGCCCTACTTCCTGTCCTGGGTCATCGTCTCGGGCATCGTCATCTCGGTTCTGTCGGTCGACAACGGAACGGTCAACATGGTTCTTCAAGGCGCCGGGCTCGCGGACGAGCCGATCAACTTCCTCTCCGTTCCCGAATACTTCTGGGCGATTCTCATCTCCTCGAACGTGTGGAAGGACGTCGGCTTCGGGTCGATCGTGTTCCTGGCCGCCATCGCGGGCATCGACCCCCATCTGTACGAAGCGGCGGAGATGGACGGGGCGGGCAAGCTGAAGCAGGCGTTCCTCATCACGCTGCCGTCGATCATGCCGGTCGTCGTCATCTTCCTGATCCTCGCCATCGGCAACCTGCTGAACGCCGGCTTCGAAGACATTCTGCTGCTCGCGAAGAACCCGCTGCTGTGGAGAGTGTCGGACGTGCTCGACACGTACGTGTACCGGATCGGGATCGAGAACATGCGCTATTCCTTCGCGACCGCGATCGGCCTGTTCAAGGCGGTCGTCAGCGTGTTGCTGCTCGCGATCGCGAACCAGCTGGCCCGCCGGTCCGGCAACAGCCTGTGGTAGCGGGCGAAGACGATAGGGGGAGGACGAATCCGGTATGCGCCGATTAAGCGCGGGCGACCGCACGCTTCTGATCGTGAACTATACGCTGCTTGCGCTGTTCACCTTCTCGACGTTCTATCCGTTCTGGAACGCCTTGGTCATCTCGTTCAACACCGGGCAGGATACGTCCCTCGGCGGAGTGACGTTCTGGCCGCGGGCGTTCACGACGGAGAACTACGACATCATCTTCAAGGACGACCGGCTGCTGAACGCGTTCGGCATCTCCGTCGCCCGAACCGTCGTCGGCACGTTCGCCTCGGTGCTCGCCACGGCGGTCTTCTCGTACGGAATGACGCTGCCGGGGCTGATGGGGCGGAAGTTTTACATGATTTTCTGCATGATCACGATGTACTTCGGAGGCGGACTCATTCCGACGTACCTGCTCATCCGCGACATCGGCCTCATGAATTCCTTCTGGGTCTACATCGTCCCCGTGCTGATCAACGTCTGGAACATGATCATCTTCCGCACGTTTTTCAAGTCTCTGCCCGAGGGACTTCAAGAAGCGGCCAAGATCGACGGGGCGGGCCATTGGGGCACGCTGCTGCGGGTCGTGCTGCCGCTCTCCGGGCCGGTCGTCGCCACTCTCTCGCTGTTCACGGCGGTCGCGCAATGGAACGAATGGTTCTACGCGAGCATCTACATCCAGAACGAGAAGCTGCTGCCCGTCCAGACGGTTCTCCGGCAGATTCTCAATTCGAACATCGTGACCGAGAACGTCTCCGCCCTCGACGCGGGAGCCCAAGCGGCGCTCGGCAAGATGCAGAAGGTGACGAGCAAGTCGCTCTCGATGGCCGTCATGATGGTGGCCACGCTGCCGATCGTCTGCGTCTACCCGTTCGTGCAGAAGCACTTCGTCAAGGGCGTGCTCGTCGGCTCGCTCAAGGAATAAGCGATTTTTATCCCCGGGTGTAGAGCATTTTGCTTGAACCATAAATTATACTTCATTCAGAGAGGGGCAATACGAGGATGAGAAAGAAGAAGAGCGCTATGCTCGGATCGGCCGCGGGAGCGTTCCTGCTGGCTTCGGTGCTCGCCGGCTGTTCCGGAGGGGGCGACGGCGGCAAGGGCGCCGAAGGCTCCGCTTCCGCATCGCCTTCCCCGAGCGCCAGCCCGTCGGCTTCCGCCTCGGAGCCGGCGTCGGACCGGTACGAGCTCGGCAAGGAACCGCTTACGCTCTCCCTGTACGGCCATTACGACTGGTACGCGGCTCCCCCTTGGGGCGAAGACGCGGCCACGAAGTGGATCAAGGAGAACAAGAAGCTGACGATCGACTTCATTCAATCCGGCGGCGACGCGAAGTCGAAGCTGAGCGTCATGATGGGAAGCAAGCAGCTGCCGGACATCATCTGGATGGACCGCGGCTCTCCGGAATACGAGATGCTGCGCCAGGCCGACATGCTCGTGCCGATGGACGATTATCTGAAGAAATATCCGAATCTTCAGAAGTACCTGACGCCGGAGACCGCGAACCTGCTGCGCGCGGACGACGGCAAGCTGTACCAGTTCCCGAACTGGTACACGAACAAGGATAAGCCGAACGGGAACGCGGGGTATGTCATCAACAAGAAAATTTACGAAGAGCTCGGCTCGCCGAAGCTGGAGACGACGGACGATCTGTACGACTACCTGAAGCAGGTGAAGGCGAAGTACGGCGGCAACATCATCCCCTTCGAGCCGGAGCTTGCGATCGACGGCCAAGGCCTCGACGTCCTGTACTCCGCGTTCGGCGAGAACGCGCTGAACCGCTGGGTCGGCAACCGCGCCGTTCCGCAGGGCGACAAGATGACGTCCGTGTTCAAGGATCCGGTCTACCGCGAATCGATGCAGTACGCCTCCAAGCTGTTCCGCGAGAAGCTGATGACGCAGGACGCCATGACGCAGACGCGAGACCAGGTCATCGAGAAGGTGAACAACGGCAAGGTGGCCGTGTACGCCTCCTCCAGCCCGACGGACATCGCGGCCAAGGGCCAGGAGCTGCTCGCGGCGAAGGACCCGAGCGCCGGCTACTTCATGATCTGGCCGATCGCGAAGCCGGGGCTCGATCGGAACAAGATTTTCCCGGGCACGTACGCGACCCTCGGCTGGAACGTCGCCGTCATCACCAAGTCGGCGAAGAACCCGGAAGCGGCGTTCGCGGCGCTCGACTGGATGACGGGGCCGGAAGGCATGAGCGTGCTGAACTGGGGACCTCCCGGCCTGTACTGGGAAGGCACCGAAGCGGACGGCATCACGCCGAAGTTCAAGGATTCGTACTGGCAGGACGCGAAGGGGCTGGCCGAGCTGCAGGCCGTCACGAACAACCTGATCTTCGTCGGCAACACGGTGTTCACCGACCTGACGAAGGGCAAGTACGAGGCGACGCTAAAGGACGAGCAGCGCAGCTGGACGATGAAGTGGCAGTACGACATCACGTGGAAGACCCAGGCCGACGCGACGGAATACGCGAACCTGAGCCCCGCCAAGGACAGCCCGGAAGGCATCATCCAGACGGCGGTGGAGGACATCTGGGACGAGTCGAGGGCGCAGGCGCTGTACGCGAAGAGCGACGAAGAGGTGCTCAAGATTCTCGACAAGGCGCACGACGACGCGATGGCCGTCGGCTACCAGAAGCTGCTCGACTACCAGACCGAGCGTTGGCACCGCAACCAGAAGATCATGAAGGGCGAGTAAGGCCGAGCAAGCGCGAGTCATCATTCCTTTAATAGAGAAGGGCAAGGAGAGGATACTTCGGTATGCTCTCCTTTGCCATCGGCGGAAGGGAGATCGGCGATATGTACAAGGTGCTGCTGGCGGACGACGAAATGCTCGACCTGGAGGGGATGAAGACGTTCATTCCGTGGCCGGAGCTCGGGCTCGAGGTGGCGGCCGCCGTGAACAGCGGGTTCGAGGCGTGCGAGGTGCTGGACCGGGAGGGGATCGACATTCTCGTGACCGACATCCGCATGCCGAACATGTCGGGTCTCGAGCTCGCGAAGCGGGCCCGGGAGAAGCGGCGCGGCCTTAGGGTCGTCTTCGTGAGCGGGCACCGCGACTTCCAATACGCCAAGCAGGCGATGGAGCTGAACGCCGGCGGCTACGTGCTCAAGCCGATGGACGACCGGGAATTCATCGAGACGCTGATCCGGGTAAGGGAAGAGCTCGATTCCGAGAAGCGCCGTCAGGAGAAGGAGGAATCGTATCGCCGGCTCGTGCCGTTCGTTAAGAACGAATATTTGCTCCGCCTGCTCGAGTCCGCTCCGGGCTCCGTGCCGGATTCCGCGGAAGGGCGCGGGCTGGACCGGGAGTACGGGCTCGACAGGCTCGCCCTGCCTGCGAGAGTCGCGCTGCTCGAGATCGACGACTATTCGTGGAAACTCAATCCCTTCTCGGAGACGGAGCGCCGGGCGCTCATGAACCGGTACGACGAGGCGCTGATCTCTTATCTCGAGGAGATAAGCATCGAGCACGTCTGCCGGGTCGCGAATCGCCGGACCGCCTGCCTGCTCGGCTCGGACGCCGATCCGGCCGCGCTGGAGGCGTTGATCTCCCGGATCGCGTCGTCGTTCCCGTTCACGGTCACGGCCGGGCTCGGCCGTCCGGCCCCGGGGTTGTCCGGCCTGCACGCCTCGTACCGGGAAGCGGGCGAAGCGCTCGAGCGGAAGATGCTGCGGGGCAAAGGGCGGGTGATCGAATACGCGGAAGGCGGAGGCTCCGACCTGGAGGACCTAAGAGGCCTGGACGCCAGCCTGGAAGGGATGCTGCGCGCGATCGTCCGGTACGACCTCGTCCGGGTTCACGACGAGCTGTCCGCCGTATTCGGCCTCGCCTCCCGGCTCGGCTCGAAGATTACGATCCAGCGGTTCGCCATGTATGCGGTCATGAAGCTGAGCGAGCAGCTGAAGGGGATGAACGAGGATCTGTACGGCCTCCTCGGCCTCGAGTTCAAGAACCTCGACATCCTGCTTCAGTTCGAGACGATCGAAGAGATCGAGGGCTGGATGAGGCGCAAGGCGTTCGAGCTGTCCGAGATTCTGCAGGCGAAGAAGCAGTCGAGGAACGGCAAGCTGATCGAGAGCGTCATCGGGCGCGCGAAGGAGCGGCTGCAGGGCAGCATTACGCTCCGCGAGCTGGCGGAGACGTTCGGCTTCTCCCCGAACCATCTCGGGCAGCTGTTCAAGGAAGAGACGGGGCGCAACTTCAGCGATTACGTCATCCAGCTGCGGATGGAGGAGGCCCAGCGGCTGCTGAAGGACACCTGCCTCAAAATTTACGAGGTGGCGGACCGGGTCGGCTACCGGTACCTGCCCTACTTCAGCCGCCAGTTCCGCGAGACGACCGGCATGACTCCGCTCGAATACCGCAGGCGGCAATAAGAGGAGAGAGAGCAAAGGGCGAGGAGCGGGGAACGGGGAACGGGGATTAGGGTGATAGGAACAGGGAGCAAGGAGCTGGGAGCAGGGAGCAGGGAATAAGGATCTGGGATCAGGGAACCAAGACCAGAGCGTCGAGATAAAGCGCCGGAGAGGAGATTCGCCCCATGCCGCAGCCGCCAGCCCATCAACGGCCGTACTTGTCCGTCGGCTACAAGCTCATGCTGTCCTACGCCGTCCTGATCATGGTGCCGGTGCTGCTCGTCGGCTCGATCGCCAACTCGGTGTTCGTCGGCTCGCTCCGCGAGCAGACCCGCGTCAACATCCAGGGGACGCTTCGCCAGATGACGGACAACATCGTCTACAAGATGGACGACACGCGGCGCATCTCCGACATGCTGTATTACGACAACACGCTCGGCGATCACCTCTACCATTACGAAGAAGGCTGGGTCAGCTACCAGGCGACGAAGAAATACGTGCTTCCGAAGCTGCAGACGACGATCGCGGCGACGAACCGGAAGCTGTGGCTCTCCCTCTATCTGCACAATGCCTCGTTCCGGGAGATCTACAGCAACTACGACGGAGCGGACCCGCTGACCCGGGGCAACCGGCTGTTCGACATCTACCAGATGCGGCGGATCGCGGACAAGGATTGGTACAAGCAATTCCCGAAGGAAGAGGTCGGCAAGACGATGAGATGGGTCCGGATCGAGGACGACGAGCGGTACGGACGCATCTCGCTGCTGCGGCGCCTTATCGACTTCAACCGCTACGAGCAGAGGGAGATCGGCTTCGTGCGGATCAGCGTCCGGCTGTCCGATCTGTTCGAGAGCGTCGACTACCGGAAGATCGGGGAGGGGACGACGATCTACATCGCGGACGAGACCGGGCGCGTGCTCAGCGCGTCGGGCGGGGCGGGCGCGGATGCGGACGCGGGCGCTCCGCAAGTCCGGAAGAGTTCGGCATCGGAGGAGGGAGAGCGGTTCGGGCAGGCGGAAGCGGCCGGGCACCTCGCCATTCGCCAGACGATCCCGGAGCTCGGCTGGACGATCCTCGCGCACGTCCCGACGGACATCATCGAGCGGGATTCGGCGAAGGTCCGGGTGCTGACGCTGCTCGTCTGCGCCGGCTGCTTCGCGGTGTTCGCCGTAGCCGGCGTGTTCGTCTCCCGCTTCTTCTCCCGCCGCGTCCGCAAGATCGTGTCCGTCCTGAACTCGTTCCAGGAAGGGGAGTTCCACAAGCGGATCCACTTCAAGGGCAACGACGAATTCACCCGGATCTCGTCCAGCCTGAACGAGATGGGGCAGAACATCGGGAGCCTCATCCGCGAAGTGTACTTGAAGGATCTCGAGAAGAAGGAAGCGGAGCTGACTTCGCTGCAGGCTCAGATCAACCCTCATTTTCTGTACAATACGCTCTCCTCGATCAGCCGGCTGGCCCGGTTCGGGCAGGTGGAGAAGCTCGACCGCATGGTGCGGGACCTGGCGAAGTTCTATCGGCTGTCGCTCAGCGACGGGAAGAACATCATTCCGGTCTTCGACGAGCTGGAGCAGGTGAAGGCTTATATCGACATTCAGAAAACGAAATACGGCGACCGCATGGAGGTGCTCTTCGACATCGATCCGGCCATCGTCGGCTTCCGCATCCCGAAGCTGACCGTGCAGCCGTTCGTCGAGAACGCGCTCGAGCACGCTTGGCGGGGAGACCGGATCGGCCTTCGCATCGCCGGCCGCCTCGAAGGCAAGACGATCTCGCTCTCGGTCATCGACGACGGGGTCGGGTTCCATCCGGACACGGTGAAGGATATATTCGGCTCCGCGGACAACGCGAAGGCCGGTTACGGCATCCGCAACGTCGACCAGCGGATCAAGCTGTACTTCGGCCGGCAGTACGGCGTGACGATCGCGAGCCGGCCGGGCATCGGGGCGGCGGTGAGGATCGCGTTCCCGGCGACGAAGCTGAAGGAGGGCGCTTGAGGCGACCGGAATCGGCCGGGACGTCCGGACTTGCCGGGCAAGGCGAAGACGCCTCCGCCCGATCGGATGGAGGCGCCCTTACGGCTACACGATCCGCACTTTGTACCGCCGCAGCCAGAAGTCGAATTGCAGCAGGTAGGCGAACAGCTGCGGCGCGGACATGAGCTGGCCGAACCACGGAAGATGGGAGCGGGCGTCCGCCGATCTGGCGAGTTCGCGGATCTTGGCGACGTCGATGAGCGGAAGCAGCGGCGAGGAGGAATCGTCCAGCCGCTCCAGCAGCCTGCTCCGGACGGCGTTCAGGTAGCCCGGATTGTGGGTTTTCGGATACGGGCTCTTCTTCCGGTACAGGACGTCGTGCGGCAGCACGCCCTCGAGCGACTTGCGGAGAATGCCCTTCTCGCGGTCTCCGGCCATCTTCAGCTCCCACGGGATGTTGAACACGTACTGCACAAGCCGGTGGTCGCAATACGGCACCCGGACCTCCAGGCCGACGGCCATGCTCATCCGGTCCTTGCGGTCCAGCAGCGTCGGCATGAAGCGCGTGACGTTCAGGTACGACATCCGGCGCATCCGGCGGGCGGCTTCGTCTTCCCCGGGAAGCTCGGGCACCTCGGCGAGCGCCTGGGCGTACCGGTCGGCCAAATAGTCGCGGGGACGAATCTTCTCCCTCAGTTCCGCCGACAGAACGCTCTCCCTCAGCTCGGGGGCGAGCGACCACGGGAACGTGTTCGCTTCGAGCGCCTCCTTCCGGTGGAACCAAGGATAGCCGCCGAAGATCTCGTCGGCCGCTTCTCCCGAGATCGCGACGGTCACGTTCTTCTTGATCTCCCGGCAGAACAGATACAAGGAAGCGTCGATGTCCGCCATCCCCGGCGAGTCCTTCGCCAGCACGGCGGCTTCGAGCGCGTTCGCGAGCTCCGGCGTATCGAATTGGATCGGGTGGTGCTTCGTGTCCAGGTATTCCTGCATCCGCTTGATCCACGGCGCGTCGGAGTTCGGCTGGAAGTCGTGCGCCGTGAAGTATTTGTCGTTGTCCACGTAATCGACGGAGAACGTGCTCACCTGGCCTTGGCCGGTCCGTCCGTAATAGCGGACGGCGAGCGAAGTGAGGGCGCTGGAGTCGAGCCCGCCGGACAGCAGCGTCCCGACCGGAACGTCGGAGACGAGCTGCCGCTCCAGCGTATCCGCGAGCAGCGCCCCGACCGTCTCCGCCGTCGTCTTCTCGTCGTCCTCGTGGGGCCGGCTCTCCAGCTTCCAGTAGGCGGACGTGCGAAGCCCGTCGCGGTCGTACGTCAGGAAGTGCCCCGGCTTCAGCTCGGACATTCCCTTCCAGACGCCATGCCCCGGCGTGCGCGCCGGTCCGATGACGAACAGCTCGGCGAGCCCTTCCCCGTCGATCTCCGGCTCGACGTCCGGGTGGGCCAGAATCGCCTTCGGCTCCGAGCCGAACAGCAGGCGGCCTTCCTCGCGCCGGTAGAACAGAGGCTTGACGCCGAGCCTGTCGCGGGCCATGAACAGACGCTCCTCCGCCGTCTCCCAGATCGCGAAGGCGAAGATGCCGTTGAACCGGTCCAGGCAGGCCGCTCCCCATTCCACGTACGCGAGCAGCAGCACCTCCGTATCGCAAGTCGTGCGGAACGCGTGGCCGAGTCCTTCCAGCTCCTTGCGCAGCTCCGCCGCGTTGTACAGCTCCCCGTTGTAGACGAGAACGACATCCTGGTCCTCGGCCCTCTTGGCCGGACGAACCATCGGCTGCGCCCCGCCGATCGGATCGATGACGCTCAGGCGGCGGTGCCCGAAGGCGCAATGCCGCGACAGCCACGTCCCGGACGCGTCCGGTCCGCGCAGCTCCATCGTCTCCGTCATTTTCTCCACGATATCGGCTTGCTTCGTCAAGTCCTCCCGCCAATCAATCCATCCCGTAATTCCGCACATATCTATTCCTCCCTACGGATTTGCAGCGAATCTTGCCGCGGTCGGTCATCGCGCGTGTCGCGGACATATTCAAACCCTGATAAACGTCCCGGATTCACCATATTCCGTTCGGCGGCGTTTTGACTCTGGCGGCCTGGGCGAATTTCCGGGGCCGGCCGCGGCGGTGCCGACATAAGAACGGGATGGGGGGGAGATTATAGGGGATGGACGACCTGGGAGCGTCGAGGGCCAAGGAGGGATGGAACATCGGGGACGACCGCAAAACGTATTACGTAGCCGTAGGAGCGGGGCAGATTCTGGAAGACAAGGAGGCCGCCCCCTTCGAATTCGCCATTCGCGCCAACGAGGAGGAGCTGAACAAGCTCCAGGAGAAGTTCGAGGAGCTGTCCAGCGCGGACGAAGCGGCCGCCATGCACTTCAGCGGATGGTTGAGCTCGTCGGACGAGCGGGCCAACGAAGAGTACGCCGGGCAATTGAAGGGCGTGTACGGCCTGCTGTACGAGCTGGGAACGGAAGAGACGAAGCGCCATATCGAAGAACATCATTTTCTCGACTGACAAGGGGGACGGAGCGTCATGATGACGATTCGGCACGCGGCGTTCCGCCGGATCCTGGATCGGGGCAGCGGAAGGTACGCCGAGGTCGAGGTGGAGACGGACCATAGCCGCAGCCCGCATCTGCTCGCGTATTTCCGGTCGGAGGGCGGCGGGCGCTACCAACTCGTGCGGGTCATCGCGAACGACGCGGACACGGAGGCGGATTGGTTCGACAACAGCCTGCATTCGGCGTACGAGGACGTGACGACCCGGATGTTCGCGGGACCGAACCACGGCGCGGCCGAAGACCGGGTCGAGTTCGGCCGCCGGCTCGTCGAGTACGGCGACATTCGGGAGCAGTTGGATCGACATTTGAAGGGGGTTCCGCCGAATGGGCGATAAATTCAAGAAGAACAAGGGCAACATGTACGCCAAGCGGGGAGAGGAATTCGCGGAGCAGACGATCAAGACGAGCCAGAGCGAAGTCCATCCCGCCCAGAACGCGCCGGCGACGCCGCACAACCGCTAAGATCGCGGGGCGGCTGGCCGCGGTTTATCGGAAGCCCCTTCCGGAGCTAGAGCCGGGAGGGGCTTCTTTGTCGCGCTTAAGGGCGGACATCTGCGTGCCGCTCGCGGCCCGCCGCCTCCGTTATGACGCGCGCCAGATCTCGGAGTCGAGAGGCAGTCATCGCCCGCGAGGATGGCAAAAAAAGTATCGCATATAAGCATCCTGCACAATGAAAACGACTCAAAATGGGTGGAAAACCGAAACCAAGTCATATTTATTGACGTGAATCAGACTATCGAAGTATCTTCAATCTAATTCGCGACATTTAGCGTAAGATAATCTATCGTATTCATCAGGGGGACGAGAAAATGAGAAAAGCCTGGCTGTCCTTATCCATCGCGCTATTATTCGCGTTCGTCACCGCTTGCTCGAGCTCGAGCTCCGGCACTGGCGCCGGCTCCGGCAACGACGGCGAATCCGCTCCAGGCGGCAGCCCGAGCGGATCCGCGCCGGCGACGGAGGCGGCATCCGGCTCGACGCCGGCTTCGTCCGAGAAGAAGGTTCCTCGCGTCGGATTCGTCTACATCGGCGAGCCGGGAGACGGGGGCTGGACGTACCAGCACGACCAGGCCCGCCTCGCGCTCGAGAAGGAATTCGGCTTCAAGGCGACGGTCGTCGAGAACGTGCCGGAGGGGGCGGACGCCGAGCGCGTGTTCACGGAGCTGGCGCAGAACAACGACATTGTCATCGGGACGAGCTTCGGCTACATGGACTCGATGGTCAACGTGGCCAAGAAGTACCCGGACGTCAAGTTCCTGCACGCATCCGGCTACAAAACGGCCGACAACCTGTCGACCTTCATGGGCCGCGCCTACCAGACGTCCTATCTCGTCGGGGTGGCCGCCGGCAAGATGACGAAGAACAATCATCTCGGCTACGTAGGCGCCTACCCGATCCCGGAGGTCATCTACACGATCAACGCGTTCGCGCTGGGCGCCAAGAGCGTCAACCCCGATATCGACGTCAGCGTCGTCTGGTCGAACACGTGGTACGATCCGACCGTCGAGCGCCAAGCGGCCGAGAGCCTGCTCGACCAAGGCGTCGACGTGCTGGCGACGTACCAGGACTCCCCGGCGGGCATCCAGGCGGCGGCCGAACGAGGCAAGTTCGCCATCGGCAACGACTCGGACATGAACAAGTACGCGCCGGACCACTACATCTCCAACAACGTGTTCAACTGGCTGCCCTACTACGAGAAGAACATCAAGGATTGGATGAACGGCACCTGGAAGCCGGAGAGCTACTGGGGCTGGCTGAAGGACGGCATCGTCGACCTCGCCCCGCTCGGCAAGAGCGTGCCGCAGGACGTCAAGGATCTGGTGGGGAGCCTGAAGCAGGACATGATCGACGGCAAAATCGACGTGTTCCAAGGCCCGCTGCTCGATCAGCAAGGGAAGGAGAAGGTGCCGGCGGGACAGACGATGTCCGACGAAGACATTCTGAACATGACCTGGTTCGTCCAAGGAGTTAAAGGAACGATCCCGTCCTGATGATCCCATCCTGACCGTCCCGTCATTCGCGTCCGAACGCGTACCCGGCGAACCAACCCCATCTATCCCTGGAAAAGGAGGCAGCCCGAATGTCCAACGCGATCCGCGATCCCGCGCTGTGGGACGAATGGCACCCGGTCGCCCTGTCGGAGGAAGTGACCGACAAGCCGAAGGGCGTGCGCGTGCTCGGCGAGGGCGTCGTCGTCTTCCGGACGGCGGACGGCGTGAAGGCGATGCGCGACCTGTGCATCCACCGCGGCGTGCCGCTCTCCCTCGGCCGCGTCGAGAACGACCGGCTCGTCTGCGCGTACCACGGCTGGCAGTACGACGGAAGCGGGGCTTGCGTCTGCATCCCCGCGCTCCCGAAGGGCCAGGCGATCCCGACCAAGGCCCGGACTCCGGCGTTCGCCTGCGCGGAGAGCCTCGGCTTCGTCTGGGTCTGCCTCGGAACGCCGAAGGACCCCGAGCCGCTCTATGCGAAGCACGTCGACCCGGAGCTGATCCCGCTGCGAATGGGGCCCTATCCCGTGCAGGCGTCGGCGCCGCGGGTCGTCGAGAACTTCCTCGACGTCTCGCACCTGATGTTCGTCCACGAAGGGCTGCTCGGCGACAGCCGCTACCCCGAGATCGACGACTATTCGGTCCGGGAGGAGGACGGCGTGCTTCGCTCGGACGAGATCGTCGTCTATCAGCCCGATCCGGACGGCCGCGGGCGCGGCGTGAACAGCCGGTACGTGTACGAAGCGTTCTCGCCGACCGGCGTCCGGCTCGTCAAGCGGGCGGACGGGAGCGACGAGCTGTTCCACCTGTTCCTGTTCGTCCTGCCCGAATCGGAGACGACGTGCACCGCCTTCATGCTGCAGCTTCGCAACTACGGCGAGGACATCCCGGACGAGGTGTTCGTCGGCTTCCAGAACACGCTGCTCGAGCAGGACAAGGTTATCGTCCAGGCGCAGAAGCCGGAGCTGCTGCCGCTCGACCTGCAGGCGGAGCTGCACCTGAAGTGCGACCGCGTCGCCATCGCGTACCGGCGCAAGCTTAAGGAGCTGGGCGTCTCGTTCGGCACGGATTGACCGTCCGATACGCGAACAAGGGCCGCCCTCAACCGACCGGTTGAGGGACGGCCCTTATCGCCGTCCCCTTTTCTCCACCAGGGCGGCGTTCAGCTCTCCTCCCAGCAGCACGATGATCGAGGTGATGTACAGCCAGATCAGCAGCACGATGATGCCTCCGACGCTTCCGTACGTCTTCGAATAGTGGCCGAAGTTGTTGACGTAGAACGAGAAGAGCAGGGAGGAGACGATCCAGCCCGCGGAGGCGAAGACCGACCCCGGCATCACCTCGCGCCAAGTCAGCCTGCGGTTGGGAGTCATCCGGTACAGCAGCAGGAACACGAGGAACAACGCGAGCACGGGGACGGTGAACTGCACGACGTTCCACGTTTTCCACCAGTTGTCCGGAACGCCCAGCTTCTCGAACGCGTGCTCCTCGATCGTCTTCCCGAAGACGAGCAGCACCATGCTGACGAGAATGACGGCGGCCAGCACGAGGGTGGAGGCGAGCGCGAGGCCCCGGACCTTCCAGAACGGGCGGTTCTCCTCTTCGTCGTACGCTTTGTTGAGCCCCTTGATCATGGCGTTGACGCCGCCCGACGCCGTCCAGATCGAGCCGAGCAGGCCGAAGGAGAGCAGCGTCCCGCTCCGGTTCGAGGTCACTTCCTCGACGATGCCGCGGACCGACTCCCCCGTGTCGCTGGGAAGCAGCTTCAGCAGCATGTCCATGAGATCGTCCTGCGACAGGCGCGCGTAGCCGAGGAGGCTGAGGACGAAGATGAGGAACGGGAAAAAAGACAGAATCAAGTAGTAGGAGAGCTGGGCGCCCAGCGACGGCACGTCGTCCTCCCGGAATCTGGCGATCAGGTTCCGAAGAAGCGTCCACGCTCTGGCGGAGAGGTTCATTCGGCATCCCTCCTGGCGAACCGGATTTGCTTCGTATTACCCGGACGGGACCCGATCGATTCACTTCAGCGCGGACAGAATGGCTCCCGCCGCGATCAGGACGACCCCGATGCCGTTCAGCAGCGTGATCTTCTCCCCGAGGAACAGGAACGCGAGAACGACCGCGATCACGACGCTGAGCTTGTCGATCGGGCCGACCTGGGCGACCTTGCCGTACTTGAGCGCGAGAAAATAAAACAGCCAGCTCAGCGCCCCGGCCACGCCGCTGAGGCCGATGAACGCCAGCGCCTTGCGATGGGAGACGATCTCGCCGAGCTGGCTGAACTTGCCCTGGACCGCCACGACGACGAGCAGGAAGACGGCCATGATGACGGAGCGGGCGGCCGTCGCCGTATTGGCGTCGATGTCCTTCAGCCCGATCTTGCCGAAGATCGCCACGAGCGCCGCCGTCGCCGCCGACAGAAGCGCGTAAACGAGCCAGGTCACGAGTCCTTCCTCCTTCCCTTCGAACCTTCTTCTTCCGCGGAGTCTTCGCCGTCCGGCCCTGCGCTCCGCATCTTAGGCTTCGACGAGGAGAAGTGGATGCCCTTCCCGACATAATAGATGACCCCGAAAATAATGCCGATCCCGGCGAACGCGTAGAGAATGGTGAAGATCTTCCCGAAGACGGTATGCGGAGCGAGCTCCGCGCTGCCGACGGTCGTCAGCGTCATGACGCTGAAGAACAACGCGTCGATATAGCTGAAGCGCTCGGCCTCGTGATAGAACATCGTGCCGGACAGGAGAATGATCAGCGTCAGCGCGAACAGCGTCCGGAAGCTCTTCTCCCTGAACGCGTGAAGGAGGCCGGAGATCATTCTCTTGAGCGTCAGAACGAACGAGATCATGGCGTCTCCTCCCGGAATTCGATCGATGCGGGGGCAAAAAAATACCCGCCCGGCCGGAAGGCCGGAGCAGGCGGTTGTTCGCCGTTAGCGGAAGTTGCGGACGTTGGACGTTCCCGCGAGCTGGTGCTCGGCGATCTCGACCAGCCGTCTCGTGATGTTGCCCCCGATGCGGCCGGTGTCGCGAGTGACGACGTTGCCGTAATATCCGTCCTGAGGGATCTGGATGCCCAGCTCCTGAGCGACTTCGAACTTCAATTGCTCCAAGGCGGCGCGGGCTTGTTGGACGACGAGTTGATTGGAGTTGCGATCGTTTGCCATGTTATGCTCACCTCCTCGTTGCTCGTATTATGATTCCAACGATTTCTTTATATGCAAGAACCCGGCCGGAATAAGAAAGTTCTTCAAGCCGGGCGAACGCAAAAATCCCCGCAAGCCTGGTTCGTTCAGGCTTGCGGGGATGCTCGTTCCCTTATTATAAGGTTGGAAGCTGGCGTCCCAGGAGGGATTCGAACCCCCGACCGCACGCTTAGAAGGCGTGTGCTCTATCCAGCTGAGCTACTGGGACACAGCTTGATTATAGTAACACAGGTTGCGGCGCGGACTCAAGTACAAAATTGGCAAAATCCCGCGATCGCCTTAAAGAAATTTCGTCATGTGGCGGAAGGCGTGCCCGTTGATGCGGATACGGTTGTCCTCCTCGAAGCCCAGCTTCACGTACATCGCGTGCGCCTTGTCGTTCTCCACGTCGACGTTCAAGGCGACTTTGCGGATGCCGCTCGCGACCGCCCACTCCTCCGCGGCGGCGATCAGCTCCCGGCCGTAGCCCCGCCCCTCGAAGGCCGGAAAAACCGCGAACGCGTCGATATAAAATTCGCCGTCGTCCGCCTCGTCGTCGATCGTGAGCCACGGATCGCCGGTCATCTCCCGCAGCCGCTCGACGATGGGCCGGTACAACGCCTCCGCGTCGCTTCCGGGGTAGCACAGGATCATGCCCGCGACTTGTCCTTCCGCTATTTTCACCAGATACCGATCATAGCTGAACCGGTTGCCCGGCTCCCGGTAATAAGCTTCCAACCGGGCGAGCGCCCGCGCTTCGTCTTCCTCCCCCGTCAATTGGCCCGCGATGTCGCGGATAGCCCGGACTACGAGCTTCGCGACCGGCTCGCAGTCGGTTGGGACGGCATGTCTTACGGTCATCGGAAATCACCCTGTCTTCGTAGGAATCGTTTTCGAGTCTGCCTGGCCGGACCGTCGTCCGGATGTCTCCCCATTATAGGACAGATGGACAGCTTCGAAAAAGTAGTGTTACAATGGAACCAATTTCATAGCAAGGGATCAAGGTGCCGCATCGGTCGCGATGCGGTTAAAAGGGAAGATCGGTGAGAAGCCGACACGGACCCGCCACTGTGTAGCGCGCCAACGAAGGTTGGCTAGCCGCCCGGCACGTACGTCACTGGGAGCAATTCCCGGGAAGGCGCCGGAGGCGAAGCGAAGTCAGGAAACCTGCCTTGTTCGACAGCACTGTTACCCTACGCGGATTTAGGGAGTGTTAGAGAGCGGGCGAGGACCGCGTTACGGCCGTACGGCGTCTTCCATGAGGCGTCGCGCGTTTGCCGTCGCGCGTTCGTTTACGAGCATTTCTAACATTTCGATGTTGGAGATGCTCTTTTTTATTTTGGTTCGCGGAAGGGAGAAGGATACGGCAATGGGAGAGAGAGGGAAGCTGCTCATCGTCGGCTTCGGCCCGGGAAGCCACGAGCATCTGACGAAGCGGGCCCGGGACGCGATCGCGGAGAGCGAGGTTGTTATCGGCTACAACACGTACGTCGACCTGATCCGCGACCTGCTGACCCCGCGGCACGAGATCGTGCGGACGGGGATGACGGAGGAGGTGAGCCGGGCTCGGGAAGCGGTGCGTCAAGCGGAGTCGGGGAAAAGGGTGGCCGTCATCTCCAGCGGAGACGCGGGGGTGTACGGCATGGCCGGCCTGGTGTACGAGGTGCTGATGGGGAAGGGATGGACCCGCGAGGCAGGCGTGGAGGTCGAGGTCGTTCCAGGCATCTCGGCGATTCAATCGGTCGCCTCCCTGCTCGGCGCGCCCGTCATGCACGACGCCTGCACGATCAGCCTGAGCGACCATCTGACGCCGTGGGAGACGATCGTCCGGCGGGTGGAGGCCGCGGCCAAGGCGGACTTCGTCATCGCGCTGTACAATCCGCGCAGCGGCAGGCGGACGCGCCAGATCGTCGAGACGCGGCGCATCCTGCTCGAGCATCGCTCGCCGGACACGCCGGTCGGCATCGTGAAGAGCGCGTACCGGGACCGGGAGACCGTCGTCGTGACGACGCTCGCGGACATGCTCGGGTACGACATCGGGATGCTGACGACCGTCATTATCGGCAACTCGTCGACGACCGTGTACGACGGGCTGATGATTACGCCGCGCGGCTATCAGCGCAAGTATACGCTGGACAGCGACGTGCAGCGGCTTCGTCCGCACGAGAGGCTCCGGACGGAGGCGGAGCCTTGGTCGATGGAGGCAATGGCGCCTGTCGATGCGCCGCCAGGTACGGGAGGCCGCGGCGTTGGCGAAGGCGACGCCTGGATGGCGCGAGCGCGCGCTTCGACAAGCGCAAGAGCGGGAGAACGAGACGCGAGCGAGGACGACACGCCGCACTCGCTCGCGATGGAGGCGCTGGCGCTCGTCGACGGAAGGGCGTCTCGGGAAGGAGCGGTCGCGGTCGCGCAGGGGACCGCCGGGTTGGGCGCGGTCGCGCAGGGGAACGTCGGGTTGGGTGCGATCGTGCAGGGAAGCGTCGGGCAGGGCGCGATCATGGAGAGAAGCGTCGGGCTGGGTGCGAACATGCAGGGAACCGTCGGGCAAGGGTCGATCGGACAAGCCGCAGCCGGCCCGGTCCCGGCGGGACAGGCGTTCGTCGGGCAGGCCGTCGCCGATGCTCCGGCGGCGCCGAGGCCCGCGTTCCGGCAAGAGGCGATTCTGGAGTTCGCGGTCAGTCCCGGCGTTGCGAACAAGAAGTTCACGGCGCGCCAGATGGCGGCGCTCGGGGAGCTCGTCGGCGAGAGGGGCGAGATCGAATACACGCCCCACCATCAGCTGATCGTCCGTATCCGCGCGGACGAGCCGGAGGCGATCGCCCGGAAGCTGGCCGAGGAAGGCTTCCTGCTGTCGCCGATCGGCGACGTCGCGCAGGTGAAGGCTTGCGACTTCTGCAACCTGGAGAAGGCGGAGTCGATTCCGTACGCGGAGGAGATCCATGCGCGGGTCGGCAACCTGGCGATGCCCAAGGAGCTCAAGATCGGCTTCAACGGCTGCGGGATGGCCTGCTACGGCGCGGTCAAGGAGGACATCGGTCTCGTCTACCGAAGGGGCAAGTTCGATCTGTTCCTCGGCGCGAAAACGGTAGGGAGAAACGCCCACGCCGGCATCCCGGTCGCGGAGGGGGTCCCCCCGGAAGAGATTGCGGGGCTCGTCGAGCGGATCGTGCTGCGTTACCAGAGGGAAGGGCATCCGAACGAGCGGTTCCATAAGTTTTTCAAGCGGGTCGGGACGATCGAAGGCTACGCGTACCGCGAACCCGCCAAGATCGAGATCGAAGCGGCGGCCTGCGGCGATTGAGTCGGGCGCGGGCCGCAAGCTCGCGCCGGCTGGCCGTCTGTAACCGCCAAAATGGCGGTTGCAGCGGCACGCGAGCGGGTTTGGCTGTCTGTAACCGCCAAAATGGCGGTTGCAGCGGCGCGTGAGCGTGTTTGGCTGTCTGTAACCGCCAAAATGGAGGTTACGGAGGTGCGCGAGCGTGTTTGGCTGTCTGTAACCGCCAAAATGGAGGTTACGGAGGTGCGCGAGCGTGTTTGGCTGTCTGTAACCGCCGAAATGGAGGTTACGGAGGTGCGCGAGCGTGTTTGGCTGTCTGTAACCGCCGAAATGGCGGTTACAGAGGCGCGTGAGCGTATTTGGCCGTATGTAATCGCCAAAATGGCGGTTACAGAGGCGCGTGAGCGACGGTGGCTTGTTGGATATGGGGAAGGGAGAGGACGAAGTGGCGGAAAACGCGGTATTGTTCGTCGGACACGGGAGCCGTGATCCGGAGGGGAACGAAGAGGTGCGGCAATTCGTCGCGTCGTTGGCGGAGCGGCTGAAGGACGTCGCCGTCGAGACATGCTATCTGGAGTTCGAGCGGCCGACGATAGCGGACGGGATCGAACGATGCGTCAAGGGAGGCGCGCGGCACGTGGCCGTCATCCCGATCATTCTGTTCGCGGCGGGGCACGCGAAGATTCACATTCCCGCCGCGATCGACGAAGCGAAGGAGCGTTATCCCGGCGTTCGATTCACCTACGGGAGGCCGATCGGCGTTCATGAGCTGGTGCTCGAGATTTTGCTGGAGCGCGTGCGGGAGACGGGAATCGCGGCGTCGGAGACCGCCGAGGACACGGCGCTCCTGGTCGTCGGCCGCGGCAGCAGCGATCCGGACGCGAACAGCGACCTGTTCAAGATCTCCCGCCTGTTCTGGGAGAAGCTGAAGGTCAAATTCGTCGAGACGGCATTCATCGGGGTGACCGCGCCGCTCCTCGACGAAGGGGTGGACCGGTGCGTCCGGCTCGGCGCCCGCAAGGTCGTCGTCGTGCCTTATTTTCTTTTCACGGGGATTCTCATTCAGCGCATGGAGAAGATGGTCGAAGACTACCGGGCGGCCTATGAAGGCGTCGAATTCGCGATGGCCGAATACTTCGGCTTCCATCCGAAGCTGAAGGACATTCTCGTCGAGCGCGCGGAGGAGGCGCTGGCGGACGAGGTGAAGATGAACTGCGACATGTGCCAGTTCCGCCTGGCGGCGATGAAGGATATGGACCACCATCACCACCATCACCACGACCATGATCATCACCACCATGACCACGATCACCATCATCACGATCATGAGCATCATCACGATCATGAACACCATCACGATCATGAACACCATCACGATCATGAGCATCATCACGATCACGAACATCATCACGATCACGCGGGAGAGCGGGCAAGCGGCGAAGCCGGGAAGCTGGCGGCGACGCGCGCGCCGGGAGGCGAACGCCCATGATTCTCGTGCTGGCCGGAACGAGCGACGCGCGGGAGCTGGCCGTCCGGCTCCGGGCCGAAGGGTACCCGGTGCTGGCCACGGTCGTGACCGACAGCGCCGCGCAGTCGCTGGCGGAAGCGGGCCTCGCCGCCCGCGTCGGGCGGCTGACCGCGGAGCAGCTCGCGGAGCTCGCCGCCGAGATCGGCGCGACGGCCGTCGTCGACGCGACGCACCCGTTCGCGGAAGAGGCGTCGCGCAACGCGATGGCGGCGGCGAAGCGGACCGGACTGCCGTACGTGCGCTTCGAGCGCGAGCGGCAGACGTTCTCCGACCGCCCGGGCCTCGTCTGGGCGGACGATTACGAGCGGGCGGCGGAGCTCGCCGCCGAGCGCCGGGGCGTCGTCATGCTGACGACGGGCAGCAAGACATTGCGTATTTTCGCCGAACGCCTGCTCGGTCTTCCCGATACGACGCTGATCGCCCGCATGCTGCCCCGCAAGGACAACATGGAGAAGTGCGAGGAGCTCGGCATCGAGCAGAAGAACATCGTCGCCATGCAGGGGCCGTTCTCCAAGGAGCTGAACGCCGCCCTGTACCGGCATTACGGCGTCACCCTCATGATCACGAAGGAGAGCGGCAAGGTCGGCGCCGTCGACGAGAAGCTCGAGGCGGCGCTGGAGCTCGGCATCGAGTGCATCGTCATCGGCCGGCCGCAGATCGAATACGGCTCCGTGCACGAAGACGCCGAAGGGGTGCTCGCGGAGCTGCGGCGCCACACGAGAGGAGAAGGGTAAACGATGGAGTTCCATACCGAATTCAAGCCGCTGACGGTGCAGCCGCAGGAGATCGAAGCCCGCAGCTTCGAGATGATTACGGAGGAGCTGGGGCCGCACTCGTTCACCGAGGAGCAGTACCCGGTCGTGCAGCGCGTCATCCACGCGTCCGCCGACTTCGAGCTGGGGCGCAGCCTCGTTTTCCACAAGGATGCGATCCGGGCGGGCATCGAAGCGGTGCGCAGCGGTAAAATCGTCGTCGCGGACGTGCAGATGGTCCAAGTCGGCATCAGCAAGCCGCGCATCGAGAAGTTCGGCGGGGACGTGCGGGTGTACATCTCGGACCCCGACGTCATGGCGGAGGCGAAGCGGCTCGACACGACCCGCGCCATCGTCTCGATCCGTAAAGCCGTCAAGGAGGCGGAAGGCGGCATTTTCGCGATCGGCAACGCGCCGACGGCGCTGCTGGAGCTGATCCGGCTCGTCAAGGAAGGCGCGGCGAAGCCCGGGCTCGTCATCGGCGTGCCGGTCGGCTTCGTGTCGGCGGCGGAATCGAAGGAAGAGCTGGCGAAGCTCGACATCCCGTTCATCACGAACGTCGGGCGCAAAGGGGGCAGCCCCGTCGCCGTCGCCGCCGTGAACGCGATCAGCCTTCTGGCGGACCGGTAGAAGGAGAAGGGGGGCGGCCCGATGGGCCTGAAGGAGCAGCAACCCGAGAAGCCGCTTCGCCGCGGGTACACGACGGGCTCCTGCGCGGCGGCGGCGGCCAAGGCGGCGCTGACGGCGCTTATCGCGCAGCGGCCGCAGCTTGAATCCCGGATCCGCCTGCCGATCGGGGAGGACGTGACGTTCGCGCTGCACAGCTGCGAATGCGCGGAAGACAGGGCCGTCGCCGCCATCGTCAAGGACGGCGGGGACGATCCCGACGCGACGCACGGGGCTCTGATCGTGGCGACGGTCGCTTGGCTCGAGGAGGGCGGCGAACCCGGGCGGATCGAGCTGGACGGCGGAGCCGGCGTCGGCCGGGTGACGAAGCCCGGGCTGCCGGTCGCCGTCGGCGAAGCGGCGATCAACCCGGTCCCGCGCAAGATGATCCGCGAGGCGGTCCGGGACGTGCTGGACGGCTTCGAGCTGGCGGAGAGGAGCGTGAAGGTCGTCATCTCCGTGCCGGATGGCGAGGAGATCGCGAAGAAGACGCTGAACGGACGCCTCGGCATCGTAGGCGGCATCTCGATTCTCGGCACCCGCGGCACGGTCGTTCCGTTCTCGACCGCCGCCTACAAGGCGAGCGTCGCCCAGGCGATCCGGGTCGCCCGCGCCGGCGGCTGCGACCATATCGTCCTGTCCACGGGCGGAAGGACGGAGAAGTTCGGAATGGAGCTGTATCCCAAGCTTCCGGAGGAAGCGTTCGTCGAGATGGGCGACTTCGTCGGGTTCGCCTTGACCCAGTGCAAGCGGCAGGGCGTCCGCAAGGTCACCCTCGTCGGCATGATGGGCAAGTTCTCGAAGGTGGCCGAAGGCGTCATGATGGTTCATTCGAAGAGCGCGGGCGTCAACTTCGAATTTCTGGCGAAGGTGGCGGAGGAGTCCGGCGCGGAGGCGGAGACGGTTCGCTCCATCCTGGAGGCGAATACGGCTTCGCAAGTCGGGGATATGATGGCCTCTCTCGGGAACGGGGCTTTTTTCGCGCGGCTGTGCGAGCTCGTCTGCCAAGAGAGCTTGAAGCAGATGCAAGGCGGGGTCGAGACCGAGACGGTTATCGTCTCGATGAAGGCGGAGCTGCTCGGTCGTTGGCTAGCGAATGGGGAGGAAGGGGCGACGAGTTGAAGCCAAAGGTGAAAATCATCGGAATCGGAGACGACGGAGCGGCAGGGCTGCCTCCGCTCTACCGCGAATGGATCGATTCGAGCGAGGTGCTGGCCGGAGGAGAGCGGCACCTGGCTTTTTTTCCGGATTACGAGGGAGAGAAGCGCGTCATCCGGAGCGGAATAACCGAGCGGATCGCCGAGCTGGCGCGCGAGACGAGAAGCGTCGTCCTGCTCGCTTCGGGCGATCCGCTGTTCTACGGGATCGGCGCGTATGCGGCGAAGAAGCTGGACGCCGAGGTGTATCCGGCGCCAAGCTCCATCCAGCTGGCGTTCGCGAGAATGGGTGAGAGCTGGCAGGAAGCGTACCTGGCCAGCGTGCACGGGCGCAGCCTGAAGGGACTCGCGCAGCGGATCGACGGCCGCGACAAAATCGCGCTGCTGACCGACGCGGCGAACGACCCGCCGGCGATCGCGCGATATTTGCTGTCGTTCGGCATGACCGAGTACCGGATGTTCGTCGCCGAGAATTTGGGCGGGGCCGAGGAGAGGACCGGCTGGTACGAGCTTCATGAGCTGGCGGCGGCCGGTGCCGCAGCCGCAGCCGGAAGCGATGCGGGAGAGGAAGCCGCGGCGGTCGTAGCCTTTTCCCCCTTGAACGTGGTTATCCTGCGCCGGATCGGCGATAGCCCGCGTTATGGCCTCGGCATCGACGACGAGGCGTTCGCGCAGCGCAAGCCGGACAAGGGCCTCATCACGAAGAGGGAGGTGCGCGTCCTCAGCATCGCGAACCTGGGCCTGCGCGAGGACAGCGTCGTCTGGGACATCGGAACGTGCACCGGCTCCGTCGCGATCGAATGCGGCCGGATCGCCCGCCTCGGACAAGTATTCGCCATCGAGAAAAACGAGGCGGACCTCGCGAACTGCCTGGAGAACGCGGCGAAGTTCCGGGTCGACCTGACGGCCGTTCGCGGCAAGGCGCCGGAAGGGCTCGGCGATTGGCCCGATCCGGACGCCGTATTCGTCGGAGGCACGGGAGGGGAGCTGCGAGAGCTGATCCGCATTCTCTGCGCTCGTCTTCGGCCGGGCGGCCGGATCGTGCTGAACGCGGTCACGGTCGAGAACTTGTATGAAGCGAAGAAGGCGTTCGAAGAGGAAGCTTACGAAGTTCGGATCGAGCTCGTCCAAGTATCGCGGAGCAAGCCGATTCTGGACATGACCCGGTTCGAAGGACTGAACCCGGTCTATATCATAACCGCTTGGCGGAAGGAAGCCGCGGCGGGAGAGGGGGAGAGCGAGCGATGAGCGCCGTAGGCACGCTGTACGGGGTCGGAGTCGGCCCGGGAGATCCGGAGCTGCTGACCGTCAAAGCTTTTCGCATATTGAAGCAATCGCCCGTCATCGCCTACCCGCGCAAGATGCGGGGAGCGAAGAGCTACGCCCTGCAGATCGCGGAGACGTACGTCGATCCGGACGAGAAGGTGATGCTGGGGCTGACGTTCCCGATGACGAAGGACCCGGAGACGCTGGACCGCGAATGGAACCGGACCGTCGACGCCGTCTGGGAGCATCTGGCCGCGGGGCGGGACGTGGCGTTCGTGACGGAAGGCGATCCGATGCTGTACAGCACGTTTATCCATATGATGCGGCTGCTGCGGGAGAAGCATCCCGAGGCGCCGGCGGTCTCCATCCCCGGCATCTCGTCCGTGAACGCTTCGGCGTCCCGGCTCGGCGTCCCGCTGGCGGACGGCGACGAGAGGGTCGCGATCGTTCCGGCGACGGGCGACCGGGACGAGATGCTGGAGGCGCTCTTGACGCACGATTGCGTCGTGTTCATCAAGGTGGCGAAGGTGCTCGACCTGATGCTGTCGGTGCTCGAGGAGACGGGGCTGACGGCCAAGGCGTCGGTGCTGACGAAGGTCACCTCGTCCGAAGAGAGAATCTGGCGCGACGTTAGGGAACTGGCGGGAAGCGAGCTGGAATATTTGACGCTGATGGTGGTGCGCAAATGAGCAAGGTAACGATCGTCGGAGCGGGACCCGGGGACCCGGATCTCATAACGGTCAAGGGGCTTCGGCTGCTGCAGGAAGCGGACGTCGTGCTGTACACGGACTCCCTCGTCAGCGAAGAGCTGATCGCGAGGGCGAGGCCGGACGCGGAGGTGCTGAAGAGCGCCGGCATGGATCTCGAGGAGATGGTGCGGATCATGGTCGACCGGGTTCGCGCCGGGAAAAAAGTCGTCAGGGTCCACACGGGAGATCCGTCGGTGTTCGGGGCGATTCTGGAACAGGCGGCGCTGCTCAAGAAGGAGGGGATCGGGTACGAGGTCGTTCCCGGCGTCAGCTCGGTGTTCGCCTCGGCGGCCGCGATCGGCGCGGAGCTGACGGTTCCGGAGCTGACGCAGACGCTGATCCTGACGCGAGCGGAAGGAAGGACGCCCGTCCCGGAGCTCGAGAAGCTGCGCGACCTGGCCGCCCACCGGTGCACGATCGCGCTGTTCCTGAGCGCGACGCTGATCAAGAAGGTGGCCCAGGAGCTGAGAGACGCGGGCTGGGAGGAAGAGACGCCGATCGCCGTCGTGCAGCGGGCGACGTGGCCCGACCAGCTCGTCGTCCGGACGACGCTCGGGTCCGTCGAGGAGGACCTGCGCAAGCGCGGCATCCGTTCGCATGCGATGATTCTGGCCGGCTGGGCGCTCGATCCGGACATCCACGGCAAGGACGAGTACCGCTCGAAGCTGTACGACAAGACGTTCACCCACCGTTACCGGAGAGGAGAGAAGCCGGAGTGAGCGAGGTTCTCAGGCTGGAGGAGGGGATCGTGCCCGCCGTCTCGCCCCGGGGCGAATACGCCGTCGTGGCGATCACGAAGCACGGGGCGGAGCTCGCCCGCAAGCTGCAGAGGCGGTTCGCCGGTACGGACCTCTATTATATGAACAAATTCGCGAGAGGCGACGAGGAAGCGCGGGGGATTCGGACGTTCGAGGGCAGCGTCCGGCTGCTGTTCCCGGCTCTTTTTCCGGCGTATAAGGGTCTGATCGTCATCATCTCGCTCGGAGCGGTCGTCCGGATGATCGCGCCCCTGCTCGAGGATAAAAAGAAGGATCCCGCCGTCGTCGTCATCGACGACAAAGGGGAGCACGCCATCAGCGTGCTGTCCGGCCACCTCGGCGGGGCGAACGAGCTGACGCGCGAGGTCGCGGCGGCCATCGGGGCTCGCCCGGTCGTCACGACCGCCTCGGACGTGCAGAAGACGATCGCGGTCGATCTGTTCGGCCGCCGGTTCGGGTGGACGTGGGACCCCGAGTCGGAGAGCAGGCTGACGCCGGTCAGCGCTTCGGTCGTCAACGAGGAGAAGGTCGCCGTCGTCCTCGAATCCGGCGAGCCCGGCTGGTGGACGCACGAGGACCGCGCGATGCCGGACCATATCCGGCCGTTCCGGAGCCTCGCGGACGCGGCGGCCTGGGAGCCTTCGGCGATCCTGCTCGTGACCCACCGGCTGCTCGGCGGCGAGGAGAAGGCGCTGCTCGGCAACGCCGTCGTCTACCGGCCGAAGGTGATCGCCCTCGGCATCGGCTGCAACCGCGGCACTTCGGCGGAAGAGCTTGAAGCCGTCATCGGCGAGACGCTGCTCGGGCTCGGGTTCTCCCGCCTCAGCGTCAAGGCCGTCTGCTCCATCGACCTGAAGAAGGACGAGGAAGGGCTGCTGTCCGTCTGCGCGCGGCACGGCTGGGAGTTCGTCACGTATTCGGCGACGGAGCTGAACGCCGTGCCGATCGACGACCCTTCGGAGACGGTGTTCAAGTTCACGGGCGCCTACGGCGTTAGCGAGCCGGCGGCCAAGCTCTATGTTGGCCGGGCGGAGCTGGCGCTCGGCAAGAAGAAGTCGGGCAACGTGACGATCTCCGTCGGCCTTCTCGATTACGGGGCTTACGACGGGCGGAAGAAGGAGGAGCGCTGATGGCGGCAAGATGGGTCGTCGCGGGAACGGGCAGCGGCGTCGGCAAGACGACGGTGGCGATCGGCCTCATGGCGGCGCTGCGCCGGCGAGGGCTGGCCGTTCAAGGGTTCAAGTGCGGGCCGGATTACATCGACCCGACCTATCATGCCTCGGTGACGGGCAGAGTCTCGCGCAACTTGGACAGCTGGATGTTCGGCGAGGACGGCGTGCGCGAGATTTTCGCGCGGGGGGGCCGGGGCGCGGATATCTCCGTGATCGAGGGAGTGATGGGGCTGTACGACGGCCGGGATTCGCGCTCCGACGAAGGCAGCTCGGCGGACATCGCCCGCATCGTGGACGCGCCGATTCTGCTCGTGGTCAACTGCCAGAGCATGGCGCGGAGCGCCGCCGCCGTCGTGAAGGGGTTCCAATGCTTCGCGGAGGAGGGTCGCCGGATCGCCGGCGTCGTCGCCAACAAGGTCGGCAGCGAGGGCCATTACAAGCTCGTCAAGGAGGCGATCGAGCGCGAGTGCGGCGTTCCGGTGCTCGGGTGGATGGCGCGGGAGACGGACGTCGAGATGCCGGAGCGGCATCTCGGCCTCGTGCCTTCGATCGAGCGGGGCGAGCTGGCCCCGATGTTCGCGCGTCTCGCGGAGAAGGTCGAGGCGAACTTCGAGCTCGGCCGGCTGCTCGAGCTGGGGGAGCGGCCTCCCATGGCGGCGGAGCCCAAGCTGTTCGCGGCGCGGCCGGAGAGCGGCAGCGCCGATGGGCCGGTCATCGCGGTCGCCAAGGACGCGGCGTTTCATTTTTATTACCCCGAGAACCTGGAGCTGCTCGAGCTGTACGGCGCGCGGTGCGTCTTCTTCTCGCCGCTCGCGGGCGAGACGGTGCCGCCCGAGGCGGACGGCCTCTACATCGGGGGAGGCTTCCCCGAGGAGTTCGCGGAGCGGCTGGCCGCGCATGCGGAGGTCGCCGCTTCGATCCGCGATCGCGTTCGGTCCGGCATGCCGACTCTCGCGGAGTGCGGCGGGTATATGTACTTGACGGAGAGCCTCGAGACGACGGACGGGGCGAGGTACCCGATGGTCGGCCTCGTGCCGGGCTGCGTCCGGATGCGTCCGAAGCTGGCCGCGCTCGGCTACCGCGAAGCCGCGGGGACGCCGGGGAACTTCCTGCTCGGTCCGGGCGAGACGGCGCGGGGCCACGAGTTCCATTATTCCGTCTATGAAGCGCCCGAGGGCGAGGAGCCGCCGTACGCCTACGAGACGAAGGGGCTGCGCGGGACGAAGCGGGAGGGGTTCGTCCGGGACCGGCTGGTCGCGGGGTACACGCACCTGCACTTCGCTTCGAATCCGGAGGTCGCCGGCCGGTTCGCGGAGGCGTGCAGGCAGTATAAGTCAAGGAGGGGACGGATATGAACGCTCTGGAAGCGTTGCGGTGCCGCCGGGCGGTCCGGAATTTCGAGCCGAGGGAAGTCGAACGGGAGAAAATCGATTATTTGCTCGAAGCCGCGGTGCTGGCTCCGAACGACCGGCTTCGCGAGCCGTGGCATTTCTACGTCGTGCAGGGGCGGGCCAAGCGCGATTACGAGGACCTGGCGCGAGGGTACTTGGAGGAGCGGTTCCCGACCAAGCCGAATCTCGTGCAGGAGTCGCTCAAGGTGCTGCTGAACACGCCGCTTCTCATCGTCGTGACGGCGGACGTCGTTCCGGGCGATCCCGACGCCTCGGAGGACAACGAGTACGCGGCCGCCTGCGCGCTCCATTCGATGTGGCTGGCGGCGCAGGACGCGGGACTCGGCTTCGTCTGGCGGACGCGCGGCGTCGGGCTCGTCCGCGACGAGCGGCTGTACCGGTTCTTGAACGTTCCGGACATGCGCAAGATCGTCGGCACGGCGTTCGTGGGGTATCCGGCCGGCGACAGCCCGCCTACCGCCCGGACTCCGGCGCGGGACAAGACGACTTGGGTGTGAACCGGCGGCGCGCGGCGGGCGAGAAGAGGAGCCGCCCGGCGGGGCGCTCCTCCTCTTGCCGGCGCGGCGCTATCCGTCGGCGTTAATGAATCCGCTCCGGTGCGGCCCCGGCCCATGGAAGCCGGGTCCGCCCGGGCCGGGGAAGCCCGGTCCGACGGGTCCGGGACCGTGGAAGCCGGGTCCGACGGGGCCGGGTCCGTGGAAGCCCGGGCCGAACGGCCCCGGGAACCCGGGTCCCGGGAAGAACGACCCGGGATAGGGCGGCAGGAACGGGTAGGGCGGGTACAGCGGATACGGCGGATACGGCGGATAAAGGTAAGGCGGATAAGGCGGGTACGGGTATGGCGGATACGGCGGGACGGCGCCGCCGGGAACGAAGGGACCCACTGCCATGCATATTCCTCCAGTTAAGGGATGCTTCAGCCTATGCCCAGACGAACCCCGGTGACACGGTCGCCTCCGATATCCGGCTTGCCAAATTTTCGGGCATCCAGTATAATGGGAACAAATGTTCTTATCGGGAGCGTGATAGGGATGCCGATCGAGAAGGCGATCGGGCGTTGGCCCGTCCGCATCGTTTACCGGGACAGCAAGGGCCGGATCACCCGCAGCGTCGTCACCGTCTATTCGGTGCGGAAGGGCAAGGCGCGGGTGCTGGATTGGAACAAGCGAGGCCTTCGCACGTTGTCGACCGGGCGGATTCTGGAAGCCATTCCGGTTATTCCGCGGGCTTCTTGAAGCGGCGGGACCGGTTTTTTCGTACCCGGACTTGGATGGGATTATCGTACATAGGCAAGTAAAAAAAGCCCTTGCGCAAGGCAAGGGCTTGATCGGATGGCATTATGGAGCGGGTGAAGGGAATCGAACCCTCGCCTCAAGCTTGGGAAGCTGGCGTTCTACCATTGAACTACACCCGCGCGAATCTTGAAGGTAATAAGAAATATAGCACATTTCGGATGCGAAAATCAACCGGTGCGATTCGGCTGCCTCTTCGCCGATTCGCAACCGGGGCCCGGACGCTCCGGTTGGGCGGAAGGGGCCTTTTTCCTTTTCGGACGGGGTTCGTGGTATAATGCGGGTGAATCGGCAACCCAGGCCAGAAGGGCCGGCAGGAAGGGGTTCACTTCGTGAATGATTCCACCAAGGACAATTTGGTCTTGTTCCCCAAGACTTTGGATTATTATCAGATTCAGCTGACGAGAATGCTCGAGACGGAACGGTACGGCGAAGCGAAGGCGCTTCTCTCGTTCCTGCTTCAATGCGGCGGCGAGGCCGAGCGGCACCATACGGAATGGCAGGCGCTGCTCGGCTGGCTCGAGGCCGCCTTCCCGGAGGCCGAGGGCAGCTACGCCGGCGAAGATTGGATGGGCGAGGAAGAGGAGGAGGACGCGGAGGAAGCGCTTCGGGCCCGGTTGAACGAGCGTTCGGGCCAAGACGGCGAATACGTGCCCAAGCTGCTCGCCCAGTTGGAGAACGAAGGGGATCCGGAGCAGCAACTGCTCGCTCTCAGCCAGCTGGTGCATCTCGACCATCCCGATATCGAGCCCCGCATTCGGACGTGGCTGGGCGAACGGGAGCATCATCCCGCCGTTCAATTCCGCGCCCTTCAGCTGCTGCGCAGGCTCGGCTCGTCCGGACCGGTCTCCATGTGGCGGGGAGGCGAGGCGCTGACGCTGGAACCGGAGCTGACGCCTCTGTCGTTCGGCGAGTTCCCCCCGGCCGTGCGGGACGTGCTCGACCGGGTCGGGCAGGCGGCGGAGGTGTCGGATCCGACGCTCTCCTACTTCGCCGAAGAGATGTGGAAGGAGTGCGTGCAGGTCGCGTACGGCACGTCCGTGTACAACCGGATGACGGAGGAGGACGACGGCTCCTCCGACCTGTGGGCCGCCGCGCTTCACCAATTCCTGGTCGAGAAGCTTCACGGCCAGGCGAGCGACGAATGGGTGCGCGAGCAGTACGGGATTACGGGAGAGCTGCGTTTCCGCTACGAACAGGCGCTAAGATGGCTTCGCCAATACGCGGGAGAGCTTCAGCCGGGAACGTGACGAAGTCCCGCAGACCTTGAAATGAGCCCAAGGGTTGTTTATAATGGAATGGTTTATGTTAAGCTGCCGACTTGAGTGGCAAGCTGCTTCGGAGGGGAATAGCTAATCATGAAAGTGAATTGGGAGAAGATAGAAAAGAACGTCGGCCTGCTCGAGGTCGAGATCGATGAGCAGAAGGTAGCGGAAGCGCTGGACAAGGCGTTCCGCAAAGTCGTGCAGAAGGTGAACGTGCCGGGCTTCCGCAAGGGCAAAGTTCCGCGCGCCATCTTCGAAGCCCGGTTCGGCGCCGAGAGCCTGTACCAGGACGCGATCGACATTCTGCTGCCTGGCGCGTACGGCGAAGCCGTCGAGCAGGCTGGCATCGTTCCGGTGGACCGTCCGGACGTGGACGTCGAGCAGTTCGCGAAGGGACAATCCTTCAAGTTCAAGGCTAAGGTTACCGTCAAGCCCGAAGTGAAGCTGGGCGAATACAAGGGGCTGGTCGTTCCGGCCGCGGACACCGAAGTGACGGAAGACGAGATCGCCAAGGAACTGGAGCGCCTGCAGCAGCGCCACGCCGAGCTGGCCGTCGTTGACGAAGGTCCGGCTCAGATGGGCGACATCACGATCATCGACTTCGAAGGCTTCGAGAACGGCGTGCCGTTCGAAGGCGGCAAGGGCGAGCGCTACTCGCTCGAGCTCGGCTCCGGCTCGTTCATCCCGGGCTTCGAAGAGCAAGTCGTCGGCTTGAACATCGCCGAGGAGAAGGACATCAACGTCTCCTTCCCGGAGGACTACCATGCCGAGAACCTGGCCGGCAAGCCGGTCGTGTTCAAAGTGAAGCTGCACGAGATCAAGCGCAAGATTCTTCCGGCCCTTGACGACGAATTCGCGAAGGACGTCAGCGAATTCGACACGCTCGACGAATACAAACAAGATCTGGCGAGCAAGCTGAAGGAACGCAAGGCTAAAGACGCCGAGACGGCCCGCGAGAACGCCGTCATCGATCAAGCGTCCGCGAACGCCGAAGTCGAGATTCCGGAAGCGATGTTCGAGACCGAGATCGACAGCATGCTGAAGGACTTCGAGAGCCGCCTGCGCATGCAAGGCATGACGCTCGAGCTGTACTACCAATTCAGCGGCCAGGACGAAGCGGCTCTGAAGGCGCAGATGAGAGTCGACGCCGAGAAGCGCGTCCGCAACAATCTGGTGCTCGAAGCGATCGCCAAGGCCGAGAACCTCGAAGTGTCCGACGCGGACGTCGAGGAAGAACTGAACAACCTGGCGAAGGTTTACAACCGCTCCGCGGAAGAACTCCGCTCCATCTTCACCTCCAACGGCTACATGGACACGATCCAGGCGGACCTGAAGGTTCGCAAAGCGGTCAAGTTCGTGGTCGAACAGAGCAAGACGGAGTAATCCGAAGCGAAGACCGATACCATAATGAAGAGAGGCACGCCGCAAGCCGCGTGCCTTCTTTTTCACTCTACATAACGGGCGGAGCCCGATTCGGATGAGCCGGGTCGCCGCCAACATGACATTGGGGATTGAACATGTTAGAATATTACCGATGCTCAAAGTCCACTAAAGAAAAGAGGTTGGTCACATGAACTTGGTACCGATCGTCGTCGAACAGACGAACCGCGGAGAGCGTTCGTACGATATTTACTCCCGGCTGTTGAAAGACCGCATTATCTTTCTAGGCAGCGCAATTGATGACGATGTGGCCAACTCCATCATCGCCCAACTGCTTTTCTTGGCCGCGGATGATCCGGAGAAAGACATCAGCCTGTACATCAATTCGCCCGGTGGTTCAGTTACGGCCGGAATGGGAATATATGATACGATGCAGTTCATCAAGCCGGACGTCAGCACGATCTGCGTCGGCATGGCGGCTAGCATGGGTTCGCTGCTCCTGACCGCGGGCGCCAAGGGCAAGCGCTTCGCTCTGCCGAACAGCGAGATCATGATTCACCAGCCCCTCGGCGGCGTTCGGGGGCAAGCGGCGGACATCAAGATTCACGCCGATTGGATTATCAAGACGAAGGAGAAGCTGAACAGGATCTACGTGGAGCGCACCGGTCAATCTTACGAGAAGATCGAGCGCGACACCGACCGCGACAACTTCATGAGCGCGGAAGAAGCCTGTGCCTACGGCCTGGTCGATAAGGTCATCGCTTCTCCCATCAATGGTTAAGGAGTGATCCCATGGGATTCAAATTCAACGACGAGAAAGGCCAATTGAAGTGCTCTTTCTGCGGCAAGTCGCAAGATCAAGTGCGCAAATTGGTCGCCGGACCCGGCGTCTATATATGTGACGAGTGCATCGAGCTGTGCACGGAGATCGTGGAGGAGGAGCTCGGCCACGAGGAAGATCTCGATCTCAAGGATATTCCGAAGCCCAAGGAGATCCGCAACATCCTCGACCAATACGTCATCGGCCAGGAGCAAGCGAAGAAGTCGCTGTCCGTCGCCGTGTACAACCACTACAAGCGCATCAACTCGCAGAGCAAGATCGAGGACGTCGAGCTTCAGAAGAGCAATATTATGCTCGTAGGCCCGACCGGTTCCGGCAAGACCTTGCTCGCTCAGACGATGGCGAAGATTCTGAATGTTCCGTTCGCGATCGCCGACGCCACTTCCTTGACGGAAGCCGGCTATGTGGGCGAAGACGTCGAGAACATTCTGCTTAAGCTTATCCAAGCGGCGGACTACGACGTGGAGAAGGCGGAGCGCGGCATTATCTACATCGACGAGATCGATAAAGTGGCCCGCAAGTCCGAGAACCCTTCGATTACGCGCGACGTGTCCGGCGAAGGCGTCCAACAGGCGCTGCTGAAGATTCTCGAAGGCACGGTCGCTTCCGTTCCTCCGCAAGGAGGCCGCAAGCATCCGCATCAGGAGTTCATCCAGATCGACACGACGAACATCCTGTTCCTGTGCGGAGGCGCCTTCGACGGATTGGAGCAGATCATCAAGCGCCGCATCGGCAAGAAGGTCATCGGCTTCAACGCGGCTCTCGAGGGCCAGAAGGAGCTGAAGCCGGGCGAATACCTGTCGTTGGTTCAGCCGGAGGACCTGCTGAAGTTCGGCTTGATTCCGGAATTCGTCGGCCGCCTTCCGGTCATCTCCGCGCTGGAGCCGCTCGACGAGCCGGCCCTCGTTCGGATTCTGTCCGAGCCGAAGAACGCTCTCGTCAAGCAGTACCAGAAGCTCCTCGAGATGGACAACGTCAAGCTGGAGTTCGAACCGGGAGCGCTGGAAGAGATCGCCCGCGAGGCCATCAAGCGCAACACCGGCGCGCGCGGCCTTCGCGCGATCATCGAGAGCATCATGCTGGAAGTCATGTACGAAGTGCCTTCGCGCGACGACGTGACGACCTGCGTCATCACCGAGAAGGTGGTCAAGGAGAAGGTCGCGCCCGAATTGACTACCAAGAAGGGCAAGAAAAAAGAAGAAAGCGCGTAAAGCCGGGCGGACCGAATTCCGCATGCGGCTGAGCGGCTTCCAGAAGTCAGCCGGTTCCACCCTGTCTCCCCCTCAGCGGAGACGGGGTGGGACTTGGCGTATACGGGGAGATTGGGAGATATGTACTTGCGCACCGATACCGTGCCCGTCCGGGTGGGGAACCTGACGATCGGCGGGAACAATCAAGTCATTCTGCAGAGCATGTGCACGACGAAGACGGCGGACGTCGCCGCTACCGTGGCCGAGATCAAGCGTCTGGAAGAAGCGGGCTGCCAGATCGTCCGCGTGACGGTCAACAACAAGGAAGCCGCCGAGGCGATCAAGGAGATCAAGAAGCAAATCTCGATCCCGCTCGTCGCCGATATTCACTTCGATTACCGGCTTGCGCTTCTGGCCATCGAGAACGGCATCGACAAGGTCCGGATCAATCCCGGCAACATCGGCCGCCGCGAGAAGGTCGAGGCGGTCGTCAAGGCGTGCAAGGAGAAGGGAATTCCAATCCGAATCGGCGTCAACGCGGGTTCGCTGGAGAACCATCTGCTCGAGAAATACGGCTATCCGACCGCCGAAGCGATGGTCGAGAGCGCTCTATATCATATCGGCATTCTGGAAGAGCTCGACTTCCACGACATCATCGTCTCTCTTAAAGCGTCCGACGTGCCGATGGCTATCGCCGCTTACACGAAGGCGGCCGAGGTTATCAAGTATCCGCTGCACCTCGGCATTACCGAAGCCGGTACGCTGTTCTCCGGCACGGTGAAGAGCGCCGCGGGACTCGGCGTCCTGCTGAACGCGGGCATCGGCAACACGATGCGGATCTCGCTGAGCGCCGATCCGGTCGAGGAGATCAAGGTCGCCCGCGAGCTGCTGAAGACGTTCGGCCTCATTACCGACGCGCCGACTCTCGTCTCTTGCCCGACCTGCGGAAGGCTCGACATCGATCTGTTCGCAGTGGCCAACGAGGTCGAGGAATATTTGTCCAAGCTCAAGGTTCCGATCAAGGTATCGGTGCTCGGCTGCGCGGTCAACGGCCCGGGCGAAGCGCGCGAAGCCGACATCGGCATCGCGGGAGCGCGCGGGGAAGGCATGCTGTTCCGTTACGGCGAGATGATTCGCAAGGTACCGGAGGCCGAGCTCGTCAGCGAGCTGAAGAAGGAGATCGACAATATCGTGGCCGCGTACAACGAGACGGGCGTCATTCCGGGCCGCAAGCACTGAGGAGGCGACGGATGGCCGCCAAGCGTTTTTACTGGATTTTGACGGGAATGGCGTTGCTGCTCTTGCTGGCCGCCTGCGGTCAGGACAAGGGGCAGAACCTGGAGCAGGACGAGGCTTCGCATTCCGCTCATCTGGCGCCGAACGGCGATCTGCGGGAGGAGACCGCTTCTCTCGCGGACATGCCTTCGTTCCTGACCGGGGAGCCGGCGCAGGTTACCGTCGCTTACGCGGCCGCCGCCAAGCTGAGGGACACGCTACAGTACATCCCTTGCTATTGCGGCTGCGGGCAATCGGCGGGGCACAAGAGCAATCTGGATTGCTTCATCGCGGACGTCCGGGAAGACGGGACCGTCGTCTGGGACGATCACGGCACGACCTGCGGCGTCTGTCAGCAGATCGCTCTGAAGGCGGCGAAGATGAAGCAGGAAGGCCGCAGCGACCTCGACATCCGCCAGTTCGTCGACCAGACGTACGCGGAAGGGTACGCGAATCCGACCGACACTCCGATGCCGAACGCTTAACGCTTACCGGCAGTCGGTCCATAACCGAGAGCAAGGAAGACACCTTCGGGTGTCTTTTTTTGCTATATGCGTCGTCGTCTCGAGGCTTCGGAGTGCCCTTATCGGACTCGCACGCCTTTGCGGGATTATCCCCACAGCTCAGCACGGCTCAGCAAAGCGGTGCATGGGATACGGATTCGGACGGATGACCGGAACAACGAAACAACGAAACAACGGAACAACGGAAAAACGGAAAAACGGAAAAACGGATAAACGGATAAACGGATAAACGGATAAACGGAACAACTGCACAACGAAACAACGGAACAACGGAACAACTGAACAACGTAAGAATGGAAGAACGTAAGAACGGAAGGACGGAAGGGCTAGCCGTAACCGCATAACCTTATCCCCGCGGCTCAGAGGGCGATATCGCTTCGCGCTTCAATCTGCTTTTGGCGGCCGAATACTCGGTTGGGTTCTACGTACCAGTGAAGCGGAAGAAGCGAGAGGCGCAGGTAAGACCCTGAACCGAGAAGAGGGATCAGCGGGAAGAACGGGAGAAGCAGGAACGGCCAGCGAGGCTTGAGAGGAGGAAGCGGCGGGGAAGTTGAAGGACCGGGAGACTCGGAATAGGCGTAAAAAAACGAGAAGGCGGGAACGGGAGGAGAGGCGGAAGCACTGAGCAGAGGGGATAAGCCTAAAATGGCTTAAAGGTAGGCGGGGACTTTCAAAACGACTATTTACAAACCGACCATCGGTCTGTTATTATAGAACCAAACCTGATACTGGAAGACGGAGGGAGCGAGTAAGCCATGAAACGGGAACAGAAGCGCGAACAAACGCTGCAACTGCTGCTCGACACGACGAAGCGGCTCATCGAAGAGAAGGGCTGCGTCAAAACCACTTTCGGCGACATCATGGAACGGTCCGGCCTGTCGAAGGGGGCGATCTTCCATTACGTGAACGGGAAGGACGAACTGCTGTCCCTCGTGCTGCAATCCAGCATGGAGGAGACGGACCGCCGCTTCTTCGAAGCGATCGACGAGGGCAATCCGTCCTTCCAGGGGCCGATGGACGAGATCGCAGCCGATCTGCACGGATTGACGGAGCCGGGGAGCGTCGCGAACCGGATCTTCCGATACTTGCTGGGCCGGAGCGAGGAGCCGGGCGTCAAGGAGATTCTGGGCGACTTCTACAACCGAACGGTCCGGATCTCGGCCGATTGGATCAAGGAAGGGCAGAAGCATTCGGTCATTCCAGCTTCGGTCGATGCCGACCGGACGGCGGAATTGTTCGTTCTCCTCTCCATGGGAATGCGAATGAGGAGCGGAGTGGTCGACGAACCGCGGCACTTGACGGCGGAGGACGTGGCGAACTTCATGCGCCGGACTCTTCAGCCGGAATCCGACAGCCAAGGAGGAGGAGCAAGATGAACGGATATTTAACCTTGCACGTGCTCGGAGCGATTCTTTTCGTCGGCAATATCGTCACGGCGGCTCTGTGGAAAACGATGGCGGACCGGACCGGCAATCCGGCGGTCATTCACCAGGCGGCGCGCAACGTCATGATGGCGGATTGGGCGTTCACGGTTCCGGGGCTGATCCTGCTCGTCGTCTCGGGCGCCCTGATGGCCGAGCGCGGCGGCTACGCGCTGGACGGCCTGAATTGGCTGACGCTGTCGCTCCTTCTGTTCGGCCTGTCGGGAGCGATCTGGCTCGCCGCGCTGATTCCCCTTCAGCGCCGGATGATCCGGCTTAGCGAAGAATCGCTGCGCACCGGCGTTCCTTCGGATGCGTACCGGAAGGCTTCGAGGAATTGGGCGATCTTCGGAACGGCGGCCACGCTCCTCCCGATCGTCATCTTGTACTTGATGGTGTCGCAAACCGGCATCTAAAAAAAAGGAGGCCTGACGACCATGGTTCCTTTCATCGCGTTGATCGTATCGTTCGCCGCATTCCGGACGGCGGGGTATTTGGGGGCGGAATGGTTCGACGGGTGGGCGGAGTCGCTCCGGCCGGCGGTCGCGGTCATGTTCCTGCTGACGGCCAGCGCCCATTGGGGGGCGAAGCGCAAGGATCTGACGGCGATGGTCCCGCCGACGTTCCGCAATCCCGGCTTCCTCGTGACTCTGACCGGCTGGCTGGAGATCGCGGGGGCGATCGGCATTCTGGTTCCGGGCTGGATCTCCACGGCCGCCGCGGCCGGCCTGACGCTCATGCTGCTCGCGATGTTCCCCGCCAACGTCTACGCGGCCCGCCAGCGGCTGACGCTGTCCGGCAAGCCGGTCACCCCGATCGTCCCCCGGACCGTCATGCAGATTGCGTTCCTGGCCGCGACCGTCGGAGCCGGATGGCCGCAGCCATAAGAGCAATAATAAGCGCAAGGATGACTATATCCTCCGGTATTCGGGCAATACTACCAAGTATGAGCCCGGGTGCCGGTTTTTTTGCGTCGTCGAGAGGATTGCCGCGGTCACGGGAAGGTACGGAAAGGATGGGATAGGATGACTTTAAGCACGCTGCTCATGTTCGTTCAAGTTTTTTTTGCCGTCGTTATCGGCGTTTATTTCTGGAATCTGCTGCGGAATCAGAAAAGCAACCGTACCGCCGTCGACCGGGAGTCGCGCAAGGAGATGGACAAGCTGCGGAAGCTGCGGTCGATCTCGCTGACGAAGCCGCTGTCCGAGAAGACGCGGCCCGCCTCGATGGGCGACATCGTCGGCCAGAAGGAAGGACTTCGGGCGCTGAAGGCGGCTCTGTGCAGCGGCAATCCGCAGCACGTGATCGTATACGGGCCGCCGGGAGTCGGGAAGACGGCCGCCGCCCGCGTCATTCTGGAGGAAGCGAAGCGCAATCCGGCTTCGCCGTTCCGCCTCGACGCGAAGTTCACCGAGATCGACGCGACGACGGCCCGCTTCGACGAGCGGGGCATCGCGGATCCGCTGATCGGCTCCGTGCACGACCCGATCTATCAAGGAGCCGGGGCGATGGGCGTCGCCGGCATTCCCCAGCCGAAGCCGGGGGCGGTGACGAAGGCGCACGGCGGCATTCTGTTCATCGACGAGATCGGAGAGCTTCACCCGATCCAGATGAACAAGCTGCTCAAGGTGCTGGAGGACCGCAAGGTTTACCTCGAGAGCGCCTATTATCACGCGGAAGACCCGAACATTCCGACGTATATCCACGATATTTTCCAGAACGGCCTGCCGGCCGACTTCCGTCTCGTGGGGGCGACGACGCGCTCCCCGAACGAGCTGCCTCCCGCCTTGAGAAGCCGCTGCATGGAGATCTACTTCCGGCCGCTGCTGCCGGAGGAGATCGGCCAGATCGCGGAGAACGCGATCGCGAAGATCGGCTTCGCGCCGCAGCCGGAGGCGGTGGAAGTCGTCAAGCGGTACGCGACCAACGGGCGCGAAGCCGTCAATATGGTGCAGCTGGCGGCGGGGCTGGCATTGGCGGAAAATCGCGAAGGGCTGACGGCCGCGGACGTGGAATGGGTGGCCAACAGCAGCCAGCTCGCGCCGCGCCCGGACCGCAAGGTGCCGGCCGAGCCGCAGGTCGGCTTGGTCAACGGCCTCGCCGTTTACGGGCCGAGCATGGGGGCGCTGCTCGAGATCGAGGTGACGGCGATCCCCGCCGTGCCGGGCAAGGGCATCTTCACCATCACCGGGGTGGTGGAGGAAGAGGAGCTCGGCGGCGGCCAACGGACGCTGCGCCGCAAGAGCATGGCCAAGGGCTCGGTCGACAACGTGCTGACGGTGCTTCGCCGGTACGGCCTGCATCCGGAGAATTTCGACCTGCACATTAACTTCCCCGGCGGGACCCCGGTCGACGGACCGTCCGCCGGCGTGGCGATGGCCGTCGCGATCGCGTCGGCGATCACGGACCGCCCGGTCGACAACAAGCTCGCGATGACGGGCGAGATCAGCATCCACGGCCGCGTGAAGCCGGTCGGCGGCGTCGTCGCCAAGGTCGAAGCGGCGTTCCAGGCCGGCGCGGAGACGGTCATCATCCCGAAGGAGAACTGGCAGGCGATCTTCGAGGGATTGGAAGGCGTGAACGTCGTCGCCGTGGAGAGCATCGAAGAGGTGTTCGCAAGAATCTTCGGCGAACAGCTGACCGTTCCCGCCGGCGCGGATGCGGCGGAACGGCCGATGCCGGCGGACGCCTTCGCGGCGGCTCCGGTCTCCGTGCTTCACGCCGGAAGCATCGGCCTGGACGCCCCGGCGCACGGGACGTACCCGGCCGGCGGCCATCCCTCTCCGGCATCCGGAACCTCCGTTCCGGGCTGAAGCCGGGCATATGCGCAAGCAACATAGGGCGCCGTCCTTCGGGGCGGCCTCTTTTGTGTCCGTTTTGCGGCGTGAGGTAACATTTGATACAATGACTGGAGTACCTGTAAAGCGATAACCATTACATCCATGGAGGTGCCGGATCATGGGTTCGAACAAGTCCAAAAGCCGTTCATTGCCCCTATTGCCCTTGAGAGGACTTCTGGTGTACCCCAGCATGGTGCTCCATCTGGACGTAGGCCGGGAGAAGTCGGTCAAAGCGCTGGAACAATGCATGATCGACGACCACATGATCCTGCTCTGCTCGCAATCGGAAGTCAACATCGAAGAGCCGACCCAAGAGGACATCTACCGGGTCGGGACGATTGCGAAGGTCCGCCAAATGCTCAAGCTGCCCAACGGGACGATCCGCGTGCTGGTCGAAGGGGTCGTCCGTGCGGAGATAGAACAATATTTGCCCAACGATCAGTTCTACGAAGTCGTCGCCAGGGAGCTCCCGGAGACGATGGACGGCGATTCGGAGCTGGACGCGCTTATGCGCGCGGTGCTGAGCCAATTCGAGCACTACATCAATCTGTCCAAGAAGGTCACCCCCGAGACGCTGGCGGCCGTGTCCGACATCGAGCAGCCCGGACGCCTCGCCGACGTCATCACGAGCCATCTCTCGCTGAAGATCAAGGATAAGCAAGAGATTCTCGAGACGGTAGACGTGCGCGAACGCCTCGAGAAGCTGCTCGACTTCCTGAACAACGAGCGCGAAGTGCTCGAGCTGGAGCGCAAGATCAGCCAGCGCGTCAAGAAGCAGATGGAGAAGACGCAGAAGGAATATTACCTGCGCGAACAGATGAAGGCGATCCAGAAGGAGCTCGGCGAGAAGGAAGGCCGGGCCGGCGAGGTGGAGGAGCTCCGCAGCCAGCTCGCGGAAGCGAAGCTGCCGGAGAAGATCGCCGCGAAGGTCGAGAAGGAGATCGACCGGCTCGAGAAGATGCCGGCCTCTTCCGCCGAAGGCGCCGTCATCCGCACGTACGTGGAATGGCTGCTCGCCCTGCCGTGGAACAAGGAGACGGAGGACCATCTCGACATCGCCAAGGCGCAGGAGCTGCTGGAAGAGGAGCATGCCGGCCTCGACAAGCCGAAGGAGCGCGTGCTCGAATACCTCGCGGTCCAGCAGCTGGTGAAGAAGCTGAAGGGACCGATCCTCTGCTTCGTCGGCCCTCCGGGCGTCGGCAAGACGTCGCTCGGCCGCTCCGTCGCCAAGTCGCTCGGCCGCGAGTTCGTCCGCATCTCGCTCGGCGGCGTGCGCGACGAAGCGGAGATCCGCGGCCATCGCCGCACCTACGTCGGCGCGATGCCGGGCCGCATCATCCAGGGCATGCGCACCGCGGGCACGATGAACCCGGTGTTCCTGCTCGACGAGATCGACAAGATGGCGATGGACTTCCGCGGCGACCCGGCGTCGGCGATGCTGGAGGTGCTCGATCCGGAGCAGAACGCGACGTTCAGCGATCATTACATCGAGATGCCGTTCGACCTGTCGAAGGTCATGTTCATCACGACGGCCAACGCCGTTCACCATATCCCGCGGCCGCTGCTCGACCGGATGGAAGTGCTCTACATCCCCGGCTACACCGAGCTGGAGAAGCAGGAGATCGCGACGAAGCATCTGCTGCCGAAGCAGAAGCGGGATCACGGCCTGAGCGAGGAACAGCTCGTGCTCGAGCCGGACACCCTGCTTCAGCTCATCCGCGACTACACCCGGGAATCCGGCGTCCGTAACCTGGAGCAGCAGATCGCGTCGATCTGCCGCAAGGCCGCCAAGCTGATCGTGACGGAGCCGTCGGCCGCTCCCGTCGTCGTGGATAGCGCCAAGCTGAAGGAATTCCTCGGGCCGTCCAAGTTCCGGTACGGCATGGCGGAGCTCGAGGATCAGATCGGAGCCGTCACGGGCCTGGCCTGGACGGAAGTCGGCGGCGACACGCTCGTCATCGAAGTGAGCATCATGCCGGGCAGCGGCAAGCTGACGCTCACCGGCAAGCTCGGCGACGTCATGAAGGAATCGGCGCAGGCCGCCTTCAGCTATATTCGCAGCCGGGCCAAGGAATGGGGCATCGATCCCGCGTTCCACGAGAAGAACGACATTCACATTCACATTCCCGAAGGGGCCATCCCCAAGGACGGACCGTCCGCGGGCATCACGATGGCGACGGCTCTCGTCTCCGCGCTCACGGGACTTCGCGTCGACCGCCAGGTGGCGATGACGGGCGAGATCACGCTGCGCGGCCGCGTGCTTCCGATCGGCGGCCTCAAGGAGAAGTCGCTGGCGGCTCACCGGGCCGGCATCAAGAAGGTGCTGCTCCCGAAGGACAACGAGCGCGATCTGCGCGACGTTCCGGACAGCGTCAAGGCCGACATGACCTTCGTGCCGGTGGCGACGATGGACGAGGTGCTCAAGCACGCCCTGTCCGATCCGCTGCCCGCCCGCGAACCGCGCGAGGACGACGAGCCGTCGTTCGCGGCGGAGAACGCGGCGCTCCCGGCGACGGTCGAGGGCGAACGGGAGGACGTTCCCCCGCTCGGGACTCATTGACAGGAGATAACGCGACCTTATGAAGATCAAATCCAGCGAGTTCGTCATCAGCGCGGTCGGCCCGAAGCAGTATCCCGACGAAGGCTTGCCGGAGGTGGCGCTCGCGGGCCGCTCGAACGTAGGCAAATCCTCGCTGATCAACCGGATGCTGCTGCGCAAGAACCTGGCCCGCACGAGCTCCCAGCCGGGCAAGACGCAGCAGCTCAATTACTACCGCATCAACGGGGAGCTGTTCTTCGTGGACGTCCCCGGCTACGGCTACGCCAAGGTCTCCCGCACCGAGCGGGAGGCCTGGGGCCGGATGATCGAGAATTACCTGATGAACCGCGAGCCTCTTAAGCTCGTCATTCTGCTCGTGGACCTGCGGCATCCGCCGACGGCCCTGGACCGCTCGATGTACGACTGGCTGTCCCACTACGGCATCCCTCTCTGCGTGGTGGGCACGAAGGCCGACAAGCTGAGCCGCAGCCAGTTGCCGAAGCACGCGAAGCAGGTACGGGAGACGCTCGGGATGCCCAAGGGACAGCCGCTCGTCTTGTTCTCCTCCGAGACGGGCGCGGGAAGGGACGAATTATGGAGCATTATCGAGCAAGCGGCCGATTTGTCTCCAATCCCCCCCTCCGAACCGCAGAATGACCCGCAGGAAAGCGAGGATAACGGTTAAAAGCTCGCGAAGATTCCGGCAGGAATCGTTTTTTTCGGATATATCCGGGAAAATCGCGATCGGCCGGGAGGAAAGGTTCCCGGAATTATCGTATAATTATAAGCAAAACAGGAAGCCAGTCGCCTTCGCGACAAAATGGAATTGAGGAGATTTCTATGGCTCAACGCGTAGCCACGGAGTATGTCAGCGCCAGCTTCACCGTAACCGAAGCGGAAATGCCTATTCTTATCTCGATGTGCGAAGCCCAGCAGCTGCGGCTGCAAGTGTTCGTATTGGATAACGGGAATCACGAGGTCGTGCTTACGGACGATGCCGGCGGCGAAGCGATCCGCCTGACCTTCGAACGAAGCGACGGGAAGTTCTTATGCGTCATGTCCTGCCGGGTCGTGCAGCTCAAGCTGACCAACGCGCTTCGCAAGCTGGTCGCTACCTTCAAGGGCGATGCGGTCGTCAACCGGATCTACCAAGGATACACGATGATCTACCATTACATGAAGGGAATGGTCGTCCGGATCGTCGAGAACAAGGACGGCGAGCTGCGTACGGTCTTCGAGCACCGGGATACGCTCGGCTGGATGGAAGCCCAATTCAAGCGCCGGACGGTAGAAGAGGAGATCCGAATTCTCCGACGCTCCGTCAACGAGCTTCTCGATCGAAGGAACCGTTCGGAATCGGACTCCGAGATCGCGGATATCGACGAGAGGCTTAAGCATCACAGCCGATTGCTGTTCGCTCTGGAAGCGTAGCTTCGTTTACTCCATTTATACGGAACGCCAGGTCTGCCGGTTCGCCGGCAGGCTATTTTTTTGCCTTTATTTAGGCCGGCTGCGGGCGGTTAAGACAAAGTTAAGAAACTATTCCCTCTCCTTGATCGTAATTACCATGGAAAATAATAACACGAGGGGGCTGTTCCGGTGAGAAAACGAATGATGGGGCTGGCCGGCGTTCTGCTGCTGTCGGGGCTGCTGGCAAGCTGCAGCGGCGGCGGAGGCGGAGAGGACAAGCTCAAGGCGCTCGGCAAGGACGACAAAGCGACGATCAAGGTCATGTTCTGGGACGAGAATTACTTCTTCCAGGAATACGGCAGCTTGTTCATCAGCAAGTATCCGAACATCGACGTGGAAGTCGCGAATATGCAGACATTGTACTCGGATGGGTATTCCGAAGACAACTTCGAGAAATTCGTGGAGGAGCATAAGCCGGACGTGCTGATGCTCAACTCCGACCAGTACGAGAAGTGGGCGCAGGACGGCAAGCTGTATGCGCTGGACTCCGTTATCGAGCAGGACAAGTACGACACGGAGACGATCCATCCCGCCATTCTGAAGCTGCTGAGGGATAAAGGGAACGGGAAGCTGTACGGCCTGTCTCCGAAGTTCAGCAGCAACGCGTTGTTCTACAACATCGATCTGTTCAAAAAGTACGGGATCGAGCCGCCGAAAGACTCGATGAGCTGGAGCGAGGTGCTCGAGCTGGCCAAGCGATTCCCGACCGGCGGCGACGAGAAGGACCGCGTCTACGGATTCGGCACCCAGCAAGGCAGCACGCCGTTCAATATGCTCTGGACGATCGCCATGACGGACGGGCTTCGCGTTCTGAACCCGGACGGGACCCAGGTCACTCTGTCGGGCGAAGGCTGGAAGCGGGACATGGAGATGGTCGTCGAAGCCATCAAGTCCAAAGCCGTATACAACCCGTCGCTCGACAACCCGACCAGCTTCACGATGCAGGATTATTATATGCAGGATCCGTTCATCTCGGGCAAAGCGGCCATGATGGTCGATTATCCCTACAAAGTGTCGAACATCAAGGGAGCCAAATCGGCGGTCAAAGATTTCAAAGGATTGAATTGGGGGCTCGTCACCGCTCCGGTCGATCCGAACAACCGCAACCAGAGCAAGACGTTCAACGTCAGCAGCATTATGGCGGTCAACGCCCAATCGCCCAACTTGAGGGCCGCTTGGGAATTCGTGAAATACGTGAACAGCGAAGATTTCGCCCGGGTGAAGTCGAAGTCGTCGGCTTCGGGAGACCTTCTGTCCAGAACGGCGTTCAACAAGGAAGCGGACGGAGTCAGTCTGGAGCCGTTCTATAAGCTGGAACCCGCGGCGGATATGACGACCGGATTGGAGAACTCCCCGGGCAACTTCTACGGCATTCTATCTCAATTGGTCGACGAGCAGCTCAAAGCCGTCATCGACGACAAGAAGTCGATCGACGAAGCCATGAAGGAGATTCAGGAGAAGGCGCAGGCCGCGCTCGTGGAAGAGAACCGGAAGAAGAAGGAAGAAGAGGCCGCGAAGAACGCGGAATCGCCGGCCCCGCCGGCTTCCGCTTCGGCCTCTGCTTCGGCCTCCGGATCGGCTTCGCCCGAGACCTCCGGGGAGTCCTCGACGGCGGAATAACCTCGCAGCGGGAAAGGCGTCCGCGCCGCATAACGACGGGGCGGAAGCCGTCCTCTCCCGACGGGACGACAGCTGAAAAAAACAGTTGCAATTCGGGGGGATAGATGTTATTTTTATTTTCGTTGACAACACAATAGGAACCAGGATTCACTCAGGAACGGATTGCGAGAGTGTGCAAATTCCCTCGAGAAGTGAATGACGTAGGTCCTAGCGGATGAAATCAGCTTCACATTTTATTCCTAGGAAGGGGGAACCGAAGGGTGGAATACTCTACTTTCGGACGACACGTTGCGGTTGATGCTTGGGGAGTCGAATTCGACATTCTGAACAACGCGGGGTTGCTCCAATCGCACATGGTTGAAGCCGCCGAGGCGTGCGGCGCTACCGTTCTCTCGGTGCAGGCCAAACAATTCGAGCCTCAAGGCGCGACGGTTCTCGTACTGTTGTCGGAGAGCCATCTCTCCATTCACACGTATCCTGAGAGAGGATTCGCCGCGATCGATTGCTACACTTGCGGCGAGACGGTCGATCCTCAATTGGCGATCGACTACCTGGTTAGCGTACTCAAGCCGACGAGCGCTTATGCCAAGAAGCTTGTTCGCGGATTGGGCGAGATGAAGGTCGAAGATCCGGTCATGAAGCAAGCCGAGTTGGTCTGATCGAGATCGGGCGACCGATGAAGCTGGTTTATATTCAAGCCATGGGGATTTTCCCGTGGCTTTTTTGATTGCGGCGACGGCCGCGGATTCGCGGAAGGGAATAGGAAGCGTCTGATTCGCCCACAATAGGGAAATAACGGATAGGCGAGCGCCCAAGTTCGCAAAGTTTTCAAGAAATCTTTTCATCGCCTCCGATCACTTGTGCTATAATGATTGTTGACTTGCTGGCGAGCCCCATAATCCATACGGAAAGGCAGGTGATGGCTCGTGCATCTGATCGTTGTCGGTTTGAATTACCGGACGGCGCCCGTCGAAGTTCGGGAACGCTTCGCGTTGTCGGAGCAGGAGCTTCCTGAGGCGCTTCAGGCGCTAAGGCGGACGACGGGCATCCTCGAAGGCGTCGTCGTGGCCACTTGCAACCGTACGGAGATTTACGCGGTCGTCGACCGGCATACTTTGTGCGGGCATTATATCCGCTCCTTCATGGAGCAATGGTTCAAGATTCCGCGTACGGAATTCAACCCCTACTTGTTCATGTACGAGGACGAGAAGGCGATCGAGCATCTGTTCCGGGTGACGAGCGGCTTGGATTCGATGGTCATCGGCGAGACGCAGATTCTCGGGCAGGTGCGGGACGCGTTCCTGCTCTCGCAGAAGCTGGGCGCGACCGGAACGCTGTTCAACAAGCTGTTCAAGCAAGCCGTGACTCTCGCCAAGAGAGCTCACAACGAGACGTCGATCGGAGAGAACGCGGTCTCCGTCAGCTACGCGGCCGTCGAGCTGGGCAAGCGGATCTTCGGACGCTTCGACAACAAGAAGGTCATGATCCTCGGCGCGGGCAAGATGAGCGAGTTGACGGCCCGGCACTTGAGCGCCAACGGAGCGAAGGAAGTTCTCGTCGTGAACCGGACGCTCGCGAGAGCCGAGGAGCTGGCGAAGAAGTTCGACGGGGTGGCGCTGTCCATGGACGAAGCGCTGGCCCGGCTGCACGAAGCGGACATCGTCATCAGCAGCACGGGAGCGGATCGGTTCGTCCTGACCCGCGACAGCGTCGAAGCGGCGATGACTCGCCGGAAGATGAAGCCGATGTTCCTCATCGACATCGCCGTGCCCCGCGACATCGAGCCGGCCTGCTCGACGCTGAGCAACGTCTACCTGTACGACATCGACGATCTGGAAGGCATCGTGGAGACGAACATGGCCAATCGCCGGAAGGAAGCGGTCGCCATCGAGAAGATGATCGCCGAAGAGCAGGAAGCTTACTTGCAATGGTACGCGACGCTCGGCGTCGCTCCGCTTATCCGGGGCCTGCAGGAGAAGACCGCGTCGGTGCACGAGCAGACGATGGAGAGCCTGCTGCGGAAGCTTCCGGAGCTGGACGAGCGGCAGATCAAGGTCATCCGCAAGCTGACCAAGAGCATGCTGAATCAAGTGATTCACGATCCGATCCTGAGAGTGAAGGAGATGTCCGCCGAGAAGCGCTCGGAAGCGGCCATGAGCATGTTCGTCCAGATGTTCGCGCTGGAGGACGAGGTCGCCCGGATTCAGGCGGAGATGAAGGCCGAGGAGAAGGCGCGCGCCGCGGCGGCGGCCGAGACGGACGCCAAGCCGGCCGAGAAGACGGCGGAAGCTCCCGGGATACTCTCCCAACTGGCCGGCGCGCTTCGCTGACGAGGCGCGCGTGCCCGTGACGGGATGCGGGAGGGACGCCAAGATGTTGACGAATGACTGGTTAACCGATGCCGTATTGTATATTTACGCCCTGAGCCTGTTGTTCTTCGTATCCGATGCCGCGTACGGCAAGCGGAATGGAAGGCGGATAGGAACAGGGCTGCTTGTTTTCGTATGGATTCTGCAGACCGCGTTCCTGCTCGATCTGCTCGTCAACCGCTTCGCCGTACCGAAGGTGACGCTTCAGGAATACGTTTTTTTCGTCTCGTGGCTGCTCGTGTCGTTGTCGCTGATCATCCACCGCTTCATGCGGGCGGAGTTGCTCGTCCTGCTCGTGAACGCCGTCGGCTTCGCCGTGCTCGGGCTGAATCTGCTGGAGCGTCCCCAGAAGCAGATCGCGCTCGCTCCGGGAGAAGTGGCGCACCGGCTGCTCGTCGTTCATATCAGCCTGATTACGCTGGCGTTCGTCATGCTGACGCTGTCGGCCATTCTATGCGGGATGCATCTGTTCCTGGACAATCGGTTGAAAAGGAAGAAGTGGGGGGCCTTCATGAACCGGATGCCCAGCCTCGAGACGATCGACCGGTACGCGTTCCGCACGGGAGTCGTCGGAGTGCCGCTTCTTCTTCTCGCCTTGTCGACCGGCACCGCCGCCTTGCTCGTCGAGGGCCGTTATTCGGACCTGTTGGACGAGAAGGTGCTGCTGTCGTTCGTCGCCGGCGCGATCTATGTTTTCTACTTGCTGAGAAGGGTAACCCACCGGGTCGACGGAGCGAAGATCGCCAGATGGAATTGGGCGGGCTACGCGCTGCTGGTGGCGGACTTCTTCGCGAATTCGCTCTCCTCGTTCCATCGGTGGGTATAGTCGGTGCCGGTGCGGGAAAATAGGCTTGCTGGGGGGATCACGATGCCGGGCGGATATCCCGTTCTGTTCCATGTCGAAGGCCGGCGCTGCGTCATCGCCGGAGGAGGGGCCGTCGCCGAGAGGAAGGCGGCGGGCCTTCTCGAAGCGGGAGCCGACGTGCTCGTCGTCGCTCCCGGCTTGTCCCTCCGGCTCCGCGAATGGGCGGAGCAGGGGACGATTCGCGCCGAAGCCCGGGAAGTTCGGGCTTCGGATCTGGACGGCGCGGCGCTCGCGTTCGCCGCGACCGACCGGCCGGACGTGAACCGGTGGTTCGCGTCCGAAGCGAGGAGCCGCGGCATCCCCGCGAACGTCGCGGACGACGGCGAAGCCGGCGACTTCGTGACGCCGGCCGTCGTCCGGCGGGGCGACTTCGTGCTGGCCGTCTCCGCCTCGGGGGCGGGGCCGGCGCTGTCCGCGCGCGTCGCCCGCGAGCTGGCGGAGCGGTACGGGCCCGAATACGCCGAGCTGACGGCGATTCTGCGGAAGGTGCGCGAAGCGGTCAAAGCGGGCGTCCCCGATCCCGCGGAGCGAAGACGTCTGCTCGGCGCCGCGGCGACCGACGAAGCGATCCGCCTCTGGCTGTCCGCGCCGCCGGCCGGCGAAGAGCCCGAACGGCTGCTTCGGGAGCTGCGGAAGCTGGCCGACTCGAGTCAGCTCTAGAAATGGTATAATCTTCTTATTGCGATCCAGGACTTACATACGGGAGGACGCCATGCGCACCATTATTGTCGGAAGCCGCCAGAGCGCGCTGGCCTTGACGCAGACCGGTCAGACGATCGACCTGCTCAAGGCGATCTGCGCCGAAGCCGGCTTGCCTTATACGTTCGAAGTGAAGCCGATCGTGACCCGGGGAGACCGGATCCTGGACGTTACTTTATCCAAGGTCGGGGGGAAGGGCTTGTTCGTCAAGGAGATCGAGCAGGCGCTGCTGGACGGGGAGATCGATTGCGCCGTCCACAGCATGAAGGACATGCCCTTCGATTTGCCGGAGGGCCTTACGATTGGAGCCGTCCCGAAGCGGGAAGATCCCCGCGACGTTCTGATCAGCCTTCAAGGCTATAATCTGCAGAGCCTGCCGCAAGGAGCCAAAGTCGGCACGAGCAGCCTGCGGCGCGGAGCGCAGCTGCAGGCCCGCCGTCCCGACCTGCGGATCGAATCGCTGCGGGGCAACATCGATACGCGGCTGAAGAAGCTCGAGACCGAAGGCTTCGACGCCATCCTGCTCGCGGCGGCGGGGTTGCGCCGAATGGGCTGGGGAGACCGCATCACGAATTACCTCGACCCTGAGGACTGCTTGCCGGCGGTCGGCCAAGGGGCGCTGGCGATTGAATGCCGCGAGGCCGACGCCGACGTCATGGACTTGCTGTCGAGGCTGAACGATGCCAAGACGGAGCGAGCGGTGCGGGCGGAGCGGCGCTTCCTCGGCTTGCTCAACGGAGGGTGCCAGGTTCCGATCGGAGCCTACGCCGAGGCCGAATCCGGAGACGAAGGCTCGGCCATTCGCCTGACCGCCATGGTCGCTTCCCCGGACGGCAGCGTGTTCCTGCGGACCGAAGCGAGCGGCACCGATCCGGAAGCCGTCGGCTCCGGCGCGGCGAACGACCTGCTCTCTCGAGGCGCCGCGCGAATCTTGGACGAAGCGAGGGAATAACCGATGGCCAAGGGCAAAGTCTATTTGGTCGGGGCCGGGCCCGGCGATCCGAAGCTGATTACGGTTCGCGGCCTGGAGGCGCTCCGGCGCTCCGAGGTCGTCGTATACGACCGCTTGGCCGGCCCCCAGCTGCTGGGCCAGATCGGCCAAGCGGCGGAGAGAATCTACGTCGGCAAGCGGCCGGACCGCCACACGATGAAGCAAGAGGAGATCAATCAGCTGCTTGTGGACTTGGCCCTTCAAGGCAAGACGGTGTGCCGCCTGAAGGGCGGGGACCCGACGGTGTTCGGGCGCGTCGGGGAAGAGGCCGAGCTGCTCAAGAAGAACGGAATTCCTTACGAGATCATACCCGGCATCACGTCCGCGATCGCCGTTCCGGCTTACGCCGGCATCCCGGTCACGCATCGCGACCTGGCCTCATCCTTCTCCGTCATTACCGGTCACGAGAGTCCGGACAAGCTGGACCGCTCCATTCAATGGGACAAGGTGACCAACGCCACCGGGACGCTGGTGTTCCTGATGGGCGTCGCGAAGATCGGCTACATCAGCGAGCAGTTGATTAAGCACGGCCGGCCGCCGTCGACGCCGGTCGCGCTCGTCCGTTGGGGAACCCGCGCGGAGCAGGCGACGCTGACCGGGACGCTCGAGAATATCGAGGCGAAGGTGAGAGAGGCCGATTTTCAACCGCCGGCGGTCATCGTCGTCGGCGACGTCGTTCGCCAGCGGGAGGAGCTGCGTTGGGTCGAGGACAAGCCGCTGTTCGGGCAGCGGGTGCTCGTGACCCGCGCCCGGGCGCAGGCGAGCGAGCTGTCCGCTCGCATCGACGAGCTGGGCGGAGAGCCGTACGAATATCCGGTCATCGAGGCGAAGATGTCGGAGGATCCGGCGGTTCATGAGGCGGTAAAGGCCGCGCTGGCGGAAGCGGAGACGTATGACTGGGTCATCCTGACGAGCGTGAACGGCGTCGACTTCTTCTTCCGCTGGCTGGAGTTGTGCGGGGTCGACGTCCGCAGGCTGCATCGCGCCGAATTCGCGGCCGTCGGTCCCGCGACCGCGGCCGCTCTGAAGGCGCGGGGCATTATCGCCAGCGCGCTGCCGGAGAAGTTCCTCGCCGAAGGGCTGCTGGACAGCCTCGCTTCGAGGCTGAAGCCTGGACAGAAGGCGCTGCTGCCGAGAGGCGACCTCGCGCGCGCTTGGCTTCCGCAGGAGCTGCGGAAGCTCGGACTGACCGCCGTCGAGCTCGACGTTTACGAGAACGTTCTGACGGCGCCCAAGGACGATTTTCTGCTTGAGGTGCTGAGAGAGGGAGGCATTCACGCCATTACCTTCACGAGCTCCTCGACGGTAACGAATCTGCTCGAAGCGCTGCGGCGATCGGGCGCGGAGCGGCCCGAGGAGCTGCTGCGCGGCATCGATATCGCGTGCATCGGGCCCATCACGGCCAAGACGGCCGAGGAGAACGGCCTGACCGTGACGGCGTGCGCGGAGCCTTCGACGATCGAAGGGCTCGTGCAGGCGCTCGTCCGGTGCAACCAAGCGCGCAATAAGAGACAATAACCGAATCGGAGGGAGCGAATCGACATGGCATTTCCGATCACGAGACATCGCCGGCTTCGCCGGACGGCCGCCCTGCGCGGCATGGTCAGGGAGAACTATCTTCACGCGAACGATCTGATCGCGCCGATCTTCGTCATTCACGGACAGAATATCAAAAACGAAATTCCGTCGATGCCCGGCGTTTATCAATGGTCGATCGACCGGCTGCCCGAAGAGATCGCCGAGCTTCGCGAAGCGGGCATCGGAGCGGTGCTCCTGTTCGGCATTCCGGAGCACAAGGACAGCGTCGGCACCGGCGCGTACGAAGAAGCGGGCATTGTGCAGCAAGCGACGCGCCGGATCAAGGAGCTCGCTCCCGAGCTGGTCGTCATCGCCGACACCTGCCTGTGCGAGTTCACGGATCACGGGCATTGCGGCATCGTTCACCGCGTCGGGAACGAGGCGATCGTCGACAACGACGAATCGCTCGAGGTTCTCGTCAAGACGGCCGTATCCCAAGCCGCCGCGGGAGCCGACATTATCGCGCCTTCCAACATGATGGACGGCTTCGTGGCGGCCATTCGCCAAGGTTTGGACGAGGCGGGCTTCGAGGACATTCCGATCCTGTCATACGCCGTGAAGTACTCCTCCGCGTATTACGGCCCGTTCCGGGAAGCCGCCCAATCGGCTCCCCAATTCGGGGACCGCAAGACGTATCAGATGGACCCGGCGAACGCGCGGGAAGCGCTTCGCGAGGCGCAATCGGACATCGAAGAAGGCGCGGACATGCTGATGGTCAAGCCGGGACTGGCGTTCCTGGATATCGTGCGTCTGCTGAAGGATCGCTTCGACCTGCCGGTCGCGATCTACAACGTCAGCGCGGAATATTCGATGGTGAAGGCGGCGGCGATCCAAGGCTGGATCGACGAGAAGGCGATCGTCCTCGAGACGCTCACCGGAATGAAGCGCGCGGGGGCCGACGTGATCATCACGTATCACGCGAAGGACGCCGCGCGCTGGCTGCGGGGAGAATAAGTCCGTACCGGGAGAAGGAGCCGAAGGCGGATCCGGTCAATTCCTCAGCTTGGCGAGATTGAGCTTGTATTCGTTCAGGCCGAACTGCAGGACGCCGCGGCTCTCCAGCTCCCTCAGAACGTCGGACAACACGGACTTGGACACGCCGGCCATCTGGGCCAGCTCGTCGTAATTCAGCGGGATGTGGATGTAGATAAACATGCCGTCTCTCTTGCCGTGCTGGTTCGCGAGAAGGATCAGGTTCTTCAGGACGCGCGTGCGGTCGTCGAGGAACGTCAGATCGTTGACGTGCTCGTTCGTCTGGCGCAGCCGGCGGCTCAGCTCGGCGAGAATGCCGCGGGTGATATCGAAGTGGGCTTCGAGCAGATTCATAAAAGCGTCGTTGACGATCTCGAGCACGAGAGTCGTCTCGAGCGTCTGCGCGGACGCCGAGCGAGGCCGGCCGTCCAGCAGGGCGAGCTCTCCGAAGCTGTCTCCGGCGGCGACGACCGACAGGATCTTCTCTTCGCCGGAAGCGCTGCGGGTATAGAGCTTGATAGAGCCGCTAAGAACGACGTAGAAGATCGAGCCGGGATCCTTCTCATGGAACAGGACGGTGCCGGTCGATAAGCTTCTGCGCTGAGCGATCCGAAGCACGTGCTCCAGTTGCTCGTCGGTCAGGCTGTCGAACAGCGACACCTTGCGCAGCCATTGGATCATTCATGATTCCTCCACTCTTTATGTATCCGGCTTAAGTGTACCATAGCCTTTTCCAATTCTGATAGTAGGATGTGACGACAATGACCGAAAATCGTCGAATTCGCTCCGATTCTCGTTCCAAGGAAGCCTTCGAACGGGCCAAGCGCTCGATCCCCGGAGGAGTCAACAGCCCGGTCCGGGCGTTTAAGTCCGTCGGATTGACGCCGCTCGTCATCGAGAGCGGAGCCGGCAGCCGGATTACCGATATCGACGGGCAAACCTATATCGATTACGTTCTCTCCTGGGGTCCTTTGATCGTCGGCCACGCCCATCCGGAAGTCGTCGAAGCGATCCAGCGCACCGCGGCCAAAGGAACGAGCTTCGGAGCCCCGACCGAGCTGGAGACGGCGATGGCCGAGCTCGTCTGCGAACGGATGCCGTCGGTCGAGGTCGTGCGCATGGTCAACTCGGGCACCGAAGCGACGATGAGCGCCTTGCGGCTGGCCCGCGGGTTCACCGGCCGCAGCAAGATCCTGAAGTTCGAAGGCTCCTATCACGGCCATGCGGACAGCTTGCTGATCAAGGCGGGGTCCGGCGTCGCCACCTTGGGGCTTCCCGACAGTCCGGGCGTGCCGGAGAGCGTCGCCACGCATACGATCACGGTACCGTATAACGACCTGGAATCGGTCAAGCTCGCCTTCGAGCGGTACGGCGAAGAGATTGCCGCCGTTATCGTCGAGCCCGTCGCCGGGAACATGGGCGTCGTGCCTCCGCTGCCCGGCTTCCTGCAAGGGCTTCGGGACGTGACGACGAAGTACGGGGCGCTGCTCATCTTCGACGAGGTCATGACCGGCTTCCGCGTCGGCTATCACAGCGCGCAAGGGCTGTACAAGATTACGCCGGATTTGACCTGCATGGGCAAAGTGATCGGCGGCGGGCTTCCGGTCGGCGCCTATGGAGGCCGTCGCGACATCATGGAGAAGGTCGCTCCCGTGGGCCCGATCTATCAGGCCGGCACGCTGTCGGGCAACCCGCTGGCGATGGCGGCCGGGTATGCCACCCTTAAGCTGATGACGGAATCGCAATATGCCCTTCTCGAGAGGCTGGCGGTCCGGCTTCATGCCGGCCTGGAACGGAGCGCGAAGGAATACGGCATTCCGCTGACGATCAATCGCGTCGGCTCCATGATCTGTCCGTTCCTTACGGACAAGCATGTCATCAACTTCGAGACGGCCCGCCTGTCGAACGCCGAGCGATTCCGCACCGTGTTCGCCCGCCTGTTGGACGAGGGAGTCAACATTCCGCCATCTCCGTTCGAGGGCTGGTTCTTGTCCACCGCGCATACCGAGGACGACATCGACGCTTCGGTCGAAGCATTCCGGAAGGCGCTGTCCAAATTTTAAGCCCGCAACAGTCCCGCAGCCTCTCCGAATCGGCGTACATACGCCGGATCGGGGAGGCTGCTTGCGTTCGGCGCGTCTGATAGGCATGCCCGACTGTCGGCGGCATATAGATAAGTAGTAAGCTGTGCCTGCCCTGCGCGCACAGGGGCGTCTAGCCGAAAGGAGGACAAATGTCTTGACGGAATCGTTGAACGGGTTGCGATTCGATATTTACGAAAGGGTTCATCTGCCGGAAGACGTAGCCGCCATCGACGAACTGGAAGAGATCGAGCTCGTACCCCACATGCAGGCCATCTCCTTGGAAGACCAGATCGTTCTAAGAGGTCATCTGCTGCTGACCGCTTCTTACCGAACGCCGGACGAGCGCTCCGACCTGCATCCTCTGGAGCACTGGATACCGGTGGAGATCTCCTTGCCGCCCAGCCGCGTGGAGAAGCTGGAGGATTTGGCGGTGGAGATCGACAACTTCGACGTCGACCTGCTCTCGTCCCGCTCGCTTAACGTGACGGGCGTGCTCGGGTTGAAAGGGCTGCAGGTCGCAGCGCCGCAAACGCCGGTGTGGCGGGAAGACGGCTTCACCATCGTGCATCAAGCGCCGGGGGAACCGGAAGTGCCGTTCGGCGAGTCCGACGTCCGCGAGGGTTACCTGAGCCGACAGCGCTCCGAAGCCGGACAAGACGGGCCGCAGGACCCGGCCGTCCGATTGCCGGAGCCCGCAGGACGACCGGAACCGGCGGCGCCCGAGGAAGCGCCTTCGGCGTACTACGAGAGCGAAGCGTCGGCCGCTCCGCCCGTTCAGCCGGACCATCCGTACGCGGCTTATTCGGCTTACGGGGCCGGATACGCTCCCCAGCCGCCGGAAGCTCCGTACCGGCCTCCGAGTCCGGAGCCCCAGGCGCCTAGCGCGTCCGGCGAAAGCCCCGGCAACGAAGAGCCGGAGCCCCGGTCTCCGTACTCTCCGTACGGAGCGAAGGATGACCTGCGACAACGGGAACCGTGGTACCCGTATGCTTCGTACGGGGGAACAGGGAGCGCGAATCCCGATGTCCCCACGTATTCTTCTTATGAGCCGGCAGAAGACGTTCGCCCGGAACCGGCGCATCCGAATGCTCCATACGGGGCTCAGGAGAACGCGATCCCGGAATTCGATCCGGTGAACGCTCCGTATGCGGGCAACGAGCCGCCCGCTCCGTCCTTCCTTCCTTATAAGCCGATCGGGAGCGCGCGGGAAGAGGCTTGGGGCGACGTCACCCAGGAGCGGCTGGAGTCGGACGGAAGGGCGGAACCGGAATGGCAGCAAGACGTTCTACCGGAGGAGAAGCCGGAGCTCAAGGTGGCGCTAAATGCCAAGCCGCCGTCGCAATCCGTCCCTTCCGCCTCTTCCGGCGTAGGGCTGCTGTCCCAAATCGGAGATAGAGGCGCGAGACGGGAATCCGAGCTTCGGTCGGCGGCGGAGGAAGCTCAGCAAGCTGCGCTGGCGGCGAACGCGGCTCCCGCCTATTCGGCGGAAACGTCCGGCGACGAGATCGAATGGACCCGCTTGTTCCTGTCCAAGAGCACCGAATCGCAGCCGTTCCGCAAGGTCAAAATTTGCATCGTGCAGAGAGAAGATACGCTCGACGCCATCGCGGCCCGCTATAACGTCCAGCTGCGAGAGCTCCAGCTTCACAACCGCCTTGCCGACCCCCACGTGACGGAAGGGCAAGTCATCTATATCCCTTGAAGCGAGATTGGGGTTGCTTCATGATCGATCCTTCCGGTTCCGCAGTTTTAATGCGGAGCCGGAAGGCTTTTTTTTTCGGCCCACGAGTCCAGGCGAATGTCACGGGTTTCTCCCCGCTTTTAGGCTTATCCCCTCTCCTCAGTCGGCCTTCGTCTCCCCTCAGTCGGCTATCGTATCCCCCCCAGTCGGTCTTCGTCGAACGGGTTCGGGAGCGGGTTCCGTTTCAGGCACAAGCTCCGGTTCAGGTTCGGGTTCCGGCTCAGGCACAGGCTTCGGTTCAGGTTCGGGTTCAGGTTCGGGTTCAGGCTCAGGTTCAGATTAGATTCCGGTTCAGGCTCAGGTGCAGTTTCGGTTTCTGGTTTGGGTTTGAGAATAGAATCTGGTCGTAGAGGGGATCGTTCTGGAATGAAATAAGTAACGGAGGTGGGATCAGGTTCTGAAATGGTATAGAAGGAGCGGGATTAGGTGACGCGAATAGGCTCGAGATTGCAGTCGAACTGGTACGGGATTGGGTTCAAGCTTGAGTCGGAAACGGAATTGGGATCGAGAAAGTCATAGATTGCTCCATTCTAGGGTTATCCCCACGGATCAGGTACGTTAAGGGGGAACTCCTATTGCATCATCTCGTTCGGCATTATCTACATCTACATCCACATCTACATCCACATCTACATCCACATCTACATCTACATCTATATCTACATCTATAACTATATCTACGTCTACATCTGCTTTTTGCTTTTGCTACTGCTTCAACCTCGGCCACTAGAGCGCTCAACAAATAGATAGAAGGATTAGAAGGACGACAGGATTGGGTCGGAGGCGATGGAGGGCGTAATTGGATTGTGAAGAACGGATGGCCCAACGATAGCAAGGAGGTTATGAGACTTTGCGGGTCAACTGGCGATACGTGATCACGCGACGAGAAGCGCATTGCCTCGACAACTCCAAGAGCAGGGGCAGTTCGGCCGAACCGATATGGAACCGGTAACCGAATTCGTCCAAATAAGCCTGCAGATGCTTGGGGCGAATGCCGTAAAAAGTCGTGTTCAACCACCTCGAGGCGTCTCTGCACAAACGGGACAAAGGCCGATGGCGCGCGGAATTATAGATGCCGGCCGCGATCCGAACTTTGGATTCGGGCAATGCGCATTTTTCGATAAAGGTTTGAAACGCGATCTTAGCGACTCGGACGTCTAGCAAATGGCTTGCGGGAACTTGATAGAGCTTGACGCGCAGAAGAGAGCCCTCCTCCGAGAGGGTCGCCCCGGCTAGCATGGGTTGTCTCTTCCGGTTCTGATTGAAAAGGGATGAAAAAGAAGTCGCTTCATATCGATCCTCGTTCACCTGAACGCTTCCGCCAAGCGGCAATTCGGAAGCGGCCAATCGCATGGCGTTGCGGATTTTGTGCCCGATTAGCCAGGCGGTCTTGTAAGTAACCTGAATCAACCTCGACAATTCGCGGGCGTTCGCTCCTTTTCCAAGCCAATAAATAGACAGGAACCACTTGCGGAGCGGAGTCTTGCTCTTCTCCATAACGGTTCCGGCCGTCAACGAAGTCTGATGGCGACACTTCCTGCATTCATAAAGTGGGAGACGGCGCATTCGAATGACCGACGCCCTGCGATGCCGGCAAACCGGACAAAAGTAACCGTCAGGCCATTTGTTCCGATAGAGTTCCCCGATGCAAGCTTCCTCGCTGCCGTAACGCTGAAGAAAACCATCGTCCATCCGATTCGGATCCATGAAACCGCCACCCTCTCACGAACATGCGTTCCTTTTATTGAGATTATACCAAACATATGTTCCTATATCAATATTAGAAAGGGTAAAAATAGAAAAAAATCTGACCTTATGGGAATCCTGAGTAGGCGAAGATATATAGATGTATGGCGGAGGAAATGCGATATCGTGCTGAGCCATGGGGATAAGATTAAAAATGCAGTACCGAACTAAAAGGATAAGGTTAATTAAGCGAAAGTGTGCTGAGGTACGGGGATAAGGTATAAATGCAGTAACGCGCTGAGGCGCGGGGATAAGGTTAATAATGCGTAACCGTGCTGAGGCATGGGGATAAGGTTAAAAATGCGGCGCAAAGGCAAGCATGGGAATACGAGAACTGAAGCAACGGGATAAGCTCGGAACGGGCGCTAACAACCCTGAGGCCTTATTGAGCGAGCGGAGGTTGAACGGGTCCGTATTGACTGCGAACAACGGGAAAGGTATCATAGGAAAATAAAGACGCGGAAAGGGAAGAGTACGCAATTCGCCCCTTCAGAGAGCGGGACCGCTGCCGCAAGCAGCGCTGGGAGGTCCCGCAGGAAGGCCGTTGCCGAAGTCGCCCCGGAGTCTCTCGTTCGAACCGGAATCCCGGTCGTAGGGCGGGACGGCGGCAGCCGTTAACATGCTTGCGAGCGCCGAACGGGCTTGATCCGCTTGAACCGAAGCGGCGGCCGTTCGGAACGAAGGTGGTACCACGGAAGCGAACCTTTCGTCCTTTGCGACGGGAGGTTTTTGTTATTTTTTGTCCCCAATGGAGGTTGTATCCCGAATGAGCGAAACGCGCGAACCGATTACCGTCGACATGCCGACGACTTACGATCCGACCAGCGCCGAACAGAAATGGTACGAGGCGTGGATTCAAGGCGGTTACTTCAAGGCGGGGCGTCGTCCCGACGCGCCCAAGTACTCGATCGTAATCCCGCCGCCGAACGTGACGGGCATGCTGCACATCGGCCACGCCCTCGACTTCACGCTTCAGGATATCCTGATCCGCTTCAAGCGGATGCAGGGCTTCGACGCCCTGTGGCTGCCGGGCATGGACCACGCGGGCATCGCCACCCAGACGAAGGTGGAGCAGAAGCTGCGGGAGCAAGGCAAGAGCCGGCACGATCTCGGCCGCGAAGCGTTCCTGGAGAAGGTCTGGGAATGGAAGGAGCAATATGCCGGCACGATCCGCAGCCAATGGGCGAAGATGGGGCTGAGCCTCGACTATTCGCGCGAGCGGTTCACGATGGACGAGGGGTTGTCCCGCGCCGTTCGTGAAGTGTTCGTCCGTCTGTACGAGAAGGGGCTCATCTACCGCGGCAAACGGATCATCAACTGGGATCCGGCTGCGCGTACGGCTCTGTCCGACATCGAAGTCGAATATAAGGAAGTCAACGGCCATCTGTACCATCTCCAATATCCGCTCGCCGACGGAAGCGGCACGCTGACCGTGGCGACGACCCGGCCGGAGACGATGCTGGGCGATACCGCCGTCGCGGTCCACCCGGACGACGAGCGCTACAAGCACCTGATCGGGAAGATGCTGAAGCTGCCGATCGTGAACCGCGAGATTCCGATCATCGCCGACGAATACGTCGAGAAGGAGTTCGGAAGCGGCGCGGTCAAGATTACGCCGGCTCACGATCCGAACGACTTCGAAGTGGGTACGCGCCACGACCTGCCGCAGATCATCGTCATGGACGAGGCCGGCATCATGAACGAGAATGCCGGCCCGTACCGCGGGATGGACCGGGCCGATTGCCGCAAGGCGATCGTGAAGGACCTTCAAGAGCAAGGCGTCTGCGTCCGGATCGAGGACCACGTCCATCAAGTCGGCCACAGCGAGCGCTCGGGCGCCGTCGTCGAGCCGTATTTGTCGACGCAATGGTTCGTCGCGATGAAGCCGCTCGCCGACAAGGCGATCGAATCCCAGAAGTCGGGCCAAGGCGTCAACTTCGTGCCGGACCGCTTCGAGAAGATTTACCTGCATTGGATCGAGAACGTCCGCGACTGGTGCATCTCCCGCCAATTGTGGTGGGGCCACCGGATTCCGGCCTGGTATCACGAAGAGACCGGAGAAGTCTACGTCGGCATGGAAGCGCCGGAGGGCGCGGACCAACCGGGGTCCCCGTGGCGCCAGGACGAAGACGTGCTCGACACGTGGTTCAGCTCCGCGCTATGGCCGTTCTCGACATTGGGCTGGCCGGATAACGGCGAGGACCTGAAGCGCTACTATCCGACGGACGTTCTCGTTACCGGGTACGACATCATTTACTTCTGGGTCGCGCGGATGATCTTCACCGCTCTCGAGTTCACGGACGCGATCCCGTTCAAGGACGTTCTCATCCATGGGCTCGTTCGCGACGCGGAAGGACGGAAGATGTCGAAGTCGCTCGGCAACGGCGTCGACCCTCTCGAAGTGATCGAGAAATACGGCGCCGACGCGATGCGTTACATGATCTCGACCGGCAGCACGCCGGGGCAGGATCTTCGCTTCCGCTGGGAGAAGGTCGAGCAGGCGCGCAACTTCGCGAACAAGATCTGGAACGCTTCGCGCTTCACGCTGATGAACCTCGAAGGCTTCAAGGCGGAAGACATCGACCTGACGGGGGCGCTGTCGACGGCGGACCGCTGGATCCTGCATCGGTTCAACGAGACGGCGCGCGATATCACGAGACTTCTGGAAGCTTACGAATTCGGCGAGACCGGCCGCCTTCTGTACAACTTCATCTGGGACGACCTGTGCGACTGGTACATCGAATTCGCCAAGCTGACGCTGTACGGCTCGGACGAAGCCGCGAAGCGCAGCACCCAGTCCGTCCTCGCCTATGTGCTGGACCGCACGCTCCGCTTGCTGCACCCGTTCATGCCTTATCTCTCCGAAGAGATCTGGCAGCACCTGCCGCACGAGCCGGGCGAGACGATTACGCTCGCATCGTGGCCGGCCTACGACGCGGCGTTCGAAGCGCCGGAAGCCGTCGGAGAGATGGGGCTTCTGATGGACGCCATCCGCGCGGTTCGCAACGTGCGCGCGGAAGTGGGCGTCACGCCGGGCAAGAAGGTCGAGCTGCTCGTCAAGCCGACGACGGACGCGACGGACGGCATCCTCCGGCGCAACGAAGACTATTTGCGGCGCTTCTGCAATACGTCTTCGCTGACGCTCGACAGGGACCTGACGCCGCCGGACAAAGCGATGACGGCGATCGTGACGGGAGCCGAGCTGTATTTGCCGCTCGCCGGACTGATCGACATCGGCCTCGAGATCGCTCGGCTGGAGAAGGAGCTGGCCACCCTCAATTCCGAAGTGGAACGGGTGGAGAAGAAGCTGGCCAACGAAGGCTACATCGCGAAGGCGCCGGCGCACGTCGTCGAGCAGGAGAGGGCCAAGGGACAGGATTACCGCGACAAGCGAGACAAGGTATTGGCCAGAATCGCCGAGCTGCGCGGGTAACGGAGGCGCGAAGGACATGAACGACGAGACAGTGCAACAACCGTTCCGGACGGCCGCGGAAGCGGTCGCCTGGATTACCGGGCTGATGCCCACGGTCGGCATCCGGCCGGGCCTCGAGCGGATGAACCTGCTCATGGAGCGGCTGAACCATCCGCACCGGAGACTGAAGTTCATCCATGTGGCCGGAACGAACGGCAAAGGCTCGGTATGCGCCTACCTGACGAGCGTGCTCCGCAAGTGCGGCTACGACGTGGGAACGTTCACGTCCCCCTACATTACGTCGTACGCCAACCGATTCCAATACAACGGCCAAGACATCGCGGACGAGGACCTGGTTCGGCTCGCCAACCGGCTCAAGCCGCTGTCGGAAGAGCTCGCGGCGACCGAGTGGGGGCCGCTTACGATGTTCGAGGTGACGACGGCGCTGGCGATCCTCTATTACGGGACGGTCACGTTCCCCGACTACGTCGTCTGGGAGACTGGCTTGGGCGGCAGGCTCGACGTCACGAACATCGTCAATCCGATCGTGAGCGTCATCACGAACATCGGCCATGACCATATGGACCTGCTGGGGCCGACGCTGTCCGACATCGCGTACGAGAAGGCCGGCATCATCAAGCCGGGCGTTCCCGTCGTCACCGCCGTCTCCCAGCCGGAGACGATCGACGTCATTCGCCGGACGGCCGAGAGCAAGCGATCTACTCTGTATCTGCTGGGAGAAAAGTTCAGCCTCGAGACGAAGTCCGTCTCGGAGAACGAGACGAGATTCTCCTTCGAAGGGCCGTTCCGCGCCATCGGACCGCTGACGATCTCCCTGAACGGCGCCCATCAAGCGACGAACGCGGCCGTAGCGGTTATGACGCTCGAGGTGCTAAGGCAATATTACGCGCTTATCCTGGAGGACGACGCCTTGGCGGAGGGGCTCAAGGAGACGGCGTGGCCGGGGCGCCTCGAGATGGTGTCCCGGGAGCCGCGCATTCTGCTCGACGGGGCGCATAATCCCGAAGGCATGAAGGCGTTGGCGGAGGCGCTGCGCGACGTATATTCATACGATACGCTGAATATGATGATCGCGATGATGCCCAATAAGAATCACGACGAATCGCTCAAGCATATACTACCAATGGTGAATTCCCTGATCGTTACCGAACCGGATTTCCATAAAAAAATGAATGCCGACGAACTGGCCGGCATCGCGAAGCGGCTGCAAAGCGAGCTTGGCGGGCCCCGGGACATCGTGGTCGAGCCCGACTGGCGAAGCGCCCTTGAACGGCTCCGAGGAATGGCCGGCGACGGGGAACGCACGCTGTCCGTGGTCACCGGTACCCTGTACCTGATCGCCGATGCAAGGTCTTGGCTGCTCCATCAAACGAAATCGGAAAAAGGCTGGTGAAGCGACGTTGCGGACGGAAGAGCGCGTACATTTTATCGGCATCGGCGGGTACGGCATGAGCGCGATCGCCCGCGTCATGTTGGAGATGGGTTACGAGGTGACCGGGTCGGACGTGGCCCGGCAGGAGCTGACGGAGAAGCTGGCGGCCAAGGGGGCGCGGATTTATATCGGCCATGAACCGGAGCATGTCCGGGGAGCGAATCTGGTCGTATACTCCACGGCGCTGCCCAAGGACAACGTGGAGCGCAAGGAAGCGGAGCTGCTCAACATTCCGACGCTGCACCGGGCGCAGATGCTGGCCCGGCTGCTGAACGACCGCTCGGGAGTAGCCGTCGCCGGAGCCCACGGCAAGACGACGACGTCGTCCATGATCGCACTCGTCATGGAGACGTGCGGACTGGATCCGACGTACATTATCGGCGGAGAGATCGTCAACGTCGGCACGAACGCGAAGGCGGGCAAGGGAGAATACGTCGTCGCCGAAGCGGACGAGAGCGACGGGTCGTTCCTCCAGTATCGTCCCGCGGTGGCCGTCGTCACGAACATCGAACCGGATCATCTTGAAAATTACGAGGGAGACTTCAACAAGCTGAAGGAAGCTTACGTGAAGTTCCTGAACAACGTCCGGGAGGGCGGCTGCGCGATCGTCTGCTCGGACGACGAGAACGTGCGGTCCATTCTGCCGAGCGCGTCGGCGACCCGGACGATCACGTACGCGATCGACGGCGAAGCGGATTACATGGCGGCCAACGTCGTCCTTGGCGATCGCGTGGCCTCGTTCGACGTTCTGCGGGAAGGGCGCACCCTGGGGACAGTCCGGCTGTCGGTGCCGGGCCGCCACAACGTCTACAACGCGCTCGCGACGGTCGTCGTCTGCCTGGAAGCGGGCGTCGAATTCGAGCGAATCGCCGATGCCATCGTGGAGTTCCGCGGCGCGAAGCGCAGGTTCCAAGTGCTCGGCGAATCGCGGGACATGCTGGTCATCGACGACTACGCCCACCATCCGACCGAGATCGAGGCGACGATCCTGGCCGCGAAGGCGACCGGCAAGCGGATCATCGCGGTGTTCCAGCCGCAGCGCTACACGAGAACGTTCTTCCTGCTGGACGCGTTCAGCCGGGCGTTCAAGGACGCGGACGAGGTGATCATCACCGACATCTACTCGCCGGCCGGCGAGCAGCGGATCGAAGGGGTCACTTCGCAGCGGCTCGTCGAACTGATTGCGGCGAACAGCAATCCGAACGTCTCGTACGTGCCGACGAAGGAAGAAGTGCTGGACCTGCTCGCGGACAAGATAGCCCCGGGCGATCTCGTGCTGACGATGGGAGCCGGCGACATCTGGAAAACCGCGGACAGCCTCGCCCGGCTGCTGCGGGAGCGGGAAGAAGGATAACGCGACCGCGGGAACGCCGCCTCTTCAAGGGAGTCGACCTTGGAGGGGCGGCTTTCTTTTTGAACCGATCGTCTCTCATATTTACGCCTTGTCCGTCATAGGCTGTTACTAGATTAAGGGACAAGGGGAGACGGATGGATGCAGCCAAAAGCGAGAATGACGTTCCGCTTCGACGGGGCGCCCCCCGCGAGGCCGGAGCCGGAGCGGCAGCGGGAGCAGGCCCGGATTCCGAACCGAAGCGAGGCGGAACCGATCGAGCGGAAGACATTGGAGACGCCGGAGCCCGCCGCAGGTCCCCCGACGGACGACTATTACGCGTGGAGCAGCCCCTATCAGGACGATATCCGCGCTTTGGAAGAGATTATCCGGCAGCCCGCGAAGGCTTCGGCGGAAGGCAATCGGCGGAGGGCCGCCGAATCGGAAGGCCATTCGGCCCGGGAAGGCCGGCCCGCTGTCCGGGAAGTCGAGGAGGACGAGCGGGGGACGGAGAGCCGGGACGGGCGGAAGACAGAGGTCCGGGGCGCCCGGGCGTCGATGGAAGACGGCTCGCGTTCGGCCAGGGCCGGCGGAACGAAGGAGATAGAGGATCGGGGCGACGAAGAGACGACGATCGCCGGATTCGGCCGCCGCGCGTATCCCGCCCCCGCGGAGCGTTCGGTCCGAGAGGCGCCGTCCGGCCGGATGGGGCGCACGATCCCGTTCCCCGGCGCGCGGCGAACGGACGAGCCGGACCCGGAGGAGGAGATCGACGACGAGGGTATCCCCGAGCTTGAAGCGGAATGGGGGGCGGCAACCCGCTATTCCCGTCAGGAAGGACCGTCCTGGTGGCGGGTGATCGCGACGGTCGTCGGGGCCATCGCGACGGGCGGGCTGTTCGGCTACTTGCTCCTGACCTTGTTCACGGGCGAGCCGCTGTTCCCTTCTTCCGATCCGACGGGCGGCGCGGTGCCCGCGGCGGCTCTCCCGGCCGGGGAAGCTTCCGCGCCGGCTGCGACCGGTGCCGGCGCTGCCGGCGCAGCCGGCAATGCCGGAGCGGGAGCCTCCGCGGCGAAGCCCCCGGCGGCAGCGGAGACGCCGCCGGGCAAAGCCGGCGCGACGGAAGCCGCCGCGGCCCCGGGCGCTGCCGTCTACTTGCTGCAGTACGGCGTGTTCCGCACCGAGCAGAGCATGAACGAGGCGGCGAGCCAGCTGAGCGGCAAGGGGCTCGCTTCCGCCTCCGACGCGTCGGACGGCTACCGGGTCTACGCCGGCATCGCGTCGAGTAAGGATGAAGCCGAGGCGTTGGCAGACCGGCTAGCCGGCACGGAAGTGTACTTGAAGCCTGTCGCAAGTCCGGAGATTCGCTTGACCGGCTTGAAGCAGGCCCAGAGCAAGGCGAACTTCCTCGCTCTCGGCTCGGAGCTGTACGCCAAGATCGCTTCCTTCACGTCCGCGGCTCTCGCCGGCTCCGGGGAGGATACCGGCGTCCAGAAGATCCGCACGGCGCACCAGCTCTGGTTGGAAGCCGGGAAGGCCGCGGGCGAGTGGGAAGAGCCGCTCGCGAAGGCGGTTCAGAACGAGACGGAGCAGCTCAACGCCGCCGTGTCGGCCATCAACAAATACAGCGACAAGCCTTCCGAAGCGCATCTGTGGAACGCCCAGTCCGCGGCCATGAAGGCGGCGCTCGCCGATCTGGCCATCCGCTCTCTGGCCGGCCAGGCGGGCTGAAGCGGAGTCCGCCTCCTTCGAGATGGACCGGGGCGAAGACGAAGAAGCGCGCGCCATAGGCCGATCGTCCCGACAGCCTCCTCCCGGGGGCTGTCTTCGTTTTGTGCATTGTCTACCTTGCCGGGGGGACGTATAATGAATTCACAAGTGTCAGAAAATGGTGGGAGACGTTGAATCGTGAAGAAAAACGGTTGGATTTTGCTGCTGCTCGTGTTTATCGGACTTCTGGCGGGAGCGTTGGTCTCCAGATGGCTGGAGGCGGTTCCCGGCCTCGACTTCCTGACCAAGACGTACAAGGTCGATTGGTCTCCCGCCGCCGATCTGCTCGTGCTGAACTACCATATCCAGATCGGCTTGAACATCAGCCTTCTCAGCATCGTCGGAGCCGCGGCCGCGATCTGGATTTACCGCAGAATGTAATCGCGGCGATCCGGCGTTCGAGACGGCATCGCGGAGAGGATCCGCGATCCTCAGGCGTTGGGACGCAGCATGGAAGGAATTATTACGCGAACGTAAAGAAAATGGCGAATCGAAAGGAACTTGATCGATGCTTGCAACGTCTAATTCTATATCCCCGGTTACTCTGGTGCTGGCCTCCTCTTCTCCGCGAAGACAAGAGCTGATCGCGACGCTCGGCCTCCCCGTTCTCGTCCGCCCGAGCCTCGCCGACGAGAGCACGCCGCCCGGCTGGACGCCCTCCCGCGTCGTCGAAGAACTGAGCCTGCGCAAGGCGAAGGCCGTCGCCGAATCGATGGAAGCGCCGCCGGCCGGCGAATCCTTCATCGTCGTCGGAAGCGACACGATCGTCGCTCTCGAAGGCGAGATCATGGGCAAGCCGAAGAACGAGGAAGACGCGCTCGGCATGCTCGAGCGACTCTCCGGGCGAACCCACGAGGTCTATACGGGCGTAACCTGCCTCGAGCTCGGAACGGGCAAGGCGGCCACCTCCCACCGCTCGACGAAGGTGCGGATGCGGCCTCTCTCGAGCGTTCAGCTCGCCAGATACGTCGCCACGGGCGAGCCGATGGACAAGGCCGGCGCCTACGGCATTCAAGAGAAGGGAGCTCTTCTCGTGGAAGGCATCGAAGGCGACTTCTTCAACGTCGTCGGCCTCCCTCTCTCCCTGCTGGCCGAGATGCTCGAGCCCTTCGGCGTCTCGCTGCCGTAACGCCCGCGCGAAGACATGTCCGGACGACCCTAAGCCGATACCCGCGGCCGACGCGGAAGACCGAGAAGAGGGAATTGCGCGATGGAGCTTAAGAAGGAACAACGGTCTCCCCGATCGTATATGCTGCGGGAGGTGCCGGCGGACGAACGGCCGCGGGAGAGGATGCAGAGGCACGGCGCGGGCGCGCTCAGCCACGCGGAGCTGCTCGCCATCCTCCTGCGCACGGGAACCCGCGACGAATCCGCCGTCCGGCTGGCGGAGCGCATCCTGAGCGACTGCGGCGGCCTTCGGGGATTCGCCGAGCGGAGCTGGGACGAGCTCACGCACATCCGCGGCATCGGCCCGGCCAAGGCGCTGCAGCTTCAGGCGTCGATCGAGCTGGGGCGCCGGGTGGCCCGGTCGCGTCTGCCCGACATGGTCAAGATCACTCGTCCGCAGGACGCGGCCGATCTGCTCATGGAGGAGATGAGGCATCTTCGCGAAGAACACTTCGTCTGCCTGTTCCTGAACACGAAGAATCAAGTGATCGGCCGCCAGACGCTGTCCATCGGGAGCTTGAACGCCTCCGTCGTCCATCCCCGGGAAGTGTTCCGGGCGGCCATCCGCCGGAGCAGCGCTTCGATTCTGTGCGCGCACAACCACCCGAGCGGCGATCCGACGCCCAGCCCGGAAGACATTCAGCTCACCCGCCGCCTCGCGGAAGCCGGCGAGCTGATCGGCATCGAGCTGCTCGACCACCTGGTAATCGGTGACAATCGCTATATTAGTTTGAAGGAAGCCGGACGCTTGTAATATAATAATAAGGATTGTCCCAACAGGAGGTAGCAGCATATGTTTGGTGGATTTACGCGCGATCTGGGCATTGACCTTGGAACCGCAAACACGCTTGTATACGTCAAAGGCAAAGGAATCGCCGTTAGGGAACCTTCCGTGGTCGCCCTGCGTACCGATACGAAAAAAATCGAGGCCGTAGGCGAAGCCGCCAAGAAGATGATCGGCCGCACGCCGGGCAACATCCGGGCCATCCGCCCGATGAAGGACGGCGTCATCGCCGACTTCGAGACGACCGCGACGATGATCAAATACTTCATCCGCAGAGCCCAGAAGGAGCGTTCGTTCCCGCCGCGCCATCCGAGCGTGATGGTATGCGTGCCTTCCGGCATTACCGCCGTCGAGAAGCGCGCGGTCGAGGACGCCACCAAGCAAGCGGGAGCCCGCGAGGCGTATACGATCGAGGAGCCGTTCGCGGCCGCGATCGGCGCCGATCTGCCGGTATGGGAGCCGACCGGCAGCATGGTCGTCGATATCGGCGGAGGCACGACCGAAGTCGCCGTCATCTCTCTCGGCGGCATCGTGACGAGCCGCTCCATCCGCGTCGCCGGCGACGAGATGGACGAAGCGATCATGCAGTACATCAAGCGGCTGTACAATCTGATGATCGGCGAGCGGACTTCCGAGCAGCTCAAGATGGAGATCGGCTCGGCGCTTCCGCTCGACAAGGTCGAATCCATCGAGATTCGCGGACGCGACCTCGTCTCCGGTCTCCCGAAGACGCTCGCCATCACCTCGGACGAGATTACGGAAGCTCTGTCCGATACGGTGAACGCCATCGTGGAAGCCGTCAAGGTAACGCTCGAGAAGTGTCCTCCGGAATTGTCCGCCGACATCATGGACCGGGGCATCGTGCTCACCGGAGGCGGCGCGTTGCTGCGCAACCTGGACAAGATGCTGGCGCGCGAGACGGGCATGCCGGTCATCGTCGCCGAGCATCCGCTCGATTGCGTGGCCATCGGCACGGGCCGTGCGCTCGAGAATATTCACTTGTTCAAATCCTCCAAGGGCGGATCCGGCTCGAAGAGGCGCTGATAGCGTTCGGATCGGAGCCCGATGGGGGAAGGGAAAGCAGGTGATCGGTTATTTTTAAGATAATGCGCAACAAACGCTTGTTCATTCTCATGATCGGGCTGATCCTGTTTATCGCCATGCTGGGCTTCACATCGGGACGTACCGGACTGACTTGGCCCGAACGCTTCGTCAACGACGCGTTCGGGACGGTCCAAGGGGCTTTGTACCGGCCGGTCGGGGCAGTGTCGGAATTTTTCCGCGACCTCGGCCGGCTTTCCGATGTGTATAAGGAGAACGAAGAGCTTAGACGGACGGTGGCCCAATATACGCAAGACAAGATCCATTACAACATGGTCGAGAATCAGAACAAGCAATTGATGAAGGCGCTCGAGTTCAAAGAACGGCAACAGAAATTATATAATTATAAATACATTCCCGCGCAAGTCGTGGCGAACAGCTCGAACCCTTACGACAAGACGATCAAGATTAACCTCGGCGCCCACGACGGCATCAAGCCGAAGATGGCCGTGACGTCGGTCGACGGCATGGTCGGCCTCGTCAGCAAAGTGTCGGAGTTCACGTCGACGGTTATGCCGATCACGGAGCTCGATCCGACGTCCAGCGACCGGATCTCGATCTCCGCGACGGTGCTCGGCCGGGAGGAGCAGACGTTCGGCATCGTCGATTACGACAAGGAGAACAACGTGCTTCAGATGACGAGAATCGACGAGAACGCCGAAGTCAAGGAAGGCGACCTGATCGTCACGTCGGGACTCGGCAACGTTCTGCCTATGGGAATCATTATCGGCACCGTCGTCAGCAACGAGGTAGGGGACTTCGGCTTGACGCATACGGCCGCGATCAAGCCGGCCGCCAAGTTCGACCATCTGACCGACGTGTTCGTCGTCATCGCCCCGGATGTGGACGCTCCGGATGTGGACGCCCCGTGACGAAGGTTCGCATCAATCGGACGATTCTGTTGACGCTGGCGCTTCTGCTCATTCAGACCTCGGTGCTGCCCTGGCTCGTCCCGGACGCGTGGAGCGAGCGGCTGCTGCCGAACTTGCCGTTCATCATGTCGGTGTTCGTCGCCCTGTTCGGCGGCCGGCATCCGGCGTTCCTGTTCGGCCTGGGCTTCGGCCTTCTCGAAGATTTGCTTTTCTACGGACATCTGATGGGCTCTTACGGATACTTCATGGCTCTGCTAGGCTACCTGATCGGGCTGGTCTCCGACCGCAGGCCCCGCACGATCGGCTTCACGCTGCTCGCCGTCGGCGTCGGCAGCGCCATCCTCGACACGCTGATCTATCTCGTCTATCGGCTGTTCCAATATACGTCGGACAGCTACGGGTTCGCGGTCTACTGGCATATCGTCCCCACGCTGCTCCTGCAGGTGGCGCTGGCTCTCGCGCTCTATCTGCCCGTCCGCCGCTGGATGCTCAAGGCCGCCTCGGCTTCCGACGAGAACGCCGGGTGACGTTCCGTACCGTTCCTCCGCGCGGCCGGCAGGAATTCAGGTTCGTCCGGCAGAATGTTATATAGCATGGGGAGGGGCGGACGAAGGTGAGCGTCAAAACGGCCATAACGATCAAAGGCACCAAGGAAGGCCTCGTATTCCTGCTGGACGACCGGTGCGAATTCGGGGCGCTTCTGGACGAATTGCAAGAGAAGTTGGACAAGCACGAGCAGCAGCTGACCGGGCCGATCGTGCACGTCTTCGTCAAGCTCGGCTCGCGAAGAATCGGCGAAGAGGACAAGGAGAGGCTGCGCGCCGCCATCCGCAGGCAGGGGAACTTCCTCGTGCAGGCGATCGAGAGCGATCCGACGCCGGAGGAGCTCGAAGCGCAGCGCAACGTCATGCGCACGATGACGGGAATCGTGCGGTCGGGTCAGACCGTCCGCCACGAGGGCCATCTGCTGCTGCTCGGGGACGTGAACCCCGGCGGTTCGGTCCTCTGCACGGGCGACATTTATATTATGGGCGCGCTGCGGGGGACGGCCCACGCGGGCTGCGAGGGCAACGCGAACGCGATTATCGCGGCGTCGCTCATGACGCCGACCCAGCTGCGGATCGCGGAGGTCATCAGCCGCCCTCCGGAGGAATGGGCGTCGGCCGAGCCGACGATGGAATACGCTTATCTGCGGGACGGAGTCATGGAACTCGACAAGCTGACGCATCTGCATCATCACCGCAAGGAAGCCATGTTTTTCAAAGGAGTGTAGAACGATGGGAGAAGCGATTGTCGTCACTTCCGGCAAAGGCGGCGTGGGGAAAACGACGACGTCCGCGAACTTGGGGACGGCGTTGGCGCTGCTGGGACGCAAAGTCTGCATGGTCGATACCGACATCGGATTGCGCAACCTGGACGTCGTCATGGGGCTCGAGAACCGCATCATATACGATCTGATCGACGTGGCGGAAGGCCGCTGCCGGCTGAATCAGGCTCTCGTGAAGGACAAGCGGTTCGACGAGCTCTACATGCTGCCCGCCGCCCAGACGAAGGACAAGCATGACATCACGCCGGAGCAGGTGCGCAAGATCGTCGAGGATCTGAAGCCCGACTACGACTACGTGATCATCGATTGCCCGGCCGGCATCGAGCAGGGCTTCGACAACGCGGTGGCCGGGGCCGACCAGGCGATCGTCGTGACGACGCCCGAGAACGCGGCCGTCCGCGACGCCGACCGCGTCATCGGCATCCTGGAGCAGAGAGGCTTCAAATCCCCCAAGCTGATCATCAACCGCATTCGCCCGAACATGCTGAAGAGCGGCGACATGCTGGAGATCGACGATATCTGCCAAGTTCTCGCCATCGATCTGATCGGCATCGTCCCCGACGACGAGATCGTGATCAAGTCCGCCAATCTGGGAGAGCCGACCGTGATGAACCCGTCCTCCCGCGCCGCTATCGCTTATCGCAACGTCGCCCGCCGCATTCTGGGAGAGACGGTTCCTCTCATGCAGCTCGAAGAGAAGAGCGGAATGTTCGGGCGGGTCAAGAAGTTTCTCGGAATGGGATGATCCCCCTTGCTAAACCGATTCAAGAAGATAGATTGGCTGATGATGCTTATTCTGGTCGCGTTCATGGTTATCAGCACGCTCGTCGTGCGAAGCGCGACCCATAACGACCCGCTGTATTACCACTTCGACGTCAAGACGTTGACTTATTACGCAGTAGGCTTCGGCGTCGTTCTATTGATGGTGCTTGTCGATTATCGGCTGCTCCTGAAAAGCTGGTACGTCTGGTATGCGTTGGGCATCGCTTTGCTCATCGCCGTTTTTTTCTTCGCTCCCGTCCGCAACGGGGCGCGAAGCTGGTTCGAGCTTCCAGGGGGCCTCACGTTCCAGCCGGCTGAATTCATGAAGATTATCCTGATCCTATCAGTAGCGGCCGTGCTCGGACGGAGGCAAGGCGACCCGCTCCGCATGCGGACCGACGTCATGGCCATCGCCGCCGTCTCGTTCGTCCCGTTTATTCTCGTCATGATCCAGCCGGACCTCGGGAACGCGATGATCTATATCTTCATCGTGCTCGGCATGCTCTGGATCGGCAACGTCCGCTACACGTACGTGACGATCGGCCTGGTGGCGGTCGTCGGCGGGCTGATCCTGTTCGTCACCCTCTTCAACACGTTCAATACGGACATCAAGAATTACCTCGACGATCATGAAAAGTCTCACTGGTATCAGCGGATCAATACGTTCATTCATCCCGAGGAGGCGAGCGCGGACGAACGGCGGCAATCCGAATACGCCCAGATCGCCATCGGCTCCGGCGGCCTCGCCGGCGACGGCTACATGAAGGGCGAATCGAAGAACCGCAAGTTCATCCCGTACCCGTATTCGGACTCGATCTTCGTCGTCATCGGAGAGGAGTTCGGATTCCAGGGGGCGGCGGTCCTCTTGCTGCTCTACTTTATTTTCATTTACCGAATGATTCTGATCGCCTACCAGTGCTACGACTTGCGAGGCTCGTTCATCATTATTGGCATCGCGTCCATGATGGTGTTCCAGATCTTCCAGAACATCGGGATGATGATCGGATTGATGCCGATCACGGGCATCACGCTTCCGTTCATCAGCTACGGAGGCACCTCGCTTCTGCTGAACATGCTGTCGATCGGCCTGATCTTCAGCATCCGGGCGCATCAAGAGAAGTATACGATGGACGACTAGCCGTCGATCGCCTCCGTTCGACTTGTTCTCCAGCCCGCCGGGTTCGCCCGGCGGGTTTTTCGCGCGCTCTCGTCCCCCTGGGCAGGCATCCCGCCTATGCCGCCCGGCCCGATCGCCGCGATCCCGGTTCGTCCCGCCCAACAGGTCTAAACCCGCCAGGCTTGCCATATCGTGATAACAAAGAGGCGGACAAGGGAGGAAGCGGCCATGGAAGTGCGGAACAACGTCCGCCAGCGCAGGCGGGAGAGGATTCGGCAGCTGACGGCGGAACGTCCGGAGAACGGGAGTCGCGAGCCGGAGACGCCGAGCTTGTTCGGGAGGTACGAGGAAGATTCGAGGTTGGCGGACGAGTCGCGGGAAAATCGCGGGGAATTCGCCGGCGCGGACGGCAGCCGGCAAGAGGGAGAAAGCTCGTATCCTCCCGGAATAAGCCCGATGCCCGATCCGTGGCCGGAATCCGCGCCGGGCGAGCTGCCGGAACCGGCTGCGCGCTTCGCGCCGGGAGAAGGAGGCTACCTGCGTTCCTCTTCCGTGCGGGATCGATCGGAGAGAGAAGAGCCCGACCCCGAGAAGTGGTGGAAGGAGAAGCAGCGCAGCGAATACGGGAGAAAAACAAGCGGCGCCGGCGGAAACGGCGGCGGTTACGCCGCGAACGACGCGACGCCTCCGCGCACCGTCTTCGCCCGGCCGGATTCCGTCCGCGAGCCCGGCGCCGAGCCGGGGCGGCCTTCCGGGACGGGACCGATCGGCTCCTTGTCGAGCCTCTCCCCCTACCGCGGGCTGTCGGGCCGCTCCGGCTGGGACGAGGAGCCGCCCGAGGGGGGGCCGGGAACCTTCCTGCGCCGGTTCGTCCGCGGGTTGACGATCCGGACGGCCGTCGCCGCCGTTCTGCTGGGAGCCGGATGGGGGTGGACCCGCCTGGATCTTCCGGGCAGCCGGGCGGCCGAAGCCTGGGCCGTCCGGACGGTGACCCAGGACATGAACTTCGCCGCCGCGGAGGCTTGGTACGAGAGAACGTTCGGCGGGACGCCCGCCTTCCTTCCGATCTTCAAGCAGCAGAACCCTTCGAAGGCGGTGTCGGCCGCTTGGAGCCGGAACGAGACCGTGCCGCCGATCGCCGGGCGGGTCGTGCAGACGTTCGCCCAGGACGGCACCGGCGTCCGGCTGGCCGCTCCGGCGGGAACGCCCGTCATCGCGGTCCACACGGGACGCGTCACCCAGGTGACGATCGGCGAGCAGGGCTACGCGACGATTCTGGTGCAGCATGCGAACCGGATCGTCACGGTTTACGGCAACGTGGACAATCCGGCCGTCCAGCCGGACGATTGGGTCGAAGCCGGAACCGCGCTCGGGGAGCTGGCCTCCTCCTCCGCCGGAGGCGAAGGAGAAGGGACGCTCTACTTCGCCGTCAAGCGGGACGGCCAAACTCTCGATCCGGCGGAAGTGGTTCCTTTTGATTAAATGGCGGGGGATCTCCTTCAAGCTTCATCCTCTATTCGTGCTGCTGATGCTGCTGTCCGTCATGACCGGCCAATTGACGGAAGCGGTCACGCTGTTCGGCATCGTCCTGCTGCACGAGCTCGGCCATCTGGCGATGGCGATGCGCTTCGGCTGGACGATCCGAGAGGTGAAGCTGCTCCCGTTCGGCGGCGTGCTCGAGGTGGAGGAAGCCGGCACGGTGCCCGCGCGCGAGGAGGCGTTGGTGGCGATCGCCGGACCGCTGCAGAACGTCTTCCTGGCCGCCGCCGCCTTCGCCGCCGGGTGGGCCGGGTGGGTCGACGGCTCTTGGGCGGACGGATTCGCGACGGCCAACGCGACGATCGCCCTGTTCAACCTGCTCCCGATCCTGCCGCTGGACGGGGGCAAGCTCGTTCAATGCTGGATGAGCCTGCGAATTCCGTATCACCGCACGCTGCTGTGGAGTATGAGAATCAGCTTGCTGTTCAGCGCCGCGACCGTTGCCGGTTCCGTCTATCCTCTGCTGAACGGAGGGCGTCCCCACTTCAATCTGCTGATCGTCGGTTCGTTCCTGTGCGCATCCAACTGGACGTACCGGCGCAACGTTCCGTTCGTGTTCCTGCGCTTCCTCGTCCATCGCGCGAGAAGGTCGGAAGGGCGGATCGGGGCAGGCACGCTCGCCCAGCCGATCGTCGTCTCCGAGCATCGTCCGCCATCCGCGGTCGTCAAGCTGCTTATGAAGGAACGCTACCATCTCGTCTACGTCATGAAGCAGGGGAAGATCAACCGCGTCGTGCCCGAGGGGCAATTAATCGACGGTTTTCTCCGTTCTTTGACGAACGGGCATGCGGATTTGCGTTTTTTCATGTAGAATGGAGGAAATAAGCATCGACGGGAGGCAGGCATGAAGCAGCTGTTCGTCCACTGCGCGCGCAACGCGACCCATACGGCTCTCCTGGAAGACGGAAGATTGACGGAATTCAGCGTGGAACGGTCCGAGGGCCACTCGATCGTCGGCAACCTGTACAAGGGCCGCGTCGTGAACGTTCTTCCGGGCATGCAGGCGGCGTTCGTCGACATCGGACTGGCCAAGAACGCTTTTCTGTACGTGGACGACGCTCTTCATCCGCATCTGGACAAACAGCCGAAGGACAAGCCTTCGATCTCCGAATTGCTGAAGCCCGGGGACGAGACGATCGTCCAGGTGATGAAGGAACCCCTCGGGGGCAAAGGAGCGAGAGTGACGACCCATTATTCGCTGCCGGGCCGCTGGCTCGTCTACATGCCCCACGCCGATTACGTCGGCGTCTCCAAGAAGATCGAGCAGGAGCAGGAACGGTCGCGCCTGAAGAACATGGCCGAACAGCTGCGGGAGCCCGGCGAAGGCATTATTCTGAGGACGAACGCGGAAGGAGAGAGCCTGGAAGCTCTCGAGGACGATCTGCAGGCGCTGCGGAGCGTCTGGAACGACATTCGGGAGCGGGGCCAAGCGGCGGCCGCGCCCGAGGAGCTGCACCGGGACTTCGGCCTCGTGCAGAGGATGGTGCGGGACGTGTTCACCCCGGACACGGAGGAGCTCGTCATCGACGACGAGGCGGCCTATCGGGAAGCCGCGTCCTATCTGCGCCGGACCGCTCCGTCTCTCGAGGACCGGATCCGGCTCTACGGGGAATCCGTCCCGCTCTACGACAAGTTCGGAATCAACGAGCAGCTGAGCAAGGCGTTCCAGCCCCGGATCTGGCTGCGAAGCGGGGGCTACCTCGTCTGGGACCGGACCGAGGCGCTTACGGTGATCGACGTCAATACGGGCAAGTATACGGGGACGGTCGATCTGGAGGAGACGGTGTTCCGCACGAACATGGAAGCCGCGCAGGAGATCGCCCGCCTGCTCCGGCTCCGGGACGTAGGCGGCATCGTCATCGTCGACTTCATCGATATGGAGACGGAGGACCATCGGCACCAGGTCGTGCAGCAGCTGGAGAACTCGATGAAGCGGGATCGGACGAAGTGCCAGGTGCTCGGGTGGACGAGGCTCGGTCTGCTGGAGATCACCCGCAAGAAGGCGAGGGCCAACGTCGAGAGCTACTTCTACGAGACTTGCGCGGCGTGCAAGGGCAAAGGGAAAATCTACATCCGGTAGCAACCCGAGCGCTGGAGGCCATAACCTGACAAGTATCGATCAACGCGTTATGGCTTACTCTAAGATTCGGGGAGAGCACCCCCAATGAACTCTTAGGGAGGAATTCGCGTTGAAGAAGGCAGCCATCGCGTTGTTGTCCGCTTGTTTGATGTTGACGGCCGCATCCGCGTCCGCGTCTGCCGCTCCGGCGGATCAGAAGCACAAAACCCACGCTCACAAGATGCATGCGAAGAGCGCGGCCAAGCACAAGCTGCATGCGAAGAGCACGGGCAAGCACAAGCTTCACGCCAAGAGCAAGGCGAAGCCGAGAGCGCTCGGCGGAAGCAAGCTTCGCGCGAAAAGCATCACTCCCAAAGCTCTTCCCAAGACCGGTTACGGCGGAACGAGCGAGTAAAGGCTGCTGCATTCGGGAAGAGGGGCGACCCTCTTCTTGGACGTTAGAGACGACGGCATCGGCATGAGGAACGAGGACTATGAGGACATCATCCCTTCTCTTCGTTTGGATGGCGGCGATTGCGATCGCGACGGGGTGCGGGGATCGCGGCGCCGGGCCTTCGGAGCTTGAACGGACCCCGGCGCCGACTGCCGAGTCGTACGGGGGATCTGCGCGCCCGCCCGAAGCGAGAGCGCACGGGATCGGCGCGGCTCCGGGTCGTTCCGCGGTTCCGGATGATTCCGCTCCAGGGAGTCTCGGTCCCGGGAATTCCGCTCCGGGCTCTCCCGCGCGGGAATCGCCATTCCCCGCGCCAGGGGGTTCCCCCCCCGTCTCCGCTTCCTCGGCCGGCGCCTCGCGCCGCCGCGGAGAAGCCGGCGGCTCCGGCGCCAAGCCGGTCCTTCGAGAGCCTGGCGTTCACGCCGGACCGGGTCGTCATCCCGACGCTTCGGATCGACGCCCGCGTCGAACAGGTCGGCGTTCTCGAGAACGGCCGCATGGACGTTCCCGAATCCCCGCACGTGACCGGAATTTTGTCGCCGGGAATCAAGCCCGGGCAGAAGGGCAACGCGGTAATCGCCGGCCACGTGGACAGCCACACGGGACCCGCCGTCTTCTACCCGCTCAAGAAGGCCAAGCCGGGCGACCCGATCGTGGTCACGAATTCGAAGGGCAAGGCGCTCGTGTTCAAGATCACCTCGGTCGAGTCGTTCAAGACGGCCGAAGCTCCGATCCAGCGGATATTCGGTCCGGCCGACGAAGCCCGTCTCTGTCTGATTACGTGCACGGGCAAGTTCAACCGCGCCCGGCGGGAACACGAGGAACGGCTCGTCGTGTTCGCTCGCCTGATGACTTGATGGAAGTCGCGCCCCGATTGCGGGGCGCGACTTCCTTTTTTTTTCGGCTACATAGGCAGCGGCGCTTCATAGGGGAAAAATGGGGAACGAGGATTCCGCCGCATGCAAACCGCTTCCGCCGCGCATTTTAAGCGTCAGGAGGCGATAAAAATGCACAAGCTGATCGGAGCAACTCTGCTGGCCGCTTCGCTCGTCGTCGCGGGGACCGGGTGCGCCAAGCAGGACGGCGTGAAGACCAACCAATACAAGGCGAAGCCGCTCGGCGACCGAACCGGCGCCAAGACCCGCGTCCAGAACGTCCCTTCCGCCTTCGACAAGCAGACCTCGGACGTGATCTCCCGCCACGTGGCGAACGTCAAGGGAGTCCGGAAGACGACGGTTCTCGTTCACGGCCGGGAGGCGATTATCGGGATCGACGTGAAGGGCGGAGAGAATCGGGCGAAGGTCGAGAACGACGTGCGTCATAGCGTTCAGACGTTCAAGCCCGGCTACCGGGTCCATGTGACCGCCGATAAAAATCTTCATGCGCGGATTCAGTCGATCCACGCGCAGAGCCTGAAGCCTCTCGACGGGCATCCGGTTCGCAACTTCGCCCAGGACGTCGGGATTCTCATTCGCGACATCGGCCGAACGGCGGCGGCTCCCTTCCGCAAGTCGTAACCAACGCATGTCGTAACCAACGCATGCAGCCCTTCGCCCGACCTTCGCGGAGGCTTACCGGAACGATGCAGATCGCTTCCGGTATTTTTGTTGCCGTTCGAAGATATAGGTTGTAATCGCGGATTCCTTATGATAGAATTCTAGGGTGCGTGCAAAGCGCTCCTTCGGGAATTGCATGCTACAACCGCTCTTTACCGGGTATCGAAGACCGGCGCTGTCCTGGCTGCTTCAACGCTGCGACATCCGGCACCCATCGAGGCGAGTCTTAGAGACGAGGAGGTGCACACATGTACGCGATTATCGAGACCGGCGGCAAGCAATACAAAGTCCAAGCGGGCGACGTCCTCTTCGTGGAGAAGCTCTCCGCTAACGAAGGCGACAGCGTGACGTTCGACAAGGTTCTGGCCGTCTCCAGCGACAAAGGCTTCGTAACCGGAGCTCCGCTCGTAGCCGGCGCATCCGTCACGGCTAAAGTCGAGAAGCACGTTAAAGGCGAGAAGATCATCGTCTTCAAGTATAAGCCGAAGAAGAACGAGCGCAAGAAGCAAGGCCATCGTCAACCGTACACGAAGGTGACGATCGAGAGCATCAAGGCTTAAGAAGGACGAGCCACTGATGGTCACGGTTACGATCGTTCGCGGTCCTGACGGACGGATTCGAAGCTTCTCCGTCTCCGGTCACGCTCGGTACGCCGATCCCGGCAAGGACATCGTCTGCGCGGGCGTGTCGGCCGTGACGGTCGGCACCGTCAATGCGATCGAGAAGCTGACGGGACTCGTCCCCGAAGCGAAGATGCAGTCGGGCTGGCTGTCGGCGAGCGCTCCGGAGAGCGAAGACGCGGCGAAGAACGGCCAGGTCCAGCTGCTGCTGGAAGGAATGGTCGTCGCGCTGGAATCCATCGTAGAGACATACGGCAAGTACGTGAGAATAAAGCAAGGCACCAAGTAAAGAAGGAGGTTGACATCCATGTTGAAGCTGAATCTTCAGTTGTTCGCTTCGAAGAAGGGCGTAGGCTCCACGAAGAACGGACGCGACAGCCGTTCGAAGCGCCTCGGCGCGAAGCGCGCCGACGGTCAAGCCGTTCGCGGCGGCACGATTCTCGTGCGCCAACGCGGCACGAAGATCCATCCGGGCGCGGGCGTAGGCATCGGCAAGGACGATACGCTGTTCGCTCTCGTGGACGGCGTCGTCAAGTTCGAGCGCTGGGGACGCGATCGCAAGAAAGTGAGCGTATATCCGGTCGAGCAAGCTCCTGTAGCTGCCGCTCTTGAAGGCTAATACCGACACACCAGAGAACCCCGGCCGCCATGTGAGGCCGGGGTTCTCGGCCGTTGCGGGGCGTCGTTCGGGCGAGCATGGCAAGACGGCCGCGAAGGCCGCCGGCCGGCTCGCCGTCCGCCAACCGTCCGACCATTAACGAAACGGGGAAGTCGCGATCATGTCGAGGAAGTCGATTGTATGGGCCGTCGTGGCCGCCGTCTCGCTGCTGATTCCGGCGGCGGCGATGTTCGTCTGGCAGGGCCAAGGGTGGCCGGCCGTTCTGTTCGTCGTCTGGACGATCGGAGCCGCGGCGGCGTTCGTCGCTTCGGACCGCCGGTCCGAGAGGCGGAGGCACGCGAGAATGCTGGAGCTGATGCAGAATTCCGCGATCGAGACGCTCAGCCATCATCGCCACGACTGGATGAACGAGCTGCAAATCCTGTACGGTTATTTAAGGTTGGGCAAGCCCGATAAAGCGGTCGCCGTCGTGGACAGAATAAGAAGAAGGATGGAGCAGGACAGCCGGATCTCCCATCTGGGAGTGCCCAAGCTGGCGGCGTTCTTCCTGTCGTTCCGCACCGTCTGCGACACGATGCGTCTCGAAGTCGACGTCGAGGAAGGGTTCGGGGTCAAGGACCGCGGACTGGACGGCGAACGGCTCACGTCGGCCGTCATCGGCCTTGTGAACGTCATGCGGTTCCGGGCCGCGGCGTCTTCCGAGGAAGAGAACGTGCTCCGGCTTCGCTTCCGCTCGGAAGAACGGCAGGCTCGGCTGGTCATGACCTTCGAGGGCAGGCTCGCCGGCGAGGACAGCCTGGTCGCCGAGCTGGAGAGAGTGCTGGACGGCTTCGGACGGTTGACGGAAGAGAATCGGAGCGATCCGGAGACGGCGACCGCTGCCGGAAGGACGATCGTCGTCGCCTTCCCGCTCGAAGAGAGAGCCGTATAACTTGCTAAACGGAGTGAACTCATCATGTTTGTGGACAAAGCGAAGATATACGTGAAGGGCGGCGACGGAGGGGACGGGCTGGTGGCGTTCCGGCGCGAGCTGTACGTCCCGGAAGGCGGCCCCGCCGGCGGCGACGGGGGCAAGGGCGGCGACGTCGTGTTCCGCGTCGACGAAGGCCTGCGCACGCTGATGGACTTCCGCTATCAGAAGCACTTCAAGGCGCCGAAGGGCGTCAAAGGGAAGAACAAGACCCAGCACGGCGCCAACGCGGAGGATTTGATCGTGCGCGTTCCGCCGGGGACGATCGTGTACGACGACGATACCGGGGAGATGCTCGCCGACTTGACGCGTCACGGCCAGGAGGTCGTCATCGCCAAGGGCGGGCGCGGCGGACGGGGCAACACCCGCTTCAAGACGCCGGCCAACACGGCGCCGGCCATCGCCGAGAACGGCGAAGAGGGCCAGGAGCGATGGGTGACGCTGGAGCTGAAGGTCATGGCCGACGTCGGCCTCGTCGGATTCCCAAGCGTCGGCAAGTCGACGCTGCTGTCGGTCGTGTCCGGCGCCCAGCCGAAGATCGGCGCGTATCACTTCACGACCCTGACGCCGAACCTGGGCGTCGTGCAGGTGAGCGACGAGAGCAGCTTCGTCATGGCGGACCTGCCCGGCTTGATCGAGGGCGCTCATGCCGGCGTAGGTCTTGGACACGAGTTCCTGCGGCACGTGGAGAGAACCCGGGTCATCGTGCACGTCGTCGACATGTCCGGCATGGAGGGACGCGATCCGTTCGACGACTGGGAGAAGATCAACGAGGAGCTGAAGCTGTACAACGCGAAGCTCGCGGAGCGTCCTCAGATCGTCGCGGCGAACAAGATGGACATGCCGGAATCGGAAGAGCAGCTCGCCGCGTTCCGCGAGAAGGTCGACGCGGTTCGGCCGGGTATCGAGATCGTGCCGATCTCTTCGCTGACGAGGCAAGGCGTGCCCGAGCTGCTGTACAAGGTGGCGGATCTGCTCGACTCGCTGCCCGATCCGTCGGAGGTCGCCGAAGAAGCGACGGCGGACGAGGACGAAGGCATCGTCTATCGGATGGAAGAGCGTCCGTCCGACCACGAGTTCCGGATTACGCGCGACAACGAAGTGTACGTGGTCGAGAGCGAATCGATCGAGAAGCTGCTGAAGCGGACGCAGTTCGCTTCCTACGAGGCCGTCCTGCGCTTCGGCCGCATTCTGCGCAACATCGGCGTCGACGCGGAGCTGCGCAAGCGCGGCGCCCGGGACGGGGACACGATCCGCATCGGGGACTTCGAGTTCGAGTTCTTCGAGGGCGGCAAGGACGATTATTTGTTCGAGGATCGTTAAATAGAGAAGCACAAAGAACCAACCGGGGATGGGGAGAACGGTTGGTTTTTTTCTGCAATTGTCCAATTCGCATACAGACTCGGTTTTCCAGGTTAGTTCCGCATTCTCGCCTAGATCGGACTATGCAGAGTCTGATTGCAGCGGTTTAACGCGTGCGTTTTTTTCAATCAAATCGTCGAAATAATCGCAAATAAAGCATTCGAGGCGTGCAAGCGGAGACCGAGAGCGGTTCGGCCTTCGCCGGCGGCCGATCGTTTCCCTATTTTTTCTCCATCGGCCTATTGCCGCAGCCCGCTCGATCCGATATAATGTCCACTATACGTAAACATTCGTCTTTCCTGGGAGGACGGAAGATGGCGGAACGCTACTACGTCGTCCGCGAGGACCTGCTGCCGGATGGCATCCTCAAGACCGAACAAGCGAAGGATCTGTTAAGGCGCGGCGAGGCGGCGACGGTTCACGAAGCGGCCGAGCGGGTTGGCCTAAGCCGGAGCGCCTTCTATAAGTACAAGGACGGCGTGTATTTGCTGGAGCAAGCGAACCGGGAGCGCATCGCGACGCTGTCGATGGATCTGGAGCACCGCTCCGGCGTCCTGTCGGCCGTGCTGTCGATGCTGGCGCGCAGCCAAGGCAACGTGCTGACCATCTCCCAGTCGATTCCGCTGCAGGGGATGGCCAACGTCGTCGTCACCTTGGATACGTCGGGGTATTCCGGCCCCTTGAATGAATTGGTAGAGCAATTGCGATCGCTGGAAGGCGTCAAGAGAGCAATCGTCGTCGGCCGCAGCTAACGAGGAGGATAGGACCAGCATGAAGCCAGTCAAAGTAGGATTGTTCGGCCTCGGCACCGTCGGGACGGGCGTCGTCCGTATCGTCGAAGGCCATCAAGAGGATCTGCAGAGCCAGGTCGGCTCGCCGATCTCCATCTCCAAGATCCTGGTCAAGGATCGCGCCAAGGCGCGCAGCATCGACGTCGATCCGGCCAAGCTGACGGAAGACCCGTGGGAGATCGTCCGCGATCCGGAGATCGACATCGTCGTCGAAGTGATGGGCGGCATCGCGAACACGAAGGAATACATTCTGGAGGCGCTGGAGCGGGGCAAGCACGTCGTCACCGCCAACAAGGACCTGATGGCGCTGCACGGCCAGGAGATTCTCGCCAAGGCGAGCGAGAAGGGCTGCGACGTCCTGTACGAAGCGAGCGTCGCCGGCGGCATTCCGATCATTCGCACGCTGATCGAGGGCTTCTCCTCCGACCGGATCACGAAGATCATGGGCATCGTGAACGGCACGACGAACTACATCCTGACGAAGATGAGCCAGGAAGGCGCCGCGTACGCGGATGTGCTGAAGGAAGCGCAAGCTCTCGGCTACGCCGAAGCCGACCCGACCTCGGACGTGGAGGGGCTCGACGCGGCCCGCAAAATGACGATCCTGTCGACGCTCGGCTTCCGCGCCAACGTGGCGCTCGAGGACGTCGACGTCAAGGGCATCAGCTCCGTCACCCAGGAGGATATCCGCTACGCGCAGCGCTTGGGCTACGAAGTGAAGCTGCTCGGCATCGCCGAGCGGCAGGACGATTGCATCAGCGTCAGCGTGCAGCCGACGATGGTGAAGAAGAGCCACCCGATCGCTTCGGTCGGCGGCGTGTTCAACGCGGTGTACGTCTACGGCGAAGCGGTCGGGGAGACGATGTTCTACGGGCCGGGCGCCGGCGAGATGCCGACCGCCACTTCGGTCGTCGCCGACCTCGTCGCCGTCGTCAAGAACTCGAAGCTGGGCGTCAACGGCCGCCAGGCGGCTCTCGCTTACAAGGAGAAGAAGCTGAAGACGGACGAGCAGATCGCGTCGAAGTACTTCCTTCTTCTGCACGTGGAAGACCGCGCGGGCGTGCTCGCCCAGATCGCTCAGGTGTTCTCCCGCTACGAGCTCAGCATCGAATCGGTCATGCAGCCGGCCGCGCCGGACCAGCACGGGGCCGAGCTGATCATTACGACCCACAACGCGAACAAGGCCTCCTTGAACCAAGTGCTGAAGGAATTCGCGGAACTGCCGGCGATCCGCACGATCAAGAGCGTCTACCGGGTGGAAGGCTAAGGAAGGAACAGGATCATGGACTTGAACAGCAGCATCGCGATCAAGACGGCGGGCGCCCCGCGCGGCCGCGCCGTCGTCCGGGTGCCGGCCAGCACGGCCAACCTGGGACCGGGCTTCGACACGCTCGGCATGGCCTTATCTTTATTCTCTTGGGTCGATCTTCGGCCATCGACGCCGGAAGAGGGAACGACGGTCGCTCTTCTGGGAGACGGGCTGGACGGCCTTCCGACGGACCGCACGAACCTCGTCTACGAGGTCGCCCAGAAGGTGTTCCGCCGCGCCGGCGTCGAGCTGCCGGAGCTGCACATCGGCATCCGCAGCGACATCCCGCTGACACGCGGACTCGGGAGCAGCGCCTCGGCGATCGTGGGAGCGCTCGTCGCCGCCAACAAGCTGATCGGCGAGCCGCTGGGCGACGACGAGCTGTTCCGGATGGCGAGCGAGATCGAGAACCATCCCGACAACGTCGGGGCCTCTCTGTTCGGCGGCATCGTGGCTGCCGCCTGGGACGGAACCCGCGCGGAGGCGGTCCGGCTGGACCCTCCAGCCGCGCTGGAGGCGCTCGTCGTCATTCCGGAGTTCGAGCTGTCGACGAAGAAGGCCCGCAACGTGCTGCCGGAGAGCGTCTCCATGCAGGACGCGGTGTTCAACGTGAGCCACAGCTCGCTGCTCACGGCGGCGCTGGCGACGGGCAATCTCGGCCTGCTGCGCCACGCGATGCGGGACAGGCTTCACCAGCCGTACCGGGCGGCTCTCGTCCCCGGCATGGAGAAGATTCTGCGCGAAGCGGCCGACCACGGTTCGCTCGGCGCCGTCCTGTCCGGAGCGGGGCCGACGCTGCTGCTGCTGGCCGACCGCGAGAAGAGCGACCGGGAGCGGATGGTCGGCTTCGTGACCGAAGTCATGGCGGCCGAAGGCATCCAGGTATCGGCAAGATGGCTGCGTCCTTGGGCGAAGGGAGCGGAAGCCATCGTTCTCGACGCAGGCGACCCCGGCTTCGGCTTCGGCCCGGAACGGCTTCTGCCGGATGACGGAGCGGAGGTGGCCGTCCGATGACGAAGCTGCCGACCGCGGCCGTGCTGCCGAAGGGGACGTTCTCGGACGAGGCGGCCCGTTACTTTTTCCAAGGCGTGCCCGTCGAACTGAAGTACCAGAAGATGATCGCCGACGTCTTCAAGTCGACGGCCCGGGGCGATACCGACTGGAGCGTCGTGCCGATCGAGAACACGATCGACGGTTCCGTCAGCCTGCACATGGACTGGCTCGTGCACGAAGTCGATCTCCCGATCCGCGCCGAGTGGGTGTTCCCGGCCATCCAGAACCTGGTCGGGCGCCGCTCCGAGCTGACGGGAGCCGAAGGCGGAGATTGGGACCCCTCGAAGATTACGAAGGTGCTGAGCCACCCGGTGGCGATGGCGCAATGCTACGAGTTCCTGCGATCCCGTCTGCCTCACGCGGAGCTGGAGACGCTAAGCAGCACCGCCGAAGCGATCCGGACCGTACACGCGAATCCGGGGCTCGGCTGGGCGGCCATCGGAACGCATACCGCCGCCGCGGACTACGGCCTCGACGTGCTCCAAGAGGGCGTCACCGACCACGACAACAACTATACCCGCTTCCTGCTCGTCGGCGACAAGCCGTTCGACAAGCCGGGCGCGTCGCATTACAAGACGAGCATTCTGATCACGCTGCCGGAGGACTATCCGGGGGCTCTGCATCAAGTGCTGTCGGCCTTCGCCTGGCGCCGCGTCAACCTGTCCCGGATCGAATCGCGCCCGACGAAGAAGAAGCTGGGCAACTATTACTTTTTTATCGATATCGAGATGTCCCTGGATACGGTTCTGCTTCCTGCCGCCATCGCCGAGATCGAAGCGATCGGCTGCCAGGTTCGCATACTGGGTTCATACCCGAGCTATCCCTACGAGGGCTAAATTACCGGAGGTGTCAGAGAGCATGTCGGAGCAATGGATTTATCTGAATGGCGAATTCGTCACCAAGGAAAATGCAAAAATCTCCGTATATGATCACGGTTTCCTGTACGGGGACGGGATTTTCGAAGGGATTCGGATTTACGACGGGAACATCTTCCGTTGCAAGGAGCATCTCGACCGGCTGTACGATTCGGCGAAGTCGATCATGCTGGACATTCCGCTGTCGTACGCCGAGATGCAGGACGCGCTCGTGGAGACGCTCCGCAAGAACGGCATGAAGAACGGCTACATCCGCCTCGTCGTATCGCGCGGCCCGGGCAACCTGGGACTCGATCCGACCCGCTGCCCGCAGGCGTTCGTCGTCATCATCGTCGAGGAGCTGTCGATCTACCCGGAGGAAGCGTACCGCGAAGGCTTGCGCTCCGTCTCCGTCAGCCCGCGCCGGAACCTTCCGGACGCGCTGAACCCGAAGATCAAATCTCTGAACTACCTCAACAACATCCTGGTGAAGATCCAGTCGAACCTCGCGGGAGTCGGCGAAGCGATCATGCTGAATTCCCAAGGGTACGTGGCGGAGGGCTCGAGCGACAACATCTTCATCGTCAAACGCGGAGTCGTCTACACGCCGCCTTGCTACATCGGGGCTCTGGAGGGAATCACGCGCGGGGCCATCATCGATCTGTGCGCCAAGCTCGGGTATCCGCTGAAGGAAGAGCCGTTTACGCTGCATGACGTGTATACGGCCGACGAAGCGTTCTTCACGGGCACCGCCGCCGAAGTCATCGCCGTACGCGAAGTGGACGGGCGGACGATCGGGGCCGGGCACGCGGGGCCGATCACGACGCGATTATTGCAGGAATTCCGCAAGATCGTCACGGTCGAGGGCGTCCGAGCCTTCGAATAGCAGGGAATGGGGACGAACCGTTTCGCCTTTTGGCGGAGCGGTTTTTTTGCCGAGGGGATGTCATTTGCCTACCTCCTGCATAGGATGTTGGACGGCTGTAGGCCTTGATATTACTGGGTTTATTTAATAGGAAAAGAGTGTTTGTTGCAAAATTGTCGCAAAAACCTTTGCGGAAACGTCTGAACCAACACCAAAAGACGCCAAGAGCGGAGGGCTCAAGGCGTCTTGTTTTTGGCCGTTGTTTTCTTCGTGAAAAGGGATTCGAACTTGTCCGCCGCGGCCTGATCGGCTGACCGGAGGGCATGTCCATAGATGTTCATGGTCGTGCTGATGTTTCCATGTCCCAGGCGCTCCGAAATGATTTTAGCATGGACGCCTTGGCTTATCAGCAGCGTTGCGGATGTATGTCTCAGATCATGAAGGCGAATACGTCGAATGCCGTTAGCTTGCAAGAATAGGCGGAACCATTGGTTCGGGGTATGATGGTGAAACGGCGTCCCGTCCGCATGACTAAAAACGAAGTTCCATTCACGCCCATGCTTATCCTTGCCGTTCCAGGCGTCTCCAAGCTTGTCCCGTTCCTTCACGCGATAAGCATAGTATTCTCGAAGATCATCGAGCACAGAGACGGGTAGGGAAAGCTTACGCCGGCCGTTCTTCGTTTTCGGCTCCTTGACGATGATTTCACCCTTGTTTGCATAAACAAGCGTTTGCGACACTTCTATAATGCCGTTCTTCCAGTCAATGTGCTTCCATTCCAAGCCCAACATCTCGCCGCGTCTCATGCCCGTTGTAAGGGCTAGAGTAATCATTATACGCCAGTGGTACGGCTCTTTCTGGAGCGCTTGAAGGAGCTGCCTAACTTCGTTCTCATCGAATGGTTCAATCTCTTGATGGGTAACTCTCGGCTTACCAACGGTCGCAACTGGGTTGATCTTAATTATCCGCCATTCTACAGCGCGTTTAAAGATGTTCATCAGTACACGCCGGTTCATTTCGATGGTGCTAGATGCAAGGCCTCCGTTACCCTTTGCTTTTTTCGCCTGTTCAAGCTTGTCCAGATAATCGACGATATGCAGCGGCTTGATATCTTCAAGCTTCATCTCTCCGAATTCCGGCAGGATATGCGAACGGAGCTGAGTCTCATATGCGGCGATCGACTTGAATGCTAAATGCTTTATGGCGTATTTCTGGCGCCAGTTCTCCACGAACGCCCGAAACGTCATCTTCTCCGGCTTGATGTATTCCCCCGATTCTACTTCTTCCCGGAACTTAACGTATTCCGAATTTAGGAAGTCGTCGAGCCGTTTCTTCGTCTTCAAAAGGGCTGGATCGTCGATCGTGACCGTTTTAAATCGTCGGATGTACTTCCCGTTTGCATCCTTGCCGGCCATGACGGTAAGCAACCAAGAATTCTCTCCGCGCTGGCGGATGCTAGCCATTTTGCTCGACCACCTTCGGAAAATTCTTTTGCATCTTTGACTGGATAAACTGGTCAAGGTCGCTTTGTCTAAACCTAAGCCTGCGACCTATGTGAAAATGAGGGAGTTCTTTATTCTTCATTAATAGCCAAAGCGTGCCGTGGGATACTCTTAGATAGGCTGCTGCTTCTTTAGATGTAAATAGATTCTTACTAATTCTCTTCTCGATCAGTGGCATTAACTCATCCAAGAGCTCTTGTTTAAGCTCTTGTTTAAGCTCTTCTCGAATCTCTTCTCGAAGTTCCCGCTTGATGTCTGCCCTTAGAGCTTCGATGAATCCCGCAGTATCCAATCGCTCACCCCCGCTCGCGTGATTCAAGCCATTTAAGAAAATCGTCTCTTCTGACTCTTCTTCCGGATCCGACTTTGAAGCTTGGAATGCCTCCGAATTGCGGCTCTAGACGCAATAGATCATAAACGCGCCTTCGACTCTTCTGTAGATAATCAGCAATGTCTTGTGGAGTAAGAAGCTCGGAGGTGCCATCGTATTCATTGGGGAAATCGAATCCGGACTTTGGGTTGAAGCCTGCGTAGCTCATCTTTCCTAACGCTGAAACCACGGCGACTGAAATAGCTGAAATAAGCTCGTCGGTTAACTCGATGGATAGGTTAATAACCATCTTCCGATCGTTTTTCACGCTCACGTCTCCTTCGACGCATCTTCAGGAAATAGTACTTTAATCATATCTAGTATGCGTTCACGATCCTTTTCATTTAACTTGCGACCGTTGTACCTGATTCTAAGGTGCTTTATTATGTGCTCTATTTCGTTGTCAAGGCAATTATCCAAAAAAGCCATTAAATCCCGTGCATTCCCAACTGTTAAGGTGCGACCTCTCCATGTTGTATTTCCTGTAAGTAACCATTTGTCTAATGGGATGGTTCCTTGCTTTAGGCTCTCGATAGCATCATCTTTCATATTTTGAATTTGAGATTCCATAACCTTAAGTCCAGATGTTAATTCGTTATATAGCTCAGATTTTAAGTACACGTTTGCATCGTCATCAAAATACCCTGCTTTATCCATGAGTTCAACATAATCAATATCAAAAGCAGATGCCAACTTCTTTATTGTATCGATGGAGGGCACAATCTTCTCGCCAGATCTTGGGTCAAAGCCTTTTTCAAGCTTACTGATATATGTGTGACTAACATTAGAAAGGCGCTCTAATTCCCTTAAGCTCTTGTTTCCACGTAGCTCTTTGATGTAATTTCCGAACTCAGACATTCATATTCCCCCTCAATGCAAACCATGGTTGACACTAATGATATCATCATGTATTATGAATGACAAGGAGGTGTAACACATGGTTAGCAACAACAGGCTTCGTATGGTTAGGAAGGAGGTAGGGATGCCACTATCTGAGCTTGCTCGTCGATCTGGAACGAGCCGACAAACCATCACAAACATTGAATTGAAGGGGCAAGTTCCTAACGGTTTGTTAATGCTCTCCATTTGCGAAGCTCTGAAGAGATCCCCGGATGAGATTTTTTTTGCAAGTCATGTAAACCATGGTTAGCATAAAAATCGTCGAATTGGGACTATGTGGTGTAGCTCTTGGTGGCCGCTTGTACGTCCGCACGAAGCGCGGCAATCTGATCGCGCTGGCGCTACTGGCTCAGGAATGATCTAACCCGCTCCTTGAAAACTGAATATGGCATTACCTCGATTCAGCAGATAAACGGTAAACCATTCATTTGAGGAGGGTTTCAAGTGAAGTTGACATTGAGAATGATAAGGGAAAACGCCGGCAAGACGGAACAACAGGCAGCAAAGGAAGCTGGAATTGATGTCAAAACACTTCGACGTTGGGAGAAGAACAATCGTTCCGCCTCGCTCTCCCTCTTCGTGAAATTATTGAAAGTTTACCGTGTTTCGGTTAGCCAAGTTTACATCGGCAGCGAAGAAGAAGCGCTCGCTGAATGGAGAAAGGTGATAAACCAATGACGATCGAACAAATGGCCAGGGAAATGCAACAGCGGCTCGGCGGGAAAATCTTCGTCTTCCCGATCCGCGACGGCGATCCGTTCTCTCACTACGCAATTGCGATCGACGTCGGGGCGGGGCAATTCAAAATGTATGAGGATTCGTTTTCCATCAACGAAGCTGCTGCCTGCCTGTTAACGCTGATTGATTCGTTGAAGTCCGAAGGCTTCGAAGTGGAATACGAACGAGACGTTCGGTTCGTCTCTTACGGGGCCCAAATGAACGCCCCAGACGTGACAATGAGACGAATCAGGAACACGCCTGGAGCGTTCAAGCCAAGTTCTCAACTGATGGAGAAGGGGGCGGACGTAAGACCGAACCCGGAAGATCCCGAAGGCGTCTTGTTGTCCGCTCGTGGGATTCTCAAGTTCTGTTTGCTGGAGATGATGGACAAGAATCCGAAGGGCGCCCTGTTCATGGGCGAATACTTCAAGCTGCTCGCCTCTCGTCGCTATGGCAAGACGGCGGCGGCGATCAAGCAAGAGGTTCGACGAATGAGCAAGCATGAGGCTGTCCAGTGGGCGGAACGGACTTACACGCGGTACATATCCAATGACCGCGATATCATGGATATCTTCCAACGTTTGCGGGGTGCGGAAGTATGAATGAGCAGAAATTCAGTAAGCGGGCAATCTGGATGGCCGTTAATAGCGAGCATGGCGACCGACTCGTAGAGATCGCAAGGGAGCATGTACGGCTGGCGAAGGAGCTGACGACTAATCAGATAGCGGATCTGGATGACGGCACTACCTATAACGTGAGGGGAATTATCGGGGCCCGGATCGAACAACTTCGCGCCGAGCGCAACGCAATCATTCAACAATATGAGGAGGAAGATACCTATGGGGATTCAAGCAACGGAAGCTGAAGCGCTCCTCCGCGAGTTCATGGAGTTTCTGGAGAATAAAGGTCTTATCGGACATCGGCAGGAAATGCAAAGCCCTGATCCGGTGCAACAGGCTCCACAGAAGCCGCAGCGCCAAACGGTGGACGTCAAGACGGCGGCGGAATTGATGGGCGTGTCGACCGGAACCATCTATACAATGGTTCGGGAAAACCAACTTCCGCATGTGAAGGTGCGCGGCCGGATTCTATTCCATCGAGAAAACATCGAACTCTGGCTTCGCGGGGAGCTGCTGGCACAATATCAGGCTTAAGAGCGGTGATGCGGCATGGAAGGCTGGATTAAGCTTCATCGCAAATTGCGGGAGAACCCCATCTTTAACAATGTCGAATTGCTTCGCTTGTGGCTGATATGCCTGTTCGAAGCGACCCACAAAGAGCGGGATCAAATCGTCGGTCGCCAGATCGTCCACTTAATGCCAGGCGAGTTCGTGACCGGTCGATTCGACCTTCATGCGATGTTCAACATGGGTTTGCCCATTGACCAACAAAAAAGCCCTAAAACGGTATGGAGATGGTTAGAGGCTCTTGAAAACGGCGGATTTTTGACCATCAAACCGACCAACAAATATTCAGTCGTATCAATACTTAACTGGCATAAATACCAAAATGATGACCAGCAGTTTGACCAACAAGTGACCAACAAACGACCAACAGATGACCAACAAGTGACCACAAACAAGAATGTAAAGAATGATAAGAATGTAAAGAATGAAGATCAAAAGACTTCTTCTCGGAACAGCAAGACCTATTCCGAGGATTCTTCTCCCTACGTAATGGCGGTTTATCTTCACGAAAAGATAATGGACCATGCGGAAGCATCCGGGGTAGGGCACCTTGTCAGAAATGCGAATATTCAGAAATGGGCTGACGAGTTCCGGAAGCTCCTTGAAGTCGACAAGGTGGATGAATCGCTTGTCCGGTCCGTGATTGACTGGGCTACGTCGCACCACTTCTGGCGAACGAATATTCTTAGCGCGTCCAAGCTGAGGGCAAAATTCGCCGACTTAGCGATGAAAATGAATCAGGAGAGGAACGGGAGGGATAGGAGTGAAAGCAGTCAAGGAAATCGCCCAGGGGTTCGATATGGAGGAGCTGCGCCAAAGAATCCAGCGGATTCAGTTACAGGAGGCCAACTCGGATGGATCAAGCCAAGAACACGCGAAGTCGTATCGATGCCTTACGTGCAAAGATCAGATGGGCTACCTAGTTAAAGGCGAAGACGGCCTCGAATACTGGCGGGAATGCGAGCATTGCGGCAGTTCTCGAAAAACAGAAAGAATCATGAAGCAAAGCCGGATCACAGACGAGTTTAAAACGAAGTCCTTCGGCGCATTTGATCTTGAAGACAGGCCGGAAATCGTCAAAACAGCGTATGAAGCCGCTTATGATTACGCTAAATGGTTTCATGAAAACAAGGGTAAGCGGCGGAATAGCTTGGCATTACTCGGAAATCCGGGATGCGGCAAAACTCATCTCTGCATGGCTGTAGCCAATCACCTCATGCGGAAAGGCGTCCCCTTGATCTATTTCCCTTGGGTAGAAGGATTCGCCGAGCTCCGAAACAACCTTGACGAACTGGAAACCAGAATCGGACTCATGCAGCGGATCGACGTCTTGTACATCGATGACATGTGGAAGGGCCGGAAGACTCCGACGGAATTCCAGATCGAACAAGCCTTTGCCATCATCAACTATCGGTATTTGAACAATCTACCGATTCTCGTATCCTCTGAATTCGATATCGACGCCATGTGTGAGTTCGATGAGGCTACCGCCACTCGAATATTTGAAATGTCTAAAGACCATTGCGTAGTAGTGCATGGCGACCGGAAACAGCTTAATTACAGACTGGCATAGGGCTGGTGAGGTGATGGAAACCTACGCAATCAATTTGGACAAGCAGGCGACGAAAGCAAGAACGGAAGAGTATCTAAAGCGAGTCCGAGAATACAAAGTCACCGAGTACATTCCGATTGAACCGCAGATCACGCAATCATACGAAGTGCGCTATCACGGATACACGGGCACAGTGAGCGATTCAACGGCTTCTGTAGCCCTTCGCAACCTCGAAGAGACAGAACGCCGCAGAAGGCACATAGAACGCGTAGAAAAGGCCGTGGCACGGCTAGGAACGCTTCATCAAAGCCTGATTCGCAAGCGATACATCGATGATGACTTCGTCTCCGACACTGATCTGGCACTTGATCTTGGATATAGCGAGCGGCACTACCGGCGCATTAAGTCTGACGCGCTCCTCCGCTTATCCCTGATTCTTGGGCTCGTGGTGACGAAAGAGGGAGGCAGCGAGGGCGGCGGAGCATCGATACAACCATATCGCTAAAAAAACGAGAAAAATACAACCAAGACGTCAAAATTAACGCGGATTATTCCAAAAATTATTCCAATGTCCTTTTTCGATAGTTAATACCTATAACATATTTACTATCGATAGTTTTTAAATATAATGCTAAAATGATATTACAGGGAGTTGATGGGATGGCAGGCTTATTAAGCCGAATCTTCGGGCGAAGGCGAGAGCAGCAGACGACGAGTGTCGAGGTTATGAGCGGCGGCCCTGCGTTCTTCACGCCATTCAGCGGTGACGCCTACGAAAGCGACATCTACCGCGCTGCCGTGGACGCAATCGCTCGGAACGCGGCGAAGCTCCGAGGGACGCACGTCGTCACTTCGGAGCAACGGCGGAAGACGGGAGACAGCAGCTTGAACTATCTGCTGCAAGTTCGACCGAATCCGTACATGACGGCTTATGACCTGATTTATAAGCTGGTCACGCACTACTACCTTCATAGCAACGCCTTCGCCTATCTCCAGAAGGACGAGCGCGGCAACCTTATCGGCATCTGGCCGGTCCGTCCGCAAAGCATGGAATACGTCGTGGACGGAGCTGGAACGCTCTACTGCGCGTTCATTCTGGCCGGCGGGCAAAAGTTCACGTTGCCGTTCTCCGAAGTGTTCGTCACTCGCCGGTTCTTCAACTCCAACGACCTGTTAGGTGAGGCGAACACAGCCATTCTCCCGGCGCTGGACCTGGCGCATACCCAAAGCGAGGGAATGGAGAACGCGATCAAGGCGGGAGCGACGATCCGCGGGCTGCTGAAATTCAATCAAGTCATCGCTCCGGATAAGCTCAAGGCCGAAAAGGAAGCGTTCATCAACGATTACCTGACGGTGAGCAACAACGGGGGCATCGCGGCTATCGACCAAAAGGCCGATTATATCCCGCTTGATCCGAAACCAGTCGCCATTGACGAGAAGCAGCTTACCGCGGTCAAAACCAAGATTTACGAGTACCTGGGGATCAGCGAAAAGATCGTGAACAGCACCTACACGGAGGACGAGTGGGCCGCCTTCTATGAAAGCGTGATTGAACCGCTAGCTGTCCAATTCTCGCTGGAGTTGACGGACAAGCTGTTTACGCAGCGGGAGAAGGCATTCGGCAATTCGATCATCTTCGAGGCCAACCGGCTCCAATTCGCCAGCAACGCGACCAAGACGAATATCCTCAAGGAACTAATGCCGCTTGGGCTGTTCACCATCAACCAGGCGTTAGACATATTGAATCTTCCCCCGGTAGAGGACGGCGACCGCAGACTTCAGACCTTGAACGTGGTCAATGCGGAGAAGGCCGACCAGTACCAACTAAACGATGACCTACCGAACCAGGAGGGCACGGGTAATGAGTAGGTTGGAGGAAATCATCAGGGAGCTAGAGCTAGAATTGAGCGAAAGCGAGGGGAACCAGGAATGAAGGAACTAAGAGTAGCAGAACTAAGAGCAGCCGATCCGGCAGGAGAAAGCAGCCTTATTCTAAGTGGTAGACCGATTGTGTACGATCAGCCGACCACCATAAAAGACGTTTTTGGAGAGTACACCGAGGTTATACGGTCCGGGGCTTTAGACGGTGCGGATTTATCCGACATTCGCCTACTGTACAACCATGACGTGAGTAAAATCCCTTTGGCCCGTACACCACGAACAATGCGGTTCCAAGCAGACCCGGCAGGGCTGACCATGACCGCAGAGCTTCCAGAAACAGAGGAAGGCAAAAGCGTTTATACGGCAGTAAAGCGCGGCGACCTTTCCGGCATGTCATTTGCTTTCAAAGTACCAGAAGGCGGCAGCCACTTTGACGCAAAGACGAACACCAGGACGATTACCAAGATTGAAAAAGTATATGAGTTTTCTATTTGCCCTTTCCCGGCCTATCCTCAAACGAGCGTAGAAGCCCGGGCAGCGATTGAAGGGACCTGGGCAAAGCTCAAGGATCCCGAACGAGCTGCAGCACGAATCAAGATCAACCAAATTCTCAAGAGGAGCGTGTAACACGCCATGAAATTCAAAACCGTAGCAGAAGCATTCAACCACTATCGCAACCATAGCATCGCCGACCTCGAGAAGCGAGCCGCAGAAATCGGCCAATTGGTCGACAGCGATCCAAACGCCGACATCGCGTCGCTGAACATCGAACTGGACGGCCTTAAGGAAGCCAAGGCAAATATCGAACAGCGCAGCACAGGAGCCGGCGCCGGGTTCAACCCGATCACGGGCATGAACTTCCAACAGCAAACCCAACGCGATCCGGAAGGCGACGTGTTCGCCACCGACGAGTACCGCAGCGCATTCTTCAAGACGCTGCTGGGCCAGAAGCTGAATGAAGGCGAATCCCGAACCTACAAGCGGGCTATGGAGCTTGTGGGCACCGAGCGCCGCGCTGACGCGTTCAACACGACCACAGACAGCGCCGCGGTCCTGCCGACGACCACGCTGAACGAGATCATCAGCAAGGCCCGGAAGATGGGCGGCCTCATCAGCGTATGCCGGAACTTCAACATTCCGACGAATCTCCGCGTCCCGATCGGTACCCCGACGAGTAAAGCTGCCTGGCACGTTGAAGGCGCGGACGTCGAGAGCGAGAAGGCGACGACGGCATATGTCTCCTTCGCTGGCTATGAGCTGCTGAAGATCATGTCGATGAGCGCTACCGTTCGCCGCATGAGCATTACCGCATTCGAAGCCTACATCATCGACGAGCTGAGCAACAGCGTCATGGAGGCAATCGCCGACTCTCTGGTGAATGGAACTGGAAGCGGTCAGGGCACCGGCGTTTTGTCGGGCATTACGTGGAATGCATCCAATAGCTTCACCTATGCGAACGGCCAGATTCCGAAGTATACGGACTTCACGAAGATGATGGGGATGCTCAAGCGCGGATACGGAGCCGGTGCGCGGTTCGCCATGAGCAACGCGACACTCTACAACAACGTCTACAGCATCGTGGACGCCAACGGCCGGCCGATCTTCATCTCCGATCCGAAGAACGAAGAAATCGGATATATCCTAGGCAAACCGGTCACCATCGACGACAACATCGAAGACGGCACGATCGTGCTGGGCAACTTCAATTACATGGGGTACAACATCCCGCAAGGCATCCTGATCGAAGTTTCCCGGGAGTCGAGCTTCAAAAACGGTCTGATCGACTACCGCGCATTGGCGATCGCTGACACGAAGCCGCTTATCGACGAAGCGTTCATCAAGCTGTCGGAGTCTGCGGCATAACAACAAATTGCGGTTCCGAATTTCGGAAATGCAAACAAGAAGGGGATCAGCGAAGACGCTGGTTCCCTTTTCACAAGGGAGTGAATTCAAATGCTGATTACTCTTAAAGAAGGTAGAGAAGCGCTTAGACTCGATGGAACAGACAACGATAACATCATTCAAGCGCTGATCGATTCGATTCCGTCCTATCTGGAAGTGAGCACGGGCAGATCGTGGGATACGGAGCCGGTGCATCCATTGGCGCAGACCATCGCGAAGTTTATCCTACAGCTCTGGTACTACGAGCAGGGACCGGATACCGAACGCTTAAAGCGCACGATTGACAGTCTTCTCGTGGGACTGACAGCAATCGGAAGGACGTTGGAATAATGGCGCAGGAATACGCCAAGGCGTTCTACCATAGCGCAGCGTGGATCAAGTGCCGGAACGCTTATATGGCGAGTAGGAACTACATCTGTGAGCGGTGCGGGGGATTGGCTGAGATATGCCATCACAAGACATACATCACGCCTCAGAACATCCATGATCCAAGTGTCACGCTAAGCTGGGACAACCTGGAGGCGGTCTGCCGAACTTGTCACCAGCACGAACACTTTGCAGAGGCTGAGGTATGCGCCGAGGGGCTGACATTCGACGCGAACGGCAACCTTGTACCGGTCCCCCCCGGTTTACGAACGAGCAGGCAGATTTCTGTGACCGGCGCGGCCCCTTTTGAAGCCCCTCTATGAGAAATCGTATTAAGGGTGGGTTAGTCACTATAAATAGTAAAGGAGTGATTCCATGAGATCGCAGAATGTCGCGGACGTTTCGGCGGAAATGAAGAAACTTAAAGCGAGCATGAAGGACATCCCCAAAGAACGTCAGGCTCTCGCGCAAAGTCTATACAACGAGCTCGTCTTCATGCAGAAGACCCTTTCAACGCTAAAGGAGCAGGTAGAGAAGGAAGGGCCGACGGCCATGTTCAAGCAAGGGGCGCAGGAGTTCCTTCGCGAGCATCCGGCGCTTAAGGCTTACAACACGACCGTCCAGCGGTTCAGTCTCCTCTCGAAGCAGCTCGCCGATCTTCTTCCGCCCGCAAATGCTGTACCTACCAAAGACCCGCTGCTTGAATTCATTAAATGAACTGGGTTCTTGCCTATTGGGAAGAGATCGAGGCGGGAAGGGCGACCGTCTCCAAGCGGGTGCAGAAGCAATATCAGCGACTGGTGGAAGAAATCAGAAACCCGGGCAAATACGTATTCGACGAGGCCAAGGCGAATAAGCCTATCGAGTTTATCGAGGCGTTCTGCAAGCACAGCAAGGGAGAATGGGCGGGGCAGCCTGTTCTCCTCGAAATGTTCCAGAAAGCCTATATTGCTGCTCTGTTCGGCTTCATTGACTCTGGTACAGGACTTCGACGCTACCGGGAGAGCCTGTTCTATGTGGCGCGGAAGAACGGGAAGTCAACCATGCTGGCCGGCATCGCGGCTTACATGATGGTCGCGGACGGAGAAGGCGGCGCGGAGGTCTACAGCACGGCTACAAAACGCGATCAAGCCCGGATCCTGTTCGATGAGACGCACAACATGATCAAGCAGAGCCCGGACCTCTCCAAGCACATCAAGAAGCGCAAGAGCGATCTATATTTCCCGCTCACCATGAGCAAGTTCCAGCCGCTAGGGAAGAACAGCAACACTCTGGACGGCCTGAACGCCCACTGCGTCATTATGGACGAGCTCCACGGCGTGACAGACCGGAACCTGTACGAAGTCATGAAACAGAGCCAGAGCGCCCGCAGACAGCCGCTCCTCATTATGATTACCACGGCCGGTACGGTCAGGGAGTGCATCTTCGATGATATGTACGCCTACGCCGTCAACGTGGTAGATGGGAAGTTCCAGGACGACAGCTTCCTTCCGATCCTGTACGAGCTGGACGAGCGCGAGGAATGGACAGACACAGCGATGTGGGAGAAGGCGAATCCCGGTCTCGGCACGATCAAGAAGCGGGATGACCTTTCCCGGAAAGTCGAGAAAGCCAAGAACAGCCCGAACGACATTAGCGGCGTTCTAACCAAGGACTTCAACGTCAGGGACACGATCGCCAGCGCATGGCTCACGTTCGACGACATCAATAACGAGGATACTTTCGACATCTCTAGATTCAAGAACTGCTATGCGATCGGCGGCGCCGACCTGTCTATCACGACTGACTTAACCGCGGCCACGCTCTTGATGATGGACAAGGAGACGCAACAGAGATTTGTTCACCAGATGTACTGGCTGCCGCGTGCAAGCTTCGAGAAGCGTGTTCAGATGGATAAGATTCCGTACGATAAGTGGCTCCAGAAAGGGCTTTTACGGCTCTGTAACGGCAACAGCATCAATTATGCGGACGTGACAGCATGGTTCCTTGAAATGGTCAACGAGCACGGCATCACGCCTCTGTGGGTCTATTATGACAGCTACAGCGCGAAGTATTGGGTCGAGGAGATGGAGCAGCACGGATTTAAGATGGAACGATGCATCCAGGGGGCGAAGACATTAAGCTTGCCGATGCAGATGATGGGCGCCGACCTTCAGGCGAAGCGAATCAATTACAACAACAACCCGATCCTGAAATGGTGCCTGACGAACACCGGCATCCAGACCGACCGCAACGGGAACATCGTTCCAGTCAAGAACCAGGCGGCGAAAATGCGAATCGATGGCATGGCCTCCATGTTGGACGCCTATGTTGGCCTGTTCGAGCACTATGAAGAGTTCGTAAGAGCCTTGTAGGGAAGGAGGTAAGAGGGTGGCCCCATCACAACAGAAACGAGATAAAAAAATCTCAATCCTCGGGAAAATCCAAAAAGTGGACCCCGAGGGAATTCCAGTTGAGTCCTGGGAGCCCATAACTGGCGGTGAAAACATATGGGCTTATTACCGACAAGCGTCGGCGAAAGAATTCTACGAAGCGGCAGCGACGAATTACAGAGTGGATGCAATCTTCCATGTAAATTGGAGAGATGATGTTGATTCATCCATGATGATTCGCTTCCGAGGGGAAGATTACAACATTTCAAGAATCGACGATTTTGAAGGATACAAACGCGAACTGAAAATCCATGCTTATAAACTTAACTAAAGGGGACGATGGGTATGAAATTTAATGAACTCGATACCAAGCTTCAAGAGGTTGTAAATAGGTTCAATACGGAGATGAAATTCAATCTCGATACGTTCGAGCAAAGCCACGATGGGGATCAACTGACGAAGCGCGACATGGAAGAAATCAGCAGACAGGTGTTCTATGCCCTTAATGATTTCCGCCGGGCGATTGTTGAATTCGTTAAATCGGAGGGAAGAGCATGAATCTCTGGCACTGTTATTCGAGAGGCGTCGCAGCCGGCGGCGGTGTTGTAACGACGATCCAGGACGGCAACAGTTACATCGTTGACGGGAACGGTTCCGTAAAGCAGGGGAACAACTTGATTACTGGTGGCTTAATCCTGGGCGGATCGAAGGTTAGAGGGATGGCAACTGGTGGCGGTGGTGCGGTGATGACAACAAGCGACGGCGCGACTGTTACGCTGCCGAACCATGAACACGACGTCTACAGCCATGCGCACTTTATCGACCATGAACACACCCTCAACCTGCCGCCCCATGTTCACCCGCTGGAATATGGCATCTATGAAGGACCGACGCCGACGGCCGTCACGCTGAAGGTAGACGGAAACACAGTCCCAGGCGTAGGAACAAGCGAAAGTGACCTTGACCTGATACCGTACTTGGCCAAGGACGCTGAAGGGAAGATCCAGCGCGGCCAATGGCACGAAATCGAAATTACACCGAACTCGCTCGGCCGGATCGTCGCAAACGTAGCCGTTCAACTGTTCGTGACCAGCCGTGGGGGAGGTAATTACTAATGACCCTGGCAGCCGTATTCGCAACGAAGGAGTTTGCGGTAGCCGTAGCCGATCGGCGACGCACACAGCTCGAGTCCGGCGTTCAGCTGGACGACGTTCGGAAGATTCACCAGATTAACAGCAAAGTCGTCTGTACGTTTGCGGGGATATACATTCCAGTTGGAGCGGGTATGTTCCGGGGATCAGCCGAGCAGCTGATAAAGGAATGTAGCTACCTCATCGACGTCAACTCTCCTGTGGAAGAAGTCGCAACCATGTTCAGCAGGATAATTAAAGGCAGGCTATCCGCAGGGGTACCGAAGGATACGATGGATGTGACGTTCCACTTCGCCGGCATGGATCGCTTCGGACGCTTCGCCATAGCCCGTGTGAGCCGCTTCGAGGACTTCGAGCCAGTTACGGTACAGACCAATGACCGCGGCCTTATATGGAGCCTGAGCAGGGCTGAGCATGACCCGACAGGATGGCTTGAAGCCCGTATAGCGTCATTGCCTGACATGACCCCTGAGAGCGTCCAGGAGCTCGCCCTGCAGCTTGTAGAGCATACGGCAACCCATGATCGGTATGTATCCGAGAAGTTCGACATGCTGACAATACAGTGATTTCGCTAGAGCCCCAACTTCGGGGCTTTTTTATTTTACAAATAAAGACAAAATTCATCGAAGGAAAAGTATGATCAGCCATCGAACAATGTCTCAAAACATAAGAGGAACGGTGATGATTAATGAGGATTAGCGATCTTCCAGAAATTCTGACGGTCAAACAAATTGCAGAGCATATTGGATGGCATCCGAACACTGTCTACTTAAGATGTAAAAGCGGCGAACTAAGGAGCTTCAAAAGCGGAAATTCAAGACGTATTCGCAAGTCTGCCTACATTGAGTGGATGGCGAAGTTAGAACGTCAAGAGAGAGTTTGAGGGTTCACCATGCAGCGGATAAAAGCTGAAGTGGTAATTCAAATTCCCGAAGAATATGTCCTAATCAGCCGGGTAGAACTGGAGCAGTTGAAGAGCAATGAGCTAAGCGGCGTCTACTGGTCGATGAAGGATTTGGAAAGGCGAATTAGTCGAAAAAGTGAATGGATCAAAGAAAACATACTCTATCCGCCCCGATTCCGAAAAATCCTTGATGTTGCACATGGAGGCTTCGTTTATTACCCCCGGTCCAAAGGGCAGAGTTGGAGCTTCCATGCTCAGAAGATGGCCGATTTTTTGAATAACCGATTTTATGATATATGGACTGGAGGAATTAATTATGAGACGTCGAGCACGAACGCGAATTAAAATTGTTGCTCACTTCATGCAGATCAACGGGAAACTGGTGGAGATCGACCCGATCCAAGCGGGTATTCCAGACCGATGCAAGCTGGTGTTAGCCGAAGTAATTACAGGAAATAAGTGTCGACTAGTGAGTAAGTCTGAAGCTCCTTTACAACCATGAATTCTTGTTGCAAAATTGTCGCAAAAAGTTGTTGTAAAACCATGTTAAAGGCACTAAAAGTAAGAGATAGGATAGAAAGTCGAATCCGAGAATCCTTGATATTATGCGATTACTTTCAAGCCAAGAAGCCCATAGGCACGTGTACCGTACCTCCTGCATAGGATGTAATGATTGTGCGGGGGGCATTCGCCCGCACGCGATCCAACAGAGACCAGGAGGGAACGGCTTGAAGATCCATGTGGTGAAAAAAGGGGATTCGTTGTACGCCATCGCGCAGAAGCACAACGTCTCCCTGGAGGAATTGCTTCAGGCGAATCCGGATATCGCCAATCCGGACGTTATCGACGTGGGGATGAAGATCAAGATTCCGAAGCCCGCAGCTCCCGCGTCGCCCGCCCAGCCCGCCGCCCCCGCCCAGCCCGAATACGAGATCATGCATCAGCACAAGGTTCAGCAAGGCGATACGCTGTGGAAGCTGTCCAAGGCTTGGGGGATCCCTCTGGAGACGATGATCAAGGCCAATCCCCAGCTGAAAAATCCGAACGTTCTGTTGACGGGCGAGATCGTGAACATTCCGAAGATCCCGTCCGGCGGCGTCGATGCGCCTGCGTCCGGCGGCATGGATCCGGCCCCGGGGGACCCGCACGGGCCTATGGGGCATGGCCATGGCGGCTGGTGGCCGCCGCAAGGGAAGGCGAACACGGCCGTGATGCCGGGAGCCGGCAATGTCTCCCCGGGAGCGGGGAACGTGTCGCCGGGAGTCGGCAACGTATCGCCGGGAGCGGGGAACGTGTCGCCGGGAGCCGGCAACGTATCGCCGGAAGCGGGCAATGCGTCGCCCGGAACCGGCAGCGTGTCTCCGGAAGCGGGGAATACGCCGCCTGGGGCCGGCAGCGTGTCCCCGGAAGCGGGGAACGTCTCTCCGGAAGCGGTCGAAATCCCCGGTACCGGATGGAAGCCCGGCACCGGCGTGAAGCCGGGAACGGGGGTTAAGCCCGGAACCGGCACGAAGCCGGGCGCCGAGATCGTCCCGATGCCTTTGCCTCAGCCTTTACCCCAGCCTATGCCCATGCCCGCGCCCGAAGCTCCGGCCCTTCCCGAAGCGAACGCGCCCGCCCCTCTTCCCGCGCTGCCCGTTTACCCGCAGGTCAAAATCGAGTACCAGCATATCGATCTGTTCAAGCAGCACCCGATTCCGGCCGTCGAGGTCGTCTCCCCCGTCGCCGAGGAGCCTTATCCGGCGCCGCATGGCTACGGCAAGCACGACCACGGCTATGACGTCGGGAATGCCGCTCCGATCGGGTTCGCCCCAGGGCCCGCGTACGGCCAAGGTTACGGGCATGACGGATATGGAGCGTACGGTTACGGGCATGAACATGGACATAAGCACGAGCCGGAGTACGGGCTAGGCGCGGAATATGACCATGGCTACGGCAAGCCTTACGGAGACGGATACGGACACGGATATGGGCACGGATACGGTCAATCGTATGGCCATGAGCAAGACTACGGATATGGTCAGCCGTATGGGCACGAGCATGGATTCGGGTACGGTCAACAACCGTACGCCCAGGAAGCCTTCGGAGGCTACGGGCCAGGCCATGAACACGCGCTCCCTGCCGCGAACGAGGCTCCCTCGCTGGGCGAAGAATACGACTACGGCAAAAAGGAACATGCCCACGAGAAACACGGCTTCGAATCCGGCTACGGAGCCGAACCGATCCAAGGACTCGAAGGGCTTCCGTACCCGGTATTCCCGACCGAAGAGATGGCTAAAGCCTACGCAACCTCCTATGGGGGCGGCTGGACCGGAATTCAGCACTTCAGCGGCGAATATCCGGGTACGGGGTACAGCGGATATTTTCCGGGAAATGTCGCGCCTCTCGTCTCCCCGGCGTCCGCTGCTCAACCGACGGCCATCTCTCCCGCCAACGCATGGCCTCAACCCGGCTGCAGTCCTTGCTCGGGAGCTCCCGTATGGCCGGAATCGGCCGTGTCGCCGGCGGCGACGGGACCGATCGGAGCGGGCGGGTATCCGGGTCTCGGGTATCCGGAGCCGGGCTTAGGAGGCGCCTTCTACGGAGTTCCTCATGGGCCGACGGCGGTGTCGCCGGCGTCGATCGCCCCGTTCGGAACGTCGTACGGGAACGTCTCGCCGACGGCGGTGTCGCCGGCATCGGTCGCTCCGTTCGGAACGTCGTACGGGAACGTCTCGCCGACGGCGGTATCGCCGGCATCGGTCGCTCCGTTCGGAACGTCGTACGGGAACGTCTCGCCGACGGCAGTGTCGCCGGCGTCGGTCGCCCCGTTCGGAACGTCGTACGGGAACGTCTCGCCGACGGCGGTATCGCCGGCATCGATCGCTCCGTTCGGAACGTCGTACGGCGTCTCGCCGACGGCGGTATCGCCCGCCGCTTTTCATCCGACGGCCATATCTCCCTTCGGCGAGCTGCCGACGGGCAAGTCGAAGCTTGAAGCGGCGAACGTCGCCAATCTGGCGCCGACGAGCGTAGCGGGAGCGGCGACCGGCTTGCCGGGAGCGAATGTCGGGTACCCGGGTTTGTATCCGTCGTATTCGTCTTATCCGATGCATCCATTGTACGCGCCGTATCCGGAAGCCGTGTCTGATTTTCCTGCGATCCCCCCGATGCCGCCGATGCCGGGACTAAGGCCGAACGAAGAGGACGGCAAGGAGGAGGAAGCCAGTCCGGTGAACAGAGACGCGGAAGCGGCTTCCGTCAAGAAGGAGCCCGCTCCCAAAAAGTCGGCGGCCAAGGCCAAGATCAAATCGAAGTCCCCGGCCAAGTCCTCCAAGCCGAGGCGCAAGCAGAGCCTTCCTTGGGTGAAGTGGTAACAAGTTGCGCATAACGCCGGAATCCCCGGGCAACAATAGGAAAAAAGCAGAGAAGGGGATTCCGGTGTTCGGTTTACGCATAAAAGATCTCAAGAAGCGTCTCAAGCGCAATCGCCGCCCCGTCTGGTCTTTGGGAATGTGGATCGCCGCGATCGTCGGGTCCGCCGTCTTGGGGACGTTCATCTCCTCCTTTTACGTGAATCACGTGTTCGATTCCGCCCCGCGGAGGGGCGATTCTTTGCCGGTCTGGTCGGACAACCTTCCGGTGACTTACGATCCGGACCATTCGCAGAGGGGCGAGACGCTGACGGCGTTGTCCCGGTGGGAAGGCGAAGTCGAGGTCGTTCTCCATCGCGTGTACCTGTGCGGTTCGGAGACGAGACAGCTGGGCCGCCATACGACCGAGGAGACGATGAATCTGCTCAAGGCCCATCGCGAATGGAGCGCCTCCTTCGACCCGATCGGACGGGTCGTGCTGCAGGAGTCGGTGGACGACCTCTCCCCGCAGTGCAGCAAGTCCGCTTATATCTCCGTGGACCGGGTCGGCAACCTGTCGCTGTTCGACGGGCCCCCGAAGAAGGAGAAGATCATTCGCACCTTCTTCCAGCTCGACGTCAAGTCGCTGGAGAGCAGCCTGTCGAAGGAGAAGCTGAAGGAGCTGGCGGACGGGATCCGGGTGAGCGACAAGGACGAGTTCAACAGCGTTCTCTCCTCGTTCAGCGATTTCGCGCTGCTCAGCGCGAAGGACGTCATCAAGCCGACGGAATAGCTTGGGACCAGGACCCCCTTTTTTTCGACAATGGGGTTGACGGATTTTGGAAAATGACCCTATAATAAATTATCCCAAAAACCGGATAATGGACATCAAGCTGGGAAGCACCCGCAGACGAATGGAACGGCGTCGCGCGTGCTTCTTTTTTATGCCCTCAATCGATAAGCCAAGGAGAGATCTGTGATGAGAAAAAAAGGGTTTTTGCTTGCCGCGGTGCTGGCTTCGATGATTGCCGCTCCGGCTTCGTCCTACGCTGCGGACAAAATCGTAATCGCGCAAGACAAGTTGAACCTGTCGCTAGAGGTTCTCGTGAACGCGCGCCGCGTGGCGTTCCCGGATATGAAGCCTATCCGGAAGGACAGCCGGATTCTGGTGCCGCTTCGGTTCGTCTCGGACAAGCTGGGGGGCAAGCTGTCTCTCAAGGGGAACGACATCACGATCGTCAAAGGGGACCGTACGGTGAAACTGACGATCGGGGCGAAGGTCGCGGTGACGAACGACGAGATCGTTAATCTGGACGTAGCGGCGAACGCGATCAACGGCCGGACGATGGTTCCGCTTCGCTTCATCTCGGAAGCGCTGGGCGAAGCGGTCGAGTGGGATGTCGTCAATCAATATGTTTGGATCGGGAGCAAGGACGTGCCTCACGTCAGCGAAGTGGTGAAGGCAGAGGACGTGAAAAAGTACGAGAAGTATTATGTTGGTGATGCGAAAGAGACTTTGCTGACGGCGATTGATTGGACACCCATTACAAAGGTTATGGTCGTGAAGCCGAATGATTTTCCTGTAGAAATTGGTGGGAAAATCTACTATCGACTTAATAAAGCTTACGATACGAAAGGCAATGAGTTTATTCGAATGACCAGTAATGAGACTTTTGATATTGGAAGGGACCTTTTCCTTCTTCGTAGCGGAAAAACGACGTATAAGAGGGAAGCTGCTGCAAAACTTCAAGAAAAACAAAAAAATATTAGCGTACAGTATCAACCAGTTGTTGACGATCGAGATTTTTATCTTTACCACGATAAAAAATACCTGGACCTGAAACTAAGCGACGTCGATTACATCGCTATGTACACAAAAGAAAAGTTCTCTACCCTATTTAAGGCAGACTTTTAAAAATTGCGAATAGGTAGGAGCGACGTAAATGAAGCGGAAATTAATACGAGGGATGAAGAGCTGGTTGTTCATGTTCGTGATTTTGGCTCTTCTCATCCCTGACTTGTCTGTTAGTCCTAAGCAAGCATCAGCTCTCAGTTTTAGCAACAGTTCCATAACGCCCTATAAAGACCCTACGAAGGCTCCAACAAAGAGATTCACAGTCGGTTTTATGAGCTATGAAACGTGGCCAAAGGATAATGGAACCTATACAAACGGAGCACCAGGATCTACACAGGATGATATGTATTTCGAATATACGTATTCTTTCAGAGACCGAGTGGTCAACAAGGTAACGGTACGTACGGCAGACGAGGAACCCCAAATCGGGGAATATTTCGATGGTTCACGGACAGTTAAACCAGGTGAATCCGATTACGCTTTTTACTCAACAAAGCTTGCCAAGGCTATAAAAATCAACTCCTCCTCGAGTACCGGAAATAATACTAACAGCATCACGGTAAAAGTAAGGGTAACGGGGGAATTAGAGGAAAACAAAGCCATAAGAACTGAAGGGACGGGAACAAAAAAACAAGGATTTCGTTGGTATTATCCGATTGTCTTCGAATTCGATCTCGCCGGAAAGCAGACCGTCAAGCCATTTACTCGAGACGGGGTGCCTCTCGGAGACGTGGTAACAAAGCATATGAAAGTTGGGACGCCGTACCCGGCATCGATTCCGACCATTCCCGGATACGAATACGTCGGTTACCGTGAAACGATTGACCAGGCAGAAGGCCCCCTCTATGTCACCAATGATCCGGCAACTAAACCAGCACCAAAACCGGAAGCGAAGAACTACGATGGCTCCTTCGACGAGAAGAATATAAGCCTTTACTACGATCCTATCGTCACAGCCGGAACGATTCACGTCCGCCATATGGTTCGGACGTCGCCAACCGCTCCTTTCAATGAGGCGTCGTCGGAAGATATCAGCGTGAGGAAGATCCCGGATAAACGAACCGTATCGCCTAAATCCGGATTGGGAACCGTAATCGGCTCTAACCTTGTCTATTCGGGTGGATTCTCAAACGCCATCGATTACTCCAAGAAGTCTCAGGTACCGGACCTTAAAACGCCGTCGCCTAAAGAAGCGTGGGTATCGATATTCTACGAGAACAACCAACCGCCCCAGCCGGACCCGAGCAGCCTTACCGGTGACTTCGATATTTGGCCGGGGCCGGTCATTAAGAACGGCGATCCGTTTACGCTTCATCCGAAAAATTTCGAATTGAAGTCGTGTACCTACATTTCGCACCGCTTCATGATCGAGCGTGACGGACAGCACCACTTAGAACCAAACGTGAACGGCATGAGTACCGACAGCGTATACCAAGGAAACAAATACCCGCCGCTGATTCAGTACGACTCCATACACATGATTAGCATGAAAATCTTCACCAGTTGCGGAGAAACCGAATGGATTGGCCCGAAGAGTCTAGAGCTTAAGGGTGATCCGCCCGGCCCGTCCGGACCGGTCGCGGTTATTAAAGGGCCGGTGAAAGTCAAGGCTGGTCAACCGTTGCCTTTCCCGTTCGATGGGTCTGATTCGTTCGACTGGGAAGGCAAGCGCATCGTTCAATACACGTGGGACCAGAAGCTTGTGACCAAGAGTCCGACCTATTCGCCAACGTATGATACGCCGGGTACCTACACGGTCAGGCTCAACGTTAAGAACGATTGGGACGTTCTCTCGGAAACGGCCGAACACACGGTCGAAGTCGTGGGCAATGATCCCCCGGTCGCTCTGCTCTCCGTTCCTCCGGAGGGAACACGGCTTAGCCCGGTAGTGATTCAAAGCATGGCGTACAGCACGGACGGGGACAAGATTGTGTCCCACAAGTTCCAGATGAAGTACGACGCCAAGAACAACGGTTTCGAAGACGATGCTTGGCAGACATTGCAGGAAGGCGCGTCGGACAGCTACACGCTTCAAAAGCCGGCTCGCGTCGGCAAGTATCTGTTCCGGGAGGAAGCGTGCGAGATCGGGAACATTTGCGCGGATACGGACGATCAAGCCGAGAACGAGCGGACGCTCGTCATTCATAACCTGGAGCCGATGGCCGACGTCAAAACGTCGTCGCCGGTGAATGAGCCGGACACGCGAACCCCGCTGCTTATGAGCAATCTTTACAACAACGGAACGGTCGTCTCGCTCGACACGGGAGCGACGGGCGATAAATCCGGATGGATTCTCCAAGGCGGCGAGCTTCGGACGAAATCGTATAAATTGGATTTCGGCATGTTTAATACGAACGTCGGCGCGCCTGACAAGTATTTCGGCGAAGACTACGTGAACCGCACTCTGTTCGCGGGTATGCAAAACGCCCCGACCTATCGTTTGGTAGGCGCATATGACAAGAACACAATCTTTTTCGCGGACGAGAAGTATGTATATTCCGTCGCGCGGGGAGCAACCGATACGGATGCCGTCCTTGTCGCTTACGACAAATCGATGAATGTTCGTTGGCAGAAATCTTTTTCGATGACGAATTTGCACACCGTCTACGCCTTGACTAACACGGAGTTGATGACCTCGGCCATGGTCAAGGACGGGCGAATCTACCTGATGGTCCGTTCTACGCAGTCGCCGACATTGCCGTCCGGCAAGGCGGAACCTTTCACCTTTGTCTTCGACCGCGAGAATGGCGCTATGGTGGCCGGTCCGCTGAATATCGGGTCTCGGATGCCTGCGGCCGTGAATACGCCGTGGATCATGCAGAACAATCTCTACGCGGACAGCAAAGGCATCATTCACATGCAGAACGGCAGCCGCTCCACTCAGACGCAACGGGACTACCAATGCGGGACGGGCCTTTGCCGAGCCTCCTATGACTTCGGGTCGAACGAATCTTATTATGGCGGGGTCATGCAGGGCGATACCAATGAGATTTTGCCCCGTTATATCTCGCAGAAAGGAACCTCCGTCTACTTTACCGGATCCGAAACTTATGTTCGTGACCCTATTCTTTTCGATCCGAACCAGGTACAAATCGGAATGCTCGAGTATCCGTACAACAGGGGAACCGGTTTTAACAAGGCGTCTATTCAGTTTCGGTTGATCGGGGTGGACGATGCGGGGAACTTCTATTCCTCGTTCCACAATAAATCGGATAAAGTGGCTATCGCCATCCATGACAAGACCGGAAAACTAATAAAGACGTATGAGGTTCCGGATGCATTAGTGCTTAGCGAACCGGTTTATTACTCGGGCACAACGGATATCTCCTAACTATGAACGCTATTTGAACCCGCGTAACCTTTACACGGTCGATGGCAAGGGAAACATTTGGACGGCACATATGAATAAAGCCTTTGTGCTAAAGCCGACGGGCCAGGTTGCATCGGTCTATGACTTTACGAATAAGTCGTCCACCACCCAAAAGGTTGCCGCTATTTATGTCGGTTCCGACGGTCTGATTAACTACTTTTCGTTTTACAGGGACGATCTGACGATTGGCGCGAAGACCGGCAAAATGGAAACCGTCGTGATCGATCCGAACACGTATAGCGTCGTTCGGACATCGACTTCGGATCCGCTGATTTTGGATCCAGGCGCCACGTCTATCGGTTATGTGGACGCGAACTATACAGGAACCATGTGGCCGATGAACATCATTCCGATTGGTGACCAAGCTTTCCTGATGCAAGGGTTCACCAAGGGAACGCAGGCGACGAACAAGTCGAACGTCTACTTGATCCAGGCGTCTGGAGCGCTCACTTACCCGAAAGCCTACGACATTGGAACACCGTCCAAGGACGTATGGCTTGGGACGAGCGTGGACGGTGCGCTTGCCTTCCAGGGAGACCTGACTCCTTCGATCTCTTCTCCGGAATCGGCGGCGAAAGCGGCGGCCGGGTACGTCTACCGAGCGCAGGACAAATCGAATTACTACAGCGCGGAATTCGAGGGCGGGCAGCTGCGAGTCAAAAAGACCGTGAACGGGGCGGTGACGACGGTGTTCGCGAAGCCGTTCACGCTTGTTCCGGGCCAGATGTACACGGTCCGGTTCGTTCCGGAAGAAGGCGGGTTCGGGGTTTACGTGAACCGGCTCAGGCAAGCGACAATTGCCGAAACAACCTGGACAAGCGGTCGCTACGGAGTTATTAGCCGGGGACAGCCTGGCGTCGCGTTCGCAAACGCGTTAACCGAAGCCGTGGGCAAGAAGATCGGGAATATCTCGGGCGTCGTCCTGGTTGATGAGCCGATTACCTACGATGTTATCATGAACGATCCAGAGAACGATCCGCGCGTGCCGGAAGTCGAAGGCTGGACGTATAACCATGACCCGAATGTCTTCTTGCAATCGCTCGGGACATGGGGCGAGAACGGCAAGCTCGTGAAGTCGCCCGTGACCGTGTTCCACCTGCCCGGCGAGTACACGTTCAAGTTCCGGACGAAGGACGATCCCAATCCGGATTATCGGTATCCGAGCATGGTATTCGATGAGTACCGAAAGGATTCGAACGAAGTGACCGGGAAGATCCGCGTTCACCGCCGGCCGGTGGCCGTGCCTGGCGTGACGGTCGGAGCGGATCAGAAGCTGACGTACACGGACGAATCTTACGATCCGGACCGTTATATCCCTTCGACCGGCCAGTATTCGACGGAGAATACCGGCATCGACTACGCGGCCACGCGCGGCGTCATCGAGCGCCGCTGGCGCTATCGGGCGTTCGATTCGTCCGTCTATACGGACGGCCAGCCGCAGCGATTGGTAAGCGGAAAGTATGTCATCGAGCTGGACGTGACCGATGAATACGGCGCGCATAGCGGCTGGGTGGCCGTGAACGTGGAGGTTAAAGGGGTTACCGCGCTGCCTCCGAAAGCCGGCTTTACGGCGATTCCGGGAATTACGTATCGCGGCGTGCCGGTGACGATCGACTCGACGGCGAGCGATCCGCAGGATGGCGGCCGCGAGAACCTGGAACATGCCTACTACATTCGGAATGTATCGACGGGCGGCGCGGAATCGCTGCAGAGCGACGTCCGCACATCCTGGGACAAGCTGTTCAGCAGCCTTGGCGTGTTCAACATTCGCCAGCTCGTCACGAACAGCTACGGACTGACCGACGAAGCGAACAACACCGTGACCATCGTCAACCGCAAGCCGGTCGCTCAGGTTACGGTCCCGGCCAGCGCAGACTCAGCGAATCCGACGCCATACGAGACGCTGCGGCCGACATTCGAGTGGACCTACCGGGATGCCGATGAAGATAAGCAAAAACAATGGCAGCTGCGGATCTATAAGTACGGCGGAACGACGCCGGCAGCGGACACCGGCGTTCGCGGCGGCGCGGATCTCGCTTGGACGCCGACGGCCGACCTTGCGGACCAGACGAAATATTACATCCAGGTCCGCGTGTTCGACGGCTACGACTGGAGCGACTGGAGCGCCAACAAATATTTTCTCATCAGCACGAACAAGCCTCCGACCGGAGACTTCGCTTGGCTTCCGGGCTTGGTCTTTGAAGGAGATACGGTAACGCTCAAACCGACGGTTGACGATCCGGACCGGGACCGGCTAAGCGTGTCCTTCAAGGTGACTTCACCATCGGGCGCTGTCTCGAATTACAGTTACAACTGGGACTACCCGTACCCGACGACAGGTCCGGTCATCAAGATGGAAGAGCCGGGCTCCTGGCCGGTCGTCATGACCGTCAGCGACGGGAAGGCGCCGGCGGTAACCGTCTCGAAGTCCGTGCGGGTCCGGCCGCTCGGGATCTCGGGTCAAGTTCTGCATACGGACGCTTGGGAGGAGAACCGGCTGCGCTATAACGAGAAGCATCCGGGAGCCGAGCGCCCGCCGAACTGGTTCTGGGCCGGGGAAGCGTTCGTCCTGGAAGCGCTCGTGACGGACACGGGCGAATCGGCGACGAAGGCCGTGCAGGTGGTCGCCGACGCGGGAGGCGGCCTGCGGAAGAAGCTGTCTGCGGCGAATCCGCCCGCGGTCAGCGAATGGACGGGAACGCTCGACAGCGAAGCGGCGGGCCGGGAGCTCGTCACGCTGCCGGAGGGGGATTATACGTTCGCCTTCACGGTCGTATATAGCAACGGCGTCGTGAAAACCGCCGCGGCGACGATCCGCATCCAGGAGACGGTCGACCATTACGTGCAGGTGCATCGGATTCAATAGAGTCGTAGAGCGCGAGAGATCCGCCGGCCCGGGCCGAGCGGGTCTCTTTGTTCGTCTCTTTGTTCTCATTCAGGCGAACATTTGCTATAATCTACTCTGTACGCGAATGAGAAGAAGAGAGCGGGGAACTAGGGCATGCGCGTTCTGGGCATCGACCCCGGCATCGCCATTATGGGTTTCGGGTTCGTCGACAAGATCGGCCACCGGATCGCTCCCGTTCAATATGGCAGCATCCAGACGGAGGCGAATACGCCGACCGAGACGAGACTGGTTCAAATCTACGAAGCTTCCTGCGAGCTTCTGGATCGATACAAGCCGCAGACGATCGCGGTAGAGAAGCTGTTCTTCAACAAGAACGTCACGAACGCGTTCAGCGTCGGGCAAGCGAGGGGCGTGCTGCTTCTGGCGGCGGCCCAGAGAGGCATCCCGGTCGGCGAGTACACGCCGATGCAGGTGAAGCAGGCGGTCGTCGGCTACGGCGGCGCCGAGAAGAGACAGGTGCAGGAGATGGTCAAGCGGCTGCTCAAGCTGTCCGCCGTCCCGAAGCCGGACGACGTGGCGGACGCGCTCGCCGTGGCGATCTGCCATGCCCATTCGATTGTCCTGAACGATAGAATGAACGGAGTGACGCCATCTTGATCGATTTCCTGAGAGGCCGCGTGGTCCATATCGAGACGGAATACGTCGTGCTGGACGTGCGGGACGTCGGTTACCGGGTGTTCACGCCGAATCCGTACGCCTTGGCGCGAAGCGAAGAGGCCGTCGTGCTGTACATACACCATCACGTGCGCGAAGACGCGATCCAGCTGTTCGGCTTCCCGACGAGAGAGGAACAGGCGATGTTCCGGCGGCTGCTCGACGTCTCCGGGATCGGCCCGAAGGTCGCGCTCGGCGCGCTGGCGGGCGGAAGGCCGGAAGTGATCGCGACGGCGATCCAGTCCGAGAACTTGAGCTTCCTGACGAAGCTGCCCGGCATCGGCAAGAAGACGGCGCAGCGCATGATTCTGGACCTCAAGGACAAGCTCGGAGCCGTCGACGAACGTTGGGCGGCGGCGACGTCGGTGCAGATCGCCATGGACGCCGGACCGGCCTCCGAGGCAGGCGGCTCCAACTGGGCGGCGGCGCGCGAAGCGCTCTCCGGCCTCGGCTACCGCGATTCCGAGCTCGACAAGGCTTGGAACGCGATGAAGGGACAAGTGACCGGCGAGGAGTCGCCGGACGTGCTGATGAAGCGGGCGCTTCAGCAGCTTTTCCAAGGATAGGCATAGGGTAGGCAGCGGGAGAGGGGGACTCGAAGTTGGACGAGAGGATCGTCACCGCCCATTTGATGATGGAGGACCAGGCGGCGGAGTTCAGCCTGCGTCCCCGATACCTGGCGGAATATATCGGCCAGTCGCAAGCGAAGGACAATCTGAAGATCTACATCGAAGCCGCGAAGCTGCGGAACGAAGCGCTCGACCACGTGCTGCTGTACGGCCCTCCGGGTCTGGGCAAGACGACGCTGTCCAACATTATCGCCAACGAGCTCGGCGTCCAGATCCGGACGACGAGCGGTCCCGCCATCGAGCGGCCGGGCGATCTGGCGGCGATTCTGTCGAACCTGCAGGAGAACGACGTGCTGTTCATCGACGAGATTCACCGTCTCCATCGGACCGTCGAGGAGGTGCTGTATCCGGCGATGGAGGACTATGCGCTGGACTTCATCATCGGCAAGGGACCAAGCGCCCGTTCGGTGCGGCTCGACCTGCCGAAGTTCACGCTGATCGGGGCGACGACGCGCGCCGGGCTTCTGTCCGCGCCGCTTCGGGACCGCTTCGGCGTCGTCAGCCGGCTCGAGTACTACACGGAGGAAGAGCTCGCCTACATCGTCTCGCGGACGTCCGACTTGCTCGGCGTCGGCATTATCGGAGACGCCTCGAGGGAGATCGCGCGGCGTTCGCGCGGCACGCCCCGGATCGCCAACCGGCTGCTCAAGCGGGTGCGGGATTACGCGCAGGTGCGAGGGGACGGCATCATTACCGAGGATCTGGCGCATGAAGCGCTCGAGAGAATCCAGGTCGATCCGATGGGGCTCGACGCGATCGACCACAAGATGCTGCTGGCGATGATCACGAATTACAAGGGCGGTCCCGTCGGCGTCGACACGATCGCGGCGTCCATCGGGGAAGAGAGCCAGACGATCGAGGACGTGTACGAGCCGTACCTGCTTCAGATCGGGTTCCTGCAGCGGACGCCCCGGGGACGCACCGTGACCGCGGCGGCGTACCGCCATCTCGGGCTTCCCGTGCCGGAGAAGCCGTGAAGGGCGGACTCGCGAGGCGCGAAGGCCATGAGCGGACGCTGACCGTCGTCTACGACGGCGAGTGCAATCTTTGTCTCGCGACCGTTGCCAAATTGCAACAAATCGACACCGACGCGACGTTAAAATGGGTAACGCTCCAATCCCTGCTGTCCGGCGAGACGCCCGCGTGGCCGGCGATCGCCGCCGTGCCGCCGTCCAAGCTGGCCGCCCAGATGCACGTGACCGACGACGAAGGCCGGCTGTACGGCGGTTCGGACGCCGTCCTGCGGCTGCTGCGCGAGGTTCCGTCGCTCCGGCGGCTCGCCGTCCTGGGCGAGCTCCCGGGATTAAGGGGATTGAGCCGATTGCTGTATCGGTTCGTCGCCCGCTACCGCTACCGGTTGTTCGGGAAGAACGAATCCTGCGCGGACGGCGTCTGCAGCCTGCCGCGCACCAAACCATCAGCCGGAGGATCTAAACGATGATCAATCGAAAGGGCTTATCGCTCGGCAGAACGGCCGTGCTCGGCTCGCTGCTGGCGGCCGTCGCCTTGGGCACGACCGGCGCGTCCGCTTGGGCGGTAAGCGTCCCGGACCAAATCCGAGTCGCTTTGTTCGTGGATTTGGGCTCGAAGTATCAATCCTTGACCCCCGCCGTGACGCTTAACGCCGCAGGAGGCATGAAGCTGAGCTGGAACGGGATCGCGCTCGCGTCCGTGCAAGGCGGACAATCCGCGCGCTTCGCCGTGGACGGCTACCGCGCGAAGCTGCTCGAGACGGAGGATCTGGGGTCGGCCGTCTCCGTACTGAAGAAGGTTCAGGCGTCTTCGAACGCCGCTTTTATCACGCTGCTTAACAAGAACGACAAGCCGGTCTACCAGGTGACCGAGGGCAATTACGCTTCGGCGGCCGCGGCTTCGGCCGCGTTGGCCAAGTGGACCGGCGCCGGCGCGACGGTCGGCGCCCAATCGCTGTCGGCCGCGTCCGTGGCGGGACCGTGGGCGGTCGAGGCCGGGCCTTACGCGAGCGAAGCCGAAGCGTCCGCCGCCGTCTCGCGGTTCGGCGCGGCGGGGCTCGACGCGTTCGTCGCCCGCAAAGCGTCGGCTGCCGGCGCCGGCTACTACGTCCGGATCGGACAAGCTTCCGATCCGTCGGCTCTTGCGGCGCTGCAGGAAGCGGCTTCGGCCTCCGGACAAGCGGTCCGGATCCCGGCCGCGGGAGAGGCGTACGTCGTCGTGCGTAACGACGTGACGCTGAACGGGGCGACGGGACAAGCCGTGCCGTTGTACGCGCTGCCCCAGTCGGGGGGAGCCGCGCTGAAGGCGGCCCCGGTCGGGGACAAAGGCATTCAAGCGTTGGAGAGAAGCAAGAGAACCTATCGCGGCAGCATGGAGATCAGCGTTCTGAACAACAATCTGGCGCTCGTGAACGAGCTTCCGCTGGAACAGTATCTCTATTCGGTCGTCGGTTCGGAGATATTCCAGGGCTGGCCGGCGGAAGCGCAGAAGGCGCAGGCGGTGGCGGCCCGTTCGTACGCCCTGTCCCAGGGCGTCGGCTTCCAGATCGCCAACGTGGTCGACACGACGCTCAGCCAGACGTATACCGGGATGGGCGGCGAGAACGCGCAAGCGGTCGCGGCCGTCGAGGCGACCGAGGGCGAAGTGCTGACGTCCGGCGGCAAGGCCATCACCGCCGTGTTCTCCGCGAACGCCGGAGGGATCACGGCGGACAACCTGTCCGAGATCTGGCGCAACGACACGCCTTATCTGGCCAGCGCGGCGCAGAGCCCGGACGAGGGGCCGCAGGAAGGCAAGCTGGACTGGTACAAGGTCGCCCTGTCCGGCGGCCAAGTCGGGTACATACGGAGCGATCTGCTGGAGGACAGCGGAACGAAGAACGCCGCCGGCATCCCGCTCTACCGGACGACCGAAGCTGACGTCGCGGTTCGTCCCGGCCCGCAGATCGTCGCGACCGTCGAGCCGATCGCGAGGCTGAACGCGGGGGCCTCCGTCGTCGTGCTGGATAAGGTGCCGGAGTATACGAATTACAGCTGGGTGGAAGGACCGTTCACGGCCGACCAGCTGCTGAACTCGCTGAACAAGCGGGCGAAGACGAAGCTGACGTCGCTTCAGACGCTCGAAGTGTCCAAGAGAGGGCCTTCCGGCCGGGCGATGGAGCTGAAGGCCGACGGAACGGTTATCGACGTCGGCGTTCCGGATAACCTGAGAGGCGCGCTCGGCGGCATCAAGAGCACGTTGTTCGAGATCGAAGAGACCGGGCGGTATACGGTGATCGGGGCGAACGGCGAGAAGAAGGAATTCCCTTCGGGCGGCTCGTCTCTCAGCATCGCGGGAGCGGACGGCGCGTCCGTCCCGGCGGGCAGCGGCAATCTGTTCGTGCTCGGGGCCAAGGGAGAGCTGCGGGCGGCGACGACGTCGCCGGGGTTCATCATCAGCGGCAAGGGCTTCGGCCACGGGCTCGGCATGTCGCAGTGGGGAGCCAAAGGCCTGGCGGAGCAAGGGTATGACTACCAATCGATTCTGCAATACTACTATAAGAACGTGAAGATCGAGAAGGATGGCGGCAAATGAACGTAAGCGACTTCGACTTCGAATTGCCCGAGCGGCTGATCGCCCAGACGCCGCTCGCGGACCGCACCTCTTCCCGCCTGCTCGTGCTGCATAAGGAGACCGGGGAGACGGAGCATCGGACTTTTACCGATCTGAGAAACTACTTGCGGCCGGGAGACACTCTGGTGCTGAACGACACCAGGGTGCTCCCCGCCCGTCTTTACGGCGTCAAATCCGATACGGGCGCCAAAGTCGAGCTTCTGCTGCTGAAGCGGGTGGAAGGCGACGTCTGGGAAGCGCTCGTCCGGCCGGGCAAGAAGATTCGCAAAGGCGCCGTCCTGCATTTCGGAGAAACGGCCGAGGGCTCCGTGAAACCTCTTCTTACCGGCATCGTAGAAGAAGAAGGGGACATGGGCGCGCGGCATATCCGGTTCGAATACGAAGGCATCTTCAACGAGCTGCTGGAACGGCTCGGGCAGATGCCTCTTCCGCCGTATATCAAGGAGAGGCTGGAGGACCGCGAACGGTATCAGACGGTCTACTCGAAGCACGAAGGCTCGGCGGCGGCGCCGACGGCGGGGCTGCACTTCACCGAAGAGTTCCTGGAGGAGCTAAGCCGCTCGGGCGTCCGGCTGTGCCGGATTACGCTGCACGTCGGCCTCGGGACGTTCCGTCCGGTGTCGGTCGAGGACGTCAGCGAGCACGAGATGCACTCCGAATGGTACTCGGTGAGCGAGGAGAGCGCGGCCATGCTGAACCGAGCCCGCGAAGAAGGCGGACGAATCGTGGCGGTCGGAACGACGTCGGCCCGCACGCTGGAGACGGTCGGGCAGCGGTACGAAGGCTCGAAGATCGAGGCTTGCAGCGGGTGGACCGATATTTTCATCTATCCGGGTTATCGCTTCCGGCTCGTCGACGCGCTTCTCACCAACTTCCACTTGCCCCGGTCCACGCTCGTCATGCTCGTCAGCGCGCTGGCGGGCAGGGACAACGTGCTTCGGGCGTATCGGGAAGCCGTCGAACGGGAATACCGGTTCTTCAGCTTCGGCGACGCGATGTTCATAACCTAGGAGGCCAGCCACGACATGTCAGCCATACGCTACGAACTGATCAAGACGTGCGCCCAGACCGGAGCCCGGCTCGGACGCGTCCATACTCCCCACGGAACGATCGACACGCCGACCTTCATGCCGGTCGGCACGCAAGCGTCGGTCAAGGGGATGAGCCCGGAAGAGCTGAAGAGCTTGAACGCGCAGATCATCCTCAGCAATACGTACCACCTGTTCCTCCGTCCCGGGCACGAGCTCGTCCGGGAGGCCGGCGGCCTGCATAAGTTCATGAACTGGGACCGGGCCATTCTGACCGACAGCGGCGGCTTCCAGGTGTTCTCGCTGGCCGAGATGCGCAAGATCCGGGAGGAGGGCGTCGAGTTCCGTTCCCACTTGAACGGTGACAAGCTGTTCCTCTCGCCCGAGGTCGCCACCGAGGTTCAGAACGCGCTCGGCTCGGACATCATGATGGCGTTCGACGAATGCCCGCCTTACCCGGCGGAGTACGAGTACGTCAAGCAATCGACGGAGAGAACGACCCGCTGGGCGGAGCGCTGCCTGAAGGCGCACGCTCGTCCGCACGACCAGGGACTGTTCGCCATCGTGCAGGGGGGCATGCACAAGGACCTGCGCCGGCAGAGCGCGCTGGATTTGACTTCCCTGGATTTTCCGGGGTATGCTATGGGTGGACTGAGCGTGGGCGAGCCTAAGCATCTCATGTACGAGATGCTGGAGGAGACGGTGCCCCTGCTCCCGAGCGGGAAGCCCAGGTACCTGATGGGCGTCGGTTCGCCGGACGCCCTCATCGAAGGCAGCATCCGCGGCATCGACATGTTCGATTGCGTGCTGCCGACGCGGATCGCGCGCAACGGTACGGCCATGACGAGCCAGGGCCGCCTGGTGGTCAAGAACGCCAAGTACACGAGCGACTTCGGCCCGCTCGACCCGGAATGCTCCTGCTACGCGTGCCGCAACTATTCCCGAGCCTACATACGCCATCTGATCCGGGCGGACGAGATGTTCGGCCTTCGTCTGACGTCGATCCATAACCTGCATTTCCTGGTCCATCTGATGGAACAGGTGCGGGAAGCGATTCGGGAAGACCGGCTGCGCGATTTCCGGGACGAGTTCTTCGAGAAATACGGCATGGCTCATAACGAGAGCGGCTTCTAAAACAAGGAAAGGAGGAGACATGGAATGTTAATGCAAAGTTCTAGCGGCGGCGGCAACATCTGGATGACGCTGCTTCCGTTCGTGCTGATGTTCGTCATTTTCTACTTCTTGCTGATCCGCCCGCAACAACGCAAATCGAAGGAACGCAATTCGATGCTTCGGGCTCTCAAGAAGGGAGACAAGGTCACGACGATCGGCGGCCTGCACGGCACCATCGCGGAGATTACCGACGATACGATCGTGCTGAAGGTGAACGACGTGACGAAGCTGACGTTCGATCGCTCGGCGATCAACAACGTGACGGCTCGTTCCGAAGCCAAGGCCGAGAAGGCCGACAAAGCCGAGAAGGCGGAGAAATCGGACAAGGCCGAGGCCAAAGCCGAGAGCGAGGCGTAAGCCGAACCGCGCGGCGACGATAGAAGCCCTTCCTGCAGCGAACCATCGCTCGGGGAGGGCTTTTTTTCTATGGCGTGCCCAGAGGCACGCAT
>NZ_JACJVR010000051.1 GCF_014212175.1 Cohnella xylanilytica | reverse complement strand
CCCATCGATTCGGCGATCCAGGCGATCTCGTCCGCCATCTCGAGGCGCGGGAAGATCGGATCGCCCTTGGCGACGCGGGTGCCTTCCGGAATGCCGCGGTACGTCCGCAGGCTGTCCCAGGCGGTCGCCGCGCCCTCGGACAAGCCGAGCTGCGCCCAGATGCGCTTCGGCGTATGCGTCAGGAACGGCTGAATGAGGATCGAGACGATCCGCAGCGAATCGGCCAGGTGCCCCATGACGGAAGCGAGCTCCTCCCGCTTCGCCTCCTCCTTGGCGAGCGCCCAAGGCTTCGTCTCGTCGATGTACTTGTTCGTCCGGCTGACGAGCGTCCAGACGGCGGACAGAGCGACCGAGAACTCCATGCTCTCCATCGCCGCCTCGACCTTCTCCACCGTCTCCGCGGCGGTCCGCTCCAGATCGGCGTCGAACTCGGTCGATAAAGCTTCGTACGAAGGAACGACGCCGTCGAAGTACTTCTCGATCATCGCGACGGTCCGGTTGAGCAGGTTGCCCAGGTCGTTCGCCAGGTCGTAGTTGATGCGCTCGACGAAGTTGTCCGGCGTGAACGTGCCGTCGGCGCCGAACGGCACTTCGCGCAGCAGGTAATAACGCAGCGCGTCGAGCCCGTAGCGGTCGATCAGCTTCACCGGATCGACGACGTTGCCCTTCGATTTGGACATCTTGCCGTCCTTCATCAGCAGCCAGCCGTGCGCGAACACCTTCTTCGGCAGCGGCAGGCCGAGCGCCATCAGCATGATCGGCCAATAGATCGTATGGAAGCGCACGATCTCCTTGCCGACGAGATGGACGTCGGCCGGCCAGAACTTGCCGTACAGCGACTCGTCGTCCGACCCGTAGCCGAGAGCGGTAATGTAGTTCGACAGGGCGTCGATCCAGACGTAGATGACGTGCTTCGGATCGCCCGGCACCGGGATGCCCCAGTCGAACGTCGTCCGGGAGACGGCGAGGTCCTCGAGGCCCGGCTTGATGAAGTTGTTGATCATCTCGTTGCGCCTAGATTCCGGCTGGATGAACTCCGGATTCTCCTCGTAGAACGCGAGCAGCCGGTCCGCGTACTTGCTCATGCGGAAGAAGTAGCTCTCCTCCTGCACCCACTCGACCGGGCGGCCGCAGTCCGGGCACTTGCCGTCCACGAGCTGCCGTTCCAGGAAGAACGATTCGCAAGGCGTGCAATACCAGCCCTCGTAGCTGCCCTTGTAGATGTCCCCCTGCTCGAGCAGCTTGGCGAAAATCTTCTCGACCGACTTCTTGTGGCGAGGTTCGGTCGTCCGGATGAAGTCGTCGTTCGAGATCTCGAGCTTCTTCCACAGCTCCTGGATGCCGACCACGATGTCGTCGACGAACTGCTGCGGCGTCTTGCCCGCTTCCTGGGCCTTGCGCTCGATCTTCTGGCCGTGTTCGTCCGTGCCCGTCAAATACCTCACTTCGTAGCCGCGCAGCCGCTTGTAGCGCGCGACCGCGTCGCCGGCCACCGTCGTGTACGCGTGCCCGATGTGCAGCTTGTCGCTCGGGTAATAGATCGGCGTCGTCAAGTAGAACGTCTTGCCCTTGTCCGCCATGTCGTCCCATCTCCTTCGAGTATCGTGATTTTAATCCATCGCGGCAAAACATAAAAAGCCCCCGTCCGCCTGGGACGAGAGCTCCGCTCACGTGGTACCACCCAAATTCCCTTCTCCCGCCGGGCGGTCGAAGGCTCTTGAGGCCGAAGCTTCCTTCGGCCGGTCCGTTAACGCCGGACGCGCGCCGCCCCCTTACCCCGCCGCATCCCCTTCCCTCTACGCGAGAGTGAGGCCGGCAGCCGCTCGAAGGCGAATCCTCCGGGACCATCTTCCGCGAGAGACCCGTGCCGGTTCGCAGCTTCTCCGGCTCTCTGAGACAGGTCTTGCTCCGTACTTATCCCTTCATCGGAACGACGACTATTCATCTATTGGCCACAATATACCGGAATTCGCTCTCCCCTGTCAAGCCGTGCCGCTCTTCGCGCCGCTATTCGCGTCCTTGCGGGGCGGAACGGGGTCGAAGCCTCCCGGATGGAACGGGTGGCACTTGCAGATCCGCTTGGCCGCGAGCAGCGAGCCCTTCAGCGCGCCGTGCACCTCGATCGCCTCGAGGGCGTAAGCGGAGCAGGTCGGAGCGAACCGGCACGTCGGCGGCTTGAGCGGGGAGATGAACGTTCGGTAGAAGCGGATGGGCGCCTGCGCGGCTCGCCGAAGCACGGCTCTCCCTCCTCTGTCGTTAGAAGTCGTATCCGGTTATGCACCCGGTTGCTCTCCTCTTATCATGCTCCTTCCCGGCGCGTTCGTCAAATGGGCGGGAATAACGCCGAGGCGGATTGCGCACACTGCCGGAAGCGACAAGACATTTCCGGCTGCGTCGGAGAATGGAGGACGGCCGTGCCCAGAGCGCATAAGAAGATGTCCAAAACCGATTATCTGCTCAAATTCGTGTTTATCACGATCGGAGCCGTCGCGATGGCCGTGGCGCTCGAGGAATTCCTCGTCCCGAACGACATCATCGACGGGGGCATCACCGGCATCTCGATCATCCTCTCGAAGCTGACCCATTTGCCTCTCGGCATCTTCCTCTTTTTCATCAACCTGCCCTTCCTCATCCTCGGCTTCAAGCAGATCGGCAAGACGTTTACGTTCTCCACGTTATACGGCATCGCCGTCATGTCGGTGTCGACCTCGCTGCTCCACCATGTCCCTCCGTTCACGAGCGAGAAGCTGCTCGCGCTGGCGTTCGGCGGCGTCCTGCTCGGCGCGGGAGTCGGGATCGTGCTGCGGTTCGGAGGCTCGCTCGACGGCACGGAGATCGTCGCGATCATTCTGTCCAAGAAGCTGCGGGCGTCCGTCGGGCAGATCATCATGATCATCAACGTCTTCATCTTCGCCGCGGCCGGCTTCGTGTTCGGGTGGGATTCGGCGATGTATTCGGTGTTCGCCTACTACCTGGCGACGAAGCTGATGGACGTCGTCGTAGAAGGCTTGAACGAGTCGAAGTCGGTGACGATCATCTCCCGCGAGCACGAGGAGATCTCCGACGCGATCGTGCACCGGCTCGGGCGCAGCACGACTTTGCTGTACGCCAAGGGCGGCTACAGCAAGGACGACACGCAGATGATCTACTGCATCGTCACGAGGCTCGAGGTCGCCAAGCTGAGATCGATCGTCCACGAGATCGACCGGAAGGCGTTCATCGCGATTCAATCGGTGTCCGAGGTGCTCGGCGGCGACTTCCAGAAGAAGGACATCCATTGACGAAAAAAAAGGACCGCCTCCAAGCCCCCGGAGGGACTTGGCTGCGGTCCGTTCGCGCTGTCGCTTCGCCAAGCCGCGATGCGGCTTGCTCGCTATTACGCGTTAGGTTCCTTCAGCGGGATGAACACGATGTTCATCGGCAGATTCGAGCCGAGCGCGGTCAGGAAGCTGATCTCGACCGTCTCCGCGTGAGCCCCGGTGCGGTACAGGACGCAAGCCTGGTTCGGGTTCTGCAGCAAGCTCGAGTTCGAGACCATGACCGCCGTGTCGTTAATCTTGAACACGCCCGAGTATACGCCGCCGCGCCCGTTCGCCGCGATCAGCGTGTTCGGCTCGACCTGCACCGTCATGTGGTACAGGACGCCGAAGTTGCCCCAGTTGTTCTCGTAGATGCCGTTGAGCATATCCCGGCCGTCGAGGGCGGGGTCGTTCTTGTGGTCGCCGAACAGGATGCGCTGCGGCGTGCCGCCCAGCTTCTCGCTGACGGTCACTTCGCGGTCGGCGCCTTGGAACGTGCCGCGGATGTGCTTGCCGTCGCGGGGAAGGTTGCCGAACGATTCCATCGCCTCGAGCGGCGCGCGTCCGTCCTGCTTCATCGCGAACAGCGTGAACTTGACCGGAGCGGAAGCGTTCAGATCCGCGTAAGCGGAGAATACCTGGTTCATCTTCAGCGGCTGGTCCCCGAGCTGAGTCATGACCAGCTTCGTCTCGCCCGGAGCGAGCGTCGTCGAAGAAGTCGTGCCCGTGCGCTTCGACTCGAGGTAACGCTCCGCGGCCAGCTTGCCGGTCCACAGGCCGAACGTGTTCGGACCGGCTTGCGCGGCGGCGCCCAGGTTGACGGTCGCCGTCTCGGTTCCTTCGTTCGTGGCGGCCAGGTAGATCGTCAGCGGATCCGTACCGATGTTCTGATGATAGATGAACAGGCGGAAGTCGCCGGTCATCGTGTCGCGGTACAGGATGCCTTCCTTGGTCATGTCCTCCGGGCTGTTCGAGGCGATCAGCGCGCGGTCCGATACGGTGTACGTATAAGGGACGAGGGAGTACTTCAGGACGCCCGGTCCGTCGATCTCGAACTTCTCGCCGACCGGCGTGAACCGTTCGTTGAACTCCACCTCGTTATACATAACTTCCGGAGAGATCGTGATCGTCTTGCCGTACTCGGAGACGAGGCCGTGCTTGTCGGTCACCTTCAGCGTGATTCGCTGCTCGCCGGGGACGAAGAAGGCCGGCTTGTTGTTCGTCCACTCGGAGGACGCGATCGCGTTCTCGTCGTCCGTGGACTGGTCGACGTATTGGATCGGCTCGCCGATCTTGTACGTGTCCTTCTCGGTCGAGAACATCGCTTGCGGCGGCTGGTTCGCCGGCAGCACGTTCACGGTGACCGAGTACGGCTCGCTCCATTCGCCGGCGGCGTTCTGCACCCAGCGGGTGATCGTATGGGTTCCCGGCTCGGCGAACACCGTCTCCTTGCCTTCCCAACGCTCGTTCGTTATGTATTCGGCGTTGGTCGATCGGCTCGTGTACGTGACGGTCGTCTGCGTCGCGTAAATCTCCGTCTGGTCGACCGTGAAGTCGGCCGTCGGATTCTTGAACGTTTTCCATTCCAGGCGGATCTCCGTCTTGGACGCGGTCAGGTTCGATCCCGTGGCGGTCGCCCAAGCACGAACCGGAATCATCAGGCTGTTCTTCTGGACGAACGGAACGCCCGCGATCATCGTCGCCGCGCCGTTCACCGTATAGCTGGCCTGGCCGAACTTCCAGCGGATCTCGTTGCCGTTGGCCGTGACGATCGATTCCTTCGTCGCGCTATCGAAGCGAATAGGGTAGCCGTAACGGGCCGCCAGCATGCTGAGCGGGGCGTAAGAGACGCCTTTGACCGCGACGGTCGGCTGGGCGGCCGGATAAGAGACGCCGTTCAGCGACACGTTCGCTTTATTGAGATACAGAATAAGCGTATTCGCTCCGGCCCCGGCGCCGGCCGCTTGGGCCAACGAGCCGGAAGTAATGACTAAAGATAATAATAAGAGCAGGGTAAAACATTTTCTCATCGGTACATCTCCTTTGGTTCGGTTAGAAGGGGGCTATTGGCGCGTCGGAATTTCGTACGGCCCTATTATAAACGTACATTCCCTATGAAAAGTTGCGTTCTAAAGCCGTATCGCGGCAAACAAATTAGGCCCGCAGACGCAAACAAGGGCCGCCGGGAACTGCCCCGACGGCCCCATTCGACGCGCTATGCCAAGCTCTCAGGTCCGATCGTTGGGACCGGACGGCTTCAGGCGAACCATCGATCGACCACGAGCACCATCGCGACGAACGACAGAACCGAGCCGACCATGAACAAGCTTCCTTGCCGCTTGCGCTGCTGGAAGAACCGCAGCACGCCCAGGCTCAGCAGCGATCCGACCAACAGAATGAAGATGACCCCCGTCACGAACAGCCCGGGCGATACGTTCGATACGTCCGTCAGTTCCACTTCCCGAATCCTCCCTTGTCCGCTTGGCGAACGTCCGCTCTTCCGCGGACGACGCCGTCCTTCTTGCATTATAACGGATTCAGGAGCGGATGAACAATTCCACCTCGTCCCGATCGACCGGCCTCCGGCGGAATTTGACGGTCATTCGGCCGTTTTTCCAGGCCGCCTTGCCGGAACGGGGCAGAATCAGGCAGGGGAGCCGGACGATTTTATTGCGGCCGTCGGGAAGTCCCGTGATTTTCAGCCTGTCCGCCGTGGCGAACAGCCTGATCTCCTTCTGGGAAGCGTTCGGGGGAAGGGCGAGCCGGACGAGGACGTGCTTCTCGTCCTTCGACGTCTCCGTCCGGATCGTCCGCTCCTCTTCCCGGCGAGGCAGGCGCTTCGAGCTCTCGAGGATGTTCTGAACGTACTGGTTCAGCCAGGAATTGTCGTTCGCCCGCTCCCATTGCTCGGCCAGCTTCCAAGGCAGTTCCTTCCCGAGCCATTTCTGGATCTCTTTGAAGTCCGGAAGCGGTCCGCTGTCGAAAAATGATGTCATGGCTTTCACCCTTTGTTTTTCATGCGACAGCATATGCTTCGCCTATGCCGCGGGTGAGCGCCGGCAGCGCCGCGGCGGTTCTCTCCCCCGCGGAAGAACATCTGGGCGTTCGCCTTCATACACTGAAGCATGACGCCAATTCAAAGGAGTCGTCCCGCCTATGCCAAGCATTATCGGAGCCGTCAAAATTCTCAGCGTGGGTTCAAGCGGAGTCGTTCTTTTCGGAGATTGCCTTCAAGTGAATCCTTCCAGCACCAACAAATCGTATGCCGGCGCAGGCTCCTTCTTGACCGGCGACTTGCCGCGGTCGAATAACGCGGTCAGCGCCACCAACACGAACGACCCCGATGTCTTCGATGCGAACGACAATCAAATGGATGGCGGTGTCGTATGATCCAATGGAATATTCATCAGCAGATCACGATAAACCAGCTGCGGGTCGATGCCGTAACGAACTCTTCCGTCCTGCAGATCGGAAGCGCCGGCAGCATCTCGTCGTTGTCCCAGCTGTTCAACACGGGAGGGTTTACCGGCCCCGCTCCCCAACTGACCGGGGAGCAGATCGCCCAGACGAGCACCAACGCCGTGGCGCTCGTTCCTTTTCCGAACCCGACCCGCACGCTGCCTGACCGGTAGTCCCGGTACGGACGAAGGAGGTGATCGCCGTGAACAACCCTTGGTACGGCTATTCCGCTTCCCCGGATGCCCAGCTGCTGTTCCAGCGGATTCAGGAGCTGGAGCAGAGGCTGGAGCAGTCCATTCAACGCACCGAGCAATTGGAGAAGGAGTTGGCGGAGCTTCGCAGCAAACCGCCGATCCACGTCGAATACCATTTCGATCAACTGAAAGTGTCGAGGCTGGACGGAACGCTTAATATCGGACTGTCCCCGCAGGCGATGAAGGACATCGAATCGTTCGAGGTGCCCGCTCCCGGAATGTGGGCGGAGCCCTCTTCGCCCGCTTCTCCGACAGGTGCCCCGACAGGCGCTCCGACAGGCGCTCCGACCGGTTCCCTGGCCGACTCGCCATTCTTCCAGCCGACCGGTTCGCCGGCTGGTTCGACGGGCATGGCGCCCGGAGGCCAGATGACGACGGAGATTCCGTTCGTCCAAGGAGCCGGTACGGCCGATCAAGCGGGCCGAATCCGACGCCTTCAGCAGGAAGCCGACGACGATCTCGCGCGGAACGGCCACGAGCTGGTGGATCGGCTGGGCGGGCAGCTTCAAGTCGAGATCGACGCCGAGCACCGGCGGTTGATGGTCGACGACATCCGGTCCCAGCTGAACCGGAGGGTGCAGCATTACGGCCGGGCCGTTCCTTATCCGGCGAACGGCAGCGACGAGGAGATGCGTGCGTGGGAGAGAACCGTTCTGGACAAAACGATGAAGGACGTCCGCATCGCCATCACGAACTACTTGCGGAATTTCAGGCGGCCGGACACCGGACAGGAGACGAGCGGATGAGAAGTCCATACCTCGAGATGAACGTGACCAACGGCCCCGTTACCGTAGGGGTCATTAAAGTAACCGGCGTGGCGAGCGCTTCCTCGATGCTGATCGGCGATTCCGATTCGTTCGTTCTGCATTCGTTCTTCGATACGCCCCCGGAATCCGTTATCGTCGGACCTATGGTGCCTCTGCCCGAAGTTTCGGAGGAAGAAGAGACATGAACGCGGGGGATCGTTACGTCTTCGTCGGCTACGCCTTCTTGAATTCGTTGTCCTCCTCGTCCGTCCTTCAATTCGGAGACACGATCGACTCCGTCAACATGAAGGATTGGGTCCTCGCCATCCAGCGGAGGAAGGCGAACTTCTACCGCGACGAATTGGCGTACTCCTCTTATAGCCTGTTTTCCTTGCCGAAGCTGGTTCCGACGAGTTCGCCGCCGGTCCGGTTCTCGTCCTGCTCGAGGAACGGCCGGATCCAGGTCGGATCGAGCCGGATCACGGGCGCCTCCAGCTCCAGCCTCGTCCGATACGGCAACGGAGGAGGCCCCGTTGCGGCCGAATCGAGGATCGTCAATATCCGGCACTTTAACGCCGGGGCACCCGCTGATTTTCGCGAATAGGTTTATGCAACCGGTATAAACGTACAGGAGATCCGTCTAACCGCGCATATCCTGACATTGTGATACGACATCACGCACAATCGACTCGGGAGGGTTGCACGATGGGTTATCCGGTTGCGGGCACGGGTTGCGGTCCGGTATACGGCGGCTATGGCACGGCTGCCTTCGCGCTTGTTCTCTTTATCCTGCTGGTTATCATCCTTCGCGCCGGCTGGATCTGAACGAGATCCGGCTTCCCTGACTAACGCCTTGCCGGCGGCGGCCGGCAAGGCGGTTTTACCCTCTCAGCCCGTTCCGGAAGACCCCGGCGTTATTTGACCGAGCTTAAGCGATAACTGCAGCTGCAGCCGGTCTTCCGGATCGTCCAGGGAGACGCCCAGAATGCTCTGGATTTTATCCAGTCGATAGACGACCGTGTTGTAATGCGCGAACAGCTTCTCCGAGGTAAGCTTGATATTGCCGTTGCAGCGGAAAAACATCTCGAGAGTCTCCACGAGGCGGCCTCCCCCTTTCCGGTCGGCTTGCTGGAGCGGAGCCGAGAAGCGCAGCAGGAACTGCTCCCTCTCCTCGCTGGACGGAATCAGGTATAACAACGAATACACGCCGAGCCTGTCGTAGGTGACCGTATCGCCGGCCAACCCGCACACCTCGGCCACTTGTCGCGCCCTTCGGGCTTGGGACAAGCTGGCGGGAAGCCGCTCCGGCCGGTCGGCGACCCTTCCCGCGAACAGGCGCAGCTCCTGGTCGCCGAGAAGCGCCCTCAGTTCGGCGAGCAGCCTCTGCAGAATGCCGGACGCCGAGGATTCGGCTTGATAGTCCAGCCGGACCGTCTCCGGCACCGGAACGATAAGAGCGAGATCGCCGCCGATGGGAGCGGCCATCCAGGCGTCAAGCGACCGCAGCCGTTCCGAACGGAGCCGGCGGGCCAGCTCGCGCAGCTTGTCGGGAGTCTGCTCGGTCCGCTCCCCAAGACCGACCAACACCGCGCAGAGCGGCGTCTGTTCCGGCAGCGTGCAGCCGCATACCTCCGCGCGCAGCTTCCAATCGTGCTCGGACACGATACGGCCGGACAACCAGTCTTGCAGGAATTGATCCAAGTATTTGCCTTCGACCTCCCGCACCGCTTCCATATTGGCAAGCTCCATGCCGATTAGGGCCGACAGCCGTTCGACGCTTAACATATCGAGCGGCGAGATCTCCCGGTTGCGCTCGAGCAGAACGAGACAAGCTTCCTTCGCCCTCCTCGCCGGGATCGGACATACATACGCGCGATAACCGTTCTGCAGCGTCGCGAACCCTCCGTCGGACAGTCCCCGCCCTGCCTGGCGGAACGATAGCGCCTGCACGACGGGCCAAGCCTCCATCGAATCCGCGGTCCGAAGTCCCTCGGACAGCCATGGCTTATCCGGCTCGCGAACGATCGCCACCGGGTTGCCGAGCGTCGTCTCCAGCGCGTCCAGCAAGCCGTACAGCCCGCTTCCTTCCAGAAGGAGCCGGCTCATGCTCTGGATCCGGGTCTGCAATTCGGCCAGTTGAGCCGCTTCCAGAGCCAGAATGCGTTCCATTACCGCCCTGACGACGTCGGACAACGAGAGGTCGGAGGGAAGCGCCAATAGCGGCAATCCGTGCTTATCGGCTTCCGCCAGCGCATCCGCGGGAACCTCGTCCAAGCTCCGCACGGTCATTCCCAGCGCCGCGACGCCTCTCCGGGCCAACTCCGGAATAAGCTGCCGGGCCCGTTCCGGCTCGTCGGACGAGGGGTACCCCGCCGCGACCAACAAGTCCCCCGGGCGAACCCACGGAAGCAGATCCGTCGACTCCATGACGTTCGCCCTGCCGATCGCCGCGTGGACGCCCTTATCCCCTGCGATCAGTCTCGCATGCCCCAAATGGGGGAGATCCAACAGATCCTTGACGGTAAACAAGCTCGGCTCCGGGCGGTTGCCGGATGCGGGTTCTTTGCGCGGTATAGCAGCCATGACCATTCCTCCTTATTTACGTCGCTGATATCGGCGGCCCTCGGTGTCGCCCTCTGCCAACTTCGTCGCGTCAATTAATATAACGAATTTCTTGTACATCAATTGATGATCATTTTATATGTAATATTTTATAACATATTTAATCAATTGTCTTTATGGCATTTTTCCAAACTTATGATTATGTTTTGCCCCTATCTCCGTATTGCCCTTATGTATCCTTCGATTTGAGTGACGTAATCTCACACAAACAACCTTCATTCTGTTTTGACTTTTATTCTCCTCCTTATTGGAGCAACCGTTTCCTCGATAAACCCCACTATTTTCCGACACTCGCCTGCCCCCTCCTCTTCACCCCCTCTGCATATCTGTTATCCCTTCTGCTCAGAATCACCCGTTCGAGCGCGATTCGCCTCCTCGTCAGTGGCGCCAATATCCCATCGCCTCAGTTGCCCCTCCGCCACCCCCGACTCCGACTCCCTATACCATTATCCCAACGACTCAGTTCGGCCATACTCTCCGCCGCTCCGGCTTCGACTTCGTATGCCATTATCCCAACGACTCAGTATTCTCGTTCTCCACCCTCTCAACTCCGTTGTCCCGCCCCACTATCCCCTTCTCTCAGTCTCGCCCCCCAGATGCCACTGTCATTATCCCTCCCCCTCAGTCCCCCCCTTTTTCCACCGCCTTCAACGTCGAACTCCTCATAAAACTTACATTATTTTGGTATTTGTGTTTGACAAAAGAACATACGTTCGTTAAAATAGAAATAAGAACATACGTTCTTCGTGGAGGTGGCTTTCGTGATTTCGGAAGATTGCTCTTTCGCAGATTTTTGCCGGCGGTTCGATACCGAGCAAGCCTGCGCCGACGCGCTGTTCCACGCCCGGTGGCCCGACGGCTTCCGCTGCCCCTCCTGCGCCGACTCCCGTTACTATCGGATCTCGACCCGCCGATTGCCTCTATATGAATGCGCCCATTGCGGCCTCCAGACGTCGATCATCGCCGGCACCGCCATGGAAGGAAGCTCGACCTCCCTTACCCGCTGGTTTCAGGCTCTTTTCTTGCTCTCTCAGCCCTCCGGGATCAGCTCTCTTCGCCTGTCCAAGATCATCGGCGTCACGTACAAGACCGCCTGGCTCATCTCCCACAAGCTCCGCCACGCCATGCAGCGGGCCGATGCAAGCGAGACGCTCGCGGGGACTGTACGCGTTCAACCCTTTCATTACGGATCGCTCTTCTTCCTCGACAGCCGCCAGCCTCTGATCCTGGGAGCTTCGGTTAACGAGCAGAACGAACCCACCCATGTGAAAATCAAGCAACCCCACCCGAACCACGTCGACAACGAGCAAAGATCGGTTCTTAGGTTCGGATTGGACGCGTTCGAGAAGGTTCATACCGACAGGCAACAGGTGACGCACCACACGCGCGCGGACAAATCCCTCCCCGTGTTCAAGCGGCTTCAATGGTTCGTCGGGGCTTGGCTGAACGACACGTTCAACGGCATCGGCGCCAAGCATCTGCAGGCGTATTTGGACGAGTTCGCCTTCCGGGTCAATCTGAAGCTTCGCAGCGTTCCAGCGTTCGACGCCTTGCTCGGTTGGTGCGCCTCAACGCCGACGATTATTTATAAGGAACTGACCAAGGACCGGCCGGTTCTCCCCGTTCCGTGGCGGATGTGGGGCAGCCGCTCGAAGTGGAGGGGCCGGCATCTCCGACTCTGGACGGCTTAATCGATTCGGATGTTTTATAACTTTTTTTCCCGCACTTGTTCCCATCAATTCATCTCCCTTCTCCAAGCAACCGGGCTCTCTTATATAACCATCCGTTAAGCAATCACCTTGAACGAACGAGATAAGATAGCTTAGAAATCCCGACACGTATCACGAAGATTAATCGATTGCCATCAACTTCGTTTAGACTGCACTTTTGTCGCGAACGAATGCAGTGTCAACTTGCCGCTAATAGCACATCCCTCATTCCCTGAATGATTGGGATAATGGCACAAAATTGCGTGGAGGACAGCGCAGGAATTGTAAATGAATTACAAATGCAAATTTAGCCTGTAGCGATGGGATAGCAGGATGGGCAATCGGCGCAAGAGTATGGCGATGTAGTAAGCGCGAGCAGGTGAACGAATATTCAGTTAGTACGTGCAGGCGGGAAGTGTCTGGATAGAGCGAGTTGGCTTCGGGGATGTAGACGAGGGAACTTTCTGTTAAAGCGTAATTAAAGTGCGGGAAATGTTCTGTTAGAACTTGTAGGTTCGAAATTACTCTGCTAGTACGGAAAGTGTGGAACGTTCTGTTCGAGAGTATTAGTGCCGGAGGATTCTGTTAGTGTAAGTACGCGAGATTCTATTAGTGTAAGTACGCGAGACACTGTAAGTGTGTAAGTACTTGAGTTAGTGTAAGTCGGTAATGGGCAGTTCGGGTGTGTAATGTGTTAGTAGGATTTTTAATAAAAAGCCTGCGCCTGAGTCAAGGGGATAATGGCACGCGAGAGGGGAAAGCGATATAGCCCGCCAGCCGTGGTGCTAAAAAATGGTAAATAACGTCACCCCGGGCAAACCAGGGCGGCGTTATGCGTGTCGTAATACCGATCAGGAATGAACCGGGCGGCCGCAATCCGGGCAAAAGCGAGATTCCGGCTGCAGCGCGGATCCGCACCCTTCGCAGACATGGTTGACTTCCACGTCGACCACGACGGATTCGGCTTCTTCGGAAGCCTTCTCTTCTTCGGGATCCGGAAGAACCTCGACCGGGACGGGAACCGGTTCGGGGAACTTGTTGCCGCAGGAAGGGCAGAACTTCGTGTCGTAGGGGACCGTCTGCCCGCATTCGCAATCCTTCTCGTTGCGCAGCTCGCGAATGCGCTCTTCCAATCCCGCGATCTCCTTCCGGATGCCGGCGATCGCTTCGCATTCGGGGATAACCATCCCTTCCGCCAGCGACAAATCCTTCTTCAAGTATGCTTCAAAAACGGCTTCGCCGATATGCGCGAATCGCTTGTCGATCTCTTTGCGCTTGCCGGAGATCTGCGTGTGGAGCTTCGTAATCTCCACTGTCTGCTGCGCCTTCTCCGTAGCCGTCGAAACCCCCTTGCTCACGGTCTCCGTTAGCTTCTTCAGAAAACTCATGTGCTCCGCCTCCATTCACGTTCTATTATCCCATACGTCGATTCATTCGTCACGGTTCCGAAGGTCTTATATTCAAATTTCTTCCGATAACAAGGCTACATAAAGCTCTAACTTTCCTGCCGCGCCGGACTTCCGTGACGAATCAGCCGCAGGCTGTTCAATGACAAGTAAACGATCAGAATCAGCATGCCGAACAAGGCCGTAAAGATGGCGCCGTGGCGGCCCAAGCCTTCCAACACTCCGTCGATTAACCGGAACGGGCTGAACAGCGCATCCCAACTGTTAAGCCGAATGACCCGGCCTAAATAGACGCCGAAGCCGCCCAGAAACGAGACGACGACGATGAACAGCCAGCCGAAAGCTTCGCCAGCGTAATGCCGAACGATCGAGTGAAAGTGAAACATAGAGATGTAACCGAGCAGAAGCCCGCACCACGAAAACAAGAAAAAGATAATCAAGTCGTACCAGAGGACGAGAGAATCTTGAGCCCCTACCCAATCATATGGGGAGTCGACGATAAGATGAATAAAGTCCGTCGTCAAATATGGCGCATTCGGGTACAAAAGCAACCAGGCGACCCCGAGGATGACGAGCGAGACCGCCAGACCCGCTCCCCGAAGCACCTTCGACAATCCGGATGCCGCCATCGACACGATCAAGGGCAACCAAGCCAAGAACAAGTTCCAGAGCAGAAATCCGTAGCTTACGAAATCCAACCGGTAAGCCCGCACCGCGAGCAGTATTACGCACAGAACGGACATGCCGCATAACACGAAAAAGACGGGTACGAACAGCGACGGCACGGCCGGAGCCGGATTGCGACGTTCCAATAGAGTGCCTCCTTTATTTCACCGCCTCATCGCGGAAAAATGCATGGTTGGATCGAGCCAACGTCGCCGACCCGCGATCGAGAGGGGAAGGGTCGCAGCTTTGAATGGCTCGGAGCGATTTCTCTTCTGTAAATACAGGATTACAAAGAGAAAAGTTGCGTAATCGGCGAAAAAAAAGAAGGCGAAGAAGCTCTTCGCCCTCTCGCCCCCGCTCGATCGCGCCTTATGCTCCTCAGTAGGCGCCGCGGATATGCTCCCGTACCTCTTCCTCGTAAAACGCGCGAATCCGGTCCTTCTCCTCATTCGTGAATGAAGGAACGTTACGGGCCGCCAAGTTGTCTTCGACTTGCCGGACGTTCTTGAAGCCGGGGATGACGCAAGAGATCTCCGGGAAGTCGAGAATCCAGCGCAGCGACGCGCGCGTCAGGCTCTCTCGGCCTTCGGCAATCCACGCCAGCCCTCTCGCCAAGGCGACGCCCTTCTCGAACGGCAGTCCGGCGAACGTCTCGCCGACGTTGAATTGCTCGCCGTTGCGATTGAAGCTGCGGTGGTCGCCAGCCTCGAAGGTGGAGCCTTCAGTGAACTTGCCGGTTAGCAAGCCGCTCGCCAGCGGGAGCCGAACGAGCAGCCCCGCCTCGCGTTCCCGGGCTCTCGGGAACAGCTCGTCGATCATTTTCTGCCGGAAAAGATTAAAGATGATCTGCAGCGCCTGCACGCCCGGCTGCTCGAGACAGAACAAGCCTTCCTCCACCGTCTCGACGCTGACTCCGTAGGCGCGGATCTTGCCTTCCGCCTGCAGCTTGTCGAGCACGCCGAAGATCGAGCCTTCCTTCAGAATGGCCAGCGGCGGGCAATGAATCTGATACAGATCGATCGTCTCGCGCTCGAGCCGCTTCAGGCTCGCTTCGCACCACTCTCTCACTTGGCGTTCCGAATAGGTCGCGGGGTCATGGATATCGCCGGCCCGGCAAAACTTCGTGGCGATGTGGATCCGGTCTTCCTTGCCCTTCGTCGCCTTCGCCAGCAGCCTCTCGCTGCGACCGTCGCCGTATACGTCGGCCGTATCGAAGAAGTTGACGCCTTCGTCGATCGCCTTATCCAAAGCGCGAAGAGATTCGGCTTCGTCGGTCTGTCCCCACGACCCGCCGATCGCCCACGTGCCGAAGCTGATCTCGCTCACTTGCAATCCCGTTCTTCCCAGCGGCCGATACTTCATGTCGTCTTCGTCTCCTCTGCAATCATATGGAAGCGCTATTCTTCTCCCATTCTAGCAGAGATACGGCTCCCGACGCCAACTGCTCCCGCTTGCGAACATACTTGCACACGCTGCTGACGTACGTGGCGTGCGACCAAGTGAGCGGCGCGACGGACAACGGGGTTCCGTCGAGCGGATGGAGCTGCTCCGGCAGGTTGCCGCCTTGAAGCGTATGCCGCGTTACCTTCTCGAGCGCGAGCCGCGGAGCTTCCAGATCCTCCAGCCTCTTCGCCGTCTCGATCTGGAAGTTCGCCACCCAGAGCGTGCAGATGATCCACGGGTTGCCCGGCACCCGGTCGACGTCCGCGCTCTGCTGGAAATAATAATCGTTCGTGTAGCGGGCGATGCCGCCCACTTCCGTCTGCACGGCGAGGCCTTGGGCGATCGCGTTCATCGTGCGCGTCACTCGCTCGTCGTCGGCGGGAAGCACGCCGAACTCGAACAAGCCGAACAGGCTGCTCTCCAGCGTCATGTCCTTCGTCCAGACGCCGTCCCGCTGCACGAGCCCGCGGGCGAACCGGCCCGCCTCTTCGTCCCACAGATGGTTGATCATCCCCATCTTCATCCGCTCGGCCACGTTGCGATAGCGGTCGCTCCGCTCGTAATCCCCGAACAGGTCGGCGAAGTAAGCCGCCGCCATCAACCCGCCGTATACGGAAGCCGTCGTATACGTCCAGATGCCGTAGCGTTCCTCCCACAGGTCGTAGCTCGGCAAGGGCAGCCCCAGCGACGGCTCCACGAAGTCGCACAGGAACGACGCCGCTTTGCGGACGAGCGTCGGGTAAAGGGCCTGCGACAGCTCGATCTCTCCTTGCCGCTCGTAATCCTTCCAGAGCGCGAACAGCACGAGAGCCGTCTCGTCCTCCTGAATCGGCAGGCGCGGGCTTCCCTGGACGACATAGGGGTGCCAGCTCGAGCCGACCGTCCCGTCCGGGTTGTACTTGTGGTACAGGTACCCTTCCGGCGAGAGCGCCCGGTTGCAGAAGTCGAAGAACGGGGCGATCGTCCCATGGTAGCCGGCCAGCGACATCGCGTCCGCGATGAGCGCCCCGTCCCGCGGCCACATGTAGCTGTAATGGTCGCGGTTGTATTGCAGGATGTCGGTATCGTTCGCCGCCAGAATCGCGCCCCGCTCGTCGATCTGCGTCCGCACGATGAGCAGGCTGTGCTTGAACAGCCGGACGACGTCCGGCGGCAAATCGCCGAAGTCGGAGCCGACCTTGGACAGCCAATTGTTCCAATAGATGACGATCCGGCTGAGCAGCTTCTCCGGATGGCTCTCCTGCACATACTGGTCGAGCCGCTTCACTTCCTCCAGGTCGGTGCCGACCGACATCCAGTAATAGAACGTGCTGTCGCTTCCGGCCGGAACGTCCGCGCGGAAGCTGATCGTGCTGTCGACCGACCCTTGGGCGATCGCGTTGCCCATGAGCTCCCCGTCCTCGGCGTCTCTCCAGGTGCCCTCGGCGGAGTGGAATCTTTTGATCCCGGTGGAGAACTGGTAGATCCCTCCTCCTTGGGATCGACCGTTAAACATGAAGTAGGAGGACCGCTTGTAATGGAACACGGTCCGGTTGCCCGGATAGAACGCGGCGGTATCGCCGACCTCGTTCCCGTCGATCATCAGGTCCTGGTGGAAAAACACCCGCACCTCCCGGGTCTCCCCCGTCAAGTTGCGAACGACGACCCGCTTGATGTAGATCGTCTCCCGCTGGTGGATGCCGTCGTTGATGTGCAGCTCGAGGCCGAGCTCGTCGTGGCGGGCGATCACGTTCGTGACGAGCGAATTGTCGATGTAGCCGAGCTCGATCGTCCAGCCCGGATCGTCGAGCCAGACGAACTTGCCTCCGCACCAGACCCCGAAACGGCAAATCTGACCTCCGATATGGTTCAGTTGTCCGACATAAGGGAAATAGAGATCCCTCAAGAAGCAGTGTTGGTCCAGATTCATCAACATTTTGCCGTTGCCGATGACGAGGTGACGTGCCATTATGACCTTCCCCTTCCTTATATGGCGAGCTCGCGGTACAGCCGTTCGTATTCGAGGGCCGACTCATCCCATCCGTATTCCTTCTTGGCTCCGTTGGCGACGATGCGCGCCCAGGCTTCTTCGTCCCGGTAGAAGGCCAGCGCCCTCCGGACGGTGTACATGAGATCGTGCGACGAAGCGGGCCCGAAGCTGAAGCCGTTGCCCTCCCCCGTGTATTCGTTGTAGGGTTCGACCGTGTCCCGCAGCCCTCCGGTCTCCCGAACGATGGGCACCGTGCGGTAGCGCAGGGAGATGAGCTGACTCAGCCCGCAAGGCTCGAAGCGCGACGGCATGAGGAACATGTCCGACGCGGCGTAGATGCGCCTGGCCAGCCCTTCGTTGAAGCCGAACCAGGCGAACAGCTTGCCCGGATACCGGGAAGCCGCGTCCCGCAGCATGCCTTCGAAGTGCGGATCCCCCGAGCCTAGCACGACCAGTTGAACCGGCTCGGCCATCAGCTGGGGCAGCGCCTCCCCGATCAGGTCGAACCCCTTCTGGGAGACGAGCCGGGAGACGACGCCGAGCATCGGGATGCTCTCGCCCTCCGGCAGCCCGAATTCCCTCTGCAGCGCAAGCTTGTTGCGCCTCTTCTTCGCGAGCGAATGGCGGTAGCGCACCTCCAGATGGGGATCGGTCATCGGATCGTAGCTCGCCGTGTCGATGCCGTTCAGGATCCCCCTAAGATCGCCCGCCCGCTGGCGGAGCACGCCGTCCAGCTTCTCGCCGTACTCCCAAGTCTGGATCTCGCGGGCATAGGTCGGGCTGACCGTCGTCAGCTTGTCCGCGTACCGCAAGCCCGCCTTCATGCACGAGCCCGCGCCGTAAAACTCCATGCCGTCCTCCGTGAACAGCTCGTCTCCCGCGGACAGCAGATCCTTCAGCAGCTCGCGCGAGAAGACGCCTTGGTACTGAAGATTATGAACGGTGAACACGGTACGGACGCCGCGCAGCGCGGGATAATGCGAATACCGCGTCCGCAGCAGCAGCGGTATAAGCCCCGTCTGCCAGTCGTGGCAGTGAACGATGTCGGGCAGCTCGTCCTTCCCGAGGCGGACGAGAGCCTCGAGAACGGCGAAGCAGAAGAAGGCGTAGCGTTCCGCCTCTTCGTCCCCGTAGCCGTACAAGTACCCTCTTTTGAAAAAATATTCGTTGTCGACGAGCAGGAACTTCACCCCGTCTACCATCGTCTCCTGAAGCCCGCAGTACTGCGCACGCCAGCCGAGACGGACGTCGAAGACGTCCTTCGGGACCGCTCCTTCCGTGATCTCGCGGGGAATCGCCCCGTACTTGGGCAGCACGACGGTCACGTCCACCCCCCGTTCCGCCAGCGCCTTCGGCAGCGAGCCGACGACGTCCGCCAGCCCTCCGGACTTGACGAGGGGCACCGCCTCGGACGCCGCGAACCAGACCTTCATCGAATCCCTCCCAAGCAATTGAATGGACTTCTCGAAACGACGGTATCAATCGGCCATATAAAATGGCAGGTGAAGCGGCCGTATGAAAAAGCAGTATGAATCGGCAGTATGAATTGCAGTATGAATTGCAGTATGAATTGCAGTATGAAACGTCGCTCCGCTCCGTTAAATGACATTCCGCTTGAAGGCGAGATACGGCTGGTCGGACGAGCCGCGCAGCGTCTGCAACTGGCGAATCTCGACCTCCTTGTCGAGAATGCAGTTCTCGAGCGAGCCGCCCTCGCCGATGATCCCGTTCTGCATGACGATGCTGTTGCGCACGACGGCCCCCTTGCGCACCTTCACCCCGCGGAACAGGATGCTGTCGTGAACCTCGCCCTCGATCTCGCAGCCGTTGGCGACGAGAGAGTGCTTCACGACCGAGCCGCCTCGGTACCGGGTCGGCGGTTCGTCCTTCACCTTCGTGAAGATCGGCCCCGGACGGAAGAACAGCCCGTTCCATACCTCCTGATCGAGCAGCTCCATGCTGTGGCGGTAATACGACGGCACCGTGTTGACCACTCCAAGGAAGCCTTCGTGCAGGTACGCGCCGACGTTCAGCTCGCCGAGCCGCGGGAGGATCGCATGCCGGACCAGGTGGTCCCTGCCTTGCGCGAGCGACGTCTCGACGAGGTCGATCAGCAGTTCCTTGCGCATCACGTACATCTCCATCGAGACGAGATCGCTGGCCAGGCGCCCGAAGTGGTCCTGCATCTCCACGATCCGCCCGTTCGCGTCCGTCTTCACCTTGCGGGTCAGCCCCGTCCGGGCTTGCGGCCATGGCTTGCAGACGACCGTAATGTCGGACCCGCGCTCCCGATGCTCCTCGAGCACGCGGGAGAAGTCGAGGTTGCACACCATGTGGCTGCGAGCGACGACCACGTACTCGAGCGGGCTGCGCGCGAAGTAGTCCCGGTGGCGGTAGAACTGGTACAGATCCCCCTTGCCGAAGTCCGTCATGTCCTCCAGCGCCGGAGGCAGCACGAACAGGCCGCTCTGCTTCCGGTGCAGGTCCCAGTTGCTTCCCGAGCCGAGGTGGTCCATCAGGGAGCGATATTTGGTGTGAGCGAATATCGCCACCTTCGGAATGCCGGAGTTGACCATCGAGGAGAGCACGAAGTCGACGAGCCGGTACCGCCCTCCGAACGGCACGGTCGCGAGGCACCTCCCGGCGGTCAAGGACCCCATCTCCTCCGTCTCGTGGATCAGGTTGATGACGCCCATCATCGGCAGCTTCATAGCGGCTTCGCCTCCAGTATCGGATTCTCGGCTTGCACGACGTCTCCGCTGCCGACGACCGCGATCTCGGCCGAATCGACGCTGCCGACCCGGCAGCCCCCTCCGACGACGGCGCCCTCCCCGACGATCGCGCGGATGACGCGGGCGCCCGGCCCGACGACCGCGTTCGGCATAATAACCGAGTCCTCGATCAGCGACCCGGCTCCGGCCTTCACTCCGTGGAACAGCACCGATCGGTTGACGTCTCCTTCGATGACGCACCCTTCGTTGACGAGCGAGTCCTTCACGCTCGCGCCGGGAGCCAAATATTGCGCGGGGCGGTTCGGGTTGACCGAGAAGATGCGCCACTCGCGGTCGTTCAGGTTCAGCGCCGGCTCCTCCTCGAGCAGATCCATGTTCGCTTCCCACAGGCTCTCGATCGTGCCGACGTCCTTCCAATAGCCCTCGAAGCGATGCGAGAACAGCCTCGCCCCTTCGCGGAGCAGCTTCGGAATGACGTTCTTGCCGAAGTCGTTGGCCGAATGGCCGTCGGCTTCATCCTGGACCAGCGCTTCGCGCAGCACCGGCCAGGAGAACATGTACACGCCCATCGAAGCGAGATTGCTCTTCGGCTGCTTCGGCTTCTCCGCGAACTCGACGACGCGCCCTTCCTCGTCGACGCTCAAGACGCCGAAGCGGCTCGCGTCGGCCCACGGCACCGGAATGACCGCGATGGTGGCGTCCGCCCGGTTGCTTTTGTGCGAATCCAGCAGCTTGCCGTAATCCATCTTGTAGATGTGATCGCCGGATATGATCAGCACGTACTCGGGATCGTACCTCTCGATGAAGCCCATGTTCTGGTAGATGGCATTCGCCGTCCCCTTGTACCAGACGCCGCCCTTCTGCCTGACGTAGGGAGGCAGCACGTGCATCCCCCCTTCCCGGCGATCCAGCCCCCATGGGCTTCCGATGCCGAGATACTGATTCAGCACGAGCGGCTGGTACTGCGTCAGCACGCCGACCGTCTCGATGCCCGAGTTCACGCAATTGCTGAGCGTAAAATCGATAATGCGGTACTTGCCTCCGAAATGAACGGCCGGTTTGGCCAGGTCCTTGGTCAAGACGCCGAGCCGGCGGCCTTCCCCTCCCGCCAGCAGCATGGCGATGCATTCGTTGCGGCGCATAGATTATCTCCTCTCTCTACGGTAATTCCGTGCTTGCCTGGGGACTTACTCGACCGCAAGCCGCTCGGGCTCCAGCAGCAGGAAGGACAGCGCGGGAAGCGGGATCTCCAGGCTGAACGGCTGTCCGTGCAGCGGCTTCCGCGCCGCCTTGGCCTGTCTCGGAACCCGGCAGCCGGTTCCTCCGTAGCCGGGGGCGTCGCTGTTCAGGATGACGCGGTGGACCGCGCCCGTCGGCACGCCGATCCGGAAGGCGGGATACGATTGCCGGGAGAAGTTGCAGACGACGACGAGGTGACGCCTCGGATCGCGGGCTCTGCGCACGTAGGAGAGCACCGATTGCGCCGCGTTGTCCGCGTCGATCCACTCGAAGCCGTCGGGGGCGTGATCCCTCTCCCAGAGCGCGTCTTCAGCCGCGTACAGGGCGTTCAAATCCCGGACGTATCGCTGCATCGCCTCGTGAAGCGGATATTGCAGCAGGACCCAATCCAGCCCTTCGGCGTCCTTCCATTCGTCGAACTGGCCGAACTCGCCTCCCATGAACAGGAGCTTCTTGCCGGGGTGCGTCATCCAGTAGCCGTAAAACAAACGCAGGTTGGCGAATTTCTCTTCGTACGATCCGGGCATCTTGTTCAACAAGGAACGTTTGCCGTGGACCACTTCGTCGTGGGACAGGGGCAAGACGTAATTTTCGGAGAAGGCGTACAGCAATGAGAAGGTCAACAGGGAATGCTTGGCGGAGCGCTGGGAGGGATCGGTCTCCATATAGCGGAGCGCGTCGTTCATCCAGCCCATGTTCCATTTGTAGTTGAAGCCGAGGCCGCCGAGGTAGGTGGGAGATGTGACGCCGGGCCAGGCGGACGAATCCTCCGCGATCATCAAGGTGTCGGGGAAGTAGCGGAAGACCGTCTCGTTAAGCTTGCGAAGAAAATCCAGAGCGTCGAGATTCTCGCTTCCTCCGTGCCGGTTGAGAACGTGCATCGAAGGAGGCTTGTCGAAATGAAGGTCGATCATGCTGGCGACGGCGTCGACGCGAAGGCCGTCCAGATGGAAGACGTCCAGCCAGAATATCGCGTCCGAGATGAGGAAGCTCTGGACCTCGGCCTTGCCGAAGTCGAAGGCGAGCGTGCCCCACAGCGGCTTCTCCGCGATCCGCGGGTCCGCGGGCTCGTAGAGCGGGGTGCCGTCGAACAGGCGCAAGCCGTGGTCGTCCTTGCAGAAGTGGCCGGGCACCCAGTCGAGGATGACGCCGATCCCGCGGGCGTGGCAGCGGTCGACGAGCGCCTGCAGCCCTTCGGGCGGCCCGTATCGGCTCGTGGCCGAGAAGTAGCCGGTCGCCTGGTAGCCCCAGGACCGGTCGAGCGGGTGCTCGGTCAGGGGGAGCACCTCGATGTGCGTGTAGCCCATCGACGCGACGTAGTCGACCAATTCGTCCGCCAATTGGGCGTACGTCCGGAACCGCTCGGGGGCGTCCAGCCGCCAGCTGCCCAGGTGCGCCTCGTAGACGAGCATCGGCCTCTCGTAAGGCGGATGGCGCCGCTTCCTCTCGGCCCATTCCCCGTCTTGCCAGCGGTAGCGGTCCAGCCGGGCGACGATCGAGGCGGTCCCCGGCCGCAGCTCCGAGCGGAACGCGTACGGGTCGGCCTTGAGCCGGGTCCGGCCGTCGGCGCCGACGATCTCGTACTTGTAGGCGGCGCCTTCGCCGACGCCGGGAACGAAGCCGGCCCACACGCCGGTCGTGCCGAGCCGGGCCAGCGAGCAGCCTTCGCCGGCCCACCCGTTGAAGTCCCCGGCGACGCGGACGTCGCGAGCATTCGGAGCCCACACCGCGAACCGCACCCCGGCGACGCCGTCGGATACATGCATATGCGCGCCCAAGGTCCGATACGCGTGGAAAAGCCGGCCGTGATTGAATAAATACAGAATGTCCGGAGCAAGAAGCGGGGTGACTGCGGTCATGCCTGGGGCACCTCCTTCGCCAGGGGAGCAAGGAATGTCGATTGACATTGGGTTAACGCAGAGTTAACAATTTGTCAACATTCCTTACAATTAACGCGGATAATATCCTTATTATAGAGGAAAAATCCCTTATTTTCATCTGAATTTTCAAATTTATTTTGTAAATTCGGTTCTGAGAACAAAAAGAAGAGGCCCGATAAGGAGCCTCTTTACATCCTTCGACAGGATTCCTTCCAATTCGATGACTTAAACTCACAACGGACTTCCCTTATTTGAAAAACGAGACTTGCTCTTGCAGATCGGATGATTTGGCTCGAAGCGCTTCCGAGGACGCGGCGATCTCCTGCATGACGGCGGTCTGCTCCTGCGAGGCGGAGCTGACCTCCTGCGCGCCGAGACGGATCGCTTCGGCCACCTGGGCTACCTTCGTCGCCTCGTCCAGCGCTCCATCGATCTGCTCCGCCTGCTCCGACAGCCTCGCCGCGATCGCATCCACCGTCTCCCCGACGAGCGCCGCCTCGCGCACGACGACCTCGAGCGAAGCGGCCGATCGCTCGCCGTGCCGCGCCTCGCGGTCGGCCACCTCCGCCTGCCGCTCGATATGCTTGGCGGCGCTGGCCACCTCCGCCTGAATGCGCGAGAGAAGCTGGCGGATGTCCTTGACGGCGCTGCCGCTCTGCCCGGCGAGCGTCTTCACGGCCTGGGCCACGACGACGAAGCCGCGGCCCTCTTCCCCGGCCCTTGCCGCTTCGATCGAAGCGTTCAGGGCCAGCAGATGCGTCTGCTCCGCGAAGTCCCCGACGACGTTCGAGATCGAGCCGATCTTGTCCGCGTATTCGCTCAGCCGGCGAACCACCTCCAGCGCCTCGCGGTTCAGCTCCGCGAGCTGCCGCATGCCGTCCGCCATCGACCGGAACACCGTCTCGCTCTCTTCGACGGACGCGTTCATCGTCCGCGCTCGCCGGCGGGCGCCTTCCGCTTCGGCGTTCATCTCGGCGGCCGCGGCGCACAGCTGCTCGACGGACGACCGCATCGTCAGCGCGGAGGCCGACTGCCTCCCGGTTCCCGCGGTAATCTCCTCGGCCTGCCGCGACATCGCCTCGATCCGAAGTGCCGCTTCGCCGATCGCCCCTTGCAGCTCCGCCACGTGCTGGTCGGTCAGCCGGGAATTGTCCCGGATCCCGTGAATGATCGAGACGAGCCGCTTCAGCATGTCGTCGAACGCGCGGCTAAGCATCGCGAGCTCGTCGTTCGTCCTTCCGACGCTCACTTGCACGCTCAGGTTCCCGTCCGCCGCCTGCTTCGCGGCCGCGGTAAGCGACAACAGCGGGCGGAGCAGCCACTTCGAGAAGAGCAAGCCGAACAGCCCGGTCCAGAACACCCCGACGATCAACGTCAGCAGCACGAACAGCCCGTTCGGCATGAAGTCGAACCAATCCTTGAGCACGAGCAGGAAGAAGGCGCTCGTTCCGTATGTCACGGCCGAGACCGCGGTAATGCCGAAAACCATTTTTTTGACGATGCCGAACTTGACCACCATTTCGTTCCCTCCGCGTTGTCGAATGAAGGCGAATGCCCGCTAGGGTTCATCCTATCATACGGCACCTTTTTCCAGTGTGATATAAATCACACCAAGCCAAAAACCGCGCGAAATGACGCCCTCGCGCGGTTAGAAGCCGTATTGGAGAGGATCAGAGCCGATCGGCCGATTCTAGCCCGGGAGGAAGCTCTCATGGATGAGATCCCCGTTGACGCCCATCGCGGCGCGGCTGCCTTCGGCGGCGGCCACGATCAGTTGCGCCGGCGAGATGACGGACGCGTCGCCCGCCGCGAACACCCCCTCGACGCTCGTACGTCCGAACTCGTCGGTCTCTATGCCGCCTTTCCCGTTCATTTTGCAGCCGAGGGATTCGGCGATGGCCGAACCCTGGAACCACTCGCTGACGACGAATCCGCCGCGCCTCCGCTCTTCCTCCCCGCCTTCGAAGATCACCCTGCTCAGTATGCCGTCCGTGCCGAGCGCAACGCGGATCCGGCTCTCGTTCCAGCGAATCCCGTTCGCCTCGAGCGCGCGCTTGCGCCCTTCGGCGATCGCCGACCCGTTCGTGCACAGGAGCAGATTGCGGCTCCATTGGGACGCCGTCTTGGCCAGGTGGTACGCCTTCTCCTCCTGCTCGCCGATGACGACGAGCGGCTGGTCTCGCAGTTCCCAGCCGTCGCAATACGGACAGCTGAACAAGCTTCGTCCGTACAGCTCCCGGAGGCCGTCGATGGCGGGAAGCCGCTCCTTGAGGCCCGTCGCCACGATGAGCTTCTTCGCCTCGAAGCGCTCCCCTTCTTCCGTCCGAAGCCGGAACAGTCCTCGTTCGTTCGCGACTTCGGCTACCTTCATCCGATGGACGGACACGTTCCCGTACTTCCGGATATCCTCGTGCGCCGCCCGCCGCAGCTCCGCGGGCGCGATCCCGTCGCGCGTGAGGAAGCCGTGCGCCTCGCGCGTGACCGCGTTCCGCGGCTCGCCTTCGTCGAACAGCGCGACCCGCCGGCGGGCCCGGCCCAACACGAGCGCCGCGCTCAGGCCCGCCGGCCCGCCGCCGATGATCGCGCACTCGAGCAGAGAGCTCATGCGCAGAACCTCCTTTTTATGGCCGGATTGGGTTCGATCCCTTCAGTATGGTTCCTTCCGGCCTTCGGCATTCGCGTCCGAATTCGCGCATTCGAACCGATCGCTCCCGGACGTTCCGCCTCGCTTCAACGCATTACCCTCCGCCAACGTCGCCGAAACGGCGAAACCCCGCGACCGGATCGACCGGCTGCGGGGTTCCGCGTTGCGTATAGGAACGGCTTAGCGCAAGTGCGACCAAGCGACTTGGCCGAAGCGCAGCTCGTTCTTGAACTGGCGGATGTTCGTGTCCTTGTCGATGACGACGGCTTCGACGCCGGCGATCTCGGCGAAGTCGAGCACCTGCTCGGTCGTGACGACGAGCGAGAAGACGGTGTGGTGAGCGCCGCCCGCCAGAATCCAGGCTTCGGCTCCTTCATGCAGGGACGGCTGCGGCTTCCACAGCACGCGCGCGACCGGCAGCTTCGGCATCGGCTTCTCGACCTTGACGCCTTCCACTTCGTTGACGATGAAGCGGAAGCGGTTGCCCAGGTCGACGACCGAGATGTTGATCGCCGAGCCCGCTTGCCCGTCGAACACGATGCGCGCCGGATCGGCCTTGCCGCCGATGCCGAGCGGATGAACCTCGATGCGCGGCTTCGTCTCGGCCACGGTCGGGCACACTTCCAGCATGTGCGCGCCGAGAACCATCTCGTTGCCCGGCTCGAAGTGGTACGTGTAGTCTTCCATGAACGACGTGCCGACGTTGCCGGCCACGATCTTGAACAGACGGGTCAGCGCCGCCGTCTTCCAGTCGCCTTCGCCGGCGAAGCCGTAGCCCTGCTCCATCAGGCGCTGAACGGCGAGACCCGGCAGCTGCTCCAGCCCGTGCAGGTCTTCGAACGTCGTCGTGAAGGCCGTAAACCCGCCTTCGTCGAGGAAGCGCTTGAGCGCGATCTCGATGCGCGCCTGGTAGGCGATGGCGTCGCGGACCGGGCCGGCCGCGCGGCCTTCCGGCGCGATGTCGTACTTCTCCGCGTACTCGCCGAGCAGGCGTTCCACGTCCGCGTCGGACACCGCGTTGACGTACGCGACCAGGTCGCCGACGCCGTGCGTGTTGACGGACCAGCCGAACTTGATCTGGGCTTCGACCTTATCGCCTTCGGTGACGGCCACTTGGCGCATGTTGTCGCCGAAGCGGACGACCTTCAGCGTGCGGCTCTCGCTCCAGGCGACTGCCGTGCGCGTCCAGGCGCCGATGCGCGCGCGGACGGCCTTGTCTTCCCAGTAGCCGACGACGACCTTGCGGGCGATGCCGAGGCGCGCTCCGATGAAGCCGTACTCGCGGTCGCCGTGAGCGGCCTGGTTCGTATTCATGAAGTCCATGTCGATGGAATCCCACGGAATGTCGCGATTATATTGCGTATGAAGGTGAAGAAGCGGCTTGCGGAGCTCGGTCAGGCCGGCGATCCACATCTTCGCGGGCGAGAACGTGTGCATCCAGGTGATGATGCCGGCGCAGTGCTCGTCGGCGTTCGCTTCCTTGACCAGCTTCAGAATCTCTTCCGGCGTCGTGACGACCGGCTTGAAGACGACCGGGAACGGGATGGACGCGTCGGCGGACAGCCCTTCGGCGATCTCCTTTGAATGCGCATTCACTTCATCCAGCGTCTCCGGACCGTACAGATGCTGGCTCCCCGTAACGAACCAGAACACGTAAGGTTTCAATTGAATCATCGTCGTTCCTCCCGAATCTTCGATTCACTTGTACGTACATAATTACCTCCTCATTCTACTCCGTTTATCGAGACTTATCAAGACTATCCGGCGAAAATGGCGCTTTTACAAGCAAAACGCTCTTAACTTGTAAATACAAGACAACCATACATCCGTACAAGCAGAAACGGCCTCGCCCCGGTAAAAGGCGAAGCCGCTTCCGCCGTCCCTTCCGTTCAGAAGGTCGGCAAGTTGTCCAGGTTGTTGTCGGGATTGCCGTCGGCGTCGGAGCGAAGATGCTCGTCTCCGTCGCGGCCGCGGAACACGTTGACGTTCGCGATCTGGCCTTGCTTGGCCATCGCCTGCGCCTGCTTGTAGTCGACGACCTGGCCGGACGACAGCTGCAGCTCGACGATGTCTCCGTCGCCGTTCTTGCGCACCGCGACGACCTCGGGGGCTTGGTTATTCGATTCTGGCGTCATGACTGTTCCACCTCCTGCCGGTATCCTTCCCTAGGATTGGAAATCCTATGCAGGAGGCGGAAGCGTCAACGCCCCGCGCCGATGCCGGCTGCGGACAGCTTGAACCCGAATTCGTACGTCCGGTTGGCGAACAACGTATATTCCGGGTGAACGGGCGCTCCCCAGCTGTCGTCTCCGCCGACGCCCATCTGCTTGTAGCGGACCCGGACGACGGTGTCGTCCGATTCCGGCAGCAGGTGATGGTGATCGTACCGCTCCATCTCCTGAGGCGAGTACGGAAGCGCGCTGAATTCCACCGTCGGCAGCCCTTCGACGCGAACGCCGCGGCCTTCTTCGTCCGTCACCGTCGCGAACCGGACCTCGGTCTTGTTGCCGCATTCCTGCGGGCGCAAGTACGGCACGACCTGATCCTTCACCCGGCCTTCGTGAAGGCCGAGCTTCGCCCCGACGTTGCGGTCCCAATAGCTCTCGTTCGGCCCCTTGCCGTACCACTCGAGGCGGTCGAAGCTCGCGTCCATGGCGAACAGGACGCCGACCTCCGGGATCTCCGGCAAGCCCTCTCCGGGCGTAAGACGCAGGCCGATCCCGATCTGCCCGTCTCCGCGTACCGAATACTCCATCGCGCAGCGGGAGACCGGGTTCGTCGGCAGCTCGTAGTCGGCCGAGACGACGACTTCGCCCTCCCCGCTTCTCCAGGCGAAGCGCACCAGCTTCTTGCCCGCTCCCGCTTCCCGCCAGACCGCGCACCGCTCGTGATGCCCGTTGCCGCGGTCGTTGTCCGTGTATGCCCGCCAGAAGTTCGGCGCGAGCGCCCCCTTCAGCAGCTCGGTCTCGCCGGCCCGGTACGAGACCAGCTCCCCGTTCGCCTTGTCGAAGCGAACGGAGAAGCCTTCGCCGCGAATGGCGAGCGCGGCGGCTTCCTCCGCCGTCTCGAGCGTTCCGGCGGCGGGCTCCGCTTCCGGGGCCGTGCGGCCGGCCGGCAGCGCGAACTGCGCGAAGGCGAGCTCGTGGCCGGCTTCGGCCCAAGTCGTTCCCTCGCGAAGGCGGGCGCTCAGCGTCAGCACGCATTCTTCGCCGGGGCGGGCTTCCTTCGGATAGGAGCCGCCCAAGTCGACGGCGACGCTCTCGCCCGGGGCCGCCGCCGCGCGGAAGCGGCCTTCGCCGATCCGGACGCCGTTCGCCGTCAGCTCCCACGCGAAATCGAATTCGTCCAGATTCGAGAACAGGAACTTATTCCGCAGCGAGAACACGCCTTTCGCGAGATCCTCCGCCGCGAAGTCGATGCTCCGGTAGCACGCCTTCGCTTCCAGCAGCTTCGGCGACACGGTCCGGTCGGCGAAAATAAGCCCGTTCCCGCAGAAGTTCCCGTCGTGCGGCGACTCGCCGAAGTCTCCTCCGTAGGCGAGATGCGAGCTTCCGTCCGCCGCCTTCACCCGGATCGCCTGGTCGATCCAATCCCAGATGAAGCCGCCCTGCAAAATCGGGTAGCGGTCGAACAGCTCCGTATATTTGTGGAGGCCGCCGCACGAATTGCCCATCGCGTGGCTGTACTCGCACAGGATAAACGGCTTCCGCGGCTTCTGTTGAGCGGACTTGGCGTACGCTTCGATGTCCTGCGGCTTCGTGTACATCTGGCTCTCGATGTCCGAGGCCCGCTCCGACTTGCGGCAGTGGAACACGCCCTCGTAATGGACGACCCGCGACGGATCGTTTTCCTTCAGGAAATCGTGCATTTTCTCGAAATTGTCTCCGCCCCACGCCTCGTTGCCGAGCGACCAGATGACGACCGACGGATGGTTCTTATCCCGCTGAAGCATCGAGTTGCAGCGGTCGAGCACGTTGTCCGTCCACTCCGGCTTGCTGGCCGGCACCGTGTGGCCTTCGTCGTTCTCGTCCTGGCCGTAGCGCCAACTGCCGTGCGTCTCCAGGTTCGTCTCGTCGATGACGTACAGCCCGTATTCGTCGCACAGGTCGTACCACTTCGGATGGTTCGGGTAGTGGGACGTGCGCACGGCGTTGATGTTGTGCTGCTTCATCAGCTTGACGTCGGCGACCATCTCCTCGTAACCGAGGGCGCGGCCGGTGTCGCAGGAGAACTCGTGACGGTTCGTTCCTTTGAACACGATCCGCTTCCCGTTTATTTTCATCAGGCCGTCCTTGATCTCGAAGCGGCGGAAGCCGACCCGGCAGCTCGCCCAGTGCAGGCTGCGGCCGTCCGCACCCTTGAGCTCAAGCGCGAGCGTGTACAGGTTCGGGTGTTCCGCGCTCCACTGCAGCGGCCGGTCGACGGCGACGGCCCCGTCCAGCTTGACGGTTCCGTCCGCGCCGAGCCCGCCGGAGAGAACGAGCGGCCGGTCCAGAACGGGCTGGCCGTCCCGGTACAATTGGGCTTCCACGGTCACGTCCCCGGCATAGCCCCCGTTGTAGTCCTCGACGCTCGCCTCGAGCCGAAGCCGACCGTTCGTATAGTCGTCGTCCAGCTCCGCATGCGCGAAGAAGTCCGTCAGGCGGACGCCGGGAGCCGAATACAGGTATACGTCCCGGAAAATGCCGCTCATCCGCCAGAAATCCTGGTCCTCCAGCCAGCTCGCGTCGCACCAGCGGTACACCTCGACCGCCAGCTTGTTCTCCCCTTCGACGAGGTACGGCGTCAGGTCGAACTCGGCCGGCGTGAACGTATCTTCGCTATAGCCGACCAGCTCGCCGTTCAGCCAGACGTAGAAAGCGGATTCAACCCCTTGGAAGCTGATGAAAACGGGTTGGCCCTTCCAGTTCTCCGGAACGGAGAACGTCCGCACGTAAGAACCGACCGGGTTGTACTTCGTCGGCGCGAACGGCGGCAGCAGCTCCTCCTGATGAATCCAGGGGTAGTTCACGTTCGTGTACTGCGGATAGTCGTAGCCTTGAAGCTGCCAATGGGAGGGGACTTCGATCTCGTCCCAATTTCCGTGATCGTAGCCGAGTTCGTAGAAGTTTCGAATTCGTTTGTCCGGATTTTCGGCCCAGGCGAACTTCCACTTCCCGTTAAGAGACTGGTAGTAGGGAGACGTCTCCATGCTCCGGTTCAGAGCCTGTTCGAGGGAGTCGTAAGCGATCATCGTGGCGTGAGCCGGCAGCCGGTTCAATTGGAAAATGTCCGGGTTATGGTTCCATTCCGGATATCCGTTGGCGGGCGGCGTATAGACGAACTTCGATTTGGACAATTGCGGCACCTCTTTGCTTGATATTAATATATTTTGATTATAAAATGAGGGTGTTTCTTTTCCTATCGCAGTATTTTCGTCTCTCTATCACAATATGAAGGTGGAATGGGCGCCGTGGACGAATTGATCTTCCCGATCTTGACCGAGACGGACGTCAGGCTGCCCCTCTACTTGACCAGCGTCGGTCACTGGGACCACCAGGAGCGAATGGCGAGGCCCGAAGGCTTCCCCGACTATCAATGGCTGCAAGTGCAGTCGGGGGAAGGCGAGCTGACGGTCGGAGGGCGGAGATACGTCGTCCGGGCGGGCCAGGCGATGTGCCTGTTCCCTCACGAGGCTCATTCTTACGGGCCGTTGTCCAAAAGGTGGGAGCTCACCTGGGCCGCGTTCGGAGGGAACTTGTCCGGCGAGCTGCTCGCCCAGGCGGGAATCGCGCAGTCGGGCGTCTATTCGACGACGGATCGGGAGCTGCTTCTCTCCCATCTGCGGAGTCTCCTCGGCTGCGCCATGTCCGGCCGGCCGTTCTCCGGGATCGAGAGCTCCAAGCTGCTGTACCAGTTCCTGCTCGACCTGATGAAGAGCGTTTACGTCTCGTCCCCTTCCGCCGAACAGAACTACTCCCGCCTTCGGCCCGTGCTCGATTATATCGAACGGAACGCTCACCGTCCGATCGCCATCGGGGAGCTGGCGGCGGAGGCGGGGGTCAGTCCCCAGCATTTGTGCGCGCTGTTCCGGCAGACAATCAAGATGCGGCCGATCGAATACGTCAACCGCCAGCGCGTGAACCGGAGCAAGGAGCTCATGATCCGCGACCCCGGCCTCAAGATGCAAGACATCGCCGCTCTGGTCGGGTTCGAGAGTCCCAGCTATTTCGGCTCCGTCTTCAAAAAAATGGAGGGAGTCAGCCCGGAGCAATTCCGCCGCATGCACCGGACCCACTAACCGAAGGAAGCCGAGCCGGCTTCCTTCGTTCATTTCCGGCTTCCCGGCCCCTGTCCCTTGTCCAGCCGGCGTGTCGCCTCCCATTATCCCGTTCGTTCAGTCCGTGGCTCTTATCCCATCTGCTCTGTACTCCCGCCATTATCCCGTCCGCTCAGGTTGGCTGTTCCGTCTACATTTCTCCTTGCCTCGTCCCCCTATCCCTTCCGCTCAGGTTCAGGTATCGCCCCTTCGTTCAGTACCACATCCCCTCTGCCTTCATTTTTCTTGAACTTTGTACCGCTCTCCCATTCGCTTAGTCTGCTGCTCCCTGCCGTCAAGCCCTGTGCCATTATCCCACCCGTTCAGCCATCTGCTTCATATTCGATTCCTAGCGCCTTCTACCATTGGTCGGACGGCTCCCATAATTTCATTCCTTCCCCCCGTGCCACTATCCCACCTGCTCAGTCGACTACCCCGTTTTCGATTCCCCATGCTTTGTGCCATTATCCCGCCCGCTCAGTCGACTCCCCCCATATTCGATTCCCCACGCCCGTGCCACTATCCCATCCGGTCAGGTTCCATGTCGGTTGCTGGCCAATACGTGCCATTATCCCGCCCGCTCAGTCGACTACTCCGTAATCGATTCCCACTCCCGTGCCTCTATCCCACCCGCTCAGGTTCCCCACTTTATTAAACTTAGGCATCGGATAGTGGCACTGATATAGGTTAACCTCTATTCAACTGATCGATGGGGTTAGTGATATGGCCCCCTTCCGGGATTCTCATGAGCATGCTGGTTTAAGTACTGATTCGAGGGGATAGAGGTACCATTGCGTAAAACTCGTACAGAAGCGTGGGGATAGTGGTACCGTTGAGCAAAACTCGAACTGAGGAGCGGGGATAGTGGCACTACTGCGCAAAACTCGTACTGAGGAGTGGGGATAGTGTTACTATTGCGCAAAACTCGTACTGAGGCGCGGGGATAGTGGTACCTATACGCAATATTCATACTGTGGCGTGGAGATAGTGTCACGAGGTTTGTGTATCAAAATCTAGATTGGGCAGGTCCTGATGGAAGGGGATAATGGCATAATAGGCGCTAGAAAAGCGAAAAAAGCCACGGAGGCTCGATCGGAGAGACAGAGCCGCCGTGGCGGGACTGCTGCATTACAACGGGCGAATCGTATAACGGGTGCCGGGCGCGGCGGCGAAGCGAAGCTTGCCGTCCGAGGTCCGCTCGGCATCGACGGAGCCGCCCGACGATTCAACGGCAAGCGAAGAAGCCGCGAGAACGGTGCAGGCGCCTCCGCCGGCCGAGAAGACTTCCGCTTCCTTCAGCTTGCCGTCCTGCCAGCTGAGGGCGACTTCGAACCCGCCGCGCGCCCGCAGCCCGCGTACAGAGCCGTTCGGCCAGGCGGACGGAAGCGCGGGGAGCAGCTCGAGATAGCCCTCGTGAGACTGCAGCAGCAGCTCGGCGATGCCGGCCGTCGCGGCGAAGTTGCCGTCGATCTGGAACGGCGGATGGGCGTCGAACAGGTTCGGATAGACGCCGCCGCCTTCGTAGCGTTCGTCGCCGATCCGGACGAGCTTCAGCAAGTTCGAGATCAAAGAGCGCGAGCGGTCTCCGTCGCGGAACCTTGCCCAGAGGCCGATCTTCCAGCCGAGGCTCCACCCGGTTCCGGCGTCGCCTCGGCGCTCGAGCGACTGCTTCGCGGCCGCGAACAGCTCCGGCGTCGCTTGCTCGGTCAACTGGCGGCCCGGGTAGACGCCGAACAGGTGCGAGACGTGGCGGTGGTGGACGTCCTCGTCCTCGAAGTCGCGGGACCACTCCTGCAGCTGGCCGTACCGGCCGATCTGCAGCGGCAGCAGCCGCTCGCGGGCGCTCAGAAGCTCCGCGGCGAACGCTTCGTCCAAGCCGAGCTCCTCCGACGCCTCGATGCAGTTGGTGAACAAATCCCAGATGAGCGACAGATCCATCGTGGAAGCGACGCTGACCGCGACCAGCTTCCCGCTCTTGGGATCGCGGAATTTGTGCTCCGGCGAAGTGGAAGGCCCCGTGACGAGACGGCCGTCCGTATCCTCATAGAGCCAGTCCAGGCAGAACAAAGCGGCTTCCTTCATGACCGGATAAGCATGGTCCCGCAACCAGCCGGCATCCCGGCCGAACGCGTAATGCTCCCACAGGTGCTGGCTCAGCCAGACGCCGCCCATCGGCCAGTACGCCCACGACGGATCGCCTTCGCCGAACGCGCCGACCGGAGCGCTATGCCCCCAGATGTCCGAATTGTGATGGGCGGTCCAGCCGCGCGTTCCGTAGTTGGTCGCCGCCGTGCCCGCGCCGTTCGCGGCCAGGTTGCCGATGAAGGACAGGAGAGGCTCGTGGCATTCCGCGAGGTTGCACGTCTCCGCCGGCCAATAGTTCATCTCGGCGTTGATGTTCAAGGTCCAGTTGCTGCTCCACGGCGGCCGCGTCTCGGCGTTCCAGATCCCCTGCAGGTTGGCCGGCTGCGTCCCCGGACGCGAGCTTGCAATCATCAAATATCGTCCATAGTGGAAAAGCAGCTCGACAAGACCGGGATCGCGAGCCCCGAATTCCTCGATCCGCTTGTCCGTCGGCATGTCGTCGGGCGCGATCGAGCCCCCGAGGTCCAGCTCCACCCGGTCGAACAGGCGGCGATAGTCCTCGACGTGCGCGGCGCGCAGCTCCTCGTACGGCTTGGCGAACGCCGCCCGCAGCCGCTCGGCCGCGAGAGCCTCTTCATCGGCTCCGTCGGAGGCGGGAGACCGGTCGAAGCCGTTGAACGAGGTGGCCGCGCTGAACAGCAACGTAATCGCGGTAGCGCCGGACACGTACAAGCCGCCGGCGTCGACCTCGACCGAGCCGTCTTCGCAGACGGCGGCCAGACGGGCGGCGAAGCGCATGCCGTCCCGGTCGTAATCGACCGGATGCGGCATCGTATGATAGTTCGGATCGACGTGCCCGGGAGCCCGGCCGCGAAGGACGAGCTGGCCGTCCGCGACCGACGTCCGCGAACGCAGCGGGCTGTCCAGCTTCGCGGCGAAGCTGAGCGCTCCCGGACGGCTGGCGGTCAGGCGCATCGCGATGACCTGGTCCGGGTACGACGCGAACGTCTCGCGGACGAACCGGACGCCGCCGATGTCGTACTCGACGCGGCTGACCGCCTCGCGAAGATCGAGCTCCCTGCGATAAAGCGGATAGGCGTGGTCGCCGTGCTCGAACGACAGAGTCAAATGTCCGAGCGGCAAATAGGACTGCGTGTAAGGCCCCATCATCTCCTTGCACAGCTCGTTCGCTTCGACGTACTTCTCTTCCGCGAGCAGGCGGCGCACTTCGGGAAGAACCTCCCGGGCCCGGGGGTTGTTCCCGTCCTTCGGGCCGCCCGACCACAGCGTATCCTCGTTCAGTTGCAGCCTCTCGGTCTCGATGCCGCCGTAAACCATCGCTCCCAACCGGCCGTTGCCGATCGGAAGCGCCTCGGTCCACTCCTTCGCGGGCTTAAAATAGTGCAGCTTCAAGCGCCCTTACTCCCCTCTCTCGACGATGACGACGCCCTTGGCGCCGATCGCGACGGTTCCCGACACTTGGCTCCCCGTCAGCAAGTCGACTCCGCCCCGGTCCCCGAGGTCGACTGTCGCCTCCTCCGCGTTGTGATTCAGCAGGAACAGGAACGACTTGCCGTCCTTGACCCGCTCCGCCGCTTCCACGCCGGCCGGCACCTTCGCCAGCGGCCGGATGCCTTTGTCGGCGACCAGATTCGCCAGGAAGTCGCTCATGAACCGGGCGTCCGGGCTTGTCGCCACGTACCAGGCCTGGCCCTGTCCGAAGCGGTTGACCGTCAGTGCCGGCATTCCCTTGTAGAAGTCCGAGCCGTATTCCGCCAGCACTTCGGCGCCTTCCGAGTGAATAAGATCGCACAGCAGGCCGCATTCGTACGTGCCGCTCAGCGCGCCTTGCTCGCCCTTCATGACGACCTGGTTGCGCGCGTCCGGGAACAGGGCGTCGATCTCTTCGGCCCAGATGCCAAGCACCTTGCGCAGCTCGCCCGGGTAGCCGCCCAGCGTGACGATATCGTTCTCGTTAACGATGCCGCTGAAGAAGGTCGTGACGAAGGTGCCGCCGGCTTCGACGAAGGCTTCCACTTTTTTGGCGTATCCTTCCTTCACCATATAGAGCACCGGAGCGATGACGATGTCGTAGCCGCTCAGGTCGGTCTCGACTCCGATCATGGCGGTCTGGACGCCGAGCTTGAACAGCGCGTCGTAATACTTGTGCACTTCGTCCACGTACTTCAGCGCGACGGTCGGGCCGCTCGTCAGCTCGGTCGCCCAGCGGTTCTCCCAGTCGTAGACGATGGCGACCTTCGCCGCCGAACGCGCATCGAGCAGCTTGTCCCCGAGCTGCTGCAGCTCCCGTCCCAGCTCCGCGACTTCGCGGAACACGCGCGTGTTCTCGTGGCCGACGTGCTCGATGACGGCGCCGTGGTACTTCTCGCAAGCGCCGACCGACCGGCGCAGCTGGAAGAACATGACCGTGTCCGCTCCGCGCGCCACCGCTTGGTAGCTCCACAGCCGCATGACGCCGGGGCGCTTGAGCGAGTTGTAAGCCTGCCAGTTCTGCTGGCTCGGCGTCTGCTCCATCAGCATGAACGGCTGGCCTTGCTTCAGGCCGCGCATCAGGTCGTGCGTCATCGCCGTGAAGCTGAACGGAGTGTCCAGCGACGGGTAATTGTCCCAGGAGACGACATCGAGATGCTTCGCCCATTCGAAGTAGTTCAGTTCCGGGTAGAAGCCCATCAGGTTCGTCGTCACCGGAACGTTCGGGGTGTGCCTTTTCAACTCTTCGTATTCAATCTTGTAGCATTCGAGCAGACTGTCCGACTGGAAACGGCGGTAATCGAGAGAGATCCCCTGGAAGTTCGTCCGGTTCCCGTCCCACTCTTCGCTGAGCGCGTTCGGCGGCACGATCTCGTCCCAATCGTAGAACGTATGCCCCCAGAAACGAGTGTTCCAAGCCTTGTTCAGTTTGTCGATCGTACCATAGCGCTTGCGCAGCCAGCCCCGAAACGCTTCCGCGCAGTTGTCGCAGTAGCAGTAGCCGCCGTATTCGTTGGAGACGTGCCAGATGAGCAGCGCCGGATGGTCCTTGTAGCGCTCGGCCAGCTTGCCCGCGATCAGCTTGGAGAAGTGGCGGAACACCGGGCTGTTCGGACACGAATTGTGGCGGCCTCCGAACTTGCGCTTGCGCCCGTGATAGTCGACGCGGGTCACTTCCGGGTACTTCTTCGCCATCCACGCCGGATGCGCGCCCGTGCTCGTCGCCAGGCAGACGCCGACCCCGTTGCGATGAAGCCGGTCGATCGTCTCGTCCAGCCACTCGAAGTGATAATCGTCTTCGCTCGGTTGGCTCAGCGCCCACGAGAACACGTTGATCGTCGCCACGTCGATTCCCGCCAGCTTGAACATCCGATCGTCTTCCGCCCATGTATCCGCTTCCCATTGTTCCGGGTTATAGTCTCCGCCGTACCAAATTTTCGGCAATTTCTCGTTGATCAAATCGGCCACTCCTTTGTCGATATAAGGATATCCTTATTTTAAAGGAATGGGGAATGCGGTAAAATATAATCATTGCGTAGGCGCATATAAGAATCCAACAAAGGAAGTATGGCGAAAAATGAGAAGATTCGTGCTCGCGCCGGCGCACGGCCGGACGCTCCCCCTGTTCGTCGAGACGGTCGGAACGACCCTCGAGCCCAGCAGGATGGTTCGGCCCGACGGTTATCCCTACTACCACTGGCTGCAGACGACGGCCGGGGAAGGCACGTTCACGGCGAACGGAGCGACGTTCTCCCTCCCGGTCCACTCCGGCGTGCTCGTTCATCCCGGCGTCCCCCACACGTACGAGCCGGCGGGCGGACGATGGGAGACCGCTTATTTGACGTTCGGGGGACCCGCCGTCCCGGAGATTCTGCTGGCGCTCAACCTGCTCGAATCGCAGCCCGTTCGCTGGGAGCCGGGAGACGCGACGCCCCTTAACCGGGCGATCGAGGACATGCTCGATAGGATCGAGGAGGATTCCGACCTGTTCGGGCTGAACGCGTCCGCGGACGCCTACCGATTCCTCCTCGCGCTCCGCCAATACGGGCAATTCGACAATCGCTCGGCCATCGTCCGCAGCTCCGAGAGACTGCGTCCGCTGCTCGATTGGCTGGAGCTTCGGTACGCCGACGCGGAGATCGGCCTCGCCGAGATGAAGGAAGTGCTGGACATGCCTGCGAGCACGATGAACGTCCTGTTCCGCCACGCGTTCGGCGTGTCCCCGTACATGTATCTGATCCACCTGCGCCTTCGCAAAGCCAAAGAGCTGCTCATCGGCATGCCGGACGCGCCGGTCAAGGCGATCGCCGAGCTCGTCGGCTTCCGCGACGCCAGCCACTTCGTGGCGACGTTCCGGCGCAAGACGGGGCTTCCGCCGGAGCAGTTCCGGCGCCTGTACGAGTGAGCCGCCGCCTTCGACGCAGCGGCCGCGGCCTGCGCCATTAAGCGGACCGGCCGAGCTCGCGCTTGCCGGACGGCCGGTCGAGGAGACGGACGGCGGCCCCGATCGCCATCGCGGCGGCGATGGCCGCGATGGCGGAGCCTCCGGCGTGCGCGATCAGCAGCGGAGCCCAAGCGACCCCGAGCGCGCGGTGCACGGTTCTCATGTAGCGATTGCGGATTCTCCGAATCAAGAAGCCGTACCCGGCCAGTCCCGCCAGAATGGCGAAGCAAGCGAGGCCGGTCCAGATTTTATCGTCATGCGATTTGGCAATCAGAAAATAAATCCCATGGACCGCGATCAGGAAGACGGTCGCCCAACCTAGCCATGCGTGCGACGCGTGCAGAAGCTTGCCGACCCGGCGCACGAGGAGCGACGTCGAACGAAGCCTCCTGCGGAACCAGAACCAGGAGAAGCCCGCGGCGCCAAGGAAGACGGAGACGGTGCCAAGCGTCTTGAAGAGGCCGCCCGCGCCTTCGCCCCTCCCGCCGGGCGGATGCCCCAAGCGGCCTGCGATTCCGGCTGCCTGCCCGATCCGGGGAGGCTCTCCCGTATGTCCATGATTCGCCCGCAGGAAGAAATAAGCGACTGAAGCCGCCGCCGCCGCAAGGAGAAGGATGGCCGGTATCCATGCTTTCTGGCTATTGCTCATGACGGTCACCCCGATTATGCCGAAGAGTGAGAACAAGCGGGCGGCTCCGTCGGCGATAGCGCGCCCCGCTCGTCCTCCATAGCTCCAGCATAATCGAGAGCCATTAATTTTTTGTGAAGCTGGTCCTTAGACGGTAAATCCTTTTTGGTGCAAAGTAAAAAACCGCCGTCCGAGCAAGCTCGAACGGCGGTCCATCGTATGCGTCTATGCCGATTAGCCGGTTACCGGGTCGTCTCCCGTCCGCCGGATAGAAGCCGCTGCACTTCGTCCAGCTTCGGCAGCCCTTCCCAGTCGCCCTTGTATTGGGTGGCCAAGGCGCCCATCAGGTTCGCGCGCTCCAGCGCGGCGCGCAGCCGGTTCTCGTCGGTCTCCTCTTCGTTCTTCAGCCACGACGACAGGAAGCCGGCCGCGAACGAATCGCCGGCGCCGACCGTGTCGACGACGCGCTTCACGACGTGGGGCTGCGCCCGGACGGCCGCCATCGAGGTGAACCCGACGGAGCCCTCCTCGCCCAGCTTCAGCACGACGGCTCTGGCCCCCAGGCTGATGAAGTGGGCCCCGTAAGCTTCCTCCGTCATCGGGCCGCACAGGAATTCCGCTTCCTCCAGCCCCGGCATGAAGATATCGCAAAGCGGAATGAGCGAGAGCAGCGTCTCGCGGGCCTTCTCTTCGCTCCACAGCTTGCGGCGCAGGTTCGGGTCGAACGAGACGGTCAGCCCCTGCTCGCGCGCTTCGATCATGGCCGCGCGGACGGTATCGGCGGTCGCCGGTCCGAGAGCCGGCGTGATGCCGGTCACGTGCAGGTGGCCCGCCCCTTCGAACCAGCGGCGTTCGACGTGCGCCGGAGTCCACTGGCTGACCGCCGATCCCTTCCGGTAGTAATAGACGTTGGGATCGCCGTAGCCCTTGAACTCCTTGAAGTAGATGGACGTCGGATACGCGGGGTCCCGCTCGACGAGCGAGACGTCGATCCCTTCCCCGGCCAGCGTGGACAGGATCAGATCGCCGAACGGATCCGCCCCGAGACGGCTGATCCATCGGACCTGCAGGCCGAGGCGGGACAGGCCGATCGCGAGATTCGACTCGGCGCCCGCGATGGAACGGGTGAACAACGGCGCGTAAGCGAGCGGCCCGTCGTTCATCGGCTGCAGCAGCACCATGCTCTCGCCGATCGTGACGACGTCGGCCGGACGAATCGGGCTTATCGTCATTTCGTTCCTTTGACCTCCGCGACGAACGATTGGGCCAGCTTCGTCAGCTCTTCGAACTTGCCTTCCTTGACGAGCTGCTTGTCCACCAGGTTGCCGCCGAGCCCGACGGCGATCGCGCCCGCCTCCAGCACGGTGCGGATGTTGGACAGGTTCACCCCGCCCGTTCCGATCATCGGAATATGGTTCAGCGGCGCGCGCACTTCCTTCAGGTAGTTGACGCCGAGAGCGCCCATCGGGAACACCTTGACCGCCGAAGCGCCCGCTTTGTAAGCGCGGACGATCTCAGTCGGCGTCATCGTTCCCGGCCAGACGTCGACGCCTTGCTCCACGCCGTAATAGACGACTTCCTCGTCCAGGTTCGGCGAGATGATATATTCGGCACCGGCCTTGACGGCTTCCTTCGCTTGGCCGATATCGAGCACCGTGCCCGCCCCGATGCGCATCCGTCCTTCGTATTGCTCCCGGAACCGGGAGATCATGCCGAGGGCGCCGTCCGTGTTGAGCGTGACCTCCAGGAACACGATGCCGCCGTCGGCAAGCGCCTTCGCGGTCGCGTCTCCGTGCTCCGCGGAGATGCCGCGGATGATCGCCACGATTTTCTCTTGGGACAAGGATTGCAATAAGTTCGTTGACATAGGCTCATCTTCCCCTTCCGGCCAAGCCGCCGTTCTACAACTCGACCATCGCTTTAATGACTTTGGATTCGGGCTTCAGCCACTCTTCGAACGCCCGGGTCGCCTCCCCGAACGGAGCCCGGCGGTTGATGTAGCCGTCCGCGTCGATCGCGCCCGCGGCAACCGCTTCCATCACGTCGTCGAAGTCCTCCCTCGTGGCGTTGCGGCTTCCCATCAGCGTCAGCTCCCGCTTGTGGAACTCCGGGTCGCTGAACGCGATGTCCGCCTTGACCAGCCCGACGAATACCAGTTTACCACCATGCGCCGCATATTGAAAGGAATCCGTCATCGATCTCGCGCTTCCCGTCGCGTCGAATACGACCGTCGGAAGCTCGCCGCCGGCCGCTTCCGCGATCCGCCGCAACGCGTCGTCCCCGGACGGCAGCACGAGCTCGTCCGCGCCCGCCCAATCGCGGCAGAACTCCAGCCGGCCCGGGTCGAGGTCCATCGCGATCACCTTCGCCCCGCGCCGCTTCGCGAGCGCGGCGACGCCGAGCCCGATCGGTCCGCCGCCGATGACGAGCGCGGTCTCGCCCGCCGCGAGCTCGGAGCGGCGCACCGCGTGCGCGCCGATCGCGAGCGGCTCCAGAATCGCCGCCTGGTCGAGCGTGAGCCCGTTCGCCCGGATGAGGTGCGTGACCGGGACGGAGATGCGCTCGCGCATCCCGCCGTCGACATGGACGCCGAGCACCTTCATGTCGGTGCAGCAGTTCGTCTTGCCCGCGCGGCAGGCGACGCACGTCCCGCAATGAAGATACGGGATGACGCTTACCCGGTCGCCCGCGCGCAGGCCGGATTCGTTGTCGCCGACCTCCTCGACGACGCCCGCCAGCTCGTGGCCGAGAATGCGCGGGTACTCGAAAAACGGCTGGTTGCCGCGGAAAGCGTGGTAATCCGTTCCGCAAATTCCGATTCTTTTCACGCCGACGATCGCGTGTCCTTCCTTCGCTTCCGGCTCGGGAAGGGTGTCCGTCGCCTCGAAGCGGCCGACCTCCCGGCAGACGATGCCCTTCATGCCGGCTCCCCTCCGATCTTCCCGTTGTATTCCGGCCGGCCGCTCGGCCACGTCTCGCCCTGAATCGGCTCGAGAACGCGGAGCACGTCCGCCAGAAGCTCCTCGTCGATCGGCTCGTCTACCCAAGCGGCGTTGTTCCGGATGTTGGCCGGATTCGCCGTGCTGACGAGCGTCGTCGGGATTCTCTCGTTCGACGTCGAGAACTGGACGGCCAGCTTCGCGATGTCGGCGCCTCTCGCGGCGCACAGCTCCGCCGCTTCCCGGCACGCCGCCTTCAGCCGCGGGCTCGCCGGATGCCAATCGGGCGTCCCCCGCGTGCCGAGCAGTCCCATCGACAGCGGCGACGCGTTGACGAGGCCGACGCCCTTCTCTTCGAGCAGAGGCAGAAGCTCGAGCAGCGAGGAGTCGTTCAGCGAGTAGTGGCAGTAAGAGATGACGACGTCCGGCTCAAGCCGCGGAACGAGCTTCTCGAACAGCTCGAGCGGCAGGCCGCAGATGCCGGCGAAGCGGATTTTGCCCTGCTCCTTCAGCTTCAGCAGCGCCGGGTACGCTTCCTCGACGATGATGGAAGCCGGGACGAATTCGATGTCGTGCAGGAACATCAGGTCGACGTAGTCGGTGTGAAGCCTTCTCAGGCTCTCCTCCAGGCTGCTCGCGATGCGCTCCGCCCGGAAGTCGAACTCGTCGGCGCCGTAGCGTCCCGCCTTGGTCGAGAGCAGGAACCGGTCGCGCGGCACGTCCTTGAGCGCCTTCCCGAGCACCGTCTCCGCCTTCGTCAGCCCGTAATAGGGAGACACGTCGACGTAATTGATGCCGGCGTCGAACGCTTCATGCACGGCGCGGATGCCTTCCTCGTCGTTCGTGTCGCGGAACACGGAGCCGAGAGACGACGCCCCGAACCCGAGCGCCGACACCGTCAGGCCGGTGCGTCCTAGCTTGCGGTACTTCATGCTACAGAATCACCCCATCCTTGAAAATCGCGATCTCGCGGAACCCGTTCTTCTCGTTCTTCGTTCTCTCTTCGCCGGAGGCGATGCGGACGATGCGCTCCCACAAGTCGTCCGTCAGCTCGGCCATCGTCCGGTCCTCCAGCAGCCGGCCGGCGTCGAAGTCGATCCAGTTCTTCTTGCGGCCCGCGAGCTCGCTGTTCGTCGACAGCTTCACGGTCGGGACCGGCCCGCCGAACGGCGTTCCCCGTCCCGTCGTGAACAGGACGATATGCGCCCCGGCCGCCGACAGCGCGGTGACGGACACGAGATCGTTGCCCGGCGCCTCCAGCAGGTTCAGCCCCGGCGCCGTCGTCCGCCCGCCGTACGGAACGACGTCCGCGACGGTCGCCTGCCCGCCCTTCTGCGTGCAGCCGAGCGACTTCTCCTCCAGCGTGCTGATGCCTCCGTCCTTGTTGCCCGGCGACGGGTTCTCGTAGATCTCCTGGCCGTGCCGGACGAAGTAGTTCTTGAAGTCGTTGATCAGGTTCACGACCTGGCCGAACACCCGCTCGTCGGCGGCGCGGTTCATCAGAATCGTCTCGGCGCCGAACATCTCGGGCACCTCGGTCAGGATAGCCGTCCCTCCGGCGGCGATCAGCCGGTCGGACACCGTGCCGACGAGAGGGTTCGCCGTAATGCCGGACAAGCCGTCCGAGCCGCCGCACTTTAGGCCCAGCTTCAGCTTCGACACCGGAACCGGCTCCCGCTCGAATCCGGACGCGTATTCGACCAGCTCCCCGACGAGCTCGAGTCCCGCCTCCAGCTCGTCCTCCTCGTCCTGCGACTTCATGAACTTGACGCGCCGCGGGTCGAAGTCGCCGATCGCTTCCTTGAAGCTGTCGATCCGGTTGTTCTCGCACCCGAGGCCGACGACGAGCACGCCGCCCGCGTTCGGGTGATGGACGAGCGAGGCGAGCAGCTTCTGCGTGTGCGTCAGGTCGTCGCCGAGCTGGGAGCAGCCGAACGGGTGGGCGAAGTGATGGATCCCGTCCACCCGGTCCCCGTACATCGCCTCGGCCCGGCGCGCGATCGTCTCGCACGTCTTGTTGATGCAGCCGACCGTGTTGATGATCCAGATCTCGTTGCGGATGCCGACGTCCCCGTTGGCCCGAACGTAGCCTTGGAATGTCGTCCCGACGGCCGATTCGTCCAGCGGGGCCTTGGCGGAAGGCTCGTACTTGTAGTCGAGAATTCCTTTGAGCCCCGTTCCGAGGTTGTGCGTGTGCACCCAGCTTCCCGGCTTCAGCGCTTCCTTCGCGCGGCCGATCGAATAGCCGAACTTCAGCACGTGCTCCCCGGCTTCGACCGGCCGGGTCAGCACCTTATGGCCCTTCGGCACGTCGTCCCTCACTGTAAGCGCCGCGCCGTCCTCCAGCGTCAGCGCATCCCCCGCGCTCAGGGGCCGAAGGGCGATGACGACGTGATCGCTCGGATGCAGCCTCACCCAGCTATTCATCGCTTGCTTCCTCCATCTCGCGAATGTATCGGGCAGCCTTCTCCGCCAACCCTTCCACGGCCGACAGGTCGGTGCCCCAAATCTCGGATAAAGCCAGCAGCTTGCCGACCGTCCCTTCCAGAGGCAGTCCCTCCGCCCAGACGGAAGCGACCGTCCCGAGCAGCGCGGCGTCGTCCCGCAGCGTATAGGCCGTCCCCTTAAGCGTGCGGCCGCGGAATTCCTCGCCTTCCCGCTCGGCCTTGCAGTACCGGAGCAGTCCTGCCAGCGACCGGACGATTCGGTCCGGAAGCGGCAGTCCGCGCTCAGGGTAATGGAGGAGAGACGGAAGCACCCGCGTCCGGAACTTGCTCAGGCTGTTCATGGCGATGTCGGACAGACGATGGTTGATAAAAGGATTCAGGAACCGCTCATACGTCGTCGCCGCGTACGCCGTCAATTCCTCTTCGGGCAGCGGGACCGCCGGAACGATCTCCCGTTCCACCGCTTCCTTCACGAACGGCCCGAACCGGGAATCCTCCATTGTCTCGCGCACGTATTCGAGACCGTGCAGGAGCGCGAGCGGCGTCATCAGCGTGTGCGCGCCGTTCAGAATACGCACTTTTCTCAGCTGATACGGCTTCAGGTCGCTTACCCACTTCACGTTCAGCCCCGCTTGGCCGAGCGGCAGCTCTCCGCCCAGCTCGGGCTCGGCTTCGATCGCCCAGAAGTGGTACGGCTCCGCCGTATTCAGCAGCGGATCCTCGTAGCCCCACTCCGCGAACCACGCGTCCGCCTGATCGGCCGGGTAGCCGGTTACGATGCGGTCGACGAGCGAGTTGAGGAACCGGTTGCGAGCCTCCACCCAATCGCGGAACGCCTGCGGAAGAGCCCAATCTTCGCTATAGCGAAGGACGCAGCGCTTCAGCTCGTCGCCGTTGCGTTCCAGCAGCTCGCACGGAAGGAAAATCAGCCCCTTGTCCGCGGCCCCGCCGAAGGCTACGTATCTTCGGTAGAGCAGCCAGGCGATTTTCCCCGGGAACGATTGGATCGGCTTCCCTTCCTCGTACGGCTCGGGCCGGTAAGCGAGACCCGCTTCGGTCGTGTTCGAGACGACGAACCGCAGGTCCGGGCTCTCCGCGAGCGACGCGAGCCGCGGCCAGTCCGAATACGGGTCGAACGCTTCGGCGAAGACCGAGATCGTCTCCTTGCGCTCCACCTTCTCCCCGTTCTCCAGACCTCGAGTCACGAGCGTGTAGATGCCGTCCTGCGCGGCCAGCGCTTCGATCTTCGCCCGGCCCGACGGCCTCGGCTGCGTCACCGCGACGCTCCCATGGAACAGCCCCTGGTCCCGGCAGCGCTGCAGCATCCAATCGACGAAGCCGCGCAGGAAGTTGCCTTCCCCGATCTGCAGCACCGTGACGGGAGCGGCAAGCGTCTGTTCGAATTGGCTTCTCTCCGATTCGTTCAGCGAATTCCGGTTCAACGTCTTCATATCCGATAGAACTCCTTCGCGTTTAATCCGTACAACCTCGCTCTCTCTTCCTCGCCCCAGCCGTCCGGGAGAGCCTTCTCCACGATGTCGACGACCTGATCGTACTCCGCCGCCAGGCGACAGACGGGCCAATCGCTTCCGAACAGAACCCGCTTAGGTCCGAACGCTTCGAGAGCATGACGAATATACGGACGGAAGTCTTCCGTCTTCCAGCGGGGATGGTCCGCTTCCGTCGCCAGACCCGATATTTTGCAATAGAGGTTCGGGTTGGCGGCCAGCTCGCTCATCCGCGAACGCCAGGGCTCCAGCTCCCCGGCCGCGATCCTCGGCTTCGCCAGATGATCGATGACGCCGCGCAGGTCGGGAACGAGGTCGATCAGCCGGACCAGCGGGTCCAGTTGATGGGACTTGACGAGCAGATCGACCGGGACGCCCATGTCCGCGTAGATTCGAAGCGCCTCCACGAAGCCGGGCTCCAGAACCGCGTTCGCGTCCGGCATCTCCTGAATCATGACGCGGAAGCCAACGAACTTCGGATAACCCGCGAATCGCTCGTAATGCTCCAGATGGTTCGGATCGTTCGGATCGAGCCAGCCGACGACTCCGAGAATCGTCTCGTCCTTCTCCGCCAGCTCCAGCAGATACTCGGTCTCCTCCAGCGTCGGCGCGGCCTGCACGACGATCGTTCCGTCCAGCCGGTGCCGGTCCAGGTGGGGCTTCAGGTCGGCCGGGCCATAATCCCGGTACAGGATCGGCAGCTCCGGCCCGATCCAGCCGTAATCGCCTCTGGCGATCTTCCAATAATGCTGATGGGCGTCGATTCTCATCTTGACGGCTCCTTATATGCGCATTTTTGCAAACGCTATACCTTTACTTTAACAGCTATTTTGAATCCTAAAATAGCCTTCTCTTGCAATTTTGTACCCTTTTTTGATATCCTCGGGGCAGGACGAACCGAAACGGAAGGAGGCGGCGCGCTCGTGAACCCGCTTCGCAAGCAGTTCAACGCCGATCCGGCGTTCCCGTTCTCGATCATGCACCGGGATCTGAAGAACTACCGCACCGAGCTGCCCGATCACCTGCACGACTGGTACGAGATCGTTTATGTCCACAGCGGGAAGGGCGTCTTCTTCATCGACCAGACGATCTACGACATGCGGGCCGGAGACCTGTTCGTCATTCCCGGCAATACGATTCACCGTTCCTTCCCCGACCGCGACGACCCGGTCACTTCGACGGCCGTCTTTTTCAGTCCGGTTCTCATCCAACCGTCGTCGCTCGGGGAGTCGTTCTCTTATTTGCGCTGCTTCGAATTAGGTCGCGCGCGCAAGAGCTTTAAGCTGGATTGTACGGATTCGCTGCGAGAAGGGATCGAGGCTCTCGTCGACCGGATCGACGCCGAGCTGAAGGAGCAGAAGCCGGGCTTCCGCCACGCGGTCATGCTGATCGTCCATCAGCTTCTGCTGCGCATCAACCGGGAGACCGCCGCCGGTTCCCCCAAGGGAGAATCGTCCGACGCCGCGCCCGACTGGATGAAGAGCCTGCTGCTCTATATCGACGAGCGGTTCTGCGAGCCGATCGGACTGGCCGAGCTCGCCGTTCATGCCGCCGTCAGCCCGGCCCACCTCAGCCGCCTGTTCAAGCAGCTGACCGGGATGACCGTCACCGGCTTCATCGCCGCCAAGCGGCTCATCCGCGCGAAGGAGCTGCTGCTGCAGACCGGCGACGGGGTCGGCCAGATCGCGGCCGCCTGCGGCTTCGAGAGCTTGCCCCACTTCCATCGCTCGTTCAAGCGATTCGTCGGCACGACTCCCGCTGCCTACAGACGCTCGGGAGCCGGTTAAGCAAGAAGCCGCCGGGCGAGGAGATCGTCTCCTTCCCGACGGCTTCTTGCTGTCTATCTATGTTGTTGAAAATGTGTAAACGTAACTTATCCATGCGCCGCAGCCGCTTGACCGGCCGAGTTCGCGGACGGGCTCTGCCGGCCGCTTGCTTCGCCGCTTGAATACTGGCTCGGCTTCTGGCTTGGTGCTTGTCTGGCAGCTGGCTTGGTGCTTGTCTGGCTGCTAGCCGGTCTAGCCTTGGCTATGCTGGCTTTGCTGCCCTTGCTGGCTTTGCTGACCTTGTTGGCTTTGCTGCCCGCCTTGCGGTCCTCCCCGGCCGCCGCGTCCGCCCCCGAATCCTCCGAGCCGTATCGTCGTCGCTTCCTGCGTGCCGTCCTTGAGCCAGACGGTGATCACATCGTCCGCCTTCAAGTCCGCAAGCGCCACTTCCTTCGTCGACGCCTGTCCGTTCTCGAAGCTCGTCGACTCGATCTTCGTCGCGTCGGTCACGGTAATGTCCACGGTCTCGTCCGTGAACAGGTTGGCCATGCTCCCGCCCGGCGGCCGATTGCCTCCAGCTCCGGTTTCGGCTCCGTCGCCGTTGCCGTTTGCGTTGCCGTTTGCGTTGCCGCCACCGCCTCCACCGTTGCCGTTACCGACACCGTCGCTGCCGGCCGTGCCCCCCGTTCCGGCGCTTCCCGTTCCGGCGCTTCCCGTTCCGGCGCTTCCCGTTCCGGCGCTTCCCGTACCCGCGCCCGCCGAGCCCGAAGCCCGCCCGTCGTTCTGGGCCTGGCCGCTACCGTCGTTCGGCGCGCCGCTTGGCGGCTGGCCCCCGCCGCCGTTCGGGCCGCCCGGGCCCCGTCCCATCTGGCCCGGGTCGATCGACGATTTGTATACCGTAATCGTCTGGCCGTTTACGCTTTTCACCTTCCCGATCAAGTTGGCTGCGTTGCCGTTCTCGTCCGTCATCCCCATGCCGCCTCGCATGCCGCCGCCTTGTCCGTTCTGTCCCGCCCCGGCATCGACCTGCGCCTGCCCGTTCGCCAGCGCGTCGCTGCCGTCCGCCTTGCTTCCGCATCCGGCCAGCATAACCACAGCAAGCGCTCCGCACAGCGCCAAGTTCCATCTCCTGTTCATCGCAACTCTCCTTCCGTCATTCCGACTATTGGAAAATTACCATGTCCAAATGAACGGACGATGAACGGAAGCTGAAAACCGGATGAAGTCGTTGACGCTGGCCTCATACACCTTCTCCCGCCGCCTGTCCGACTGCTATCCCCTCGAATCAGGTACATCCAAACTGCGCCTTACCGCCATTATCCCATCGCCTCAGTCAACTCTCTCTCCAACGCATCCGACCACTATCCCCACACTTCAGGAAATGCACCTTCTCTCGCCCCCCGCAGCCTCTTATCCCATTGCTTCAGTAGGGGCCTTCCCCTCAGGAATTTCGGATTTTATAACTTTAGTCCACTATCCCTTTGCGTCAGTAATTTGCCGGCTGCGCCTACAGACCACTATCCCCTCGCATCAGTAAATTGCTTCACTGCACGATTGTCCACTATCCCCTCGATTCAGGAAATCGCCTTCCCTAGACCACAGACTACTATCCCTTTGAATCAGGAAAAGAATCAATCGGCCGGGTGTCGGAAATCCTGCACGCCTATTAAAAAGAATCAGGGAGCCATAGTCGATAGTGAATTCGAGTCGACGCCAGAATCAGGCTGAGTTGAAGGGATAGTGGCATTAGAGCCGATAATCCAATCGTACTGATCGATGGGGATAGTGGCACAATGGCCGATATTCTAATCGCACTGATCGATGGGGATAGCGGCACAAGGGCCAGATAAGCCAACCGTTCTGATCGATGGGGATAGCGGCACAAAGGCCAGATTAGCCAATCACACTGATCGAAGGGGATAGTGGCACAATGGCCAAATAAGCCAATCACACTGATCGAAGGGGATAGTGGCATAATGGCCAAATAAGCCAATCACACTGATCGAAGGGGATAGTGGCACAAAGGCCGATAAACCAATCACACTGAGCGAACGGGATAGTGGCACAAAGGCCAGATAATCCAACCGTACTGATCGAAGGGGATAGTGGCATGAGCACCGTAGATTCTAAATAGAAATCATAATTTCCCATGAAAAGGAATTTATCGCCACCCGCTTCAGCCTCGTGCAGTCCGTGAAATTGGCGTCTCATTGCCGAACGGAGAATGCGTAGAACGGGGCGGGGGGCGGGTTCAGACGCGCAATGGAGCGCGACATAGAAAAAAAAGACGGCGCCGAAACCCGGCAGCCGTCTTTCGAAATATGAATTTTGATCCGTCGTCAGACTCACACCGCGCTCGGCTGGGCTTCCTCGGAGAACTGGCTGTTGTACAGGTCGGCGTAGAAGCCTCCCTTGGCCAGCAGCTCCTCGTGCGTGCCCTGCTCGATGACCGTGCCCTTGTTCATGACGAGGATGAGGTCCGCCTCGCGGATCGTCGACAGACGGTGCGCGATGACGAAGCTCGTGCGTCCTTCCATCAGCTCGTTCATCGCCCGCTGGATGTGGATCTCCGTGCGCGTGTCGACGCTGCTCGTCGCTTCGTCGAGGATCAGAATCGCCGGATCGGCGAGGATGGCCCGCGCGATCGTCAGCAGCTGCTTCTGGCCCTGCGAGATGTTCGACGCTTCTTCGTTCAGCACCGTGTCGTAGCCGTCCGGCAGCGTGCGGATGAAGTGGTCCGCATACGCCGCCTTGGCCGCCTCCACGACTTCCGCGTCCGTCGCGCCGGCCCGGCCGTAGGCGATGTTGTCGCGGATCGTGCCGTTGAACAGCCACGTGTCCTGCAGCACCATGCCGAACAGGCTTCGCAGATCGCCGCGCCTGAGCTTCGTGATGTCCGTGCCGTCGACGGTGATCGATCCCCCGTTCACCTCGTAGAAGCGCATGAGCAGGTTGACGAGCGTCGTCTTGCCCGCTCCGGTCGGACCGACGATCGCCACCGTCTGGCCGCTCCTCACATCGATGTTCATGTTCTCGATAAGAGGTTCGTCTTCCTTGTACGAGAACCGAACGCCGCGGAAGGCGATGTCACCCTTGACGGATTCCGAAGAGATTCGGCCCGGCTGCTCCGGAACCTCCTCCGGTTCGTCCAGCAGCTCGAACACCCGCTCCGCCGACGCGATCGTCGACTGGATGATGTTCGCGATGTTCGCCGTCTGCGTGATCGGCATCGTGAATTGCCGCGCGTATTGAATGAACGCCTGGATATCGCCGACGCTGATCGCCTGCCTCGTGACGAGCACGCCGCCGACGACGCTGATCGCGACGTAGCCGATATTGCCGATGAAGTTCATCAGCGGCATGATCATGCCGGAGACGAACTGGGCGCGCCAGCCGGACTGGTACAGCTTCCCGTTGATCTCGTCGAACGCTTCGAGCGACTGCCGTTCGCGGCCGAACGCCTTGACGATCGCGTGCCCCGTATACATCTCTTCGACGTGGCCGTTCAACCGGCCGAGCTGCTCCTGCTGGCCCTTGAAATACCGCTGGGAGCGGCCGGCGATCGCCTTGATGACCAAGAAGCTGAGCGGCAAGGTCAACACGAGGATCAGCGTGAGCAGCGGGCTGATCGTCAGCATCATGACGATGACGCCGACGAGCGTCACGATCGAGGTGATCAACTGCGTCAAGCTCTGCTGCAGCGTGTTGCTGATATTGTCCACGTCGTTGACGACGCGGCTCAGAATCTCCCCGTGCGTGCGGGAATCGAAAAACTTGAGCGGCAGCCGGGACAGCTTGTCGTTCACTTCGTTGCGAAGGTGGTACACCGTCCGCTGCGCGACCCCCGCCATCAAATATTGCATCAGGTAGCTGAACAGCGAGCTGACGACGTACAGACCCGCCAGCAGGACGACGATCTGCCAGATGCCGGAGAAGTCGATCGACGCTCCGGGAACGCCCTTTATTTTATCCATAATGCCATTGAAAAGCTTGTCGGTGGCCTTCCCCATGATTTTCGGACTGAGGATGGAGAAAACGGTGCTCGCGATCGCCGTAATGAACACGGTCAGCAGCTTGAACCGGTACGGCCGCAAATAGCCGAGCAGCCTGCGGAACGAGCCTTTGAAGTTTTTGGCCTTCTGGCCGGGCATCATCATTCCCGGGGGGCCGAAGCCGGGACCCGGGGGTCTCGGGCCGCCGGGCATCGGACCGCCCGGACCGCCCTGGCGTCCTCTCGGTTGTCCGCTCATGCGATCTCCTCCTCCGACAGCTGCGAAGACACGATCTCGCGATACACTTCGCATGTCGCCATCAATTCTCTATGATTGCCGATGCCCGCGATCCGACCTTCGTCCAGAACGATGATGCGGTCGGCGTCCATGATCGTGCTGACCCGCTGGGCGACGATAATGACGGCCGACGCAGTCGTCTCCCGGCGAAGCGCCGCGCGAAGGCGGGCGTCGGTCTTGTAGTCGAGCGCCGAGAAGCTGTCGTCGAACAGGTAGATGTCCGGCTTGCGCACGAGCGCCCGGGCGATCGACAGACGCTGCTTCTGGCCGCCGGACACGTTCGTGCCGCCTTGGGCGATCATCGATCCGAAGCCGTCCTGCATGCCCTCGATGAAGTCCGTCGCCTGGGCGATGTCCGCGGCGCGGCGAATCTCTTCGTCCGTCGCCTCTTCCTTGCCGTAACGGATGTTGTCCGCGATCGTGCCGGTGAACAGCACCGCCTTCTGCGGCACGAGACCGATTTTCGCCCGAAGCTGCTCCTGGGTATATTCCCTGACGTCGACCCCGTCGATCCGGATCGAGCCGGAATCGATGTCGTAGAAGCGCGGGATCAGGTTGATCAGCGTGGACTTGCCGGAGCCCGTTCCCCCGATGATCGCCGTCACCTCGCCGGGCATCGCCCGGAACGAGATGCCTTCGACGGCCGGCTGCTCCGCTCCCGGGTAGCTGAACGTCACGTTGTCGAATTCCACCGTGCCGCCGGAGATCGTCTTCCCGTCGCCGTGGCGACCGCTCTTGGAAGCCGGCTTCGCCGGGTCCTTGATCACCGCGTCCTGAAGCAGGACGTCGTTGATCCGGACGGCCGACGCGGAAGCCCGCGGCACCATGACGAACATCATGGACAGCATCAGCAGGGAGAACATGATCTGCATCGCGTATTGAAGGAACGCCATCAGATCGCCGACCGCCATATGCTCTTCGCTGATGCGGATCCCGCCGAACCAGATGATCGCGATCGAGGAGAAGTTCATGATCAGCATCATAAGCGGCATGAGCAGCGCCATAATCTGATTGACCTTGACCGACGTCTCCGTCAGGTCGCGGTTCGCTTCGACGAAGCGTCCCTGCTCGTGCTCGAGCCGGTTGAAGGACCGAATGACCCGGATGCCGGTCAGCCCTTCGCGCAACACCAGATTCAGCTTATCCAGCTTCTTCTGGATGGCGCGGAAGAGTGGCAGTCCCTTGCGCGCGACGAGCAGAATCGTCAGCGTCAGCACCGGGACGGCGACGACGAGCACGAGCGTCAGCTTGGCGTCCTTCGACAGCGCCATAATGAGTCCGCCGATGCACATCATCGGAGCCATGACCATCAGGCGCATCATCATGACGAGCACTTGCTGAACCTGGTTAATGTCGTTCGTCGTCCGCGTGATGAGCGACGCCGTTCCGATCTTGTCGAATTCCTGAAGCGAGAAGTTCTCGACGTGCGAGAACACCTTGCCCCGAACGTCCCGGCCGAAGCCGGCGGAGATTCGGGACGAGTAGTAGCTGGCGCCGATCGAGACGAGCGTGCCTCCGAGCGTAACGAGCAGCATGAAGCCGCCGATTCGCCAGATGTAGGCGTTGTCGCCCGTCACGACGCCTTTGTTCACGATGTCGGCCATCAGCGTGGGCAAATACAATTCCGCCAGCGATTGCAGCAGCACGAGCGCCATCACCAGCGCGACGCCCCACCGATACGGCCGCAAAAACCGAAATAACTTCAGCATCGACGCATCATCTCCATGTGGTTACTCTCTCATTCAACCTCAGTAATGTAACTCCCGTTTGTGAACTGAATATGAACCGCCGGTCCGATCGCGATGGCCCGATTCCGTTCGGATCACTTCATGACGCCGTGCAAAATCAAGTCCGCGAGCTGCTTCGTCGAGACGTTGGGCAGAGCGGCATTCAAGCCTCCGGCGCGTCCCATCGCGAAAACTATAGTCAGGACGAGAGTCGCCATATCGGCTAACGGCAGCCGGAGACGATCCTCATCCGGCTTCAGGACGCTCTGCACTCCCGCATGAACGGCCGCGTAACTCTTCATCCAGCGTTGCCCGATAATCTCTGCGTGCTTCCCGGTCGCTCGCGGCTCCGGAGGCGCCGCCAGTCGGATCGCGTTCAGAACCTTCCCCGTCTTCTCGGAATGGGCGCGTACGACGTCGATCAGCGTGGCCAACCGGACTTCCAAGTCGGCTTCGAGTGCGATTGCCTCCAACTCAATCGCTAGATTCTCCGGCTTGGTCACCTCGTCCAGGCAGGCCAGCAGAACTTCGTTCTTGTCGGCGAACGCCCGGAAGATCGTCGGCTCGCTGATGCCCGCCGCCCGCGCGATCTGCAGCGTGGTGACGTTCGGCCCTTCCTCCGCCAGCAAGCGCAAGGCGGCCCGGACGATCATCGCCCTACGCTCCTCGACGTTCATGCCGGGAGCCCTCTTCCTCTTCGATGGTTGCGAGTTGTTCGTATCCATGCGCTTATTATATGTAGTGAGGACTCACTACGTCAATATCCCCAATTAAAAAAAAGAGCTTGACCCTTCCGGCCAGCTCTTCGTATTCATCGGAGTTGCCCGTCAGTTCGGCGGATCAATTCGCCTTCACGTGGCCGTAGTCCTCGATGACGACATAGGTTTTGAAGTCGACCTTCAGCCGCGGATAATCCCGATCTCTCCATTCCCGCAGACGATCTCTCGGAAGCAGATTGCGGAAATGCTGCCCCAGGGCGAATATATCCGACCGCTCCGCCTGGACCCGGGCGAACATCCGCTCGAACCGGCGGTCGAGCAGCTCGGCGAGCTCCTTCTTGACTTCTTCGATCGTCGTGCCCTGCCGGAGCTCCAGAAGATTCACCGTAATGTCCATCCGGACGTTCATCCAAGGGACGCCCCCTATTATCCCGCTGCGCCGGTGGACGCGGACTTGGTCGATCATGACGCTAGAGCGATTGAGCACCTCGATCTTCCCCTGCCCGCTCTGCCCGGTGAAGGTGTTGAACAGCAGCGTCTCGTCCGGGTCGATCCGGCCGACGAGCTTCCCGTTGCGGATGACGCCGGAGCCCATATGCTCGATCAGCGTCGACTTGCCGGACTTCACGATCGGCACGGCGACGTCGCGGGTGAACGAGTGAACGCTACGGTACACTTGCCAGATTCGGGTGAGCGCGATCTGGGGATTCCACCCGGCGTTTTTCTCGAAGAAGTCGTTCAGGTTCGTACCCGTCGGCTTCATCGACCTCTGGACGTTGCGGAAGAAGCTTCCCAGCTCCTCGTCGCTGATGACGACAAGCGCCTTGGGAGAGATGTCCCGAACCCGCATGAAAAAATCGAATAAATTATCCAATCCGCGCTCCGCGCACCGGGAATGGATCAGGATGAGCTTCAGATGAAGCAGATCCACTTGGGTCTCCAGATTTTCCGATATCTTGTCGACAGCCTTGGTGATCGTCTTGTCCTTCTCGGAGACGATCTTGACTCTCATCTTGCTGTCCACCGGTTCGGGAATTTGCAGGAACACCTCGTAATCGCCCGCCGCGTCGCCGATGCCCATGACGACCGGAAGGGAGCGATGGTTGATGTCCTTGTTGTCCCAGCAGCCGGACGACGCGGTCAGGATGCCGAACAGAACGATCCATTTAACGGCCTGCCGCATAGCGATCCCCTCCCGCGTCCCGTTCGGCGCGCCGCCCCAGCGCGTAGACCGTGAGCGGAACGACGATCAGGACGTACCATCGGATCCACGTGTTCCATATAAACAATCGTTCGACTTCGTTCCAGCTTCGGACCGTCAGGCAGCCTGCGAAGATGACGACGAACAGCCCTCCGATTATCCAGTTCGTCTTCGCCTTCGGCCAGAATCGGCCGACGATCTGGGAGGATTGCCAGAGCACCAGGGAGACGAACAGCATGACGAAGATGATCAGGCTCATGAGGAAAAAAACGGTGATCCGCTCGAACATGAGCCAGTTGATCTGGATCATGTCCAGCGTGACGACGTAAGGGAAAAAAAACGTCGACGCCGTCGATTCTCCGAACGTCAGCAGAGGAACGTAGACGGAGAACAGGAACAGAGGCAGTATCCCGACGGCCGTCCACAGAACGGTGCGAATCCGGTAGGAGAAGTACGGTTGAACGAACCCCAGGAACAGGAAGCTGCCCGCGTACGCGAAGAAGCTTTTGTAGAAGGAGATCCGGTTCCAGAACGTATAGTGCTTGTCCAGAAGCGGGTAGACGTACCGCCAATCGACGTTCTGGAACGAAGAGACGAAGATAAAGAGCACAAGCGGCAAGCAGACGGCGGCGACGAGGAACGTCGCGCGGAAGATCGTCCGAATGCCGAGAGACGCCATCCACGCGGGAATGAGGAACAGGAGAAGCATGATCGCCCATAGGGGGGTGTTCGACAGGAAGACGATCGTGATAATCTCCGAATACGACCGGATCGTAATGATGTTGACCATCAGAAAATATACGAAGACGGGCAGCAGCAGGAGCGCCGCCGCGACTTTGCCCAATTCGAGGTACAGGCTTGTCAGGTCCTTGCCCCCGCCGCGGCTTAACCCCTTCATGTAAATCCACAGGAACGCGAAATGGAACGCGAACCCGGTCAGGATGGGAACCCAGTGACCTTCGTCCGCGCTGGCGATAATGTCTTCGGGGTACATGAAGAAGATGAGCCCGAGATGGGTGACGACGTAAACGAGCAGAACATGCAGGCTTCTAGCCATGGGGCAGCTCATCCTTCGCGAACCGCAATTGGACGTAAGAGACTCCGTACGTATGCTGGCTGGCGAAATAGGCGCAGATCAGAAGGAAGCCGGCGAAAATGCCCAAGACGCCGAAAACGGCGGCAAGCAAAAGCGTGACGTACTTCAACGAACGGATCGTATACGAATTCTGAAATCCCGCGATCGCGGAGTTGGCGATCGTCGTGGCGGCCAGAATGATGATCAGCAGGTTGCTGACGAGCTTGGCGGTAACGACCGCTTGGCCGAGAACGATGCCTCCTACCATCGTGATGGTCGGCCCGACGCTTTTCGGCAGTCGGATGCTGCCTTCGAGAATAAGCTCGATGATAAGAAGCAGGAGCAGCGTCTCGAGCAGAGCCGGATACGGAACGCCTTCGCGGCTCTGGGCGACGGACAGCGCGAGCTGGATGCGAAGCGCCTCCGGGTTGACCGCGACGAGAGCGACATAGAGCGCGGGCAGAAGGATCGTGATCAGCGCTCCGATCAGACGCAGAGCGCGCAGGGCGTACATGATCGGGCGGGGAAAATTCAAATCGCTCTCCAGCGCGAACAAGTCCCACAGCTGCGTCGGAAGCACGAGAGCGTACGGCATCCGGTCGACGAACAAGACGACTCTGCCCTTCTTCAAGGCGCCGACGGCCTCGGCCGGCAGCTCGGTCGACTGGAGACGGGAGACGATGGACCGCATCGGGAACCCGAGCACCCGGATCAGGCCTTGCAGCGTGGAGACGTCCCCGTTCTTGCCCTCTTGCAGCCGCTCGTTCAGCTTCCCGAGGAAGACCGTATCGGCCCGCCCTTCGACATACAGGACGGCCACATCGATGCGGTGCGCGGCACCTATCGCCTTCATCTCCACCCGAAGATTCCCGGATTGGAGATATTGCCGGGCGATCCCGATATTGGACCGGATGTCCTCGGTGAAGGCGGCGACCGGCCCGGGCACGACGTTCTCGATGTTCGGCGTGCCGATCTGGCGCATCAGCGGCTTCGCGACCGGCTCCGCGATCCAGCATTCCCCGGTTCGGGCGCGGAAGACGAGCAGCTTGCCGCTCAGAATCGCCTCGATCGCCTCTTCGGCCGTTCTCGCCTCCTCCGAGAATCCGAGGAACCGGTTCTCCGGCCGTTCGCGGCCGGGAGCCGACGTCAAGTATTTCCGGATCGATTCCTTCGTCTCGAAGACGTCGATCAGCGAACCGAGGCCGAGCAGCGTGACGGGTTCGCCCGACAGCTCGTCGTTCTCGCAGTACCAGTCGGCGTCGCTTCCCAGCTTGCGCTTAAGCTCCTCCAACAACGATTCCATCCGCGCCGCGTCCTTCCCCGTGATTTGGTTCCAGTTTTTGCCCTGGCCGCTTTTTTTATACGACACGGAGGGCGGATCCCGGCAACGCAAGCGCGAGAGAACCTCTGGAGCGAATCGCATTCGAGCAAGGCCCCGACGGAGAGATCCGCCTCGTCGGAGAATCGAGTATGACGGCCAAGTTGTTTCTGGACACGGGAAATCTTGTTTTCGGAAAATACCTGGTCAAAGCTGGAATCGACGCCGCTAAATACGCGAAAGAGGCCGGATGACCCGGCCTCAGCGACGATAGGATCGAGAGCTGGAGGTGCGGCGCCCGCGTTTAGCCTCTCAACGTGGCGGAGCCGGGCCGAACGGTCGCGGTCTTGCCGGCGTGCTTCACGAGGAGCAGGAACAGGAACGCGAGCGCGAGGCCGCCGGCGGCGCAGACGAACAGCGAGCCGTACCCGAAGCGGTCGATGACCAGACCGAGCAGAGGCGGCGACGTGATCGCAGCGAGAGACGAAGCCAGGTAGTACAACCCCGTCCGCGTGCCGATGCTCCTCTCCTCCCCCGTCGATACGACGAACGGATAGGAGTTGATGTTGATGCACGCCCAGAATATGCCGCCGAGCGCCAGCAGCACCCGAAGCGCGACCAGCGCCTCGACGAACGGAACGGCGGCGAAGACGGCGAAGAGACCTCCGATGCCGATCAGAATGACGGTTTTCTTGCCGAATCGGTTGCCGAGCCAGCCGCTCGGGATGGCGAACAGCACGAAGAACAGAGAGAAAAAGGTAAGAGAAAACGCGGCTGCGTCTTCGCTCAGCCCCAGATGGTGTTTGCCGTACAGCGTGAACAACGCTTCGACGCCTTGGTAGGAGACGAACCAGCAGAAGATCGCGAGCAAGAGCAGGACGGTCGTCCGGTCCAGCTCCCCGCGCAGCCGGATTCTCGGAGTCCCTTCGGCGATCGGAACGACCGAATCCCGCTTCTCCCGAATGAACCGGAACAAGATAAACAGGGAGAGCAGCGTGATCGCCGCGGCCGCCAGAAACGGTAGAGAGCGGTGCCTGTCGTACAGCGCCGAACCCGCTCCGAACGCCAAGATGCCGCCGATGCCGCCCATGAAGTTGATGATGCCGTTCGCCTTCGTCCGCTTGTTCTCCGGCGTCAAGTCGGGCATAAGCGCGATCGTCGGGGATCGGTAGAGACTCATCGAGAGGTTCATGAGCACCATAAAGAGCACCAGCGTGAAGAAGCTCGTATGGAACGGAATAAGGACGACGAATACGGCGGCGAGCGGCATGCCGATCAGCAGATAAGGCATGCGCCGTCCGAAGCGGGTCGACGTCTTGTCGCTGCGGTTGCCGATCCACGGCTGCAGAAACAGGGCGAAGTAGTTGTCGATCGTCATCATGAAGCCGATCAAGGCGGCGCTGCTCACGAAGGAGTCGAGGAAGAACGGGACGAAGGCGTTGTACAGCGCCCAGGTGATGCTGATGCTGAAAAAACCGAAGCCCAGCAGCCACGTTCGCTTCATCCGCGCGAGTCCTCCCCTTCCTTCAGCAATTCGCCGAGCCGGTCCGGGTAGTCGGTGATGATGCCCGCCACGCCGGCCTTCAGCAGCCTTCGCATCTCGGCCGGTTCGTTGACCGTGAACGGGTGATAGACGACGCCGCGTTCGGCCGCTTGGGCGACCCATTCCGGAAGAACGGCATAGTGGTAAGCATGAAGCGCCTCCGCTTGGATGCGCGAAGCGTATTCCCACGGCTCGTAGAGGCCTTCCATGTACAGAATGCCCGTCCGAATGTCGGGTGCCAGCTGCTTGCACTTCGCCAGCGAGTAATGGTTGAAGCTGGAGAGGATGACCCGGTCCGCCATGCCGTGCCGGCGGATCTCTTCGATGACGGCTTCCTCTATTCTAGGATAGAGGACGATCCCGTTTTTCAACTCGACGTTCACTTGAATTCCCGCGCTCTTGGCCAGTTCGAGCAGTTCCGCAAGCGTCGGCACCTTCTCGCCCGCGAACGCCGGATCGAACCAAGAACCGGCGTCGAGCCGCCGAAGCTCTTCCAGCGTCACGTCCTTGACCAGCTTGTTCAGTCCGGTCGTCCTCGTAAGCCATTCGTCGTGAATGAGGACGAGATGGCCGTCCGAGGTCATCTGCGCGTCGGTCTCGATCGCCGTCGCTCCAAGCTCCAGGCCGCGCTTGAACGCCGCCATCGTATTCTCCGGACAATAAGCGGACGCGCCTCTGTGGGCGATATTCAGCACGGTATTCAGATCGGCCAGCCTCCTATGCGGGATAGATAAAATCGCGAACATCCCCATTATACCTTAGAAGGTTCGGCCGATTGTACAAGATTTGTAAAATCCGTCCGGCGAAATCTCCGCATTCGGCGCGGCTTCGGGCCCGAACCTTTGGTATAATGCAGAGGATGGAAAGGAGTCGGTGGACATGCGTATTCTGGATCGATACATTCGAACCGCGGAGGAGCGGGACCGGGCCGACCGGGCGGAAGCCCTCGCCGTCCGCTTCGCGGAGAGAGCGTTCAAGCACGACCGGGAAGGGTCGTTCCCGTTCGAGAACTTCGAGGAATTGAAGGCGGCCGGGTACTTGAAGCTGACCGTCCCCCGCCGCTACGGGGGCGACGAGATCTCGCTGTACGAGCTCGTCCAGCTGCAGGAGAGAATCGCGTACGGGGACGGCTCGACGGCGCTGGCCGTCGGCTGGCACGTCGGGCAGGTGCTGCATCTGCGGACGGCGGGGAAGTGGCCGGAGGAGCTCTTCGCCGGCTTATGCCGGGACATTGTAAGCGAGGGCGCGATGATCAACACGTTCGCCAGCGAGGCGGCTTCCGGCAGCCCCAGCCGCGGCGGCAAGCCGGAGACGACCTCGGTCGCCGCGGACGGCGGCTGGCGGATCACGGGGCGCAAGACGTTCAGCACGCTGTCGCCCATCCTGGACCGGTTCGTCGTGTCGGCCTACGTCCCGGAGGAGGATTGCACGGCCGACTTCCTCGTCCGGAAGTCGGACCGGGTCGCCGTCGAGGAGACGTGGGATTCCCTCGGCATGCGCGGGACCGGCAGCCACGACGTCGTGCTGGACGGCGCCTGGACGGAGAAGGAGATGCGGCTGCCCGCCGGCCAAGGCATCGACGACGGCGGCGGCTGGCTGCTGCACATCCCTGCGTGCTATCTCGGCATCGCCTTGGCTGCGCGCGATTACGCGCTTGATTATGCCCGCGGGTACCGGCCCAATCATCTCGCCGAGCCGATCGCGTCGCTGCCCGCCGTGCGGCAGACGTTCGGGGAGATCGAGGTCGAGCTGCGCTCGGCCCGGTCGATCCTCTATTCGGCGGCTGAACGCTGGGACCGCGACGAGGAAGGCCGGGCCGCGATGAAGCCGGAGCTCGGCCTCGCCAAGTACGTCGCGACCAACGGCGCGATTCGGGTCGTCGACTTGGCGATGCGCGTCGTCGGAGGCGCCAGCCTGTCGCGCAAGCACCCGCTGGAGCGGTACTACCGGGACGTGCGCGCCGGCCTGCACAACCCGCCGATGGACAGCTCCGTCCTCCAGATGCTGGCCTCCGATGCTCTCGGCGAGCGGTCCTGATCGTCGGGAGCGGTGCGGCAGTGCGGCGAAGGGAGCATCGCGGCAGCATGAGCAAGCCTCCAGCGTCGCTGCGCGGGGAGAGGTTCGCCCGTCGGCACTTTGGTCAGAACGGAATTGTCTGGCCGCGCCGCAATGAGTCGGGCGATTGAGCTAGATCCCCGTTTAGTGAGTCCCGGCTTCCAGGACGGGCATCGCTATAGGAGAATAGAGACTTCAAGGGTCCGTAGTTCTAGATCATCGAGCAACACTGGCCGTTTGAGGCTCTTCGGCGAGCGGTTGTTCTACTTTTTCGAGTATCTCCACCGGTTTGAGGCTCTTTGGTGGGCTGTTGTTCTACTTTTTCGAGTATCTCCACCGGTTTGAGGCTCTTCGGCGGGCTGTTGTTCTACTTTTTCGAGTATCTCCAACGGTTTGAGGCTCTCTGTGGGCTGTTGTTCTACTTTTTCGAGTATCTCCACCGATTTGAGGCTCTTTAGTGGGCTGTTGTTCTACTTTTTCGAGTATCTCCACAGGTTTGAGGCTCTCTAGCGGGCTGTTGTTCTACTTTTT
>NZ_JACJVR010000050.1 GCF_014212175.1 Cohnella xylanilytica | reverse complement strand
TATGCGCTTTCGAAATTCAGGCTTATCATCATTTCAAATTAGTTGCCTTAGGTAGAACTTAGATGTTTGCCTTAGGCCAGGTCGTGTGTTGTTTGAATAACTTCTATGGATATCCATATGATAACCAAAAGGCCCCGCAGCGTGAATACTTTGTTGTTTAAAGATTGGGCTTCTTAGTAATCACTCAAAATTCTGGTCTAGATTTAAAAACTGCAAGTCCAAATCGAATTTCTTATGCAGCTCGTTCTTCTCATATTGTTCAAGATAGCTGATAATACTTTCAAATATATTTATTTGAAACATCACTGACATATCAGAAATAGAATCAACATGTAGCCGGACCCTTTTTTGTTTTGATAATTCAAGCATTCGTTCTATTACTTCTTTAAATCCTCTTAATGAAATTTCCTCCTTGAACAGAAAGTCTCTTCTTAGATCAATATTTTGAAACTCCTTTTTATACTTCCCAATCATTTCGAGCCGTCTCTTTTCAGCAAGATCTGCACTTCTCTGCATAGGGCCGAGTCGGAATCGGGTTCTCCATTTTACAAATAACTCGGTCGGGATACCTAATTCTTTTGCTCCTGTCCATTGGTCCATAAATCGATCAACAATTAATTCATGCATAATTTCCTTTAACGGTTTACCATACTTTTTCTCCAGTAATTCTTTATATTCTACATCCTTCACAATTAAGAACCTCCTCCTATTGTCTTACTTCACAATTGAATCACTGATCTCATGAAAGTTACTTCTTTCGTATATGGGTACGATTGTATTTAGGTTGAAACCTGCTAATGAATTCTGCTTCAACCTGAGAAACAGATGGTCTATCTACTTCAAGATACCAAACATAAACAAACGATGGTTCCGTAATCTCTAACCGTTTTACATGCCTTATGCTCTTTAGATTTTCTGGTACTTCTTCTGTATTAATAGGATTTCTATTTCTCCATATTCGAAGTGCCGGATGTCTATCGAGAGTAAATTTTTCTACCAGAAAATCATATGTCTTTTTAATATCCTCATGGTATCTTTCCTCATTAATTTTTCTCTGCATCTCCAACTCATCTAGTTTTTCTCTAACTGGCATAAATAAATCTTCTATTGCATCAATGTAGCCAGGCCAAACACGAAGATAATCCTCAATTCTGTTTCTCGATATCCATCCTTCTTGAGTACGCCAACGATAACCATTTTGATATGAATATTCAAACCTTACATTGTCCCAAGATGTAATAGTCACTGAGTCATTTTCAAATGATATATCTTTTACTTTGCCACTACCATCCGATTTATTTCGTGAATACCAGTTATACCTAAGTGCGATAAGCTTTGAAAATGCAAATATCAGGTCTTCAAATTGGACATTTGATTGTGAACATCTTTCCAATAATTCTTGAGTAGAAACATGACCTCTAGTCTTTTTAAATTGAACTATGAAATCAGAGAAAATTTCGTACATCAACTGATTATCCTCTGACATATGTTCACCTCGATCAAAGTTCTTCATTTTTTCTTTTCCCCGAGCTGAACATAAAGTCTGGGCCAGCAGTCGGATGAGATGCAGATGCTCGTTGTGGATGTGTAAAGCAGCTTAACACGCGACAATTCATATCCTCAGTTACCGATTCTATGTACCAGCAGGGTCTACACGGAAACTAATTTTCTCGATGGGTTTCCACCTCCAAACAGATAGCGTGATGTAGCTTCCTTTACTTCACAACATTTTTATTGCATATCTAAAGACATTGACTAATTCATTAGAATTAATAATCGACAGCGATTTACAATGAAGACTAGTTCCATCATACCAAACAATTCCATATGCAGGAACGAAAAAAAGAGCCTGCCCGGCATAGAAACGTGCGATCGGGCAAGCTCTTGCAACTTTACGCTATGCTTCTTACTGAACAGCCTTCTTCCAGTCGGCGGCGAACTTCTCGAGGCCTTGCTCGGTGAGCGGGTGCTTGGCGAGCTGCTCGATGACCGAGAACGGAATGGTCGCGATGTGAGCGCCGGCCATGGCTACGCGGGTGACGTGGTCCGGATGGCGAACGGAAGCCGCGATGATTTGCGTGTCCAGGTTGTGGACGCGGAACAGCTCGGCGATTTTCGAGACCAGCAGCACTCCGTCTTCGGAGATGTCGTCCAGGCGGCCGAGGAACGGCGATACGTAGGTAGCGCCCGCGCGAGCGGCCAGCAGAGCCTGGTTGACCGTGAAGATCAGGGTGACGTTCGTCTTGACGCCCTTCTTAGCCAGATAGCGGCAAGCTTCGAGACCGGCCAGCGTCATCGGCAGCTTGATCGTGATGTTCTTGTCGTTGTTGTTGATCTTGATCAGCTCGTTCGCTTGCGCGATCATCTCTTCTGCCGTAACCGCGTCAGGAGTAACTTCGGCGGAGACGGATTCGACTTCCGGAACGGCCTTCAGAATCTCTTCGATGCGGTCTTCGAACTTGACGCCTTCCTTCGCGACCAGCGAAGGGTTCGTCGTGACGCCGGACAGGACGCCTACTTTGTACGCTTTTTGAATGTCTGCCAGGTTAGCGGTGTCGATGAAAAATTTCATGGTTCTCTACCTCCAAGAATATATTTATAAGATGGGGCTCAAAATTAGTTTAACAGATCTTGGGCCAAGCGAACGACGTTGCCGACGGAGAAGCCGAAGTATTCCATTACCGCGCCGCCCGCGCCCGAAGCGCCGAACGTGTCGATCGAGAGGACCTTGCCGCCGACGCCAGCATAGCGATCCCAGCCGAGCGAGATGCCCGCTTCGATGGTGATCCGCTTCGCGACAGCAGCCGGCAGAACGCTTTGCTTGTAAGCGTCGGACTGCTTCTCGAACAGCTCGCGGCTCGGCATGGCGACGACGCGAACGGAACGACCTTCCTTCTCCAGTTCCGCCTTGGCGCCTACGGCCAGAGATACTTCCGAGCCGGTCGCGATCAGAATCAGCTCCGGCGATGCGTTCGTCTCGGTCAGAACGTAGCCGCCCTTGGCGACGGCATCCTTGTTGGCCTTCGTCTCTTCGTAGATCGGCAGGTTCTGGCGGCTGAGCACCAGAGCGACCGGGCCTTCCTTCTGCGTCAGCGCGTAAGCCCAGGCGCTAGCCGTCTCGTTGGCGTCGGACGGACGGATAACCGTCAGCCCCGGAATCGTGCGCAGAGCGGCCAGATGCTCGACCGGCTCGTGCGTCGGACCGTCTTCCCCGACCGCGATGGAGTCGTGGGTGAACACGTAGACGACCGGCAGCTTCTGCAGAGCGGCCAACCGGATAGACGGACGCAGGTAGTCGCTGAATACGAAGAACGTGCTGACGAACGCGTTCACGCCGCCGTGCAGCGCCATGCCGTTGCCGGCCGCGCCCATCGCATGCTCGCGGACGCCGAAGTAGACGTTGCGGCCGGAGTAGGAATCGATGGCGAACTTGCCTTCGCCCTTGATGTCGGTCATCGTCGAGTGCGAGAGGTCCGCGCTGCCGCCGAAGATGGACGGAACGATTTTCACGAAATGGTTGATCGCTTCGCCGCTGGCGACGCGGGTCGACACCGTCTTCGAGGAATCGAACGTCAGGATGTCGGCGTTCTCGAGCTTCACGTTGCCCGCGATCGCGTCGGCGAGCTCGGCGCCCAGAGCCGGGTGCTTCGCTTGATAGTCGGCGAACAGCTTCTTCCACTCTTCTTCCTTCGCCGCCCCTTGCTTCTTCAGCCCTTCGAAATGCGCGCGCACTTCATCCGGAACAGTGAATTCTTCTTCGTAGTGCCAGCCGTACACTTCCTTCGTCGCCTTCGCTTCTTCCTTGCCGAGCGGGTTGCCGTGCACCTTGTTCGTGCCGGCCGCCTTGCTGCCGTAGCCGATGATCGTGCGAATCTCGATCAGCGTCGGCTGGTCGGCATGCCGCTTCGCGGCGGCGATCGCTTCCGAGATCGCGGCGATGTCGTTGCCGTCTTCGACGCGCAGGTAGTGCCAGTTCGCGGACTCCGCTCTCTTCTGGACGTTCTCGCCGAAGCTCAGGTTCAGATCCCCGTCCAGCGAGATGTCGTTCGAATCGTACAGGACGATCAGCTTGCCGAGCTTCATGTGGCCGGCCATGGACATCGCTTCGTACGAGATGCCTTCCATGAGGCAGCCGTCGCCGACGAGCGCGTACGTGTAGTGGTCGACGACCGGGAAGCCTTCCTGGTTGAACTTCGAAGCCAGATGCGCTTCGGCCATCGCCATCCCGACCGCCATCGCAACCCCTTGGCCGAGCGGGCCGGTCGTCGCGTCGACGCCGTCCGTGTGGCCGAACTCGGGGTGGCCCGGCGTGCGGCTGTTCAGCTTGCGGAACTGCTTCAGGTCTTCGATGGACACCTGGTAGCCGAACAGGTGCAGCAGGCTGTACAGCAGTGCGGAGCCGTGGCCGGCCGACAGAACGAACCGGTCGCGGTTGAACCACTTGCTGTTGCCCGGGTTGTGCTTCAGATGCTCCGACCAGAGGGAGTAGGCCATCGGAGCGGCTCCCATCGGCAATCCCGGATGGCCGGAATTGGCGGCGTTGATGGCGTCGATCGACAGCGTGCGGATCGTATCGATCGCGAGTTGATCAATAGTTTGCGTGATAGGCATAGCGTTCTCCTTTTTCACTCTCGGATTTGGATTGCGGCTCCTCTTGGTCGAACCACCAGCAGTTACCGTCCTGCGCGAGCAGCGCGGCGGACTCGGCGGGGCCGTAAGAGCCGGCTTCATACTTGTGCAAAGGAACCAGGTTCTCGGCGAACGCGTCCAGCACCGGCTGGACCCATTGCCAGGACAGCTCGACTTCGTCCCAATGCGCGAAGAAGGTGGCGTTGCCGTTCAGGGCGTCGCCGATCAGGTTCTCGTAGGCTTCCGGAGAATCCTTCGGGCTCTCGAACAGCTCGACCTGGACGGGCTTGAAGCCGCCGTCCGGACCGGCATCCTTCGTGTTGAGCCGCAGCTTGATGCTCTCGTCCGGCCCGATCTCGATGACGAGCAGATTCGGCGCGATGCCGTTCTCCTTGCCCGTCGCGGCCTGCTTCACGGGCTCCTTGAACTCGACGACGATTCGCGTCGACTTCTCCTTCATGCGCTTCCCGGTACGAATATAGAAAGGAACGCCCCGCCAGTCGTTGTTCTCGATGAGCAGCCGAGCGGCGATGAACGTGTCGTTCGCCGAATCCGGCGCGATGCCGGGCTCCGACGTGTAGCCGACGACCGGCTTGCCGCCGATGCTGCCCGCCGCGTATTGCCCCCGGACGACGCTCAGGCGAACGTCCTCCTTCAGCACCGGCAGGAGGGCTTCCATGACTCTCTTTTTCTTAAAACGGACCTTCTCCGGGCTGCTCTCGTGAGGCAGGTGGATGGCGGTCATCATGAGCAGCTGCAGCATGTGGTTCTGGAACATGTCGCGCAGCGCGCCCACGTGATCGTAATAGCCCGCCCGCTCCTCGACGCCGACCGATTCGGCCGCCGTAATCTGCACATTCGAAATATAGCGGTTCGTCCACATCGCCTGGATAACCGGATTCGCCTGCTGCAGGGACTCCAACCGCTGAACGACCGGCTTGCCGAGGTAGTGGTCGATCCGATAGATCTCCTCTTCCGCGAACGATTCGCTCAGCTTGCGGTTCAGCTCGCGAGCCGAGGCGAGATCGTGGCCGAACGGCTTCTCGATGACGAGACGCTTCCAGCCGTTCGCCGAGCCGAGGCCGCTGCTCTGGATGTTCGCGGCGATCGTCTCGAAGTATTCCGGTCCTACCGACAGATAGAAAAGCCGGTTCGGAGGCATCCGTAGCTCGGCTTCCCTCCGCTCGACCAGCTCGAGCAGCTTCCGGTAATCCTCTTCGCGCCCGATGTCCAGCACGCTGTACCGGAACGCTTGCAGGAACCGATGCAGCAAGCCCGCGTCGTTCGCTTCGCTCCTCGAGAACTTGCGAAGGGACTGCTCCACGCTAGCCCGGAAAAACTCGTCGCTCCACTCCCGTCGGCCGAGACCGATCACGGAGAACGGCTGCGGCAGCTTGCCGCGGACGAACAAATTATAGAGGGCCGGGTAGATTTTGCGCTTGGCCAAATCCCCGGTCGCCCCGAATAAGACAAAAGTCGTCGGATCCATCTTCTTGCTCCCTTCCGATGAACTTGATGTCGGCTCTGGTGTATTCTGCTTAGTTTCACTATAATACGTTTTGAAGCCATACAAGTAATTAATATATTTCACAGGAGATATAGACCGTGTCTATGGGTAACAATTACGAGCTGTACAAGGTGTTCTATTGGGCGGCGAAAACAGGCAGTTTGTCCCAGGCGGCCAAGGTGCTGTACCTGACCCAACCCAGCGTCAGCCATGCCATCAAGCAGCTGGAGGAGAGCTTCGGCCTGTCGTTGTTCTACCGCAACGCGAAGGGCGTGGAGCTCACGCAGGAGGGCGCCGTTCTCTATTCGTATATCGAGCAGTCGCAGATCCTCATCACTCTCGCCGAGGAGAAGATGGCCGCGCTGAAGAACCTCGACAGCGGAGAGCTGCGGATCGGCGGGAGCGATTCTCTGTTCAAGCACTATCTGCTGCCGTACCTCGAACAGTTCCATGAAGCGCACCCCGGCGTCAAGCTCCACCTCAATCACGGGACGACTCCGGAGATTATGGCTTTTCTGAAGGAAGGGCGGATCGATCTCGGCGTCGTGCGCATGCCGATCGTCGACTCCCAGCTCGAGGTGAAGGAGAGCTTCCAGCTGCAGGATTGCTTCGTGGCCGGGGCGCGTTATGCCGACCTGAAGGACGAGATGCTGTCTCTCGAGCGGCTGCTTCAGCATCCGATCATTCTCTTCTCCCGGAACAGCCGGGCGCGGATGACGATTACGGAGCTGTTCCAGAGCTACGGCTACTCGATCAAGCCGGAGATCGAAGTCGGCAGCGTCGACCTGCTCATCGAGTTCGCGCGGCGGGGGCTCGGCATCTCGTACGTGACGCGCGAGTTCGTCTCGAAGGAGCTGGAGGACGGCTCCCTGTTCGAGGTTCGGCTCGACGTTCCGCTCCCTCCGTCCCACGTCGGAATTCTGACGATGCGGAACATGCCGGTGTCCAGCGCGGCGAGCGCGTTTATTCGGTTGGTGCGTTAAGGCGGGGTTTGGCGAAAATAGCTTTACCTTGCCGTTACGTGAACGTTTAGGGTAAAGAGATGGACGGATCCGGCTTCGCTTACGGGGTCGCCGCTGCATACTCGGTACTCAGTCATCGTCATCGTCATCGTTCATCGGTCATCGGTCATCGGTCAGGAGGTGCCTTCCTTGGAGCTCTTGCATATCAAGCAATTGGCGCGGAGATTGAACGTCTCGGCCCGGACGATCCGCTATTACGAGGAAGCCGGACTCATCTCCCCGCGCAAGCATAGCGACAACCAATACCGGCTGTTCGACGAGCGGGACGTCCGCCGGCTGCAGACGATTCTCTCCCTCCGGGCGGTCGGCATCTCGGTCGAAGACACGAGAAGCTTGCTCGCCGAGCTCGATCGCGGCAACGAGGACGGGGTGCTTCACGCGCTCGAGCTGCAGCGGTCCATGATGTTCTCGCAGCTGGTCGAGCTCAAGAACAACATCGAGACGGCGGACCGGATGATTCAGCGGCTGAAGACGAACGGGTCTTTGGCTTGGGGGGATATTTTCGAGTGGACCGAGGGGGCGAAGCGGCTTCGAGAGCTGCGCTCCAACTGGCGGGACCACTGGGATTTCGACCGGCAGGCCGACTCGCACGACGAGCGAGTTCGCGGGCAGGGTCCGGGCGACGAGGGACGGCGGTTCGCGGATTATTCGACGGCGCTTCAGCTCGTCGTGGACTGGATCGATCCGCGCCCCGGCGAGAGGGGCTTGGACATCGGCACCGGGACGGGCAATCTGGCCGGGCTGTTCCTCGAGAGAGGCGTGCAGATGGCCGGCATCGACCAGTCGAAGGAGATGCTGCGCCGGTGCCGGAGCAAGTTCCCGTCGATGGAGACGAAGCTCGGTAACTTCCTCGCGATCCCGTATCTCGACCACAGCTTCGACTTCGCGGCGAGCAGCTACGCCCTGCACCATCTGGACGAGGAGCAGAAGCTGCTGGCCCTCGCCGAGATCCGGCGCGTGCTGAAGCCACACGGGACGATCTGCATCGCGGATCTCATGTTCGAGAACGAGGAGGCGCGCGGCCGGTACCTCGAGCGGTTGAGACGGGAAGGCGACACCGCGTTCGTCGGCTGGATCGAGAGCGAGAGCTTCGCGGACCGCTCGCGGCTGCTCGACTGGCTGAACCGCGAGGGCTATCTGACGCAGGCGAAGCAGGTGTCGGAGCTTCTTCACGTGATTCGGGCCGTGCCTGTTCGGCGGGGGTATTAGGAGATGGAAGACGAATGAGCTAGCGTTTCAGGTTGCCGCCGTCCCCTAGCCCCCGCTCCACTCTGCAAGCTCGATCGTTGCCTTGACCTTTCCGTAACGGAAACCCTTATTCTGATTCCGTTGTTTATGAGATGACGCGGAGGAGGAATTTAGGGTGAAAAGAATGAAAATTTGCGGGGCGCAAATTCTAACCATGAAGGAAGGCGACAAGCCGTTCGTCGGCGATATCGGGATCGAGGGCGAGCGCATCGCCTGGATCCGGGCTGCGGACGAGACGGGAGACGGCGCCCCGAACGGAGCTTGGACTGTTGTCGGAGGAGGAGCTGGAGCCGGGATCGATACCGGGAACGGGGCTATTGCCGAGTCCGCCGGCGCGGCCGAGTTCGATGCGGACGAGGTGATCGACGCGCGGGGAATGGCGGCGCTGCCCGGTCTCGTCAACGCGCATCAGCACTCCCCTATGAGTCTGCTCCGAGCGTTCTCGGACGATCTGAAGCTGATGGACTGGCTGAATCGGAAGATGCTGCCCGCGGAAGCGCGAATGACCCCCGAGGATATCTACTGGGGCTCGAAGCTGGCGATGGCCGAGATGATCAAGTCGGGCACGACCGCTTTCGCCGACATGTACATTCACATGAACACGATCGCCGAAGCGGTGCGCGAAGTCGGAATGCGGGCTTCGCTGACGCGGGGGCTCATCTTCCTCGAGGACGACGGCGGCCGGCGAATGACGGAGGCTCTCGATCTGGCCGAACGCTGGCACGGCGGCGCCGACGGTCGGATTACCGTCATGCTGGGGCCGCACGCTCCGTACACCTGTCCCCCCGATCCCCTGCGGGAAGTGATCCGGCTCGCGGAATCGATGAACCTGCCGATCCACATCCATCTGGCCGAGACCGTGGAGGAAGTCGTGCGCATTCGCGAAAAGTACGGGCAAACCCCGACCGAATATTTGGAGGAAGTCGGGCTGTTCGAGCGAGTTCACGCGCTGCTCGCTCACGCCGTTCACCTGAACCGGCGAGACGTGCGCCGGCTCGCGGGAATGCGAGGCGGCGTCGCCCATAACCCCGTCAGCAACCTGAAGCTTGGCTGCGGCATCGCGCCGGTCTCCGAGATGGCGAGCCTGGGAGTGACCGTCGGCCTCGGCACGGACGGAGCCGGCAGCGCGACGACCCTCGACCTGTTCGAGGAGATCCGAACCGCCACCTGGCTGCAAAAGCTCGATTACGGCGATCCGACCCGCCTGCCCGCTCTGGAGTCGTTGCGGATGGCGACCGTCGGCGGCGCGAAGCTGCTGCGGATCGACGGGGAAGTCGGCACGCTGGAGCCAGGCAAGCAAGCCGATCTCATCCTCGTCGATCTGAAGAAGCCGCACCTGCAGCCCGTTCATCGGCTCGAATCGCTGCTCGCCTATGCGGCATCCGGGGCCGATGTCGACACGACGATCGTCGCCGGCCAAGTGCTCATGCGCGGCCGCAAGCTGCTCGCGATCGACGAGGACGAGGTGCTGCGGCAAGCGTCGGCTCGAGCCGCGCGTCTCGTCGAACGGCTGTAGGGCGTTTGCTGCCCCATTGCCAAGTTCTTTTATCCGATATACACTATAGCCATCGGACGTGAAGCACACGCCGCCTTGATACCTTGTATCGGGCGGCTTTTTTTATTTTCTACTATGGGTTAGAAGGCCTTTGAATGCCTGGATTCGAGGAGAAGTACGAGGAGTGGATGCGGGCCAACGTGTCGAGCGAGACGAATCCCAGAAGGCGCGAACGGCTGGAGAAAGGGTTAAGCCACGGTTCCGTGGAGTTCTTGCGGTCCATCTGGTTCCCGGCTGCCGGCAGTTTCGACCATTTGCACCCCGAATGGGAGGTTCGCGATTTGAACGGAGGTTACCGCTATATTGACCTGGCTTATAGACCCGGAGGGGCGATGGGCGGCATCGAGATTCAAGACTACGGGTCCCACGCGCGCGATCTAGACACGAGGCGGTTCAAGGACTTGTGCTGGAGACACGGGCTGCTGGCGCTGGACGGATGGACGTTGCTGCCCATTGCCTATCCTTCCATCAAGGAGGAGCCCCAGCGATGCAAGCAGCTCGTTCTGGCATTTATCGGGAAGTTCGTCGCGACGGACGTACCTGTTGCGTTGGATTGGCTCGAAGCGGAGACCGTCCATTATGCGCGGAGGCTCCTTCGCCCGTTCTCCCCGTCGGAGTTGGCCGGCCATCTGCGAATAACGGCTAACCATGCCAGGCGGCTCTTGAACCGCTTGGTCGAGATGGGAATCTTGAGCGTCGCGAGCGGGAACCAGCGGCATCGCACATTCGTTCTTCCTTCCGATGATTCCGGAGTGAATGGGAAGAAGCTGTCTACTCGAAGATAATGGGCGACGCCAGCAGCAGGTTCCAGGGCTAACGGACTCAGGAGTCGCTATTTTCCAAAATACGCGTCAAATTTGGAGCTTACGGACTCAGGAAACGCTATTTGCGTATTTCGCCCCCTGTTTGACCGCAAATTAGGCAAATAGCGTCGCTGGAGTCCGTTAGAAAATAAAACACCCCTATTTTTAACAAATAGTGCTTTTACGATCCGTTAGAGATGTAGACGCCGCATAACCGCAGGGCCCACCCGTAAAAGGACACAAAGGCGAACAGCAACGGCAGACGTAATCTGCGAACGCGAGAGGTCGATAGCAACAGTAGGCGTGATCCGAAAATACGAGAGGTCGATAGCAATAGTAGTGTTGATATGCAAACACGAGAGGTCGGGTAGCAACCGTGGGCGTATTCCGAGAATGCGAAAAGGCCATCCCTACTCCCATCGAAGATGAGGTAGAGGTGGCCTAGAGGTTAAGTGGTTACAGGGGCATGAGCGAAGGCCGTGGGGCGCCCCCGCGCTATTCCATGCTCGCCCTCAGCTCGAGAAGCGCGTCGCGAAGCTCGGCGGCGCGTTCGAACTGCAGCGTCTTCGCCGCTTCCTTCATCTCGGCCTCGAGACGCTGGATGAGCGACTGGCGCTCCTTCTTCGACATCTTGTCGACGCTCTCGGCGCCAGTAAGGTACGAGCTCTTCTGCTCCGCCACCTTCGTCGCTTCGATGACGTCGCGCACCTTCTTGCGTATCGTCTGCGGCGTAATGCCGTGCTTCTCGTTGTACGCGAGCTGGATCGCGCGCCGGCGCTCCGTCTCGCCGATCGCCTTCTCCATCGACTCGGTAATCTTGTCGCCGTACATGATGACCCGGCCTTCGGCGTTCCGGGCCGCCCGGCCGATCGTCTGGATCAGCGAGCGCTCCGCGCGCAGGAAGCCTTCCTTGTCGGCGTCGAGAATCGCGACGAGCGACACTTCCGGCAAGTCCAACCCTTCCCGCAGCAGGTTGATGCCGACGAGCACGTCGAACGTGCCGAGCCGCAGGTCGCGCAGAATCGCCATCCGCTCGAGCGTCTTGACGTCGGAGTGCAAGTAGTTGACCTTGATGCCGACTTCCTTCAGATAGTCGGTCAGGTCCTCCGCCATTTTCTTGGTCAGCGTCGTTACGAGCACGCGCTCGTCCTTCGCGATCCGGTCGCGGATCTCGCCGAGCAGATCGTCGATCTGCCCCTTCGTCGGGCGCACCTCGATGATCGGATCGACGAGTCCCGTCGGCCGGATGATCTGTTGCACCATCGTCGGGCAATGCTCGAGCTCGTACGGCCCCGGCGTCGCCGAGACGTAGATGAGCTGCTTCGCCTTCTGCTCGAACTCCTCGAACTTCAGCGGCCGGTTATCCTTCGCCGACGGCAGGCGGAAGCCGTGCTCGACGAGCACCGTCTTGCGCGCCTGGTCCCCGTTGTACATCGCCCGGATCTGCGGCAGCGTCACGTGCGACTCGTCGATGACGACGAGGAAGTCGTCCGGGAAAAAGTCCAAAAGCGTATAAGGAGTCGCCCCCCGCTCGCGGAACGTCAGCGGCCCCGAGTAGTTCTCGATGCCGGAGCAGAAGCCCATCTCCGCCATCATCTCCAGATCGTAGCGCGTCCGCTGCTCCAGCCGTTGCGCTTCCAGCAGCTTGCCGGCTTCGCGCAGCTCGGCCAGCCGCTCCTCCAGCTCCCGCTCGATGTTGACGAGCGCGATCTTCATCTTCTCCTCGGCGGTCACGAAGTGAGACGCCGGGAAGATGGCGACGTGCTCGCGCTCGCCGACGATCTCGCCGGTCAGCGTGTCGATCTCGGTAATCCGCTCGATCTCGTCGCCGAACATCTCGACCCGGATCGCCCGCTCTCCGTTCGACGCCGGGAAAATCTCGATCACGTCGCCCCGAACCCGGAACGTTCCGCGGACGAAGTTCAGGTCGTTGCGCTGGAACTGGATGTCGACCAGCTTATGCAGAATCGCGTTGCGCGACTTCTCCATGCCGACGCGCAGGCTGAGCCGCAGGTCGCGGTATTCCTCCGGCGAACCCAAGCCGTAGATGCACGAGACGCTCGCCACGATAATGACGTCCCGGCGCTCGAACAGCGCGGACGTGGCGGAGTGGCGCAGCTTGTCGATCTCTTCGTTGATGCTCGAATCCTTCTCGATGTACGTGTCCGACGAAGGAATGTACGCCTCCGGCTGGTAGTAATCGTAGTAGCTGACGAAGTATTCGACCGCATGGTTCGGGAAAAACTCCTTGAACTCGCTGCAAAGCTGGGCGGCCAGCGTCTTGTTGTGCGCGATGACCAGCGTCGGCCGGTTCGCCTGGGCGATCGTGTGCGCGATCGTAAACGTCTTCCCCGTGCCCGTCGCTCCGAGAAGCGTCTGATGCCGGACGCCCTTGTTCAACCCCTCGACCAGCTGCCGGATCGCTTCCGGCTGGTCCCCTTGGGGCTGATACTCCGACACGACCTGGAACGGCTTCGTTACGTATTCGCTCGGCCTTTCCGCCATTCGTTCGCACCTCCGTTTTCCGCGATATCTTCATCTATATCCAAACGTCGTTAAAATCAGAATATACGTTCCCGTCTATTATAGCGATTTCCCGCCCACGCGTCAAAAAGAACTCCCGCTCCCTCCGCAACCAAATATAGGCCGAATATTCAATGTCCTGTATAATAAAGAGAATTAATTATGAACGCCGCGGAGGTCGGAGGATGGGACTGTTCTCTTTTATAAAAGGGCAATTTATCGAAGTCATCGAATGGATCGACGACAGCGGAGCGATGGCGTACAGCTTCCCCGCTTACGACAACGCCATCAAGATGGGCGCCAAGCTGATCGTTCGCGAGTCGCAGGCCGCCGTGTTCCTGAACGAAGGCCGGATCGCGGACGTGTTCGGGCCGGGCACCTATACGCTGAGCACGCAGAACATGCCGGTGCTGACCGCGCTCAAGGCGTGGAAGCACGGCTTCAATTCTCCTTTCAAAGCCGACGTCTACTTCGTCAGCACCGCCAACTTCACGGAGCTCAAGTGGGGCACGACCAATCCGATCATCCGCCGCGACGCCGAGTTCGGACTCGTCCGGATGCGCGGCTTCGGCACGTATTCGGTCCGGGTGAAGGATCCGGCGGTTTTTCTCGGGGCGATGTACGGGTCGCAGGGCGAGTTGACGACGGACCACATCACGGGCTTCCTCAAATCGATGATCGTCACCGGCATAAGCGACCTGCTGGGCGAGTCCGGCATCCCGATCGCCGACATCGCCGCTTCGTACGAGGAGCTTAGCGAGGCCGCGATGGATCGGCTTCAGCCGGGATTCGACGCGATCGGGCTCGAGCTGACGCTGCTGCTCATCGAGAACATCTCCCTCCCCGACGAGGTGGAGAAGATGATCGACCGCCGGTCGCAGATGGGCATCGTCGGCAATCTGGATCAGTATATGAAGTTCCAGGCGGCGGAGGCGATGCGGGAAGCGGCGAACAACCCGGATTCCGGAGCGGCCGGCGCGGGCGCGGGCTTCGGAGCCGGCATGGCGATGGCGCAGATGATGGGTCAGGCGATGAACCGTCCGTCGGGGGAAAAGGAGCCGGGCATTCCGGGCGGCGGCGCTCCCGCCACGGGAGGGCAAGGCGCCGTCAGCCGGACGGGTGGCGCAGCCGGCAGCGGCGGCGGCGAAGGCGGCGCGTACGCGGGAGCCGGCGGCGGCTCGGCGTCCGGCGCGGCGGACGGCGCAGTCTCCTGCGCCGGGTGCGGGCACTCGCTCCGGCCGGAGCAGAAGTTCTGCCCCGAATGCGGCAGCCCCCGCCCGCAGAAGCGGTTCTGCACGCAGTGCGGCCAGTCGCTCGCCGCGAACGACAAATTCTGCTCCGAATGCGGCGCCAAGGCATAGGGAGGGATCGCGATGGAAGAAGCGCTTAAGCAAGCCGCTCCCGCCACGTTCCCCTGCTCCGGCTGCGGCGGGGCGATGACCTTCGACTCGGAGAGCCAGGCGCTCAAATGCCCGTACTGCGGCAAGGAAGAAGCGATCGCGGCCTCGGACTTCGAGCCCGTCGAGCACGATCTGGATACGGATTTCGGCGAGGGCGAGGAAGACTCGTCGTTGACCGACTGGGGCGTGAAGCAGCAAACGATCCATTGCGAGAGCTGCGGCGGGGAGACGATCATTCCCGCTCTTCAGACGGCGGCGGCGTGCGTATTCTGCGGCTCCCCGAAGGTGCTGGCGCAAGGGGACCGGGCGAGCATCCGCCCGGAGACGGTCATCCCGTTCCGGGTGTCGGAGAACGAGGCGGTCGAATCTTTTCGGAAGTGGAAAAAGAAGCGATGGTTCGTCCCGAACGAATTCAAACGGGGCAACGTGCGATCCAAGCTGACCGGCATCTACATCCCGTATTGGACGTACGATTCCGAGACGTCGTCCGATTACACGGCCGAGCGCGGCGACTATCATTACCGGACCGTCACGAAGACGAGAACGGTCAACGGGAAGACGGAGACTTACACGGAGCAGGAGCGATACACCGTCTGGCATTGGGTGCATGGCGATTACGACCGGTCGTTCGACGACATCCTGATCCCGGCGTCCGGCCAGTACGATAGCGAGCTGCTGGAGAAGCTCGGCAACTTCGAGCTGTCGGAGCTGACCGGCTACAAGCCGGAGTACTTGAGCGGCTTTATCGCGGAGCGCTACTCCATCGACCGGAGCCAAGGCTGGGAGCGCGCCCAGGAGCGGATCGAAGACACGCTGCGCTCGGAGATCCGAAGCGAGATCGGGGGCGACGAGATTCGCGGGCTGAGCATTCGAACGAGCTACTACGACCGCACTTATAAACACATTCTGCTTCCGGTCTGGAACGCCAACTATTCGTACAAGAACCGCCCCTACCGCTACATGGTCAACGGCCAGACGGGCCTCGTCTCGGGCCATGTGCCGCGCAGCGCGGTGAAAATCACGTTCTTTACGCTGTTCTGCCTCGCTCTGGCGGCGCTGGCCTTCTACTTGTACATCCAGTACGGCAGCGAGTAACCCGCTTCGGGCGCCCCTCTCGGTCCCTACCTTTACTCGCTCGCTCTCGCAGTCCGGTTACCCGTCTTAACAAGACGGGTTTTTCCGTTTGTTCTCGCTCCCGGGCCGGTCAGCCGTCCCAACAAGACGGTTTTTTCCGCTTATTCGTGCTCTCTCTAGTCCCGGCGACCCCCAACCGGGGTCTAACCTGTTGCTTTTTCCCGGTCCATGGGGTACTCTGTATTTAGATGTTTATCTAAATATCAAATTATTGCCCAGGAGGCGCGAGCCGATGAACGACACGTTCAAGGCGCTGTCCGACCCGACGCGCCGCCAGATCATCCAGCTGCTCAAGGAACGGGACCTGTCCGCCGGAGAGATCGCCGACCACTTCACCATCTCCAAGCCGAGCATCTCCCACCACCTGGCCATTCTGAAGAACGCCAAGCTGGTCCGGGACGAGCGGCAGGGGCAGAGCATCATCTATTCCCTCAACGCGACCGTCATTCAGGAAGCGCTCGGCTGGTTCTTGGGCATGATGGGAACGAAAGGAGACGAACAACCATGACCGACCAACGCCAACATTCGAATCCGTCGGAACCGCAGCCGTCGAAGGCAATCATCTGGTCGAAGCGCGACTGGTGGCTGCCCGTCGTCAACGCTATCCTCGTGGCGGCGGCTTATCTCATCTTCGACTCGAAGCTGCCGGACCAGGTGGCTTCGCACTTCGACATCAACGGCAAGGTGAACAACACGATGGCCAAGGGGACGTTCTGGCTTTTCTACGCGGGCCTGACGATCCTTCTGCCCGTCGTCGTCGCCGTGACGCGCTCGTTCGATCCGCGCAGAGCCAACTACGAGAAGTTCCTGCCCTTCATAAGCCTCATGCGCTGGACTCTCGCCTTGTTCCTGCAGGTGCTGTTCATCTCGATCATCCTGCACGAGACCGGCAGCAGCTTCTCCTTCATCCACGTCCTGCAAGGCGCGCTGGGCGTGCTGTGGATGCTCATCGGCAACCGCATGGGCCAGGTGAAAAGCAACTTTTTCATCGGCATCCGCACCCCGTGGGCGCTCAGCAGCGACGCGAACTGGAACCGCACGCACCGGTTCGCGGCCCGGATCTGGTTCGTCGCGGGACTCGTCATGTTCCTGCTCGCCTGGTTCGTGCCCGTCTCCTGGACCGCCCCCGTCGTCATCGTCGGCACCCTCGGAAGCGCGTTCGCCCCGGTCGTCTACTCCTACCTGCTTTATCGGCGCGGAGCGAGCGCGTAATCCCGGCAAGACCCGATTCCCCTTCGCCTTAACCTTCGTCTCAGCCTTCGCCGACGAACTTGAGGCCGACCGCGGAGCCGACGACGAGCGCGAGGAAGAAGATCCGGCGCCACTGGCGCGATTCCCCGTAGACGAGCATGCCTACGAGCGTCGCGCCCACGGTGCCGATCCCGGTCCAGATCGCGTACGCCGTCCCCATCGAGATGTCCCGCATCGCGAGCGACAGCAGCAGGAAGCTGGCCGCGAAGCCGGCGGCGAGCAGCGCGAGGGAGGCGGCGTTGCGCCGGGCGTTCCACAGATTCAGCCCCATGACGCCTACGACCTCGCCGAGGCCTGCCAGAATGAGGATGATCCATTCCATTATCGCTCCGCTCCTTTCTCTTCCGCATGGCCCGTCGTCATTTTCAGGCCGGCGATTCCGATGATCATCAAGATGACGAGAATCACCTTGGGCGCTTCGAACGGAACTCCGAAAAACACCGACTCTCCGATCACCGTCCCGGCCGCGCCGATCCCGGTGAAGACGGCGTAAGCCGTGCCGACCGGAAGCGCCTTGGTCGCGACGATCAGCCCGTAGAAGCTGAAGGCGATCGCGAGCAGCGTGAGCAGCCAGGTCCAGACGTCGTGAGCGTGCTTCAGGCCGGACACCCAGCCGATCTCGGCTAATCCCGCTACTCCCAGCAGAGTCCAATACCGATTCATGAGAACGACCTCCTTCAAAAAAATAGGTTGCCCCGTCGAAGCCATTGGCGTTCAGCGGCAAGACGAAGGCGATTGGCGGAGAGCGTCGACGTAATCGCGCCCCCTTAGAAGCCCCGCCGATCGGCCGGAACCGCCAAGCCGATCGCAAAAAAAGCCCGGAAGCATCCCCGAACGGCCGTTCCGCAACGCATTCGTTGCGAACGATCGATTCGCGATACTCCCGGGCTTTTGTCCCTCCGTGTACGCCGGCTCCTATCGGACGGCGCGTTCCCTCTCGGACCGGACCGCGAACTTCTTCGCGCGGAACCCTAGGGAAGCCTTATTGTCGTTCCATCCTATCAAAACGAATCCCAATCGTCAACTTATTTCCTCGATTTTCTAGGCGGCAGCGCATCGGGATCGCCGCTGGCTCCAGCCGGCGCCGGTAACGGCGACGATGCCGGCGACCACGGCGGCGTCCCACTTCCGGCAGCGCCCGTCGTCGGGCCGCTCGCCGCGAGCCCGTTCGACGCGGGTCCGTTCGACGCAGGTCCGCTTGCAGCAGGCCCGCTCGCCGCCGTTCCGTTCGCCGCCGACACGGCCGCGCCGGCTGCCGCTCCCTCGGGCGCGGCCTCCGCAGCAGACTCGGCGGCCAGCTCCCCGGCCGCTCCCGACGCCTCCGACGCCGCGATGCGCCAGGAGGCTCCCTTGCGCCTCCTCGCCCCGGCCCGCCGCAAGCCCTGCCACACCGAGCCCGCCTTCGGCGTCGCCACCCAATCCGCCTCCTCGTCCGGAGCGAGGATGAGGCCGAGCTGGTAGTGCTCGCCTTCGTAGCGCGCGCGCTGCGCGAACCTGACGTGGCCTTCGCGGTTGACGATCTCGAGGCGGCAGAACGCCGACTGCAGCTGCAGCGCGTCGTGCAGCTGCTCCTTCGTGTTCACGCGAGCCCCGTTCACCTTCGTGATCCGCTCGCCCGCCTGCAGCCCCATCTCGGCGGCCGGCGTGCGCGGCAGGACGGCCAGCACGACGATTCCCCGGCCGTCCTGCGCATAGAGCGGCGGCCGGCCGGATTCCCGGAGGCGGCCCCATACAATCAAGCCTTCGTGCAGCGCGAACGCGCACAAGGCGGCGACGACCGTCAACGGCGGCCAGAACCAGGCGCCGGCCGCCAGACCGGCAATGACGAGGCCGTAGACGACGAGCCCTCCGGCCGTCTCCTTCGCCTTGCGCTCCGGCCACCGCGTCTCCGTCCGGTCGGTGAAGCCGATCAGCACCGGGAAGGCGAGCAGGCTCCAGCCCGCGACCGAACCGTCCAGCCCCGCCAGCGGCGTCCACGGGAGCGAGATCCCGTCCGAGCCGGCGGCCGGAACGAGCCAGAGCAGCGGCACGGGCCACAGCCCGGACAGCGAATAAGCGCCGACCGGCTTGCCCCGCTTCCCTTCCAGGAACAGCGGCACCGCGTACTTGGCCCCCTGCCACTGCACGAGCAGCCCTTCCGCGACGTGCAGCACCCCGGAGAGGAACAGCAGCCCCGGCACGTCGATGCCGAGGAGCGCCTTGGCGATCTCGCCATCGGAAGCGTCCGCGCCCGCCCACGACAGAATCGCCTGCACGACGCCCAGCGCCCCCGCGGCATAAGCCAAGCAGATGTAGCGAAGCTTAAGCAGCGCCAGCACCGGCATGGCGATCCAGACGCAGAGCAGCGTCGCGGAATCGAGCCGGGCCCCGGCGCCCAAGCCGATGAGCGAGACGGCCAGACCCGCCGCCAAGCCGGCGAGCGTCCGGTACGCGGTTACCGGCAAGGAGCCGTGCAGCCGGACGTGGAACAGCTGCCTCTGAAGCGTGTTCGCCTGCTTCGCGTGCCACCAGGCGAACAGGATCGCGATATACAAATAAGGGAGCGTCAGCATGCCGAGAACGGCCTGCCCCGCTTCCCGCAACAGGTCAAGCAGAGGATTCATGAACCGGTCCCCCTTCGTAAGCCTTATACCTATTCGACGGGGAACAAGCGAATTCCTTCCCTTCGGGACGACCCGCCCGCGAAATCAAGGCCGCGGACCTACCATGCGGCCGCAAGGCTCCGCGCCTTTTCCCTGGCGGCTTGCCACTGCGTGTCCAGCTCCGGATCCTCCAGCGCCTGCCAGACCGCCTGCTCCAGCCGGTTCGCCGTCGCCGCGTCCACCGCTCCCGTCTCCGTTAGCTTCTCCCGCCGCTGGAATTTACGCACCGCCTCTTCGGTTCCCGCGCTGTAGTAGCCGTCGCGGCGGTCCGCCGGAAGGCCGACGCCCTCCAGCATCAGCTGCAGGTTGCGCACGTCCTCGCCGGTCTCGTCCGGCATCAGCACATGGTCTCCCGACAGCAGGGACGCCGAGTAGAAGGCGGGCGGGTCGACGACGACGTCCGGCTTCAGTCCTTCGCCTTGAATCCACGTGCCGTCCGGCAGCATCCACTTCATAACGGTCAGCTTCATGAGGCTCCCGTCGCCGAGTTCGTCCTCGTAGCTGACCTGGACCGTGCCTTTGCCGTACGTGCGGGAGCCGATCAGCACCGCGCCGGCCGACTGCTTCAGCGCCCCCGCGAGAATCTCCGAGGAGCTGGCGCTGCCTCCGTTGACGAGCACGACGATCGGGTACTCCTTGCCGCGTCCCGGATCGCCGCCGGCCTTCTTCGTGGTCCGCCGTCCCTTGGCATCCTCTTCGATCACGATCGTCCGGCCGCTCGGGACGAACAGCTCCGCGACCGCTTCGACCGAGCTGACGACGCCGCCCGGGTTGTCCCGCACGTCGATGACGAGCGCCTTCATCCCGGCCTTCTCGAGCTCGCTCAGCTGCCGGGCGACGAGCTGGGGCGTGTCGAACGTGAACTGCGCGATCCGCAGCCGGCCGACGCCGTCCGATCCCACATCTCCGCTGACCGTCTCCGCGGCGATCCGGTCGCGCACCAGCTCCAGCTCGAGCGGACCCGCGGCCCCCTCGCGCTCGACCTTCAGCTTCGCCTTCGTTCCCTTCGGCCCGCGGATCTTGGCGATGGCATCGCCGAGCGACAGCCCGCTCAAGCTCTGCCCGTTGACGGCCAGCAGCGCGTCTCCGGCCTTAAGCCCCGCCCGCTCCGCCGGCGTCCCCTTCATCACCCGCTCCACGACGACCCGTCCGTCCTCGAGATCCAGCTTCGCGCCGATTCCGGTGAACGCGCCCTGAAGCGACTCCGAGAACTTCTCCGCTTCCTTCTCCGAGAAGTAGGACGAGTACGGGTCCTGAAGCGACTCGACCATCCCCTCGATCGCCCCGTCGACCAGCTTGTCCCGATCGACCGGGTTCAGGAATTTGTCGCGGATCAGCCCCAGCGCTTTGTTCAGTTTATTCAATTCGGCCGCCGTCAACCCGTTCTCCGTTCCTTCATCCGGGGGATTCTCCCCCGACGCACCGGACGGCTTCGACGAAGAGAACAGCCCGTTCGGCTTGCCGGCGAGCTCCAGAGCCCCGATCGTGACGACGCACGCGAGCAGCGCCGTCGCCGCGACGATCGCCAATACCGTTCGACCGCGAAATAGCAAGGGGATTCACCCTCTTTTCTCCCGACCATCTTCATTAGGTTATGAACCGGCCGTCTTCAACATGTGAATCATCGGCAGCAACGCCAAAAAAACAGCCGCCATCCCGGCCCCCGCTCCCCTTCCCGGACGGACAGGAGGAGCCGGCGGGCCGCGGTCAGCGGCTGCGGCCGTCAAGCGGCGACTGGCAGGCTTATTTCAAGTACGAATTCGGGTTGACCGGGTTGCCGTCCTTCCGGACTTCGAAGTGCAGGTGGTAGCCGGTCGCCCGGCCGGTCATGCCGACCAGCCCGATTTTCTCGCCGCGCTTGACGGTCTCGCCCTTCTTGACGAGGATACCGCCCGGCATCAGGTGCCCGTATACCGTCCACAGGCCGTTGCCGTGGTTGATGATGATGCAGTTGCCGTAGCTGTCCCACGATTGGGCGACGATAACGACGCCGGACTCGGCCGCGTAGACGGAAGTCCCCTTCGGGGCCGCCATGTCGATGCCCTGGTGGAACGAAGACTTCTGGCCGGTAACCGGGTGCGTCCGGTAGCCGTATCCCGACGAGATGCGGTAGCTCGCCTTGAGAGGCACGCCCAGCTTGCCGCCCTTGTAATAGTTCTTGATCGCGTTCTTCTTCTCCAGCAGCTGCGAATACTTCTTGCCGAAGTCCATCAGAGCCTTCTCGGCTTCTTCGCTGATGTCCTCCGTCTCTTCGATCTGCTGGCTCAGCTTGGCGACGAGCTGTTCCTTCGACCGCTCCTTGATCTCCAGCGTCGCCTTGCGGTCGGCCATCTCGGCGTACAGCGACTTGACGACCTTAAGCTCCTTCTCGACCTGGGCCTTCTTGTCCGCGACGAGCTCCTTATATTCCTCGGACTGGACGAGTACCTGCTTGTCCTGCTTCATAATGGACTGAAGCGCGTCGAACCGGGTGAGGAAGTCGTTGAAGCTCGAAGAGCTGAGCAGCACGTCCAGATAAGAGACGGCCCCGTTCGTATAGATGAGGCGAATGCGGGATTGCAGCTGTTCGTCCCGGTTCTGGCGTTGGTTCTCCGCCTTCTCGAGCTCTTCGGTCGTTCTCAGCAGCCGCTCTTCCGCGGCGTCGATCTTGGCCTGGGTCGCGTCGAGCTGCGCCGAAGCCTGGGAGATCTGCTCCATGAGCTTGTTGATATCTTCCGTAGTCGCTTCCTTCTGCGCAGTCAGTACCTTGTTGTCCTGCTCCGCCCGCTTCTTGCTCTCGGCGGCTTCGTTCATCTGCTTCTGAATCTCTCGGATCTCTCTCTCGATCTTCTGCAACTGGGTCTCGGCATGGCTGTCCACGGGCCTTGCCAACGCGGCGACGGCGATCAGCAAGGCTAAGACGGCGAGCAGCTTGCGTCTCACGGTTGTCCTCCTCCGGCGATTTTACACCTTCAAATATTTGCGAACCGAGACCGTGCTGCCCCAGATTCCGAGCAGCGTTCCGAGGATGAGCAGCGTCCCGGCGATATACCATCCGACATCCTTCACGCTGGCGAATTCGATAAGCATGAGCCCCAGGTCGTAGCTGGCGCTCTGGATCAATCTCGAGTACCCGTACAGCAGGAGCCCGCTCGTGATGGCGGAGCCCGAGATGCCGATCAACACCCCTTCGACGAAAAACGGCCAGCGAATGAAGCTGTTGGTCGCGCCGACCAGCTTCATGATGCCGATCTCCCGGCGGCGCGCCAGAATCGTCATCTTGATCGTCGTCGAGATGAGGAACATCGCCATGACGGCGAGGCCGGCGACGATGACGAGGCCGATGTTGCGCACGGCGTTCGTGATGCGGAACAGCTTCTCCACGGTGCCTTGGCCGTACTTGACGCCGAGAATCGGCTTCGCTTCGTCCGTCGAATTGATCGCTTCGATCTTCTTGGCGACGAACGCGACCTTCTGCGGGTCGAACACTTCCACGTCGAAGCCGTCGGGCAGCGGGTTGTTCTCGTTCTCGTAGCCTTCGAGGGTGCTCTTGGCGCTGTCGTCGAGGTTCTGCTGCAGCCGCCTCAGCCCCTCCTCCTTGGAGACGAAGGTCACCTTCTTGACCTCCGGGATGCGGCCGATCGTCCGGTTGATCTCGTCGATCTTCGCCTGCTCGGTGTCGAGCTGCAGGTATACCCGGATCTCGACCTGGCTCTCGATCTGGCTCGCCAGCTTGTCCACGTTGAGAGCGAGAAGCATGAACACGCCGAGGATGAACAGCGAGACGACGATCGAGCCGATCGAGGCGAAGGACATCCAGCCGTTGCGGAACACGTTCTTCGCGCCTTCGCGCAGGTGCCGGAGGAGGGTGCTAAATTTCATAGCCGTACTCCCCTCTCATCTCGTCCCGCACGATGGTGCCCCGTTCGATCGCGATGACGCGCTTGCGCAAGGTGTTGACGATCTCTTTGTTGTGGGTCGCCATGACGATGGTCGTTCCGCGAAAATGAATCTCTTCGAGAAGCTTCATGATCCCCCACGACGTCTCGGGATCGAGGTTGCCCGTCGGCTCGTCCGCGACGATGACGGCGGGGTTGTTGACGATGGCGCGGGCGATGGCGACCCGCTGCTGCTCGCCGCCCGACAGCTGGGCGGGGAGGCTGCTCGCCTTGTGCTTCAGGCCGACGAGCTCGAGCACCTCCATCGTGCGGCGCTTGATCGTCCGCTTCGGCGCTTCGATGACCTCCATCGCGAAGGCGACGTTCTCGAAGGCGGTTAACTTGGGAAGGAGCCGATAGTCCTGGAACACGACGCCGATGTTGCGGCGGACGTAGGGAATTTTGCGCTGCTTCAGCTTGCCTATGTTGAATCCGTTGACGGATAGTTGCCCTTTGGTGGGGACCTCTTCCCGGTAGATCAGCTTCATGAACGTCGACTTGCCGGCGCCGGACGGGCCGACGATGTAGACGAATTCATTGCGATCGATGACGACGCTTACGCCTTGAAGGGCGGTCGTGCCGTCGGGGTAGGTCTTCCAGATGTCGTGCATTTCAATCACATAATCACTTCCCGTTAGAATTCAGACCTTAGATACTTCGACATGATGCCTGAAAATCCTCTCTTTGTCGATGCCGTCTTCGCGATAAAAGCGCCTTTTGTCGCCTCAAAAGCCCGCGCGGACACGATTCGTGGAAAAAGTAAGAAATTTTTAATCTGGCTCGGCGGGGGCGGATCTCGGCGGAAGATCCGGAATGATGCGTACTTACGCTAGGTAGGAAAATTCGGCCGAGCCGATCGTGCTCGCTTGGCGGGGGCGCCTCGCCGGAGGGTCCGCGCCGGAGGGTCCGCGCTAGAGAGCGCCTCGTCGAGCGGGCAGCGCCGAGAGTGCTGAGCCGACTGTTCCGGTTATGTGCGATCCACGCGCGCACCCGGCGAGACTGCCGGGGGCTGTACGCGGTGCTCCAATGCCGAATTTTTCGGCATTCACGAGCGGGCAGGGTACCGGAGAGCGCTCCAATGCCGAATTTTTCGGCATTCACGAGCGGGCGAGGCACCGGCGGGTGCTCCAATGCCGAATTTTTCGGCATTCACGAGCGGGCGGGGCACCAGCGGGTGCTCCAATGCCGAATTTTTCGGCATTCACGAGCGGGCGGGGTACCGGCGGGCGCTCCAATGCCGATTTTTTCGGCATTCACGAGCGGGCGGGGCACCGGCGGGCGCTCCAATGCCGAATTTTTCGGCATTCACGAGCGGGCGAGGCACCGGCGGGCGCTCCAATGCCGGATTTTCGGCATTCACGAGCGGGCGAGGCACCGGCGGGCGCTCCAATGCCGAATTTTTCGGCATTCACGAGCGGGCGGGGTACCGGCGGGCGCTCCAATGCCGAATTTTTCGGCATTCACGAGCGGGCGGGGTACCGGCGGGTGCTCCAATGCCGAATTTTTCGGCATTCACGAGCGGGCAGGGCACCGGCGGGCGCTCCAATGCTGATTTTTTCGGCACCGGGCAGCCTATCCGACGCGAAAAGAGGCCCGCCCGGGAAAGGGAACCCGGACAGGCCTCTTGGATGCCTTCGCGTCGGTTTTACTTGCTTTTCTCGGCGTACTCCGCCGTCCATGCCTGCGTGCGCGCGAGCTCGGCCTCGGCGCGCTCGATGGCCGCCGCGACTTGCGGCGCCGCGGTGCCGCCGTACACGTTGCGCGCGTTGACGACCTGCTGCGGCTGCAGCACGTCGTAGATGCGCTCGTCGAACAGCTGCGAGAATTGCTTGAACTCGTCCAGCGTCAGATCGAGCAGGAACTTGCCGTTCTCGATGCAGTACAGCACCGTTTTGCCGATGACTTCATGCGCTTGGCGGAACGGAAGTCCCTTGTTCACGAGGAAGTCGGCGATGTCCGTCGCGTTCGAGAAGTCCTGGTCGACGGCGCGGCGCATCTTGTCCTTGCGCACCTTCATCGTCTCGATCATCGGCGCGAACAGCTGCAGCGCTCCTTGCAGCGTGCGAACCGTGTCGAACATGCCTTCCTTGTCTTCCTGCATGTCCTTGTTGTAAGCGAGCGGGAGCGACTTGAGCACCGTCAGCAGGCCGATCAGGTTGCCGTAGACGCGCCCCGTCTTGCCGCGGACGAGCTCCGGCACGTCCGGGTTCTTCTTCTGCGGCATGATGCTCGAGCCGGTGCAGAAGGCGTCGTCCAGCTCGACGAATTGGAACTCCGTGCTGGACCAGAGAATGAGCTCTTCGCTCAGCCGCGACAGATGCGCCATGATCAGAGACGCGCCGGCGAGGAACTCGACGATGAAGTCGCGGTCGCTGACGGCGTCCAGGCTGTTCTCGTACACGCGGCCGAAGTTCAGCAGCTTCGCCGTGTAATGCCGGTCGATCGCGAACGTCGTGCCGGCGAGCGCCCCCGCTCCGAGCGGAAGCGCGTCGATGCGCTTGTAGCTGTCCTGCAGCCGCTCGATGTCGCGGCCGAACATGGACACGTACGCCATCAGGTGATGGGCGAACAGGATCGGCTGCGCGCGCTGCAGGTGCGTGTAGCCCGGCACGATCGTGTCGAGGTTCGCCTTCGCCTGCGAGATGAGCGCTCCCTGCAGCTTCGACAGCAGGTCGACGAACTCGACGACGCGCTTGCGCAGGTACAAGTGCATGTCCGTCGCCACCTGGTCGTTGCGGCTCCGTCCCGTGTGCAGCTTGCCTCCGACCGGCCCGATCTCTTCGATGAGCGCCTTCTCGATGTTCATGTGGATGTCTTCGTCGGAGATGGCGAATTCGAGCTCGCCCCGCTGGATGCGGTTGCGAACCTTCATCAGCCCCTCCTTGATCGTCTCGACGTCCCCCGCCGGGAGGATGCCGCACTTGCCCAGCATCGTCACGTGCGCCAGGCTGCCTTGAATGTCCTCCTCGGCCAGCTCCTTGTCGAACGTGATCGACGCCGTGTATTCCTCTACCAGTTGGTCGGTCTTCTTCGTGAACCGGCCGCCCCACAGCTTGCTCATAACCAGACTCCCTTCGTATCGTCGACTGACGCCCATTTCCGCTCCAAACACACTTGCAGCAAGGCTCCGTAACCGACATCGCCGGCTTCCAGCGCCCATGCCGCGTGACGCCACTCTGTAACCCGACATCGTCGGCCTGCAGCGCTCCTCTTGCCCGGCCCAACCCCGGCGCACCGCGCCAGAACGGCAAAGCGGGAGCGCCGCCGTCGCCTCACGCGCCCGCGATGCTCCCCGCTTGCCGCCGGAACCGCCAAGCCAGCCTAGCAGCAGCTGCCCAGGCGTCCCGGTCCTTCCTATCCTTACACGCCCGAAGCGCCGTTGACGCCGGACGACACCTTCAGCCGCAGCGCGTTCAAGCGGATGAAGCCGGTCGCGTCGCCTTGGTCGTACGCCTGCGTCGGGTCCGCTTCCATCGTCGCGATGTGCGGGTTGTACAGGCTGACCGGGCTCTTCAGGCCGGCGGCCATGACGTTGCCTTTGTACAGCTTCAGGCGAACGGTGCCCGTCACGTTTTTCTGGCTCTCGTTCACGAGGGCCTGGATCGCCAGACGCTCCGGCGCGAACCAGAAGCCGTTGTACACGAGCGACGCGTACTTGGAGATCAGCGAGTCGCGCAGGTGCATGACGTCGCGGTCCATCGTCAGCGATTCCATTTTCCGATGCGCCGTGAACAGGATCGTGCCGCCCGGAGTCTCGTACACGCCGCGGCTCTTCATGCCGACGAAGCGGTTCTCGACCATGTCGACGCGCCCGATGCCGTGCTTCCCGCCCAGCTCGTTCAGCTTCTCCATCACTTCAAGCGGAGACATCTTCTGGCCGTTGACGGCCACGCAGTTGCCCGCTTCGAAGTCGAGCTCCACGTACTCGGCCTGGTCCGGAGCCTTCTCCGGGGAGACGCTCAGCACGTACATGTCCTGCACGTCGTCCGCGCTGGAGTCGAACCACGGATCCTCCAGCATGCCGCTCTCGAAGCTGATGTGCAGCAGGTTGCGGTCCATCGAGTACGGCTTCGCGGCGGAAGCCTGCACGTTGATGCCGTGCTTCTCGGCGTAAGCGATCATCTCGGCGCGGCCCGGGAACGCGTTGCGGAACGCTTCGTCGCGCCAAGGAGCGATCACTTTGATGTCCGGCGCCAGGGCGGCGGCCGTCAGCTCGAAGCGCACTTGGTCGTTGCCCTTGCCGGTAGCGCCGTGAGCGATGGCGGTGGCGCCTTCCGCGCGGGCGATCTCGACCATGCGCTTGGCGATGAGCGGACGCGCGATGGACGTGCCGAGCAGGTATTGGCCTTCATACAGGGCGCCGGCCTGGAACATCGGGAAAATAAAATCCTTCGCGAACTCGGCGCGGAGGTCGTCGATGTACACTTTGGACGCGCCGGTCTTGATCGCCTTCTCTTCGAGGCCGTCCAGCTCTTCCTTCTGGCCGATGTCGGCGGTGAAGGTGATGATCTCGGCGTCGTAAGTCTCTTTGAGCCACGTCAGGATGACGGACGTATCGAGGCCGCCGGAGTAGGCGAGCACGATTTTTTCTTTTGCCATGGGTGGTCGAACGCTCCTTCGGAATTCGGATATAAACTACATGATCGCGGCCATGATCGCCTTCTGCGCGTGCAGACGGTTCTCGGCCTCGTCGAAAATAACGGAGTGCGGGCCGTCGATAACGCCCTCGCTCACTTCCTCCCCGCGGTGCGCGGGCAGGCAGTGCATGAACAGATAGTCGGACTTGGCGCCCTTCGCCAGCTCCTCGTTCACCTGGTAGCTCTTGAAGGCGCGCTCCCGCTCCTTCTGCTCTTCCTCGAAGCCCATGCTCGCCCACACGTCCGTGTAGATGACGTCGGCTCCTTCGACCGCTTCGCGCGGGTCGCGCACGATGTCGATCTTGGCTCCGGTCTCGCCGGCGAACTCGCGGGCCAGCTTCACCTGCTCCGCGTCCGGATCGTACCCTTCCGGGGAAGCGCTGGCGAAGTGCAGGCCCAGCTTGCTCGCCCCGATCATGAGAGAGTGCAGCATATTGTTGCCGTCTCCGATGTAGGCGATTTTCAGACCGTCCAGCTTGCCCTTCTTCTCGAGGATCGTCTGGTAGTCGGCCAGCGCCTGGCACGGGTGCGATTGGTCGGACAGGGCGTTGATGACCGGCACGGTCGCCGAACGCGCCAGCTCGACGACGTTGCGATGGCCGAACGTGCGGATGATGATGCCGTCGAGGTAACGGGACATCGTCATCGCCGTGTCGCGGATCGTCTCGCCGCGGCCCATCTGGATGTCGTTGCGGCTCAGGAACAGCGCGTGGCCTCCCAACTGGTACATGCCGACTTCAAAAGAGACCCGCGTCCGGGTGGACGACTTCTCGAATATCATTCCGAGCGTCTTGCCTTTCAATGGCTGATAGATCTCGCCGTTCTTCTGCTTGCGCTTCAAGTCGATCGCCAGATCGATCAGGTAACGGATCTCTTCCGGCTTGTAGTCGACGAGTCCGAGAAAATCGCGGCCTCTGAGACCGGTAGCGAGCTCCTCCACGTTAGCGGCAGCGTGCAAGGCGATCCCTCCTTCGTAGGTGGTTGTAGATTATCGGTTGTCGGCCGCCGCGGGGGCAGCCGCTTGTCTTCGGATTATTCGGCGGCCGATTTGGCGGCCGCTTGTTCGGTCAGGACGGAGGCGAGGATGCCGACCGCCTCGTTGATCTCCTGCTCGGTCACGAGCAGGTTCGGCAGCAGGCGCAGCACGTTCGGGCCGGCCGTGATGACGAGCAGCCCGCGATGCTGCAGCTCGGTGATCGTATCCGCGACCGGGCCCGCGCATTCGATGCCGACGAGCAGCCCTTGGCCGCGCACCTCGACGACGTTCGGCAGCCCGCCGAGCGCTTCCTTCAGCCGCGAGAGAAGCAGCTCGCCGGACGCGGCGGCGCGCTGGGGCGCCTGCTCGATGAGCATCGTCTCGATCGTCGCGATGATGGCCGCGGTCGCGATCGGCGTCCCGCTGAATGTGGAGCCGTGCGAGCCGGCGGTGAACGCCGGGATGAGCGGAGCCTTCGCCAGCATCGCGCCGACCGGGAAGCCGCTGCCGATCCCTTTCGCGAGGGTGAAAATGTCCGGTTCGATACCGTAGTTCTCGTAGGCGAACATTTTGCCGGTGCGGCCCATGCCGGTCTGGATCTCGTCCAGGATGAGCAGCAGGCCGTGGCGGTCGCACAGCTCGCGGACGGCCTTCACGAACGCCGGGTCGGCGATATGGACGCCGCCCTCCGCCTGAATCAGCTCGAACATGACGGCGGCCGTCTTGTCGGTAATGGCGGCTTCCAGCGCGGCCAGATCGTTCATCGGCACGTGCACGAAGCCTTGAGGCAGCGGCAGGAAGCCTTCTTTGACTTTATCCTGTCCCGTGGCGGTCAGCGTCGCGAGCGTCCGCCCGTGGAACGATTTCGTGAACGTGACGATCTCGTAGCGGCCGTTGCCGAGCACCGTCTGGTGGTAGCGGCGGGCGAGCTTGATCGCCGCCTCGTTCGCCTCGGCGCCGCTGTTGCAGAAGAAGACGGCGTCGGCGCAGCTGTTGTCGGTCAGCAGCTTGGCGGCCTTCTCCTGGTTCGGCGTGTAGAAAAGGTTGGATACGTGCCAAAGTTGGTCGAGCTGGCTCACGAGCGCGTTCTTCACCCGCTCCGGAACGTGCCCCAGACCCGTGACCGCGATGCCGGTCATGAAGTCCAGATACTCCTTGCCTTGATCGTCCCAAAGACGGCTGCCCTTCCCCTTGACCAAAGTGATCGGATAACGCGCAAAGGTAGGAAACAAACTGCTCATGCCGAACTCTCCCTTCGATTATTGTGGGCGATGGCGCCAAGCCGAACGGGCGGATCGTTCTTCCGCTCGCTGTTGCCCGCAGATTCCATTGAACGGTAACCCCCGAAAAGGATGGAATCCGCGGGCAAAGGCGACCACTTCGTTGCTCCGGAACGATTCCGGCCTTTTCGGCTAACGCATCGCCAAACTTCTCTCAGCCCCAAACCGCAAGGTCCCCGTCCCGAACCTAACCTTGCGGTTGGCGCAGCTCTGTAACAGCCATTTTGGCGGTTACAGCTCGCCAATTTCGCTTGCGAGGCTCTGCAACCTCCATTTTGGCGATTACAGAATGCCAGTCTCGCTCATGTGGCGCTGTAACCTCCATTTTGGCGGTTACAGATCACCAGTCTCGCTCCCGCAGCTCTGTAACCTCCATTTTGGCGGTTGCAGCTCGCCGATCTCGCTCGCGGGGCTCTGTAACAGCCATTTTGGCGGTTACGGAGCTGCGGCGAGGAGGGCCAACCCCCGCGCGCGCCGCGCCAATCCGGGCGGTAACGAGCTTAACGCGCTTACCCTAGCCCCGCAAGATGCGCGTGCCGAGCCCGCCTTCGCGGACGGCGCGGCTCAGGACGCGGGGCGCGGCGCCGTCGACGATGAGCACCTCGCGCACGTCGCCGTGCAGGCAGCTCATCGCGGCGCGCACCTTCGGGATCATGCCGCCGTAGATCTCGCCGCTCGCGATCATCTCTTCGATCTCCGCGAACGTCACCTGCGGCAGCACCTTCTTCTCGCCGTCCACCGTGCGCATAATGCCGAGAACGTCCGTCACGACGATCATCGTCTCGACTCCCAGATGCGAAGCGACCGCTCCGGCCGCCGTGTCGGCGTTGATGTTGTACCGCTGCCCCTCGGCGTCGATGCCGATCGGAGCGATGACGGGCAGGTAGCCCAGCCCGATAATGCCTTCGATCAGCTCCGAGTTGACGCCGGTAATGTCGCCGACGAAGCCGATCTCGTCGGCGTTGGCGACCGGGCGCGCCTCGATCAGGCGGCCGTCGGTGCCGGACAGGCCGAGCGCCTTCGCCCCGTTCTGCTGCAGACGCCGCACGATCTCCTTGTTGATCCGGCCGGCGAGCACCATCTCCACCACTTCGAGCGTCGCTTCGTCGGTGGCCCGCAGTCCGTTCACGAACTTGCTCTCGATGCCGAGCTTGCCGAGCGTCTCGTTGATCGCCGGCCCGCCCCCGTGGACGATGACCGGCTGAACGCCGTTCCCCTGCAGCTCCGTCAAATCTTGAAAGAAAGCGTCCGGCAGCGCAGCGAGCGTGCTGCCTCCGCACTTCATCACGAATCGGTTCGTCTTCGCCATATCCGTCTTCCCCCGCCTTCTACGTCCGATAAGCGGCGTTGATCCGCACGTAATCGTAGGTCAGGTCGCAGCCCCAGGCGACCGCCCGGCCGCTGCCGTGGTTCAGGTCGACGTGAATGGCCACCGTGTCGCCCTTCAAATAAGCCAATGCCGCCTCCTCGTCAAAAGCGACGGGCCGCGACTGCTCCAGCACGGAGATGTCGCCGAGCCGGATATCGACGGTGTTCACGTCGATGTCCGAGACGCCCGCGCGCCCGACGGCGGCGATGATCCGCCCCCAGTTGGCGTCGGCGCCGAACGCCGCCGACTTGACGAGGCTCGAGCCGATGATCGTCTTCGCGATCGCCCGCGCGTCTTCGTCGCTGCCCGCGCCGACGACGGTCGTCTCGATCAGCTTCGTCGCGCCTTCGCCGTCGCGGGCGATCGCCTTCGCCAGCACCTCGCACACGTAGCGCAGGCCGTCCGCGAACGCCGCGAAGTCCGCGTGATCGCGGGACAGCGGCTTGTTGCCCGCCAATCCGCTCGCCATCGCGACAAGCATGTCGTTCGTGCTCGTGTCGCCGTCGACGGTGATCATGTTGAACGTGACGTCGGTCGATTCCCGCAGCAGCTCCTGCAGCAGCGGAGCCGGGATCGCCGCGTCCGTCGTCACGAAGCCGAGCATCGTCGCCATGTTCGGGTGAATCATGCCCGAGCCTTTGGCCGCGCCGGCGATGACGACTTCCCGCCCGTCGACCGTCAGCCTGACGCAGGCGGTCTTCTTCACGAGGTCCGTCGTCAGAATCGCCTGGCAGAAATCGTCCGATCCGCGCTCGTCCGCGCTCAGCCTCTCCGGCAGCTTGGCGATGCCGGCGTGGACCCGGTCCATCTTGAGCAGCTCGCCGATGACGCCCGTCGAAGCGACCGCCACCTGGTGCTTCGGAATGCCGAGCGCCTCCGCGATCCCGGACCGCATCGCCCGCGCGTCGTCTTCGCCCTGCCGGCCCGTACACGCGTTGGCATTGCCGCTGTTGACGAGCACCGCGCGCAGCACGCCTTCCTCGGCCAGGCTCTCGCGCGTCACCTGAAGCGGAGCCGCCTGGAACAGGTTCGTCGTGTACACCGCCGCCGCCGCGGCCGGCACCTCGCAGTAGATGACGCCCAGGTCGTGGCGGTCCGTCTTCTTCAAGCCGCAATGAAGGCCGCCGGCCTTGAATCCCTTAGGCGACGTGACGCCGCCGTCCGGAACGATCTCGTATGTCTTCCCCATGACAGTTCGGTTCCTCCGTTAGTATGCGAATGGATTATGGATATACCGGGGTGAAAAGCAAGCCGAGCGTCTCGTCCCAGCCCATCATCAGGTTAAGGTTCTGGATCGCCTGGCCCGCCGCGCCCTTGACCAGATTGTCGATGACGGAGATGATCGTGATCCGTCCGGTCCGGGGGTCGACGTTCATGCCGATATCGCAATAATTGGAGCCGTACACTTCCTTCGTCGCCGGGTAGACGCCCGTCGGACGCACCCGCACGAAGCGGCGGCCTTCGTAGAACTGACGGTATAATTCCGCGAACTCCGCGCTGCTCCGGCTCTTGTCGGTCAGCGTGGCGTACATCGTGCTCATGATCCCCCGCGTCATCGGGACGAGGTGGGTCGTGAAGGTCGTCGTGACCGGACGGCCCGCCGCCCGCTCCAGCACCATCTCGATCTCCGGCGTGTGCTGGTGCTGCCCGACCTTGTAAGCCTTAAGGTTCTCGTTCACCTCGGAGAAGTGGGCGGAGAGGTTCAGGCCGCGGCCCGAGCCGGACACTCCCGTCTTCGAATCGATGATAATGGTGTCCGGATCGATCCAGCCCGCTTGAACGGCCGGATACAGACCGAGAGTCGTCGCCGTCGGAAAACAGCCCGGATTCGACACGAAGTCGGCGCCCGCCACTTCGTCCCCGAACAGCTCGCACATGCCGAACACGGCGCGGTCGAGATAGGCCTGCTCGGGAGCGTCCTTCTTGTACCACTCCCTATACGTCTCCGGCTGCTTCAGCCGGAAGTCGCCGGACAGGTCGATCACCTTCAGCCCGGCGTCGAGGAATTGCGGCGCCAGCTTCGAGCTCACGCCATGCGGCGTCGCGAGGAACACGACGTCCGCCTTGGAGCGGATCAGCTCGGGGTCGACGGCGTCCAGCTCGTCGGTGACGATCTCCGTCAGATGCGGGAAGCCCTCCGAGAACAGCGTGCCCGCCGAAGAAGACGAGACGACCGAGGTCACGGTCGCTTGCGGATGGGCGGCGAGCAGGCGGATGAGCTCGACGCCGCCGTAGCCGGTGGAGCCGACGATCGCCACTCTCGCGTGCGAAGTCGCGGTATGCGTCATAACGATTCTCTCCCTATGAAGGTCAACCTTCTTTATCGATATAGAACGAACGATTGCTGGTCGGAAAAACCAACTTTTATTGTACCGAATCCGGCTGCGGATGTAAAAAAGAAAAGACCGCGGCCGCCGATGTGGAATTCCGTATCATTATACATCCGAATGATTTTTTATACAATGGTTTGACGCAATAAAAAATCCCCGCGGAAGGAGCCGAAGCTCTCTTCCGCAGGGAGGCCGCGACAGGGGCGCGGAGAACCGTATTTCGCGGCGTTAATCGACCAATCGGAACAGCCGGTACAGGATCGCCGCCGCCTGCGCGCGCGTCGTCTCCCCTTGCGGCAGGAATTGGCCGTTCGCGCCCTGAAGGATGCCCGCCTGCTGCATCTTCCGAACCGCTTCGAGCGCGTAAGCGGAGATCGAGGCTTGGTCGGCGAACCCGCCGCCTGCGCCTGCGCCCGCTCCCTCCCCGGCTTCCAGGCGAGCTTGAAGCAGCACGGCCGCCTTGTGGATCAGGACCGCCATATCCTGGCGGGTGATCGGATCGGCGACGCCGAACGTTCCGTCCGGCTTGCCTCTGACGATGCCGAGCTTCTGCGCGGAAGCGACCGCCTCGTAGTACCAGGCGCCTGCCTTCGCGTCGCTCAGCGTCGTCGTCGCTCCTTCGTCCGCCAGCCCGAACAGGTTCACAAGCATCGCGACGAATTCCGCTCTCGTGACGCTGCCGTTCGGGTCGAACGCCCCGCCTCCGACGCCGGAGACGGCGCCCCTCGCGGCCAGCGCTCGAATCGCTTCGCTCGCCCAAGCGGCCTGCGGCATGTCGCTGAAGCTCACTTCCGCATAAGCAGCCGCGTACCGGCCGGGCTTCGCGGCCTTAAACGTCGCCTTGCCGGCAGCGGCGTCGTACTTCGCGTTGCGGACGACTTCCAGCTTGCCGTCTTCCCCCACATAGTACGCCACCACTTGATCCGGATTTTCTCCCGGCTTCAACTCGTAATCCAGCGACACGACGACGTCTCCGGCTGCGAACGCGCCGACCGGCTGGCCGTTCGCGCTCAGCGCGATGTCGTACCCCATGCTTCCGCCAAGCTTATCGATCGCTTCGGCTTCCGAGACGGTCAGCTTCACGGTGCCGGAAGCCGCCCCCGCACGCTCAAGCAAACCGGTCGACACGGTTACCGTCGCGAGACCGGTCTGAATGCGGACCGCGTCCACGCCGCCGTCCGCTCCGATCAGCGGTTGAACGGGAAGCTCGACGTTCACCGTCTTCGTCCCTTCCGCGGGTGCCAGCTCCACCGCGAGAGTGCGTCCGGAGGCGTTCTTCAGCGCCTCCTTCACGGCGTCCGCGCCGATCGCGACGGACGCGACGCCCGACGCGTCCGGCTTCGCCTCCGCCTTGACGACGCCGCCCGATCCGGCTTGCGGCGTCTCCGGATTCGTCGTCGCGGGAGGCGTCCCGGTTCCGGATCCGCCCGAGCCGGACGATCTGGGCGTGCCGCTCGCCTCGACGCCCGCCGAGACGTTGCCGGAAGCGTCGATCGTCTGGATGCGCAGCGTGTATTTCGTTCCGTTTTTCAGACCGCTCACGACGGCCCGCTGCACGCCCTTGTCTACGACGACAGGAGCGATCGTGTCGCTGCCGACGACCGTTACCTTCACCTTGGCGAGATCGGCGTCCGCCGGATCCTTCCACCTCGCGGTCAGCTTGCCGCTGCCCGCGGTAATCTTCGCCTCCGTCGCCTCGCCCGGAGCGGTCGTGTCTCCTCCTCCGCCGCCGGTCCGGTGGATCGTCAGCTTCAGCGTCTTCGTCGCCTGGCCGGCGCGCCCGTCGTCCGTGTACCAAGGAAGATCGATCGTCTCCTGGGTCGGCTGAATGTGCAGCTCGAAGACATTCTCTCCCGCGGCCAGCGGGATCTTTTCCACATAGACGTTGCCCTTGTCGTCCATGCCGCCCTCGGGGAGCGGCTGGCCGTTGATCGTGAAGGCGACTCCGTACGGTACCTGGGCCTTGAGCGTGAACTTGTCGTCCGTCGTCTCGTAGGCGATGTCGTCCCCGTACGAGATGCGCGGCATCGTCACGATCATCGGCATGTCGACCCAGCGCAGGACGTAGTCGTTGACCGTCATCTTGTTGCCGCCCTCGTTGCGGATCGTCAGCTTCATGTTCGTGTCGGTCGAGCTGTACGCCCAGTTGCCGTAATCCTCGGCATCGTTCTCGGTCCGGCTGTGGCTCGTGAACGCCTCCGTCGACCAGGAGCCGCGGGTGTACTTGTACTCGATCGACTTGCCGGCCATCATCTTGAACGTGTACTCGACGACGCTTCGGTTGGTCGCCCCGCTCGGCACGTTCAGCTTGCCGCCGTTCGCGGTCCAGCCGTTCAGCGATCCCGCGATGTAGATATCGTCGGTCGCCGGCGTGTAGTCGGGCAGATGCAGCCGGAGCGTGACGTCGACCATGACGAGCTGCGGCGTCACGGAGCGTTCTTCCGAGAACGCCCGGTTGTACGAAGCGTCGAAAGCCGCCACCTTGTACGTATACGCCGTACCGTTGCTGACCGTGTAGTCCGTGTACGAGGTCGCGTTGCGCAGCGTCGCGATCTTCGCGTACGTGCCGCCCGCCGCCTTGCGGTAAACCTCGTAGCCCGCCGCGTCTTCGCCGGACGCCGTCCAGACGAGGTTCGCCTGGCCGGATTCGACGACGATCGCCGCCAGCGACGGCGCCGCCGGAGGCGTCGTGTCGCCCGCATCCGCCACGGCGTCGAACGAAGCCTTCTCCGAGGAGACGAACGTCTCTTCGTTGTCCGTGGACGCCTTCGCGTAGTAGAAGTAAGTTCCCGGCTCGGTCGGCTCGAACTTCGCGCGGTACGTCTTGGCCGTGCCGCTGTCCGCCGCATAGATCATGGCGATCTCGGACGCATGCTCCTCGTCGCCTTCCTTATAAACTACAAGCTGGACGGACAGATGGGGCGCGTCCTGACCCGCGTGCGCCGCGTCGTCCGTGAGGCCCGGCACGTCGACGTCCGCCTTGATGTCGCCCGTCGTATTGCCGACTCCGAGGGTCACTTCCGGCGCCTGGCTCGGCTTCGCCACCGACCGGATCGGGAACGAAGGCGTCGCCGACGCCATGTCGCCGATGAGGCTCTCGCCCGCCCCTTGCTTCGTCGTGACCGCGTAGTAATACTTGATTCCGTTCTCTACCGAGGAATCGGTGTAGGTCGTCGCGGTCACGTCGCCCAGCAGCTCGACGGCTCCCCCGTCGATCGGGGCGCGGTAGACGCGATAGCCGTCCGCTTGGTCGACGGCGTCCCACGTCAGCGTGACGCTGCCGCTTCCCGGTTCAGCCTTCAGATTAGCCGGACTTTGCACCGTGACGAGGTTGCCCTCCGATATCATCAGGTAGCCGGTCAGCGCCGGGACGGTCAGCTTGATTTTGCCGCCGGCGACGGTTCCGCTGACGGTTCCGCCCAGCCGGTCGACCAGCTTCGTTCCGTCCGGCAGGTAGCCGGTGACGTCCGCCTCGATCTCGCTCGGCGCGCCGCCCGCGTTGACGACGACGAGCGCGCCCTTCGTCTCGTTCTTGCGGGCGTAGGCGATCGTGTTGTCCTTCGCGTAAGCGAGCTTCAGATCTCCCGTGCGCAGCACTTCGTTCGCGTTGCGGATTTCGGCTGCTTTTCGATACGTGTTATACAGCTCCGCGTACCGGCCCGTCGCGTCGTACGTTCCGTTCGCGCCGCCGCTGATCCGCTCCCACGGGAACGTGCGCCGGGAATCCGGGTCCTTCGTCCCCGTCAAGCCGACCTCGTCGCCGTAATAGACGGTCGGGGCGCCCGGATAGCCCATCTGGAACAAGGCGATCAGGGCCTGCTGCTTCAGCGCCTTGTCGGTCGCCTCCGGCGCGATCTTCACGTTCTCCTCTTCCCACGTCGGGTGATCCAGCTTCGTCAGCGAGCGCACCGTGTCGTGGGAGTCGACGAGGTTGAGCATCGCCTGCCACGCTTCCTTCGGGTAATCCTCGCGGATGCGCTCGAGCGCGTCGTTCAGGTTGGACGCGTTGGCGGCGTTCGCCGTCTCTTTGCCCGCGTTGATGATGAAGTCCTGGATCGCTCCGCGGAACCGGTAGTTCATGACGGAGTCGAACTGGTCGCCGAGCAGGTACTTCGTCGCCACGCCCCACTCTTCGCCGAGGATGATCGGCTCGTCGATCTTCTTGCCGTTCGCGTCGGTCCGTCCCGCCGCCGACTTCACCGCTTCGCGGAACTTCTGCCACGTGCCGCTGGAGACGTCCGGCGCGACGTCGAGCCGCCAGCCGCTCGAGCCCATCCACATCCACCGCTGCGAGGCGGCGTTCTGCATGGCGGCGGACGCTTCGTCGTCCGTCTTGCCCGTCAGGTCGTAGCCGATAACGTGGTCGCGATAATCGACGTTGTTCCATTCGTGCTGGCCGGCGATCGCCTGGTCGTCGCCCGCCTGCGGCTCCTTCGCGTCCATGGCCGGCAAGGAATCGTAGCCCCACCAGGCGTCGTACGCGAAGTGGGTGTTCGACGTGTCCTTGTCGAGAGCCGTCTGCTCCCCGATCGTGAACCAGGTCGTGAAGCCGAAGTCGTCCGGGTACTTGTACTTTTGCCCCGTGGCCGGGTTGATCTTGCTCGTGAATTCCTCGCGGACCTTCTGCTCCGCCTGCTCCTTCGTCATGCCCGGCGTCTTCGCCTTCAGCGTCCACACCTTGGCCCAATACTCATACGCCCCGATCTCCGGATACTTCTCGTACCGGTCGAAGTAGATCGAGTCGTCGCCCACGTGGTTGAACACGCCGTCGTTGATGATGCGGATGCCCTTCTGGGCCGCCGCCTTGGCGAACTTCGCGAACACCTCGTCGGACTTCTTGCGCGTCTCCTCGTAATTCAGCCCGGAGGCCGGATCGCCCGGCTTGTTGTACACCGGCTCGCCGAACATCGGGTCGAGATGCTTGTAGTCGGTCGCGTCGTACTTATGGCTCGAGGACGCCCAGGCGACCGGGTTCAGGTAGACCGCCGTGACGCCGAGCTGCTTCAGGTAATCCAGCTTCTGCTCGATCCCTTGAATGTCCCCGCCGTAAAATTCGTTGTTCCAAACGCCGTCCGTCTTCGCGTCGGGATAGTAGGGCGCGTTCTCCGGCGAGCTGCGGTCCGGCCGCTCCGGCACGTCTCCCCACTTGCCCCACACTTGGCCGGCCGCCGGGTCGTTCGGAACGCCTCCGTCGTAGTATTGGATCGGCGTCGTCTCGATCTGGCCCGCGTTCGGGCCGGTCTCCGTGCGGACGCCGCGGGAGCCGTCCACCAGCTTCGCCCGGTTGTTGTCCTTGTTGCCGTCGAAGAACCGGTCCGGGAAAATCTGATAAACGACCGCGTTCTTCATCCAATCGGGAGTCTTGTAATCCGCCGCGTACACGGTCAGGTTAAACGGGATCGCCCCGTCCGCCGTCGCCGTTCCCGCGCCTCCGCTGTTGCCGTCGTCTCCGTACTCCGCCTTTTCCGAGCCGTCGATCAGAATGAACTTGTAGCCCCAGATGCCGATTTGGTCGAAAGCGGACTTCGGGATCACGGTCTCGTAGTAATCCTGATCGCCGACCGTCGTCGCCTTGCGCATCGGGTACGTCGTCGCGAGGCCTTCGCCGTTCGTCAGCTCGACGCGGGCGACCTGCACGTCGTCGTGCTTCACGGAGATGCGCAGCGTGAGGTCCTCCGCCCCCTGCTTGATCGCGCCGAACGGCTTCTTGAACGTCACCGACCGGCTGTCGAACGCGATGCGGCTCGTATCGACTTTGCCGTCGTACTTACCGTCGCCGATCTTGTAGTCGGCCTTCAGCTTCTTCGGCGACTCGCCGTTGTCGAAGGAGAACGTCACGTCCGCCGTCTCGCTCAGCTTGAACTTCAGGTTGTCGGAGCCGTTGCCGAAGTTCTCGTCGTCCCAGCTCGCGCCCATGACGACCTTCGCCTCGTGCGCGCCTTCCGTCAGCGTGCGCTGCAGCTTGTAGACCGTGTCGTTGAAGTAGTAGTCGATGAAAAATTGCTTCGCCGTCGACGGGGACCAAGCGTCTTCGCCGAACTGCGTCTGCAGCGAGCCGACGAGCCTCGGCCCGTTCGCTTCCGTCCGCTTCGGCGCGTAGCGCTCGATGCCGTTCACCGTCGCGTCGTCCGGCACGGCGATGCGCGCTTCCTTCGTCTCGCCGTTGACGTAGAAGTTCACCTTCGCCTGCTTCGGCAGGGTGAACTGGATGTTGTTGCCGCCGTTCGAGATGCCGCTGTCCCAATCGCCGTTGCGGGTGATCTTGAACTCGTAGGAGCCCGCGTCCAGCACGGCGGAGTAGGCGTAATAGTCGCCGACCAGATGCTTCATCCGGGTGGCGGTGCCGTCCGGCTTCCAGTCGGCGGACTCGCCGAGCCCCTTCTGGAAGCTGCCGGCGAGCACCCAGTTCGTCTTGCCGCCCGGCTGCTCCTCGATGGCGTCCGGCTTGAGCTCGGGGCCGGTCTCGCCCACAACGATCTTGCTGTTGCCGTTCGACGCCGTGATCGGGTTCGTCGGGTCGTTGAAGTAGAGCGCTTGACCCGCGAAGTTGGCGATGAACTTGTACTCGTACGCGCCGTTCTGGAGAGCGGCCGTCGTGTAGGTCAGGACGCCGGCCTGCTCCTGCAGCGGCTGCTCCTGCGCCCAGTCGTCGAAGCTCCCCTTGACCGAGTAGGTCGCGGACGGAAGCGGAAGCTTCAGGACGCCTTGGGCATCGGCAACCGCTTTCAAATTGTCGCCTTCCGTCCAAGTTCCGTTAAGCAGCAGCTTGTACTCGTACTCTTTATTGGGCTCCAGGCCTTCGAGCTTCAGGTACGATTGCGTGGAATCGTTTGCATCGATGACCTGGGAAGGTCCCGAGCCGTTGCCCCACTCGTTAAACGTCCCGTTAGCCATCCATTGGATCGAGCTCGCGGGCAGATTGAACGTTACGGAGCCGTCTTCGTTCGCCTTCGTCGCGGCCGCGAGCGCCGCATCGGCAGCCAGCGCGGACGGTTCGGCGGACGGCTGCTCGCTCGGCTGCGCCGGCTGTCCGTCCGGCTGCAGCGTAGGCTGTTCAGCCGACGGTTGCTCGCTAGGCTGCGCCGATTCCCCGTCCGGCTGCTGCGTTGCGTTCCCGCTGTCCGGAGCCGCCGTCCCGTCGGACGCAGCGGCGGCTTCGCCGGCCGGCGTCCCCGGCTCTTGCGCCGCGGGATCCCCCGTCGCCGCATCGACCGTCGCTTCGATCGGAGCGACCGCCTCCTCGGCCGCGGCTCGGCCTGGATAAGCCCCCAGCGCCAGCTGCGCGATCAGCGCGATGCTGAGCAGAATGCCCCATCCCTGACGCCGGAGCGACCGTCTTCTGTAACGAGACCTTTGCGATTGCGTCTCCATGCTCTTCCTCCCGGGTTTCATAGTGGATAAGCCTTCATCGATTGCCTTGCCCCTGTTGCCACAACCGCTTATTGCCGCTTGGCCTTCGCTTTCCCGACATGGCCAAAACCGATCACGCCCCAACCGCCGGTACCAAGCGGCTCGAGCCGAAAGCCATGCCGTTCATGCCGAGATCCAAACTGCTTTTTGTGCATTCGTTTGCGCAAACGTTTGCACAAATCTGTATCGCCAGCGGTCTGTAAGCGCTTGCGAACTCATCTTTCATCCTAGCATCGCTTAAGCGGGATCGTCAATACGCAACTTTTCCAGAACCTGCTTGTCTCGCTTCCCTTCCAACGCAAAATGACCCCGCAGCCTCCGCCGAAAACCGACGGAAACGCAGGGCCTTGCTTATGAGGGGGTTCAGCCTCTTAACCGTTCGCTTCCGGCTGCTTGATCTGGCTGCGCAGGTAACCGTCGATGAACGCGTCGAGATCGCCGTCCATGACCGCCTGCACGTTGCCCGTCTCGACGCCGGTGCGGTGATCCTTCACCATGCTGTACGGATGGAACACGTAGGAGCGGATCTGGCTGCCCCAAGCGATGTCCATCTGCTCGCCGCGGATGGCCGCCAGCTCCTTCTGCTGCTCCTGAATCTTGATCTCGTACAGCTTGGACATGAGCATCTTCATCGCGCGGTCGCGGTTCTGAATCTGCGAGCGTTCCGTCTGGCAGGCGACGACGATGCCCGTCGGAAGGTGCGTAATCCGGATGGCGGATTCCGTCTTGTTGATGTGCTGGCCGCCCGCTCCGCTGGAACGGAACGTGTCGACCCGCAGATCTTCCGGCCGAATCTCAATCTGCACGTCGTCCGGAATCTCCGGCACGACGTCGCACGAGACGAACGAGGTATGCCGGCGTCCCGACGCGTCGAACGGCGAGATGCGCACGAGGCGGTGAACGCCCTTCTCCGCCTTCAGGTAGCCATAGGCGTTGTAGCCCCGGACCATGATCGTAACGCTCTTGATGCCCGCCTCGTCGCCCGGCAGATAGTCGAGCAGCTCGACCTTGAAGCCGCGCTTCTCGGCCCAGCGGGTGTACATCCGGTAGAGCATCGACGCCCAGTCCTGCGACTCGGTGCCTCCGGCCCCCGGATGAAGCTCGAGAATCGCGTGCGACTTGTCGTACGGCTGGTTCAGCAGCAGCTGAAGCTCGAAGTCGTCGACCTTGCGGACGAGCCCCTTCACGCTCTCCGTCCACTCCGCCTCGAGATCCGCGTCCGACTCCTCTTCCAGCATCTCGAGCATGGCTTCCAGGTCTTCCTGCTCCGAAGAGAGCGCTCCGTACTGCTCGACGACGCCCTTGATCGCGTTCAGCTCGGCAATGACGCCTTGGGCTCTCTCGTTATCGTCCCAGAAGTCGGGTGCCGCCATCTTCTCCTCGAAGTTGGCGATCATCTCTTGCTTCAGATCTAAGTCAAAGAGACCCCCTAAGTTGCTGGAGTCGCTTCGCGGTCTCGCGAAGGTCTTGCTTAAACGTCACATCGATGTTCGACATGTTGATCATCCACCTCTTCGTTCCAAGTTATTCGTCGGAGTTGACGCACGTAACGGTGCCCGGCCGATCGACGCGCCGCAGCACCGTTACGATTCCCATCAGTCTATGCGACCGTGGCACATTTTGTATTTCTTGCCGCTGCCGCAAGGGCACGGATCGTTGCGTCCGATCCGCTGCTCGGCGCGCTTGGCCGGGCGCTTCGCGCCTTCGTCGGCCTTCGTGTCCACCGCTTGTCCTTCGGCGACCGCTTCGCGCTTGACGTTGCTCTCCACTTGGGCCTTCATGATGTACAGCGTGATCTCTTCTTCGATCCGCTCGATCATGGAGAGGAACATATTATGCCCTTCGAACTGGTACTCGCGGAGCGGATCGTTGCCGCCGTAAGCGCGCAAGTGAATGCCCTGGCGCAGATGGTCCATCGCGTCGATGTGGTCCATCCACTTGCTGTCGACGGCGCGGAGCACGACGACCTTCTCGAACTCGCGCATCGTCTCGGCGCCGATCTGCTCTTCGCGCTCGTTGTAGTAAGCCTCGATGCGCTCCATGAACCAACTGACGAGCTCTTCCTTCTCCTTGCCCCACAGGTCGTCCTTCGTGACGCGGTCTTCCGGCAGGAAGTTCGTGTGCGCGTAGGCGACCAGCGCGTCCAGATCCCAATCCTCCGGCACTTCTTCGCCCGGGCAGTGGTTGTCGACGGCGCGCTGCACGACGTTCGCGATCATGCCGGTGACGATCTCGCGGATGTTCTCGGAGTTGAGAATTTGGCGACGATCTCCGTAAATCTTCTCCCGCTGCAGGTTGATGACGTCGTCGTACTGGAGGACGACGCGGCGGGCGTCGAAGTTGCTGCCTTCGACCCGCTTCTGGGCGGACTCGATCGCGCGCGTGATGAGCTTGCTCTCGATCGGGGAGTCCTCGTCGAAGCCGAGGCGCTCCATCATGCCCATGATATTGTCGGCGCCGAACCGGCGCATCAGTTCGTCTTCCATCGACAGATAGAACTGCGAGGAGCCCGGGTCGCCCTGGCGTCCCGCGCGGCCGCGGAGCTGGTTGTCGATCCGGCGGCTCTCATGCCGCTCGGTACCGATGATGTGCAGCCCGCCGAGCGCGGCCACGCCTTCGCCCAGCAGAATGTCGGTACCGCGGCCCGCCATGTTGGTGGCGATCGTCACGGTGCCATGCTGGCCGGCGTTGGAGATGATGGCGGCCTCTTCGGCGTGGTACTTGGCGTTAAGCACCTGGTGCTTGATGCCCTTCTTCTTCAGCATCTCCGATACGCGCTCGGAGTTCTCGATCGAGACCGTGCCGACGAGGACCGGCTGGCCCGTCTGGTGCCGCTTGACGATCTCGTCGACGACGGCGCGGAACTTGCCGTTCTCCGACTTGTAGACCACGTCCGGAGCGTCCTGGCGGATGTTCGGGCGGTTCGTCGGCACCTGCACGACTTCGAGCCCGTAGATCCGCTTGAACTCCTCTTCCTCCGTCTTCGCCGTACCGGTCATGCCGGCCAGCTTGCGATACATCCGGAAGTAGTTCTGGAAGGTGATCGTGGCGAGCGTCATGCTCTCGTTCTGAACCTCGAGGCCTTCCTTCGCTTCGATCGCTTGATGCAATCCGTCGCTGTAGCGGCGGCCCGCCATCAGACGGCCGGTGAATTCGTCGACGATGACGACTTCATCGTCCTGCACCACGTAGTCTACGTCGCGCTTCATAATAAAGCGCGCGCGCAGAGCCTGGCTCACGTGGTGGTTCAGCGTCACGTGCTCGTGAGAGAACAGGTTGTCGATGCCGAACGCCTTCTCCGCCTTGCTGACCCCTTGGTCGGTCAGCGAGATGCTGCGCATTTTCACATCGATCGTGTAGTCGTCCGTCTCCTTCAGGCCGCTCACGAAGCGGTCGGCGGCGTAATAGAGCTGCGTCGACTTCTGCGCCTGGCCGGAGATGATCAGCGGAGTCCGCGCTTCGTCGATGAGGATCGAGTCCACTTCGTCGATGATGGCGAAGTTCAGCGGACGCTGAACCATCTGTTCCTTATAAAGGACCATGTTGTCGCGAAGATAGTCGAACCCGTATTCGTTGTTCGTTCCGTACGTAATATCGCAAGCGTAAGCGGCTTGCTTCTCCTCGTGGCTAAGGCCGTGCAGGTTGCAGCCGACGGTCATGCCGAGGAACTCGTACACCTGTCCCATCATCTGGCTGTCGCGCTGGGCCAAGTAATCGTTGACCGTGACGACGTGCACGCCCTTGCCGGCGAGCGCGTTCAGATAGACCGGCAGCGTGCCGACGAGCGTCTTCCCTTCGCCCGTCTTCATCTCCGCGATCTTGCCCGAGTGAAGCACCATGCCGCCAAGCAGCTGCACGTCGAAATGGCGCATGTTCAGCACGCGCTTGGAAGCCTCGCGAACGACGGCGAACGCCTCCGGCAGAAGGTCGTCCAATTCCTCGCCCTTCTCCAGACGTCCGCGGAATTCCTCCGTCTTCGCGCGCAGCTGTTCGTCGCTTAATCCCGTTAAAGAGGACTCCAATGCGTTGATCTGATCCACGGTCTTGAGAAGCCGCTTCACTTCCCGTTCGTTGGCGTCTCCGAATATCTTTTTTACCAGTCCGAGCATAGTTTGACCCCTTCCTTATGCGGGTATGGCCGTATCTACTTATTTTAGCAGTTTGACGATGGGGGGGCAAGGAAGGGCGGCGCGCAAGCGGTTATCAAAAAAGAGCCTCCCAGGGGTTAGCCGGGAAGCTCTCGTTATGTTCTCTATTCGGCGGATACGATCAGCCCGTACTTGCCGTCGTTGCGGCGGTAAACCACGTTTACTTCCCTCGTATCCGAATTGGCGAATACATAAAAGTTATGTCCGACCATGTTCATCTGGAGAATCGCTTCCTCGACGTCCATCGGCTTCAGGTTGAAGCTCTTGGTGCGCACCAGCTCGTACTCCTCTTCCTCCTCGTAAGGCGCCACCGCCGTCGTGCCGCGGGAATAGCCGGTTCCGTAGTCCTCCTTGAAAAGGGTTCTGGCCGTGCCGTTCTGGCGAATCTGGCGGTTCACCTTCGTCTTGTGCTTGCGGATTTGGCGTTCGAGTTTGTCCACTACCAGGTCGATCGAGGCGTACATGTCTTCGCTCTTGACTTCCGCCCGGAGCAGAACGCCCGCCAGCGGAATCGTAACCTCGACGGCATGCATGCCCTTGGTGGCGCTTAGCGTCACATGCACGTCGGATTGGGGAGGAGCTTCGAAATACCGTTCCAGCCGACTCAGCTTCTTCTCGACGTAATCCCGAAGAGCGTTCGTCACTTCCATGCGCTGACCACGAATATTGTACAACATAGGCAATCCTCCTTTGCTGCCTTCATCATACCACATCGGGAGGAGCCGCTTCAAAACATTCCGTTAATAATTTTGAATTTTTTGAAAACTTGGCTCAGATTGTGCAAACGCTGTCGAAACAGGGCTGCAGACAAATGAAAACCTCGGATCGCTCCGAGGTTGGGTGGCCGGCAAATCGTTTCAGGTAACCGGGTTGCTGTATACGTATGTGGCGCCTTAAGCGCCGAATGATTACACCTTAACGACGTTCGCTGCTTGCGGGCCTCTTGCGCCTTGCACAATGTCAAATTCAACGGCTTGCCCTTCTTCAAGGGCCTTGTAGCCGTCCATTTGGATCGCGGAGAAGTGAACGAACACGTCGCCGCCTTGTTCCGTCTCGATAAAGCCGTAACCCTTCTCTGCGTTAAACCATTTCACTTTACCTTGCATTGGCTAAACATTCCCTTCATCTTCAATTGACATAGGCGATTTGGCCTGGCCCACAACCCGAATATACCATCCGGTAAAGATTGGTGTCAATGGGGTTTTTGTAAGCGGTGTCAACGTTGGTAAATATCCTTAAATACAATACGCGGTATTCATTAATTCCCGATAGTTCGTCTTCTCGGGATTGAGGGGATTATTTAAACAACTCTTCGTTGTTAAGCAAGAACTCCTTCATGGTCGCTTCTTGAGGATAGAAGGAGAAATGGCCGCAAAGAATGTTCTGGATGGAGCACATCACCTTGGATTGCTCGACGCATTTGTGACAGAGATCCTCTTCATCGAGACCCATCACGCCCTCCCGAGGAGCCATCTTGAAGCCTCCAAGATTCGACCATAATTCCCTGCGAAGCAGAATAGCCCCGATACTGAACCGGTGTGGGATGACCGTATAGGAGAACCCGTTAGCCGAGACCTCGTTCGATACTTTGTCCAACGGGAGGCTCTGTTCCCAGATCCATTTGGCCGCCTGTCCGTCGTGGTGGCATTTGATCCGATTCGCCGCGTGTTTGAATTCGCCGAACCGTTCTTTGTATTCGGCGCCCTTGCCGATAATCTTCAGGAACTCGACGTGGGAATAGCCGTTGACGTTCAGAAGAGGAGCGACGAAGCCCGGGTCGTAAAGCCCTTCCTCTTGGATGTGCAGGTAACCGTCCAGCAACTTATTAAAATAGTTTTCCGTGATGAAAATGTCCTCATCCAATTTATAAATCCACTCTGCTTCCGGGTGGTTGAGGATCGCAATATTCTGAATAAGCGCTACTTCGTTAACCGTCGTATGAAGATAAGACCATTGCCGATTCTCCGCCATCTTGTCCAGTTCTGCAGAATAAATTCCCGAGGAGCATAGGCAGATATCCAAGTCGGATGGGGCATAGCGGGCGACCCTCTCCAAGGTATATGGCCATAGATAGGATTTGTATCCCGCCAGAATGACCAGCACCTTCTTGCTGTTCTTTCTTCGGTCGACGAATTGATAAATGTTATGGTCATCCACCAAGTTATGAAGACGGTTAAGCTTCAGGATCTCTCCAATCTCTTGGGCTTCTCCCGAATAGAGACGGATAACCATCACTCCCAGCTCGGCTACAAGCTTAATGTGGTGATAAATTAACGCTTCATTCGTCGAAGAAATAATGATCGCCTTGATGCCGCGATGTAGCGCGTCCTCAAGAGTATGCACAGGCAGGCCGAACTGCGTCGTACCGATCACATCGGGATCATGATCCAGGATCATCGAGAACTTATTCCTCTCTGATTCCAGCATCTTCAGAAGCCATCCGGTATGAACACCCGCTTCGTAAATGGCCACTTCGTTGTCGCGGAAATTGGACAGCACGTCTTGGAGGTACAGAATCCGTAGATCCATGTTTTGAATGAATTGGGCTTGCTGTAGGAGCATATCTGATTATCCTCTCTCGCGCAGCTGTTTTGTTGTTTGGGTGACCGCTTGAATGACATCTCTCACGTCATCCGCCGTCATTCGAGGAAAAATCGGCAGCGAGATCGCCGTCTCGTAATACTGCTCCGCATTCGGACAGCCTTCCGCCGAGTAGCCCAGCCCCTTGTAATAAGGCTGTCTGTAAACCGGGATGTAGTGAACGTTGACGCCGATATTCTGAGCCCGTAGACCCTCGAAGATCTCCCGGCGAGTAGCGCGGAAGTTCTCGGTCTCCCATCGAAGTACATAAAGATGCCAACTTGAATCGGCGTCTGGATGCTGCTTCGGCATGACGAGACCCGGAATCCCTTCAAAGGCTTCATTATACGTTCGCGCAATGTCCCGCCTCTGTTGGACGAATCGATCCAGCTTGCGAAGCTGCGAAGAGCCCAGAGCGGCCTGAAGGTCGGTCATCCGATAGTTGAAACCAAGCGCGTGCATCTCGTAGTACCAGGGGCCATCATTCCGTTCGAGCTCCTCCGGATTGCGGGTCATGCCGTGATTGCGGAAAAGCAGAAGTTTGCGGTAATATTCCTCGTCGTCCGTTACGATCATGCCGCCCTCGCCGGTCGTGATATGCTTGACCGGGTGGAAGCTGAACATGGTCATGTGGGCAATGGAACCTACTTTACGTCCCTTGTAAGAAGCCCCAAGAGAGTGGGCGGCGTCCTCGATGACGACAAGGTTGTGTTTCTCCGCCAGAGCCATGATCCGGTCCATCTCGGCCGGCTGGCCGGTGAAATCGACGGGTATGATCGCCCGCGTCCTTGATGTAATCCGCTCCTCCACCCGGTCCGGATCGATGTTGTAGGTATGAGGGTCGATGTCGGCGAAAACCGGCTTGCCGCCCTGGTACAGCACGCAGTTGCTGCTGGCCAGGAAAGTGATGGGCGAGGTGATGACCTCGTCGCCCGGTCCGATGCCAGCCGCGAAGCAGGCGCCATGCAGGGCGGCCGTGCCGTTCGAGAAGGCGACTGCGTACCGGGCGCCCACGTGCTCTGCGATCGCCTGCTCGAAGGCAGCGATAGCGGGACCTTGCGTGATGAAGTCACCGCGCAGCACCTTCATGACCGCTTCGCGATCTTCGTCGTCCAGCCATTGGCTGCCGTACGGGAGCATAGAGGTACGGATCGGATTCTTCGGATCGAAGTTGTCCATTAACCGAGTCCTCCCGATGAGATCCATTCCCTTGTCCGTCGGATCCCCTCCTCCAGAGACACCCGGGGCTCCCAACCGAGAAGACGCTTGGCCTTGGCGGAGTTGCAGAGCAGCTTCTGAATCTCACTCTGCGGATGGATGTGCTCGACGTGCCGAATCCGGTCACGATCCCCTGCAATAAGCAGCGCCAAGTCATTAATCGAGATGTCCCGCCCTAAGCCCGCGTTTACGATTTGTCCATTCACCTGCTCCGAATATCCCGCTTCGACTACAAACCGCGCACAATCCTCCACATACAAGAGATCCCGGGTCTGCGTGCCTTCGCCATAAATCGACAATATCTTGCCATCGAGTTCGTTCTTGATGAAGATAGCGACGACGCCGCCTTCTCCCCCCGTTTTCTGATAGGGACCGTATGTATTGAACGGGCGAATGACGACCGTCGGCAGTCCATAGGCGTGGAAATAGGAGAGAACCATATTCTCGGCACCGATCTTCGCTCCCGCATACGGGGAGGCCGGCTTCACCGGATGTTCTTCCGTAATGCCCGTCTCGTCCGTGCATCGGTCATAAACCATGCAGGTACTCATGAAAACGACCTTCACGTTATGCTTGCGGCATTGTTCCAGGATGTAGAAGGTACCCGCGGTGTCGTTGTTGAACGTGGTGCGGGGATCGTCGATCGAGTCCTGGACGTTAATCGAGGCTCCGAGGTGGTAGCAGATATCGAAGGCGTACCGGTCGAACAATTCCGTTAGCAAGGGCTCATCCAATATTGATCCGCGGATGAATTCCTTGAGGCCTGAATGGTTCCGGAATTCCGCGATATTCGCTTCCCTGCCATTAGACAGATCGTCCAGAATCCAGACGGAATGCCCGTCGTCGAGCAGCCGCTTGGCCACCCATCTCCCGATAAAACCGGCCCCGCCGGTGAGCAGGATATTCAAGTCGTACACTCTCCTAGCTAGTTGTATCTTCGTTCATCATCTGCATCATGGTCGCTATGATCGGACTTTCCATTCTTAGAGGATCGCTCGCGGTCAGATTAAACGCCTTATGCGTCATTTCAGTTAGAGCCTGCGGCGACTCCAAAGCTCGGCTGATCGCTTCAGCGTAGACCGTCTCGTTCGAGTCAGCGCCGTTTCCCGTAAAAGTCACGGCGCCCTGCTGTGCAGCGTATCGCACGCTAGCCGCTTGGTTGTCCGCCACCACCGTAACGGCCGACGGCAGTCCCAAGTAACAACGCTCCCACATGGCGACTCCCCCCGCTCCGAGCGCGTAGTCGGCTTGCGAGATGAGCTCCGCCATATTCTCCGCCTGAACGTGCAGCATCGTATGGGGGATCCGGGCGCACAGCGAGGCGATCTCTTGCCGGAACGGATTCGAGGAACCGACGACCACTTCCGTATGAAAAGGAGGGGCACCGCCGGGCCACTGAGCCAACGCCCGGAGCGCCTTGGCCGTCTCGTTCGTCGGGTCGCTTCCGCCGAAGAAGACAAGCAATTTTTTCACGATGCCGTCTCTCATTCTCAGAGACCTTCTCGCTTCGTAGAAGGTCGGGCGAAGCAGCAAACAGCGGGGACCTAGCAGTTGCACGCAACCGGGCGGAACCAGCTCGACGTATCGCGTCTCCATTCGATCGTAGGCGTTCTGGTCGACGAGGATGTCACACTTGTGCGGGCGGTTGGCGAGATCGTCGATAACGAGAAGTCTACCAGCCAATGGCCCCACCTTAGCTTCCCACATGCGGTCGATTCCATAATGGTCGACAATGAGCCAGTCGACCGGTTGGGCCGCTTTTTCCAAAATCGCCTTCGTGGATATCGCGTCTTCCTCTGGACGAAATTGGTCATTCTTCGACTCGATCCATTCGACAGAATAACCCTTGGTTCGAATATATTCGCCAAGGTGACCCGAAAGCCTCCTGCAGACGAAGATAGAATCAACGCCGTGCTCGCGAAGGCTATCGGCCAGAGTCAGACAGCGCATCACGTGTCCCGTACCGATCAAAGTTGACGCATCCGTCCGCATGTATGCCGTATTCATGAAGAATGTACCATCACGACCAGGGACAGCGGACCTAAGGCGTTCACTTGTTCTTCCTCGCAAATATCGAGAACCATCTGTCGGAAGCCTTGCATATGTTCGAAATTTTTGGTGAACGATTGGATCAGCTTCACGACAAGATCAACGCTAATGCCGCCATGATGGGCGGACATTCCGATAAGCTGCGTCCGAAGCAGCGAATAGATAATTCCGAGGTAACACGTATTTTCAAAGAAACTTCGGTTGTTGGTTAATGGGAAGGCCGTAGAATATATATAGTTCACGATATAATTCTCGAATATGTATTCGTACTCTTCGATAAAAGGTTTATAGTACCGTTCTTTAATATTCTCGAAATATGGAGTGAGTTCGACGATATTTTGACCATTATCCTCTTGCATGCCAGCAAGGTAATCACTCAAACATTCACCATATCTGCGATTATTCCAAAGCTTCTTCTCCAGAATGCTCAGAAGGATCCTGTTAAGGAGCTTTAACTGAAACTCAGGATCAGCCGGAAAAACAGCTTCTTGATTCAGTTCGCTTCCTTGTTCCAACTCAGCCAGAAAATTCTCGATGAAGCCGGAGATGCTACGTTCTTGTTTATGAGCCCTTAACTCTTCAATTTGATCCGCCAGAACGGCCAGCTTCATAAAGCGGTGCTCTAGCCGATAACGGCGGTCCTGCATAATCCGAATGGCCGCAATGCGGATCTCCCAGAACGAATTGGCCAACGGGTTTGTCGTATTTTGAGTAGCGAACTTCGAACTGATTTGGAGGTTACGCCAGGTCAACTTTGGTTCATAGGAAAATTGGATTCCGGCAGGGTTCAACAAAGCGACTCTAGCCGCTTCCGGGCAGGACAATTCGGTGGAAACTTCCTGAACACCGTTCACCATGTTAACAACCCGCGGATAAGTCGCGCATGTTTCAGATAAATAATCTTCTCCCAACGCAGCCTGGATCGAACACATTCCATCGGTTAAAAATCCGCAATTACCCGTTGCTTGGTTGATATTCATTCTGGCAAAATGGTCTGGCGTTCTCTCGTTGGCCGGATTGATCGTAATCTCGGATTTAAACTTCTTGCGTAATCCGGAATGCGAGACCTTCTTGTACTTCTCCAAAGTCTGCCGATCGACACTCACTCTCCAGCCTGCACAGCAAGTATCCTCGCAAGCTGCTCCAATGCATTTGAAATCGCGCATGTATTCGGGCATTAAAGCCTGTTGGCCGGTCGTCATAGTCCATCAATTCCCTTCCAACATTTAGCTATTATTTACAGCACTTCTTATAGGTTAAAGAATAATAATTGCTTTTACCTACCCAAAAGGATTTAACATGTAATATATTGTCTTCTAAACATGATCAAACATGCTCCCATTCTTGTGAATCCACAGAGAATTTAGAAAAAAACAATCGTGGGGATTTAAGATAGGGAGCTCGCTCTGCTATTTTCCCATCACTCCAGTCCCACCATTTTACTCTATTTAAAATTTCTATCTCCTCCGAACTAAAACGATACTTAATTAACTTGGCTGGAACTCCGGCTACAACTGCATAATCAGGAACATCTTTATTAACAACAGCACCAGCAGCAATAATTGCTCCATTTCCAATAGTCACACCGGGGAGAATTATCACTCCTGCACTTATTAAAACGTCATTCCCTATATAAATCCGGCCATTTTTCGAATTGCTTACTTCATCAACAAATTCCACCCCATATTCATCTAACAGGCCCAGTGGAACATTTTCATGTCCTCCGAGTATGTTTTTGTTCTTATACAAAAATGGGTGTGTACTTATTAGTGAGTGTGGATGGTTTATCATACCTATTAACACATTTTCATTAATTGAACAAAAAGCTCCTACACTTTGTAGTAACGACCCCTGAAAACAATGTTTTTCAACACCATAGCTATACTTTCCAATTGAGATACCATTTATTATTCTATTATTCCGAGTCGATTCGTTAGGCTTTAAATCGTTTTTTCTGATTAGAGAAAAATAATTCTCCTTTTCAACATATCCCAAATCGGTCAATTGCTTAGATATTTCATAATAGTACATACTCGCTATAACAATGATTACATTACTCTTATCTTCTTCTACGAGTTTAGTAGGACTTTCAACTCTTGTTCCAAAGAGTACTGTGCCCTGTTTAGTCTGATCGTTATCCACAAAATAATTTATTTCGAAATATAATAACCGTAGAGCAGCAAATACGTTTTTCCCAGCTCTACCTGTACCAAAAATTACTATTTTCTTATTTTCAAATAGAGTATGATGATCTGATATTGTATCTAGAACCTCATTTAACACCGATCATTCCTCCAAAATATATTAAAAACTACTCGTCCTATATTTAAACGCGATTAGCTTCAGAAATAAATAAAGGGGGTCCCCCCCTTTTTCAAATTATTTGAATTTAAATCTTTATCGCAAATCGAACAGACATATTTACTTTTGTCATCAAAATATTTATATTGTTTTCTTCAAAGTACTGATCTGTAGCTTCTCGTGCACCTCTTAGAACTCCATAATCATCAACAATAAGAACTCCCTTTTGAACTAGTAGCGGATACAAATGAACGAACTGATGGTAGGTTGGCACATACCAATCAGTATCTAGTCTAAGGAGCGCAATATTTCCAGGTACAGTTTGCGGAATTGTCTCTTCTACTTTCCCCTTTACTGTTATTATTTTATCTCTTGGGTAACCTGTGCTATATAACTGTTGTAAGACGTTGTCTTCTGTGGAATAATTTTTCTTGAAATCCACTTCACCCAATTCATTCCAGTCATCCCTAAATAAACTCGTCCCATTCCAAGATACATCTTTCTCCGTTGGGTCAGGCATTTCATCATAAGTGTCATAAAGATAGATTCTTCTAGATGTATCGCCAAATTCTATAAGCGACAAAGCCATAATCATAGCACTGCCTCCATGCCAAACGCCACATTCAACAAAATCACCGGGAAGATTATTTTTCACAATATACTCTACTGATTTATACAAATTATATTTTGCATTTGTTAAAGTAAGTGAGTATGGTACCGTTTTACCGACCATAGGAATAAAATTATCTTCCATGTCATCATCAAGCAAATAAAAATCCATAATGGACTTACGATAAAAATAGTCAAGTTCATTTCTTTTTTCTATGTATAGGGAGAGTAACACTTCACTTGCACTTTTAAAATGCAAATGTTCTATAAAACCCATCCTTTTTAATTGTAGTGATATTTCTGTAAAGAAACTAGAAGCTATAATAATTAACACTTTGCTTTTATTCTCCCCTATTAAATTTGTGGGAGGAGCTACTACTTTTCCACTATACATTTTCCCTTGTTTTTCTTTATCGTTATCCACATAATAAGAATATTCCAAGTAGTTTCTTGCAATGCTATCGAAGAACCTCTGATAGCTTCCTGTCCCAAACACAACTAGCTTCTTATACTTAAGTTCCTCAAGGATCCCCAATGTTAGCACCTCTTTTTGTCTAGTTATTAATACTAATTCTGAGTCATATCCATCCAATGGTTCTTATATGCCCAAGTTGTAAAATGAGGATTAAAACCCGTCTCGACTTTATAGTTGATTATAGAAAATAGCTCCTCAAGTTTAGGAAACGTATATTGCCCATTAATACAATGGTAACTAGCTATTGCGAAATTTATTGCCTTCTCTCTCAAAAACGTTAGAGATCCAGAAATAGCTTCTATTTCCGCCCCTTCGATATCCATCTTCACAAAATCCAACCTGTTTAGACCTAGCTCATTAAAAGCCGTTTCCAGTGTAACCACGTTAATTTTCGATAAAAACGATCTTCCACTTTGGTTTGAGTATTCTACAGCTGCAGAAGATGACCCTCCCTCGGAATAAAAACTAATCTCTGTATTTGCCGAGTATATCCCTTTGTTAATTGGAATTACATTTTTCATATTTAAATTTTGTATATTTTTGATTAACATCTCGTAATTTTGTTGATCTGGCTCGAATGCAAAAACTTTCCCACTTGCTCCTACCATTTTAGAAAATAAATATGTTGATACACCGCAATATGCTCCACAGTCGAACACAATATCACCCGGTTTTGGACGATATTTAAATAAATAAAGCTCTAGCGGTTCTACACCTTCTATAATCGAGCTAAAATAAAACGATGTATTAATCTTGGTAAGCATATGTTCCCTAGGTGCAGAAAAGTCAACAATCTTTTTTTCCCCTATCGTAACAGGCAATACTGAATTAATTAAGTATTCAAAATTCGTGACAGTGTCATAAAGATAAGGATTTATATTATTAATCGATAAAACAATGCTCTGCTTTAACTCCTCTCGCGAAATAATTACTTTAGAATTTGAATGCATTATAGAGATCCCTAGCTTCTCGGCTTCAATTACAGAATTAAAATAACAGTCAACATTTTTCTGTTCATCGAGAATACTATTTGACACGCCAAGTTGATGAAGATCAGAATAAATTTCATCGTAATACGAACTAGTGATTACAACCAGCACATTCTTTTTTTCAACCAAATGGAGCATTTCCTTTGGAGAAATAATTGAAATATCTTCAATCTTATCACCCCATTTTTCACTATCATTATCGCTAAAAGCAACAACTTTATACTTCTCTTTAAGAAACGGCAATGCTCTAGTACCTTTTTGCGAGGCGCCAAATAATACTACCTCTACCTTCAATATTTATCATCCTTCTTGATAGAGACTATGAAAAATACTATCCTCTTTGTCATCAACAGAATCCTTATACAGCCGAACGAGCTCCACACCATTTTTCAAACAAGCTTCTTTATGTTCATTATAAATTGTGGACTCAAATGCTCTTGAGGAAATTAGAATTAGTTGTGTTCCTTTGGCAAATGCATCCTCAATAGACATAATGGAAAACTGAGAGAGTCTCTTCCCCCATTTATTCTCATTACTATCAATTACACCAATTATTTCACTATGCGGAAAATCATATTTATTTAAAAGACGCTTTGTGTGCTCTCCACCTCCATAAATTGCAATGCGTAAACATCCTTTTTGATTCCATGTTTCCTCAATCCGTTCTAAATATTCCTTTAAATCAAAGTCTCCATGCTCAACTTTGAAAAAAAGATGATTCAACATGTTGGAAAACCTATTTTTTTGCTTTATCCTTTTGTAATCTTTAAGATTAATAAACTCAATAAATTCAACCGCATTATGCTCTAAAAAGTGTAGTAACTTTTCAGTAACAACTCCAATCGTATGATTGGATTGTACATATTCATAACAGTCCTTTCCTATTTGGGGGCCATAGTCCTCATATTGATCAATCACTTCGGAAAATGACAACCCCTTAAACTGATCAATTTCGTTAACTAAATTACCAAGTGAATAACCTTCTACATTTGACAACCAAGTGTATCTATAATTATCTGGAACTGGACTGAATGATGGGTCAATTAGAATTGAAGGAATACCTAATTGAGCCGTTTCCAAGCAAGAGGTACCAGTAGCAAACGCAATATCCACATCAACTAAGCACGAATCCAATTCTTCCCTTACCAATGTTCCTAACATAATTCGATTCACTAATGGACTTAGAGGGAGATCTTCTACTTGCGGTCTATATTCGCCATCTCCAATTACATAAAAATCCAGAGGAGTTCCATATTTCTCGGCATATCTATTTGCATCTTTCATTATTTTCAGCAATGGCGGCGTTTTATCTACGCATAACCTTCCAAGCCAAACTATTTTGATTGGAAAGTTACCCCTTTTACTCTGAATAACATTCTGTCTTTTCTTTGAGATTATAGGAATTGGCAAATAATTAGGAGAGGTGGCAGTAAATCCAAAAGCTCTTGAGTTGGTTTGATAATTAGGATAATCCATGAAGGCCAACCCGTTATTATCATGCAGATAACGAATAACATTTAATGTTGGAGCCATAGATTGCGGAAAAATACTTTTCAATAAATTGTGAATAGCATTACTATTTAAATGTTTGAAATACTCCCAGAGATGAAATGTCCACAATAAATTATGTGGATGTATACACCAAAAGAATAATCTTACATCTGAGCAACAAATTAGATCGTGTTGTACCTTTCTCAAGAAGGACAATGGACTGATAAGATGTGTATCAAAATCAAGTAGTGTTTTCTCTGATTCTTGATATTTAATAAAATTAACCTTTCCATTTTTACAATTTGTTTTCAAAAAACCATTTTCGTAGTCTATTATGTAAACAATATAACCCAAGTCGGATAGAGCCTCTGCCATTCGTATAAATAGGAACTCTGTCCCTCCAATGACATGACTCGGGTAAAAAAAGGTGATTGATCGTATGCCCGTACCACTAGTCATTAGAATCCCTCGCAAAGTTGGTTGGCTTCTATTAATTCAACAAGCATTTTTGTTTTCATCATTAGAAAAGCAATTCTTCTTTTGTCAAACGCTACAGCTGGCGATGGCGGTGATGCAACAATCCCACCATATGATTTAAGGAGCTCAATAGACTTATCCAAATTTTTGCATTCAAAGCACTGATGATACATCTTAATGCCCCGCGATAGTATATTCTCTAATGGAGACTCAGTAGACGCCGGCTCAATAAGTTCAATCCTAGTTCCACTATTCGTGATGAATATTCCATTTATTTTTTGTATTGGGTCATGAAATTTATCCCCTTCAATTGTAAAACCAAGTTTCAAATGCAAATCCAATTCAACTCTTAAATCTCTACATGCGAGTCCTATATGATGAAGTTTGAAATCTCTCTCATCTGAGTATTGCAAATAGTTCCCCCCTCAAATCATCATCTTCCTATGATGGTTGAAATTCTTTCTAATTTCTTTGCCATATCGCTCCACTGCTCTTTTTCTAATGATTGTATAATCAATGAGTACTTCTGATTGTTAATTGTAACTGCATTTTCTTCAAAACCGACTTGCTTAAGTCCACAACTTCTATGAAAGGATATTACTTTTTCATTTTCGCTAACTGTTTTACAGTACACCCTATCTAATTTAATTATTTCGAATGCAATATAATATATAAGATAAGCACTTGCTGGTGCTGCTAAAGACCCCGGATATACTATCCATCTTCCCCATTCAGCTTCACTTGAGGTTATATTGTATAAGCCAATTGTTCCAATTGGTTCATTAAAATGAGTCTCTATACAAAAATAAAAGTCATTCTCTCTTTGAAGATAACTCCTCAGCCACGCTATTTGATTTTCTATATTACTGGATGTATCTCCAATATATTTTGAGAATTCCTGACTCGTTCTCAGTTTTAAGATAAACGCAGCATCTTTTATATCCACTGGTCGTAATCTAACACCAAATTTCTCAACCTTTAAATCATGCTTCATTTTCGACACCCTGTACTAATTCAAGTATGGAATAAAAATCAATAGCCTTATTAATTTGCTCAATATCAAATTTGATCTTAAAATGCTCTTCAATAGTTAACATTAATTCTAAATGTTTAAACGAATCCCATTCAGAGCAACTATCTCTTGCTATTGTTTCAGCATTCTCTACATCACAATTCAATAACTCTGCCATTATTTCTTTTATAGCAGTACTTTTGTTCATAATTCCTCCACCATCACTTTACATGGAATATTTTTTGTTAGTTTTTCGACTTTTACTAACAACTCATCAAGAATTGTGGAATGGCCTATAACTCGATCAAACCAGTTTAGCGCAGGTGTATTTTTGGGCCCCTTCACTTTATGAATATTCAGTTGATGTACCCCGTGGGTTTTCAAATATTGTAATAGATAAAATAAGGATATTGTTTCAACTTCTCTTCCCAATGCCCTACAACTAAAAATAACCTCTATTAGTTGAGCACTTTCTTTTTCATAGTGACAAACGATTGCTCCAATTATCCCACTATTCGTAAGATTATCTGAAAGACCAACCGTTACCACCACATATTTATCGCTGTTAAATATTTCCCAAATTTCTTTTTCAGAAAATCTTTTAAATGCCAAATTGAATTGATTCGTTTTTTGACTTAGTTCATAGAGTCTTTTAGCATGTCCCTCATTATTTATTGAAAAAGTAATTTGCATACCAAGGCTTGAAAGATAATCAAACTGACTATTAGCTGAGTTCCGTATTTTTTCTCTTTGTATGTTGGCCTGAATATCTAAGGTTCGTTCTGAGGCAATAACATCTTCGTATACTTGGAGTATTCCTGGATAATTAACAATATTATCTCGAGTCAACTCACCAGACTCTCCCGCTAATAACAATAGAAGCCCAGGAAGTTCATTGTGCGCTTGAAGCAACTCGCTTGGATTATCATCAATAAACAGCATACTTGAAATATCTATATTCAACAGCCTACTGATATCTACAATATTTTCGTTTTTTGATTTCCAATTTGCTTTAATTACAGCAAAATCTTTTGCTTTGAGTTTAAAGCTTTTATGATTTTGAATGAAATTAATTACATCCTCCTCTTCATTTTTACTACATATAGCAAGTAGTAATCCTTTGTTCTTCAGTTCTAAAAGCAACTCCTGTAGTAAAATATGCCCTTTGGATAGTTGCACCCCATCTACGCCATCCTCAGCCAGAACTCCCCAGTACAACGTATTATCCAAATCTAATATCAGTGCTTTAATACGATAATTTAATACCGATGGAATCAACTGGCACCCCAAAAATTGAGCTACTGATATCGAGAAGGAGTCAACAAAAGGATATCCACTAATTTCATCATTTCTAGAATCCAACACAGGTTGATGACCTTTTATTTTGTATGCAAGATCAATAATATAGAGTCCCGGTATTTTTTCTGCTAAGTTGTTTAAATAATGATTTAAGGATACTAATTGTGTTCTTTGTCCGTTTCGGCCAAGGTACAACTCATCTCTAGGATCTATATATTCCGGCCAATTATTAATTAAAATATTGGAATTTGTTTTTCTCCTTAAGGAAATTAATCTTTCTTCAATCCAACCAATTACTTGATCAGGTCGTTTTTTCTGCAAATACAATCGCCAATCAATCCACAGTATGAAAAGATCACATTCTTCGACTTCATTAATTTGTGACAAGGAAGCGTCATAATCTGAATACTTTATCTCTATTTCCTTCCCCCATATATGAAAGAAAGGGTGCAAGATATTCCCAATGTACTCGAAGGGAAAATTCCTTAGCACTTGAATTTGTACTGTAGGCAACTCAGACTTGTGAGGTATTTTCAATAAATTGCGGCGTGTTAACTCTGTTCCTAGTAATTTACGCTCTATCTCTAACTTCTTTAACATCGTTTCAACTTCCTTTGCTATTGAAAGTGATTTATCACTTCAACGATAGCAGAATATTCTTCTTCAAGCATAACAGGACTAATCGGAAGGCTAAGAACCTCTGAATGAATCCTCTCTGATATAGAAAAAGTACAATGATTCCATTCAAAGTATGCTTCCTGCTTATGGGGAGGCAGAGGATAATGAATTACTGTTTGTATCCCTTTATTATAGAGATATTCCTGCAGACTATCCCGACACTCACTTCGAATAACGTATAGGTGCCAAACATGGCTTTCGGGATCACCTTCTACGGACGGCAATACAATCGATTGATTTTTTATACTCTTTGAATAAAACTCAGCAATGGCTCTCCTCTTGCTATTGTCAAAATCAAGTGATTGAAGTTTAATACGCAAAAAAGCAGCTTGAAGCTCGTCCAACCGACTGTTCAAACCTTTATATTTGTTATAATATCGAACATTCGATCCGTAATTACGAAGAGCTCTTATTGTTTGTGCTAATTCTTCGTTACTAGTACAAATGGCTCCTCCATCCCCAAGCCCACCCAGATTTTTACTGGGATAGAAACTAAAGGCTGCCGCATCGCTCAGATTTCCAACTCTCTTTCCTTTGTACCGAGCGCCATGGGCTTGGGCAGCATCCTCGATAACCTTTAAAGAATATTTATTAGCTATATCAACAATAGGATCCATATTGCAACATTGCCCATATAAGTGAACAACTAATATTGCTTTGGTTCTTTTGGTGATTGCTTTTTCTATATTTTGAGGATCAATGTTATAGGTTTTAATATCTGGTTCCACCAATATGGGGGTTGCGCCGCAATTAGAGATCGCCAAAATTGTCGCAATATATGTATTCGAAGGAACAATTACTTCATCTTCACATCCAATCCCCATTGCTTTAAGAATGATTGTCAATCCATCAAGGGCATTTGCAACTCCTATACAGTACTTTGTGCCACAAAACTTAGCAAATTCTTGCTCAAATAAATTCACCTGCTCATCTAGTATATAATTCCCAGAATCAAGAAAATTTGTAAATGAGCGAATAAACTCATCCTTATATGTTAAATTTACTTTTTTCAAATCTAAAAAGGGTATCAAATCCTTTACTTCTCCCATAATTTCAGTCCCCATCCTGATAGTGCGATTTATATTCTTTAAAATCATGTATGTAATCATTACTTTGATAAGGTTCAGAAGCCAGAACAAGAAGAATACAATCCTCAGAAAAATCGTACATTTCATGCCAATAGTCTGGTTCAACTAGCAAAATTCGATCTGGTTTATTAAGCTCTACCTGATATTCCTTATCCCCAATCATTAACGAAATTGAACAAGAACCAGTGATTGCTATGAGTGCTTGTCGCGTTTTGTAATGAGCATGTCCACCTCTTCGAATTTCCTTGTTTTGAACGCCATATATATAAAAGACACGCTTAATTTGGAAGGGTATAGTCTCCTGCTCTTCTAATACAACAAGAGTTCCTCTAGCCTGTTGATCATACTTTGATGCTTCTAATAATGAGTGTATCACTAGATAACACCTACTTCGTTTTTCGCTTTATATTTCGAGAGATACCATCTAATAGTTCTCATCAAACCATCTTCAATGTTTTCTTGAGGTTTCCATCCTAATTCTCTCATTATTTTCGAAGAATCAATTGCATACCTTTTATCATGACCGGGACGATCGGTTACATAAGTTATCAAATCACGATGACTTCCTAATAAAGTACCCCTTGGCATTAACTTATCCATGATATCACAAATTTTATATGCAATTTCAATATTCGTTAGCTCACAAAACCCACCAATATTATAGGTTTCACCTGCTACAGATTTATTGAATACTAAATCAATCGCTTTACAATGGTCCTCTACAAACAACCAATCTCTGATGTTCTTACCATCTCCATAAATAGGTATTTTTTCCCCATTGATGGCTTTTCGAATAATTGTGGGAATTAACTTTTCATCATGTTGATATGGACCATAATTATTAGAACAATTAGTGGTTACTACATTAAGACCAAAAGTGCTATGATAACTTCTCACCACAAAATCAGCCCCCGCTTTGCTAGCGCTATAGGGACTATTAGGGGAATATGGACTATTCTCTTTAAACAACCCCTCATCTCCAAGTGTACCGAAAACCTCGTCTGTTGAGACATGCAAAAATCTACAGTTTGAATACTTTGGCTTTATTACAAAGGGACTCGACATCCATTTTTTCCTTGCGGCGTCTATTACTTGATACGTACCAATTACATTGGTTTGAAAAAACTCTCCAGGGTCTTCTATCGAGTTATCAACATGTGATTCGGCGGCGAAGTGAAAGACTCCAGCAATATCATATTCGTTAAAAACTGTATCTATTAGAGCCCTATTACAAATATCCCCTTGTATAAATTGATATCGGCCGTTCTTCTTCACATCACATAAATTTTCTTGGTCAGCTGCATATGTCATCTTATCTAAGTTAATTATATGAATATGCGAATAATTATTTATCATATATCGAATAAAATTCGACCCAATAAAGCCTGCACCGCCTGTAACGAGATATATCTGTTCTTCGATTTTTTTTGTCATATTATGGCCCCGGCCCCTACTCTATTAACAAGATTGAGAATATACTGACCATAATCACTATTCCTTAATTCTTGCCCCAGATTGTATAATTGATCTTCATTAATAAAGCGTTTATTATATGCAATTTCCTCCAGACAAGCAATTTTAAACCCCTGTCGATTCTCAATGGTTTCAATAAACTGTGAAGCTTCAAGCAAAGAGTCATGCGTCCCAGCGTCTAACCAAGCAAAACCTCTCCCTAACATCTCCACGAAAAGCCGTTTCTTAAGGAGATAAACTTGGTTTATTGATGTAATTTCATATTCGCCCCTTAAAGAGGGCTTTATATTTGATGCAATATCTACTACTTCATTATCGTAAAAATAAAGCCCCGTAACAGCAATATTTGATTTGGGAATTGAAGGTTTTTCTTCAATAGATAATGCAACATTTCTTTCATTACACTCAACGACTCCAAATCTAGAAGGATCTTTAACTTTATAACCAAAAATGGTTGCTCCCTCTGTTCGGTTGACAGCAGACTCTAAAAGGGTTGTAAGTCCCTGACCGTAAAAGATGTTATCGCCAAGAATAAGTGCGACACGATCGCTGCCAATGAAAGAACTACCTATATGAAAAGCTTGGGCTACTCCCTCTGGGCTAGGTTGAGATGCATAATTAATATTAAGACCGAGTGTTTCGCCATTGCCAAAAATGGCTTCAAATCTAGGTAAATCTCTTGGGGTTGAAATGATTAATATATCTCTTATTCCTGCTAACATCAATACCGATAGGGGATAGTAAATCATCGGTTTATCATAAACTGGCAAAAGTTGTTTAGATACGCCACGTGTCAATGGGTATAACCTTGTCCCATTACCACCCGCTAGTATTATCCCTTTTATGATACACACCCCTCAGTGCATTATTTGATCGTTCTATACTTAATTAATCGACATTCTTCTCTATAATCTGAATACATATTATTTACTGTTCACTTAGAGAGAGTATTAATTCACCGATTTCTGTTGGATATGCGAGTTCAGTTCGGCGATCATAGGGTTTGAATTAAGGTAAGCAACAATCGCTGTCGAGGGTACCAGCTTATCACCAAGAAAGGCATCCGCTACGGCTTGACATAGTGCGTAGTCCTCTTTAGTATCCAACGTGATTCGAAGTTCCGGGTATCTGAGCGCTGCCGGAATCTCGACTTCGGTTGTCGTGAATTGCTCTGGAAATTCCTTCGCGTAATACGTTACATGCTCCCGATGACGAGGCTCCCGACCCTTCCTGTCCATCTCGAGCAGAGCTTCATAGGATACAATCTCGACAACTAGACCACGCGGTAGATTACCAAGCCATACGATAGCATCAGAGGGTTGGCGCGCCATTGCCACCATAAATTTTTCCGCAAGTTCGTAGTCCACAAACGGACAGTCTCCAGTCACTCGCATTACATAATCTGGCTGATGAGGTTTGGCCGAATCCACAAATCGAGCCAATACATCCGTCTCCGATCCTCGCGAATAGGAAACGCCATGTTCAACGCACCACTGCTTGATCGGGTCGTCTTGTGCCCAACTAGAAGTAGCAACGATTACATCCGCCACATTCTTCACCTGGCGACACCGGGTGACGACATAGTCCAACACACAGCTGTTACCGAGCGGCATAAGGACCTTGCCCGGTAGCCTAGAGGAGCCCATTCGGGCTTGTATTATAATAAGAGTCTTCATAACGTTCTATTCCTCGTTTGCTATTTTATTCTTTCTTTTCATTATCGGTTCGACAATGTTTAATCTATAGTATCCCTCGCAATTATTCAACTAAAAGAGCATCTGCCCAATTGCAGATGCCTTATACTACATTACCTATAAAAGCTTCCAGTCAACAGGAGTACCCGCTTTAATATCACGACTTGCTTTTTTACTAAGCAACATATCGAAATATTTTGGAGGCATTCCTGCTCCTGGACGTATAGCCCGTACATTGTCCGGAGTAAAGGCCTCTCCCGCCTTAATATCCTTCACAACATATAGAGAGCGACGATGCTTCATAGATGGCTTCTCAGCCGCCGTAGGACCAAAGTGAATACTTCCCATACTAAGCCAAGCCTTCTCCGACTCTTCCACCAATGCTCTCATTTCATGAGGCTCCATGGAAAAGGCGGAATCCACACCGCCATCCGCGCGAGCCAGCGTGAAATGCTTCTCGATCACGGTACCTCCGAGAGCGACACTAGCCACACTCACACCAATTCCCATAGTGTGATCAGAGACTCCTACCTGACAATCAAATAACCGGCCCAAGTGAGGTATTGTCGTGAGGTTAGAGTTCTCTGGGGTTGCGGGGTATGTGCTCGTACATTTCAAGAGGATGAGATCCTCACACCCCGCTTCCCTTGCCGCTCGAACAGTTTCATCTAACTCTGCAATCGAAGCCATACCAGTTGAAATGATTAGAGGTTTACCTGTACGAGCTACCCTCCGGATAAGTGGAATATCAGTGTTCTCGAATGAGGCGATCTTATAAATCGGGGTATCCAGCCCCTCCAAAAAATCTACAGCCGTCTCGTCAAACGGCGTGCTAAATGGAATAATTCCCAACTCGTAACAACGATTAAAAATAGGCTCATGCCACTCCCAAGGGGTGTACGCTTCCTGGTAGAGCTTATACAATGATTCACCTTTCCAGAGGCTAGAAGGGTCATCGATGAAGAAGTCTCCTTCATTGATATTCAATGTCATCGTATCTGCAGTATAAGTCTGCAGCTTGAGTGCATCTACCCCCGACTCGGCAGCAGCATCCACGATTGCTAGTGCCCGCTCAAGCGATTGGTTATGGTTACCAGACATTTCTGCGATGATAAAGGGCTTATGCGCAGAACCAATCCATCGATTAACTATTTTTATTTCGTGCGGCATTTTAGCTGCCCCCTTCCTTAAAAAACCACTTTAGCGTTTAATTGCGAACATATAAACGGAACGTCCAAGTTCCAAGTGAGCTAAAGCTCCATACAGTTGAAGCAACTTTTCCCACTTACCGGCTTTTGCAAATGCTTGCTCAAACTGTTGAATGAAAGGCCCTACCTTCTTCTGCTGTTCCTCATCCGTATAGTAATTCATCCCTCCTAGAAGAAGAAATTCAAGAGGGAAATTTGTCGTTCGATATACTTCTTTAAAACCACATTTACTTAATAATGAATTAAGTGAAGAAAAAGAGAAATAATTGATATGATCAGGTTGAACAACCCAACGTAGCTTCTCGTTGTAGTATTCTCTATACGCTAATTGACCATCACTAAAGTCATTAGGCACACAAATTCGGACAACCCCACCAGGGGTCATAACATCGTAGACCTCCTTAAGCAGGGAAATCGGGTCTGAAATATGTTCCAGAACAAATTGAATATTTACAAAGGAAATCTCTTCCAACTTTAACTCGTTAATTTCTTCTGCAAATATCTCATGAACTACTAGCCCAAACTCACGCAGATATTTCGCAGCGTCTTTACTTGGTTCCAACGCTTCGGCATTCCACCCCTGAATTGAAAAGTACTTTGCTAGTAGATCATTTCCACAACCAATATCAAGCATACGTTGTGTTCGGGGGCGATCTAAAGGAAGTAACTTGTTAACATGGTTGTAAATACCCTGGTAGAATAAATTAGTACTGACCTGTTGGAGAACATTCTCTTTATATTCGGGCGTTATTTCATAGTTAAATGGCTTAACATCCTTGTAGTATCTTTGCTCATAAAAAGTTAAAAGTTTATCCTTTGTGGGTATTGGATCGACGTGAATAAACCCGCAATCCGCACATTCAATGACCCGAACTCCATCCTCTTCCCAGACTCGAATCGGTTCATGTCTGACTTCGCTCATATTGCTACAGTCTCCAATCTATCAGACACTCTACGGCGCTTACTTCAAAGGCAGGGATGCCTAAATTCTCGGCCACCTTCTTACGTTCCGAATAAGCGTCGTCAATGAATATCGCACGTTCTCTCTTCATATATCGGTATTTTTCGTCGGAATGTTTGATCCAGAATATGGAATCAAACAACCCGTCGATTTTATAATTCTCTAACGTCTTGTTCAACTCATACCGGTGTTTAGTAATGAGATGAACCCGCTTTCCCTCGTTTCGACATTGGAACAAGAATGCGATTATGACCGGATTGATTCGTTCGTTAACGATAACGGTATCGTCCAAGTCCATGTATACGTCATCGTAATCGTAGTCGATTTTATAATGATAGGTTAAATAGGCTTCAGCATCCACTTTTATCGATGATGGTCTGACCTCGATCTCATGGCCAACTCTATCAAAGAAGGTTAAAGCCGCCAGATTAGCCCCGTTGTTGCGGCAAATTGCCATTTCAGGTACTATTCCGAGAATGATCTTTAATCCAGTAACGAGTCCACCCGATATTTGCATCTGGTAGGACCAGGCTCCTCGGAGAACCAGACGCGCATTAATCTCTATAGAGACTTTCTCAATCGAATTCATGTGTGAATCGCATTCTTCTCTCCCCAAAACTGACGAGAAGCGAAGTTGGCCATGACGATCCGTTAGACAGCAGACTTGGTATTCCCCGTCCGAAATTCCCAAGGGAGTCGCTTGTGTCTGTTGCAACAACTTCGAAGTCTCGATCTCCGAACGACAAACGTCTATGGTTTGAAGCGGTGCTGATAGGATCTCTATACCAAGTTGATCCCTATGCTTCATCAAAAGTTCTGCCGCCTCCACGGAAGCCGGATAAATCATTTCGATCTTATGCTTCCTTACAATTTCTTGAAGGCGCTTCGACCAATCCGGTAGACCTTCGTCTAGCTTCCCAAGATACCTCCGATAAACGAATGCCCCTGTCCGAAGATTAGCGTTGTTGCCGCTAACTCCAAACAGGGTGCAATGGATAAGTTTACCTAAAGCTTGATTGATCTCCCGCGCTTCTTCCGTATCGCATGGATAGACGAGAATGTTTTTCACGCTTCGACCCTTCCTTTTTCCGTTACGAACACGGCTTCGTCATAGCGAAGCATTTTGAGACCTGTCCGATATGAATGAAGCGTCCCCACTTGTTGGTGATACGTCTCCCTCAAGAAATCCGCATATGGAATCCCCGCTTCGATCGTTAACGGAACGCCGCCTCCAAATCTTGGGTTTACCTCAATAAAGTAAAACTTCCCGGTCCCGGCATCTCTAATTCCTTGAATCGTAGCCGGTCCCGTTAATTCAAGCTCCTGAATGAGTCGAATCGAGAGCCTAGTCACTTCTTCATCTACTACCGTAACGGACTTGCTCACCTCACCCGCCCGTACTTCCAAACGATGTCGCGGGACGACCGATAAAACCTGCCCCTTGGAAGTAGCAAAGACATCTATGCTATACTCTTGGCCTTCAATAAATCGTTGAATAAGCGGGGCATGAACCTTTCCAATCATGGGCACAACGTCCTGCCGGCCTCCAATGTAGACGTCCTTGCTTCCCATGCCCGTCCTCGGCTTCAGCACCCATTGGGAGCCATCGTCTAAAAGGAACGGTTCCTCGTATGTATCCGGTGATGGAAGCCCTCTATCTCTAAGGAATCGATGCAGCTTTAGTTTATCCCGGCAGATCGACAGCGATTTTTCTGCGGCGACAAGAACTTTGACTCCCTGCCGTTCGAAAGCAGGACGAAACTCCGCGAGTTCCGGCAATTCGGGCTCATACAGAGGGATCAACCATTCCACCCTCTCCTGCCGGCAAATCTCTAGCAAATTATCGAAGTATTGCGGATGATGGCATGGAGGTACCTCGTAAATCGTCTCTACGAGATGCTGTGCCGCGCACTCTTCGGGATGAACATCCACTCCGATTACGTGCCATCCATGTTGCTGAAAATGCCGCAGGAGTTGAACGCGTCTTCCGATGGACGTAAACAGGAGCTTTGGCAAAATTGAACGCCCTCCTAACTCATCCTTTTTTTACTATTGCTTTGACATTTTCTATTAGAGAAAGAACATCAGTGCCCTTATCTTTAATCATCTCCAAATACTGCAAACTCAGCTTGTGCTCCCCATACTGATGCAGCACATACCCCAAGTTAAACAAGGTATTGAAGAAATAATTGTCCAACTGGTAAGCCGTAAGCAAGAAAGGCAGTACCCGATCATGGATCCCGTTATAAAAGAATCCGACCGCGATGCTGTTCAGCAGTTCGATCTTCTCTTGATCATAAAGTTCAATTGCCTGGAAGATCATATCATCCTCCAACGAAGACAGTTCCTCTAATACCAACTCGGCCACATTGTCCGGATTCAGCTCCGAGAAAGCCGCTACCACCTTCGATAAACTTAGATAATCCGGTAGGCTGTCCTTTTTGTTCGCTTGAATATAGTGGTACCCTTGTTCGGGATTCAAAATGTTCAACAGACTCGGAAAATAATACTGCAGAATGTGGCGATCATTCATCGGAATCACTCGACTGCTTCCGCTCAATAACAACGAAGCGAACGGCTCGCTTGATGGCGAAGCCGACTTTCCTTCGGCCACTACTCCCCCATATACCGCGGAGTTGCCTCTAATGTCGATCTGGAACAGCTTCAGAAGCTTCGTCGCTTCTTCTTGCGCTTGCTGCATGCCGTTCTTATAGATATCGCCGCCGCCGACTGGACGAGTATGTTTAACGGGAGTGGCATCCAGAACGGCCATTCCATGCGTCGGATATCCCAGCAGCTTCGGCCACACGAAATCCAGTCCCCAGCCGGTTCGGCCCAAGTTAAAGGTCGGATAACACTCTGCCAGAGCCTCGCGCGAGAAGATCGGAGCCATGACCTCCACAAAATCCACATACCTTAAGATCATGTTGGAGTTACGAATCGTAACGGCATATGAGGCGTAAGAATCCTCGGTCAAAGCGGGTTGGGCGATCTGAAGTCGATATTCCGAGAATAGATCGAACATATCGTGGATAGTCTTCGTATCCGCAAGGAGATCGTCATCCGGAAACCATACGGCATCATATTGAGACATCATCTCAATATGATCTCTTACCGCTTTATAAAGAATCGGCCATTTCAATCCCTTGCGATGATAGTAATAGTCGGCCTCTTCCTTATAGCGGTTCTCCTCATTACCGTAATAATCGATCCACAAATCGAAGTTCTTGTGTTCGGCGTTCTTAATCCATTCCCGATGAAGCGAGGAATCTCCAGCTCTACAGACTACTAGGTATTTATTCGCCACGTTGCACCTGCCCTTTTATCCGATGTCAATCTGTTGTTCGAAAACCTTCAGCGCCTTGGCCACGCACGCATCCATGTCGTAGTACTTGTATTCGGCCAGGCGCCCGATCAACACGAGCTGATCGATGTCCTGAGCCTCTCTCCAATATTTCTTGAACAACTCTTGGTTCTCAGGGCGGGGTACCGGATAATATGGAATGTCTCGCCCGGGCACTTCTGGCTCGTAGGGCTGAGGGTACTCCCGGACGATAGTCGTATCCGCATGCTGTTGACCTGTCAGATGCTTGAATTCCGTAATCCGGGTATAGTCGTATTCATTCGGGTAATTGACCGTTCCCGTCTTCTGATATTCCGGCTTGCGAACACCCTCGAACTCGAAGCGAAGGGAACGATACGGGAGCCGTCCGTGCTTATAATCGAACAATTCGTCGATCGCTCCGGTATAAATCACTTTGCCGTCGAAGGGTTGTCCGAATAGCGAGAAGCTTCCGTTCTCCAGGTGGAAGCTCAATGCTTCCCGATAATCGGTGTTCAACATCAGTTTGATATTCGGATGATCGAGCATGTTCTCAACCATCTGCGTGTAACCATGCTTAGGCAGCCCCTGATACGGATCGGAGAAATAGCGGTCATCCCTGGAGACGAACACAGGAACTCTCCCTGTCACGTTCGGGTCCAACTCTTCGGGTGTCATGCCCCATTGCTTGGTTGTGTAGTGAAGAAATACCTTCTCGTAGACCAGGTCAGCCAGCCAGCGAAGATCGCGGTCTTCCGCTTCCCTTAGCTTTAAGATCGGCACCTTAGAGCCATATCCGAAGTGGATGACGAGCTTCTCTTCCAGCTCTCCGGCGAGCCGGGCGGGGAGCAGTTGTTCCAGCGTGTTCAAGTTGAACGGAATCGGAACGAGCTTCCCATCGATGCTCCCTAACACCTGGTGATGATAATGACGCCACTCCGTGAACCGGGACAGGTAGTCCCAGACTTGCTTAAGCTTAGTGTGAAAAATATGCGGTCCATACTGATGAATGAGCACGCCATTCTCATCGTATCGGTCATAAGTATTGCCGCCAATATGACGACGCTTCTCTATAATCAGTACATTCTTGCCTTGCACGTTGGCAATACGCTCTGCCATGACCGCCCCGGACAAGCCCGCTCCAATAACCACGTAATCGTACATGCTAGCTGTTCCCCTTTCGACTCGGATCGTCCAGTCTACTTAGCATTCGCGGCAGAGCCAACCGAAGGATCGGGTATGTCGCGAGAGTTAGAAGTCCAGATACGAACTTGTTAATGACGCTCCCTAATCCCTTGAGCAAGATAGCCGGTACGGTTACACGCTTTATATCGGACACCATGTTGCAAAGGAACCGTCGGTTCGTCTTGATCGTTAGCGAAAAAAACAAAACGTTCAAAAATCCTGCCCCGGTGAGGTTCGCCACGGGGATTATCACAACATCGTACCGAATTCCCCGAAGCCCCGGTTCTCTTCTCCGGATGCTGAAGCTTCCCGAATGGGAATAGCTTATAATCCGATTCAGATCCTGATATTTGAGAGCCAGCTTCATTCCATGCTCATGAGTCAGCATATCGAAGCGATGGTCCGGGAATGCGGCCAGCAGCTCGGGAAGATTCTGATCGAGCTGCTGGAAGCTTGCCGACCGAATAATCAGAGCATTAAGGGGACGCTGATATTCCATTCGTGATTGCTCCCTTCCGCTCCTGATTACATAGATTATCGGTAAAAAGTAAAGAACACGTCATAGGGCACCCTCAAGTTCAGCGCGATCTCTTCCCGTACGGGCTTCCGTTTGCCTTGGATAAGATTCGCCTGGCGGAATGCGTCTCTCATGGCCTTCAAGTAAATCCAGGTTCTTTGCTCCAAGGAAGCGTGGACGCATTTAAACAAGAGACTTCGAGTCAGCCTTAACGCCATCGGGGCGGGATAGTTCTTCCACACTAGCCAGAAAGCGTTGCGAACATAATAGTACGGTGCTCGCCAAGAAGTGCGGTTCACTGGAGAATATTTATGATAAGCGACCACATCGGAGTGGAACTCGATTCGGTAACCGGCATCCCAGATCCGGAAGGCACTGTCCATCTCGTTGTTATAAAGAAAGAACTCTTCGGGATAAAAGCCGACGCGACGAAACAGATTCGTCCGTATGCCGACTCCCGCCCCATTGAAGGACATGTAATAGTGGGCTGCCGTAGCGGACGAATCCTTGGCCGAAGATTCGGGCTCTTCGACTTGGGCCACTTCATCGTAATGATAGAAGTTTCTCACGTCGAAGGCGACTACGCCAAGATCCGGGTCCCTCTCGAACTTCCTTACCATTCGGCCGATGGCCTTCGGCGCTGGAAAAGAATCGTCGTCGATGATGACGAGATACTCCCCTCTCGCTCTCTCGAATCCCCGATTATAGGCGGCGATCCCGATATTCTCCGTCATACGAAGAAGCCGGACCTCCGGGAATTCTCTCTCAATCATCTCGGGCGTCCCATCGGTCGAACCGTTGTCGACGACGATGACTTCCAGTTCCGGATATTCGATAAGGCGAATCCGAGTCAAGCTCTCGCGTACATCCTCGAGCCGATTCCAACATAACATGACGATGGACACGAGCGGCATGGGCTATCTTCTCCCTGCAGTCTATTAATTCAATAACTTGGCACTTTGAAGAAGGGTTCGAACCTGCTGCTCAGACAGAATCTCTTCACAATCCGATTCATAGCTTCGCAACGTCGTAGGTACCGCACCTGGATAAGAACCCTTATGAACGAATTCGTTCGGAATAATGAACATATCCGGAAGCTCCAAGGCCCGCTTTGCTTCTTCCTCCGTCATCAACTCTTCATACATTTTCTCTCCTGGCCGGAGGCCGATCTCTTCAATCCGCACGTCCGAAGCCTCAATACTAAGTTTCGCCGCCATCTCTTCAACAATCACTTGAGTCAGATCCATCAGCCGAACGACTGGCATTTTCAGGACAAACACTTCGCCGCCCTGAGCATATTCCATCGCTTTTAATGTAAGCTCGGCTGCTTGATCCACCGTCATCATGAAGCGGCTCATTTTCTGATCAGTGACCGTGATTTTGCGTTTTTCTTCAATTTGCTGCTTAAATAGCGGAATAACAGAACCTCTTGAGCCCATCACATTGCCGAATCGTACCGCGGCGAACTTGGTCTGGCTGGCCCCGGCCTGATATTGAGCCGCGGATATGAGCCGCTCGGCCATTAACTTAGACGCTCCATATGTATTGGTGGGGGCTATAGCCTTATCCGTGCTCGTAAACACGGTCTTCCTTACCCCTGTCTCCAAGGAGGCGAGTATTACGTTCTGGGTTCCCAACACGTTGGTCTGAACAGCTTCGAACGGATTGTATTCGCAAGCCGGAACATGCTTCATGGCCGCGGCATGGAAGACATAGTCAATGTCCTGCATCGCTCTTACTAGCCGGGCTTGATCCCGGACATCCCCGATTAGATACCGTATATTCGATTGATTCGCATATTGCTGTTGAAGCTGGAACTGCTTATATTCGTCCCTGCTGAAAACTCGAACGACGGTCGGTTCGTCCGGCAGGATGTGGCGGAGAAGACTTTGACCGATTGTTCCCGTTCCGCCTACGATTAGAACCTTCTTGTCTTTGAAAAATCCATTCATTCTAACCTTCCCTAGCCTTTCGCATTGATAGCATCCGTAATGTCGAATCTCCCGATTCTAGCCATTGCTTCCGCAGCCATAGCCTGAAGCTTGGGGGTCGCCTCCAGCATCTCCTGTACGATCTTGCCTAAGTAAATCTCGAACAGTCGGGCCTTGCCGATCAACGTCCGTTCGGCCACGATAAGCGACAGATGATTATCGAAATAGTGAAGCTCTTCGGGAAGCAATGATTCGTATAAGGCCGTGAAGCTGTCCCGGTTCACTACGGCCGACCACTTGTCCTCGATCGTCTCCAGAGCCTTTGTGCACTTGCTCGGATTCGTACGGCTCCAATCGGCCAACTTCCCGATCAACTTCTTCATCTCATTCAACTCTTGCTGATAGGAATGCAGATCATCACTTAGCAGCTTCACCCTGGTCAGGATCATGGCAAGTCGTTCGTTGGAGTAGAACCCTGCCGCCGCATCCACAGTATCTATTCGCTCCGGAGATCGAATGTTGGACTCTCGGATGCCTTTGTAGTACTCTTCCATGCGCATCCATTCCGTGCCCTTTATTTTCGCTCCAACGGAAGACGTATTAATGAAACGAATTCCCGCTAGTTGGGAGATGATCTCTTCCGTATTCCGAAGCAATACATGATAGGAGGTATTCGTCCGGTTCATCGTCCCCAGAACATTCTCCACTAGAACTTGGGCGTGGGATACGACGTACTTCTGCCCCTCTTCCCCGAAATGGGTTACCCCCGGGGCATAATGAACCTCTCCGGGAAAAGAAAAGTCCTGTCCGGCGAACACGATCTCCCGGCACCCCATGTAAACCGCCGCCTGAATCGCCATTCCTGTAACCGATGCAGAGGAATTGAACACCGGATCTTCATCGGTCAACGCCATGTAGTGCTTGCTGACGGGATCCGTATGATCGAAGAAATGAAACAAAGAGCTATTCATTGAATCAGTGACCCGGTAGTTGGTCGTAGGTGAATAGAGCATGGGAACACTTCGAGATACCGAATCCTGGAATACCTTCTCAACGATAGCCCCCCCATCTACTAACGCGACCAGATGAGGTTCGATTCCGAAATGTAAAAGAGGCTGAACGCTTGTTCCCGCGGACAAGATTAAGCAATGCCGACGAAGCTGCCGAATCCATTCGACATCTTCTTTTAGCGATGGTCCGGAGCCGACAATAATGGCTGGAACTCCCTTGAATCGACCTTTGAGTGCGTGGAGAGGAGTCGAATTCAGATTTGTCGACAGATGATATAGCCGATTCACAAGCCACTGCTCTTTGAATAGATTCCGCGTATTTCGGTTTACTTGAAACTCGGAGACGATTGCCGGGATCTCCTCACGGAATTGCTCGATTCCTTCTGCATTCGTCCGTGCGTAATACGGCATATATAAGAAAGCGCAGGATCCCTGCGCATGCGTGCAAATGGGATAGATGAGCTGCCGTTTTGCTTCCGTGGAAGAGCCTACGGCTAGAGCCTTCACATTCTCATGGCTCAGTATAGCTGTCATGTCTTCCGCTTGGAGGGCCGCGCGGAAGAGTTCGGTATCCGGCTCATAGATATAGATCCATTTATCCGGATAGAAAGTTAGCAATACTTGCAAATGATGCCCTATACCTAAGCCGTAAAGAAGGAGATGATCGTGCTGGGAAATGGAGTCGGATTGAGCTTGCAACCATCTTGCGACATCCATGGAGGTTTGCGAAGGATCATAAAGAAACTCCTCACGTTCTCCTGAACGTTGGATCCGAATGTTGCCTAATCCATCCTCGGATAGAAAAGGCTCATACCCGGTAGATTGAGGAGATGCAGGGATGAGCTGATGATGCGCGTAGGGAAATCGCTGCTCCAAGAAACTGAGATTGGCCTGAAAAGTAGTCATCTAAGGCTCCATCCTGTTCGTGATGATGACTTTACCGAACATGTCCTATACCTATTATATCGGACAATAAGCATTACAACTTAAAGCGGTAAATCATGGGCGAAGGGCTAGCATTTCTTCTATAGCATCGATTATTTTGGAATCGACCTCGTCATCGAACTTGCGAGCAAAGAAAGTATCATTACTAAAAAGAGAACCTAGATCATCGATCGTAAGCAAAGTGGCATGATTTTTGGAATGTTCGCCTGCTTCCATTCGAATAAATCTTTTGATATTGGGAACGACAGTCTCCGAGAACGGACTGTTCTGGATCAGAGTCGGGAAGAAGTATTCGTCCGGCGTGAAGGAGTAACGGTAGTAGTCCTGCATCTCGTAGGATAAATAGGAATCGACCGCATACTCGGCGAAGCTTCTCGTGATCATCTTCCACTGGGAGCCGCTATATTGTCTAATATTCTCGGTGAAATAGCTCTCGAAGGGTTCACGTTCGCCTAATCTTTGATATTTCTTAGCATCCTCGATAACGAAAGCTCCCTGCAGTCCCTTCATCATGGCCGGATCCGTAGGTTTAGCTAATATAAAATTGCGTTCCTTATTATCGTTTAAAAACGATAGTATAAGATCCTGCTTAACCAGTGGAAAATCTTGTCCGCTTAGATTAATAAGATGCGTCCATTTCCGGCTCCAATTGAGCAGGACGCGAATCGCATCCAATTCGGCTTGAACGAGAGACCACCCCCCCCAATTGAGGAACCGGGAAGGCAGGAGATGAATATTGTCATTCGAGCTTTGCAAATTCCGCGCCAAATCCAGCATCTCGTCATCGGCTCTGGAATCGATATGAATGAGATAGATATTCTCCTCCGAGTAGATTGCGTTCATCATTCGAAGGAGCATAGACGGCTTGTGATGAGCCATGATGAAGTATGCTACGGACATACGGTTATCTCCTGACATTCGAATGGAATGAGAAAGGAGGCTGCCATGCAGCAGCCTCCTCGTAGAATTAGAAACCCGGCGATTAACGAAGCAGTTGAAGAACGCCTTGCGGCTGCGAGTTAGCCTGAGCCAGCATGGATTGAGCAGCTTGCAGCAGGATGTTGTTCTTCGTGAGGTTAACCATTTCCTTCGCCATATCCGTGTCACGGATACGGGATTCGGAAGCGGTCAGGTTCTCAACCGTCGTACCGATGTTGTTGGAAGTGTACTCCAGACGGTTTTGCTTAGCACCCAACGTACCGCGAGCCGTGGACAGGTTCGTGATAGCGGTAGAGACGCCAGCCAGGTCGGTGCTGCCTACGGAGAACGACAGAGCGTCGATCGTGATCGTGTCTGCACCATCGTTGTACGCGATGTTAACGGAGTTCTTGATGGAGATTCCGTTGAACGTCGTCTTGTCAAGGATGTTCGTGATTTGAGCGTTCAGTTCGGTCAACTCAGTGTCGATGTTGCCCGTGTCGGTCGTTTGGTACGTGCCGTTAGCCTTTTGAACATTCAACTCTTTCATGCGAACGAGCATGGCGCTAACTTCGTTCAGCGCGCCTTCAGCCGTTTGTACGAAGGAGATACCGTCTTGCGTGTTGCGTTGAGCTTGTTCCAGACCGCGGATTTGGCCGCGCATCTTCTCGGAGATTGCCAGACCGGCAGCGTCGTCGGCAGCGCGGTTGATGCGAAGACCGGAAGACAGCTTCTCCATGTTCTTGCCTGCAGCCGTGTTGTTCAGGCCCAGGTTGCGGTGCGTGTTCAGAGCGTTGATATTGTGGTTGATAATCATTACAATTTCCTCCCTGAAATAAAGTGTCCCACTTCCCTGTGGGTCACGACCTGAAGGTCGGCCGCCCGATTCAGATCGTTCTATTTCTTTTATCGACAAGTTTTAAGGTATTTTTTAGATCCCTGCAAAACTTTTTTTGCAAAACTTACCTTTAAACCGCCGATAATTTGGCTGCTTCCCCCCAAGCCTCTCTTAGTTCGGCGAGATGGTCGAGAACCTCTTGGGCCTTGGAAGCGTCCTTTCGAATATTTGATTGGATCAGTTGATGGATCATATATTCATAGATAGCCAGCAAATCCTTCGCTATCGGATAATCATGATTCAGCCCCGCGATCAGCTCATGAATAATGGCCTGGGCTTTGATTAGATTATTGTTCGCTTTTTCAAAGTTCCGTTGTTGGATACCTTCGATGCCGGTCCGGGTAAATCGAATCGCCCCATCGTACAACATGAGAAGCAGTTGGGGGCCCGAAGCCGTCTGAACGGCAGCCTGCTGATACTTCTGATAGGGATTCGTAATCATGGAATTGCTCCTTTGTCTCAAAGTATCTGCCTTATATATCGGAAGCATGGAGCCGGCGTTTTAGTTCCGAGTGCCTATTTCTATAAATTTTGAAGTCGCTTTAAGGCCGGTTCATAGGAATATTCCGCCGCTTTCCGATACCATTCTACAGCCTGCGCGGTCTTCCCTTGTACTTCGTAGTAAACCCCAAGGTTGTACATCGCGGAGAAGCTGCCCGTTCCAATAACGCTATCGTAACGGGTTGTCTCCCCGATCTCCAAACAGCGTAGATAGGCTTGCTCGATCTTCGGGAGCAGCGGATATCGGCGCCCGACATCCTCCATGATGTAATCCAGGTAAAGCAACGCGCTGGCGAAGTGAAAATCAGGAAAATCCTGGAGATAGTCTCCCTCCCGCTCGATCACTTCCGGCCCCTTTTCCAATTTGCCGCTCTTGAGCATTGCGTATAGAAACTCGACGATTACATATGGCGCATACCGTTCTTTCCTCGATACATTCAGGTAAGCCTGCTTGCAAAACTGATAATATTCGGCGTAACGCTCGATCCCCCTATATTCCTTCGCCAGTTGAAATGAGTAGTAGGCATTCCCCGGATTCTCAAGCAACTCTTGCTGAAGAAGCGGAATATTGCGTCCCGACTTCGCCCTATCCAGATACCCGTCATGACCGACTTCGACGCCGATGATCCTTCTTGGCAAATCCGAATCCAGTTGTTCATGAATTCGTCCGCGGTATCGGATTCCGGAGGGGAATAACCTTGATATATAGTCGCTGACCCACTGGATTCCGTCCGTGTTTCGAACTGAACTGAGCCTGCGGATTCTTCCGATGGCCTGGCCCTGCCGCATAAATTCGCGAATGTTATCATGGCAGTCGTTCGTGATGTACTCGTCTCCATCGAGCACAAGGTTCCAATCGGTACGTGAAAGCTCTAGCGCGGCATTTCTAGCTTCTGCAAAGTGATCGCTCCATGTATATTCGCCGATTCTAGCGCCGAATCGACGGGCGATCTCTAGAGTTCCGTCTGTGGACCCCGTGTCCAGCACGACGATATCGTCTACGAGCCGGGACGCACTCTCCAGGCAACGAGGAAGAGTCGCTTCTTCGTTGCGGACGATCATGACAAGCGATAATCTTTGCACTGCCGCACATCCGTTCCATAAGGAAATTCGGCAGCCATGCGAGAAGCGCATGGCTGCCGATCTCTATCTTCGTTTATCGAACATGAATCCTTCTACCGTTCCATAGTCATCCGAATAAGCGTCTCGCTGTTTGCGGGACTCCTCCAGCCTTCTCAAACCGAAGAGAGCCTCACGTTTGAGAGCTTCCATCCTGGCGATCAACTCCTCCTCGTAAGGGGCTAACTGTTGAATCGCTTCCCGCTCCCTCTGGGCAATCTCCGGATTCTCATCCAGAAGATCGACCAATCGCTGCCTAAGCTCCACGAAATCCTCGTATTCCGTATAGTCAGGGGCCGAATCCGGATGAGTTAGCCGAATAGTCTCATTATAAACTTGGCCGAGTAATAACTGAAATTCCATCATTGTATTCATCGGATTAAGAGAACAGGCTGCTCGATTGAGCGTTCAGCTTGTTGACTGCCGTTTCCATCGAAGAGAATTGTTTATAGTAATTATTCTCGATAATCGTCAACCTGGAATTTAGATTCGCGATTCGAATATCGAGATTGCGGATTTGTTCGCCAATCAAGCTGGCCGGGTTAAACACTTCCGATGTGGACGTGCTTACGCGAGAAGTGCCCGCCTTATCCGCCAACGAATTAAGGGCAGTCATCAGTTCATTGGAGATTCGATTAAACAAACCGCTGTCCGGAGTGGTCGCGAGCTTGGCTTTCTTAGGATCGGTCTCCGCGGTAAATTGAGTGAAGAATCCGATTACCTGGTCAGGGTTCTTCTCGAGAGCTTCGGTCAGCTTGGCTTCGTCCAGCTTAAGCTTCCCTTTCTCTTCCCAAGTCCCCGTCGTGATTCCGAGGCTTGTAATATTGACGTTTGTACCGTTAACATTGACGTCCGTCATAGTGCCAAGTCTCATGTTGGATACAAGAGAAGATAAAATCGTATCGTTCTTGAGAAGCCCCTGCTTCGCCTTCTTCTCCCAGAGCTCGATTTCTTCTTCCTTCATGTCTTTCTTCTGGTCTTCGGTCAGCGGTTCGTAACTGTAATTGCGCTTCTCCGACAGCTTTGGATTGATCGCGTCCAGAATCTCGTTATACGCCGTGATATAGGATTTGATCGCGTCCACAAACTTGCTTGTATCGAGTTTGGTCGTGACCGTGCTGGCCACTCCATTGGAGGCCGCATTCAAGGTAATCTGAACGCCGTTCTCCGTGAACGTGTTGCTCGAACGGGTCGTTCGGATTCCGTTGATGGTCACATCGGCGTCCGCTCCTGCCTTCGACGTGCTGAGGTCGAGCTTGGTCGCCAAATCCCCGCTAATGGACAAGTTGGAACCGTTCGACTTGGAAGTAATGGACAATTTGCCAGTAGCCGAGTCGAACGATGCGGTAACGTCCATTGCTTCTGCGTTGATTTTGGTGATTACGTCTGACAGCGTCATATCCTTGGTCAGGTTAACCATAGTACCGTTGATCGTAAGGCTAGTAGCGCCCGTGGCAAGCCCCAATTGCTCCAATGTCTTGCTCGCATCGGTGCCAAGCGATTTGCTTATCGAGGATGCCGCCGTCGAAGCGCTAGCCTGCGTACCGAGACCAAAGCCCTTCTCTAACAGTTCCCCGGTGTAGGTCAGACTGCCAGAAGCACCGGTCGCTTTGGCTGTCAGGGCGAGTTTGCCCGAGACGTTATCGAAGTAAGCGGTCACGTTCGCTCCCGATGTTGAATTAATCTTGCTAATGACATCGGAGAGCTTATCCGAGCTGTTCAAGGTAATCGTCGTGCCGTTAATGTTAATATCGGACGTTCCGGAAGAGAGGAGCCCCAAATCTGCAAGTGATTTGCTGGTGTCGATATTCTTCCCGATGGAAGCCCCCGTTGCCGACGCAGCCGTCGCAAGACTGTGCACCTCGATGGACATGCTCCCGGCAACCGCTCCGGTTTGAGCCTTGACGCTTACAGCCGTCGTATTACCCGTAACGGAAGAAGATTGCGTATTGAGATTGCTGGCCAACTTCAAATTAGCCAACTTGTTATTGCGAAGGTCGACCAGCTTGATCGTAATATCCCGGTAAGCCTCTTGCTGCCATTCAAGCTTCGTCTTCTGTTGATTAAGCTTATTCAGCGGTTCGCGTTTGGCCGACATCAATTGCTTGACAATCGTGTCGGTATCGATCCCGGTGGCTAATCCGCCCAATTTGATCGTGCTCACGTCATCATCCTCCTCATACCTTCTCGTCGATCAAGATGCCCGCAAATTCCATCATCTTCGCTACCAAATCCAACGTTTTCTCCGGGGGAACCTCCCGAATAAGATCACCGGTCTCCTTATTGAACACCTTGATTACGACCGCATGGGTCTTTTCGTGTACATGCATCTGAATAGAAGTCTCCGGTCCTTGCATCGCCTTGACCGCCCTCTCGATCGCCCGGTACAACTGCTCTTCGCCGATGCTGAGTCCAGCTCCGTTCTCCTCTTGACTCCGCAATCTAGGCAACGTAGGCTGCAGATTCACAGCGTCCGCCCCCTCTTTACCGCCGGATCGAATCGGCGCAATCTGCGGTTGAACCGAAGCGCCAGCCACTTGGCTGCCCATGTTCATACTGGTCATCGTCATCGCTCCTCGTCTCTCGTCAATACCCTTTTCTTACTATATCGGCGAGTCCCCTTCCGGTTGTTAGCAACATATACCATTTGCTAAAATCAATGTTCCAAAGGGATTACGAGGGGAAATGAGGCGTTACTGTGCCCCCCCTGATAAATCTTTTCCAATATTCCGGAGGGCTTCTGCCAGGTTGACGCTATCTGGTAGTTGAGAGGCTTCCTTGTTAGTCTCCTTGATCGAGACCATAAGCTCCGAACGAACGATCTGGACCTCCGGGGGGGCGGAGATGCCAAGCTTGATATGATCGTTGTAGATGCCCAGAATCGTCACTTCAATCTGGTCCTGAATAAGAATCGATTGTCCCTTCTTGCGCGTCAGAACGAGCATGGCGTCATCCCTTTCCGGCGGAGTTGAGTGGTGCTTGGAACAGACGGTGATGAACGGCATACTCCGAGCTGGCTAAGATCACTTGCTGTCCTTGCCGATCGCGAGTGTTGATGACGACGGGAGCCACCAGGTTAGCCGTCGCGTCGCGCAGCTCTCCCCGGATACTTACGATGACCCGGATCAACAGCGAATCTTCGGCTGGCTGCCCTAATTCGGCGAGTGCTTGATCGGACAGTTCGAACGTGTACTGGGGGAAGAAGAGGAAGGGATCGACTAGGATGAAGGCCAAATCTCCGTCGTCTATGGACTGCAAGTATTCGAACGGGGCATGGTCTTCAGGACGGACGAACACATACCTTTTACGGTTTTCGAAGCTGGGAATGCCCTTAGGAAAATGGAAAACGTCCTCATCTTGGATGGTTATTTCGCCGAATCTCGTCGCCAGTGTCTGCACGTTGCTTCCTCCAATTATTTCTCCGTCATACACAGAAAAAGCTATAAGCGAGAACGCTCATAGCGGCTATGGAAATCAACCGATCACATCGATGGCCGGCGGGGTTATGATCACCTTGGGGTACTGCTTCATGTAATACTTAACGTATTCGCGATGATACTGTATATCCGGACGAAACGTCTGAACGGAGATATTCACATCCCCGTCGGATACTTCAATCTCCGGAACGGCCGGCGTATACGAGATCTTCGTGTTATCCGGATATGCGGGGCCATAGACCTGAAGATCCGGCGCTCCTTCATTGAAATCCTCGTAAGCAAAATCCGCGATCGGATTGCCTTTGATTCTTAGATCGCCAATGGTATTGCCGCGCTCCACGATCCTCACGATATTATCGTCGGCCATCTGCTTATATTGGGAATACACCCGACTCCAGAAGCTCTCGGGCGAGCCGCCGTCGATCGCATCATTTGTCAGGCTCATATCGATCTCAAGTGCTCCGACTCCGTTATTACGCATAGTCACTATGGCCTTGCGGGATTCGATATGGACCTGCGGACGCTCCGTTCGGATATCGTAACGCCCGAGCTTCCCCTCGAAGTTGAGAATGGCAGGCTCGCTATGAATGGATATTTGACCGATCATGCCACCCTCTCCTTACCGTTTATCTGAGGAAATCGACCAACGAAGCCTGAATGATTTTGGCCCCGACGGACAAGGACGCCTGGTAGACGCTCTCATCAACCTTCGACTTAATGATAAGATCCTCGTATTCCGCATCCTCGACCTTCGACTGCAGCGTCTGCAGGTTAATGTTAAGGTCCTCCAGCCGGGATTGCACGAGCTCCACCCGATTGACGCGCGCTCCGATCTCCGCTTGCTGGGACAGAATCTTGTTCGTGCGGGTCTCAAGAGCATTCATCTGAACCTTCAAGTCGCTGAGATTGGCGCTCTTTAAGTCAGAGATCATTTTATCCAATACATAAAAAGCATTGTCGTCCTCTTTCTTAGGCGAGGTCACCGTCGACGAAGTCGGGGGATAACCGAACACGTCGTTCCCGTTCAAGTTCACGTCAAGCTTGACTCCCGCTCCGATCACATAGGAGATCTGCCCGTTATCGGTAACGACGTCCCATGGATCCACGCCCGATCCATAAGGAATCTGATCGACATCTTGGCCGTTAAAGATGTACTTGCCCTTGAAGGTGGAGTTCGCGATGTTGACCAACTGCTCCTTCAATTGCTCCATCTCGGAAGCGATATTGTCCAATCCGACTTGCGGGTTGGTCCCATTGCTCGCTTGGACCGCCAATTCTTTGACTCGCTTCAGCACGTCGCCGGTCTGGGTCAGAATGGTGTCGTTGAAGTCCAGCATCGAAGCCGCGCTGTCCGTATTCGTCTTGTATCGCTCGTTAACAGCCAGGTCGCTGCGGTAACGGAGCGAATATGTGATGCCGACCGGGTCGTCCGAAGGACGGTTGATGTCGCGTCCAGTCGACAACTTCTCCTGCGTGCCCTGCATGCGTGTCAAGTTCGTGTTGATGTTCCGAAGGAGCTGGCTGGTAATGCTCCCCTGAGTTACTCTTCCCACCATCGGTCCTTAGCACCCGCCTTTCATCTCATCGATCGATTTATCTTCCGACGACGCCGGTTCCGTTGATAATCCGATCCAGCATCTCGTCCACGGTGGTCATCATCCGCGCCGCCGCATTATAGGCATGTTGGAAAACCACCATATTCGACATCTCTTCGTCCAGGGACACGCCGCTTACCGCCGTGCGGCGGCCGTTAACCTGGTCGACGACCGACTGGGAATTGGTCGCCTGCCGAGTCGCCGCTTCCGTTTGCACACCCAACTGACCGACCATCCCGCGGAAGTAGCCGTTCGCACTGTTCACTGTAATATCGGCGCCGCTCGTGACTGAGGAGAAGTCTATCTTCACGTCGCCCAATTGAGAGATCAGCTGGGCCAACGTATTGTTCCCCTTGATCGCGGTCTCGGTTCCGCTGCCGTCTTTCGAGGTCCGCATGGAGGAAGCGATCAGGCTGGCGTTGGCTTGAATATCGGCCGACACCTGGAAGTTGGCCGCCGTGATTTGCCCACCATCCGACGCGACGAAAAAGTTGCTGCCCGCCGTCAGTGGAGTGCCCAACGAATAACCGAGCTTATGAAGTCCGTTAATACCTGCCACCGTAACGGTCAAGTCGGAGCTCAAGGTTCGGTTGCCGCTGGCTTCGCTGTAAATCACGTTGTTCAACACCGTGCCTTCCGGCAGCACGGAGCCGGCCGGAATCGTCACCGTCATGCTGCCGTTCGCCAGCCCGCTCGCGAGCGTATCGAGCTGCCGCTTGTAGTCGACTACGTATACGTCGCGGGAGTAAATCATCCCGTAAATTTCTCCACCGTTCACGTCTCCGGAATCAAATAATCCCTTAAGCGTGGCCGAATCCATCGGCGTATCCTCTTCGCCATTCACGAGGGGCGTCCCACCGATCGAGATCTGGTAATCGCCGTTCTCCGCTTCGGTAACGTTGATATTCACAATACTCGACAATTCGTCGGTCAATAGATCCCGCTGGTCACGAAGATCGTTCGCATTATCCCCCAACGCTTCCACCCGGCGAATCTGTCCATTCAGGTCGGCGATAGTGGAGATAATGGTGTTGAGCTGAGTCGTCTTGACCTCGATGTTCTCGTTCAAATCCTCGGACAGCTCGGTGAGCTGCTTGCTCGTCTGGTTGAAGGCGTCCGCCATCGACATCGCGTTCTCCCGGACGAGCTTCCGGGCCGTCTCGTCTTCGGGGGATTCGGCCAGGTCGTTCCACGAATTAAAGAAGTTGTCGATCGCCGATCTCAAGCTCGTATCCGACGGCTCGTTGAAGATCGTTTCCAACTTCTGGAGCGTGTCTTGGCGAACCGTCCAGTTGGCAAGCGTCTTGTTCTCGTTGCGATATTGCAAGTCGAGGAACCGCTCCCGAATCCGGGAGACCGAATTGTACTCGACCCCGGTGCCGATCTGGCCGGCGGCAGTCGAGTGCGACATACCCGGTGCTTCTATCGGCCGGGAGGCGACCATCTTGACGGTCTGCCTGGTGTAGCCCTCCGTATTGGCGTTCGCTACGTTATGGCCGGTCGTCTGCAGAGCGGCTTGTTGGGTCATCAGGCTTCGCTTGGCCGTCTCCAGCCCCATAAACGTCGATCTCATCTTGTGACCTCCTCATCGTATGGGCAGTCCTCTGCACTCTGCACTTTAAGCGCGGGAATCGAAAATTCTAGCGTTAGCGCTGTAACCCGCCTGATCGACCGGCCGTTTGTACACCACGTCATCATCATCCGTACCGCTAAGCAGGTTGATCGAGAATTCGTTGAACTCCATCGCTTGACGGAGCAGCTGAGTGTTCAGGTCGTTCAGGCTTCTCAACCGGTTCACTACGTCGGTCAACCGCTCTCCCAGGTTCGTCAGCCTCTCCTTGTCGCGGAAACTCGTCTCCATCCGAATGATGGTGGACACGGTCGCGGAAGAAGTCGCCCTTAATCCCTTGGCCGCGTAATAATCGGATACCGCTTGATTCCGCTGCTGCTCCGTCTCCGCGATAAGCCGAACCAAGCGGGATTCCTTCGTCGTAAGCTCGTTCAGAAGGCTGACATCGTTGCGGATAATCGCCTGCCTCTTCTGCTCGGACATCTCCAGCAGCTTCTCGTGCTGTCCGAGCAGAATCTCCATGCTCTCGTATAACCGTTCCAATGCCATTGAATTCACCTTCAATTATGTTGGTCTATCCCGTTCAGCGTACGAAAGGCCAAATTCTCTCGGCAAGCTTGTCCGTATCGACGTAGTACGTTCCTGTGGAAACTTCCTTCTTCAGGGACTCGATCCTCTCGGCGCGAGTGCCGCCTGCCTTGCCTTGCGCATCCAGCAATTCCTTGGCTTCCGCCGATATTTGAACTTCGTCCTTGCGCTTCTTGCCCGCGGCCCCGTCCGTGCGTTGCTCGCCGGCTTGCGAATATGCCGCTTGGTAAGCGCTGATTCGTTGAGCTTGATTGATCTTCATTCAACATCACCCCGATAAATAAAAAGAGACCGACAACCTTTACAGGTATTATCGGTCGCAGCCATATAAATGTTTATAGAACGATTCATTCCCTATCGCGAAGCCGGTCTCCGATCTGATAAGCCCCCTTAGCCCGCTGCTGCGAATCAGCAAAGTCGCGGCCCGAAGTCGCCTTCCGAACCTCGCTGTTCAGCCTTCCCCGGCAATTCTCGCACATGTTCCCTTCGCGAATGAGAACGCCGCACACCTCGCACGGGTAGGACAGATTCGGAGCGTTGTAGAGAGAGATTCGGCCTTCCTTGATGAACTTCGTAATCTGCCTAATCGATACCCCCGTCTCCTCGGACAGAACCGTAATCGTGGCGCCTTTGTGCTTCTTCAAATATTCCAGGCAGAGCTCGTATTCCTTCTCGATATCGGCGAAGCAATTCTGGCAAATATCGCGAAAATGGCGCGTGAACAGCCTTCCGCAACGCGGGCAATTGGCTAGTTCCATCTGTCTGCTACCCCCAACCTCGACAGCCGTCGACATTGTTTGATCCTATGACGCTTTCATTGTACTAGATTTTTCTAGGAAACGGTAGCTTTTTCGCTACCGCGGTCACGATCGGGCCCAGAGAGCGCCATAGACCTCGCAGGAAGGGAGTCCCATCCTTAGCGCAAGAGCGCATTCGTTCATCGTGCTTCCGGTCGTATAAATATCGTCCGCGATCAGAATGCGAAGAACGGTCGGCGGGGAAAAAAGGGCGGAGGTCGGCGAAGGGGTCACGGACGGAACGGAATGACGGAGCTTACCGTTGCCGCGAGACACCCCGTACCCAAGCAGTCCGTCGATCGCTTCCGCCATCGGGGCGAAGTTGCCCCTCATGTTCTCCAGCCGGTCCTTGCGGCCTTTGAAGCTCTGCTTGTCCGAATGGCGGACGCGCCTTAACAGAGGAACGTAAGGGATCCGGTACCATTCGGAGATCCGCATCGCCATTCGTTCCGCCTGGTTGAAGCCGCGCTCCTCCAACCGTTGTTCGGCTAGCGGCACGCTGGTGATCAGGTCGAACGGAGCAGGAGCTGCCGCCGAGCTCAGGAGCCGCTCGACCGCGCCGGCCAATATGGCGGCCATGACGGGCTCCAGCTTTTCCAGTCCGCGGTACTTATAGAGAGCGAGCCATTCCTTCATGGTCTCGTCGTATCGGACGGCTCCGCGGCAGCGCTCGAAGTGGCGCTCCCTGCGCCGCAGGCAATCCCCGCATCGGTCGGGTCGGCCGCAGACGGGGCAGATCGCGTTCGCGATCCAGGGAATCCGGGCGAGGCAGTCCCCGCATAACCGCCGAAGCTCGCGCGCGGGAGCGGCATGCCGAACGGGCAACGCAGCAGCCGCGAGCGACGGACGACCGTCCTTGCCGCAGACGGGACATGCTTCTCCGGCGCTGACCGCGAGCAGTCCGTGCAGCCTGTCCAGCCACTTCATTTCCCCGACTCCTTCTTGTCCTTAAGATAGCCGCGGCGGCGGGCGATCCGGTTCATCGCGCGGATTTGCCGCTCGGCTCCCCGCTGGGAGCTCGTCCGGTAGGCGGAGCAGAAGAACACCCGGCCGTTCGGGTCGTCTCCCGATCTCCCCGCCCTTCCGGCCATCTGCACGAGCGCCGCTTCGTCGAACATCCGCTGCTGGGCGTCGAGGATGAACACGTCGCTGCGGGGAATGGTGACGCCCCTCTCCAGAATCGTCGTCGTTATCAATACTCGCAGGGAGGCTTGGCGGAAAAGAACAACCTTCTCCGTTCGGCCCGGATCGACCGAGGAAGTGCCTTCAATCGCCCGAGGAGCCAGCTTCAACTGACTGGCATGCCTTCGCAGCAGCTCCACTAGAGGCTGGACATGCTTAATGTAAGGGACGAAGACGAACAGCTGCGCACCTCGGTCCAGCGATCGGCTTAGCTGCTTGCCGAGGGACGCGGGGAGCCTTCTCTTGCCGGCCCAACGATGAAGCGGCGGCAGCGCAAGCCGTCTCGGTACCGGCAGAGGATGGCGATGATAGCGGACCGGGACCCTTGCGCATGGAAGCCGGCCCCGCTTCACCGCCCGCTGCATCGGCTTCGGCGGAGTGGCGCTCAGCAGGACGGTCGTTCCTTGGGCTTTGCGAGATTTCGCCGCCGCATAATGAAGAATCGGATCGCCATGGTACGGAAAAGCGTCCAGCTCGTCGATCAGTACGAGATCGAACGCCGCCTGGAAGCGAAGCAGCTGATGGGTCGTCGCCAGCGTCAAGGCGGCGTTCTCCCAGCGATCTTCGCTTCCCCCGTAGAGAACGGCCCGCGAAGCCTCGGGAAAAGCCTTCGCAAGCCGCGGGGCCAGCTCCAGCACGACGTCCCGCCGAGGCGTCGCGACCAAGGCCCGTCCGCCCGCCGACAGCACCGCGTCCAGCAGCGGAAAGATCATCTCCGTCTTGCCAGCCCCGGTGACGGCCCAGAGCAGGAAGCTTCGGTCGCCGCCGGCGCCGTTCGGGCGAAGGCCCGGAAGAAGGCTGCACAGCTTGCCGAGCCAGGGCAAGCCCGCGCTAGCGGGCGCGCGCCCTTCACGCAGGAAGCGGACGGCGGCCGCCGACGCGTCCCGCTGCGCCGGGCTGAGCCCCCAGCGGTCCATGGACCCGCCGGGGGCCAGAACCAAGGGCTGCTCGCGCGGCGAGACGCCGAGCGCGAGCAGCCCGCATTCGCGGCTGCGCCCCATCGTCGCGCATGCTTCGCAGACGGCGCAGCCGCTTCGCCCGCACGAGGCGCAGCGCGTGCGGCGCATGCGCTCTTCGCCGCTGCCGCATCGCCGGCAGCGGCGAAGAG